>NZ_CP054918.1:2956698-3573931 GCF_013364195.1 Streptomyces sp. NA04227 | reverse complement strand
CGTCGCGTGCGCCGCCTCGCCGTTCGCCTGGGTCGAGGAGGACTGGGTGGCCGGGCGGCCCTTGGCGAGGTTCAGCGCGCTGCCCCCGTCGTACAACGCGAGCGTGGCGATGTCCGGGCTGGTGGCGCGGGAGCCGAGGACCCGCAGGCGCACCTTCGCGCTGGTGACCGGCTCGCCGAGGCGCAGCAGGCGCTTGTAGCCGATCGTGGTCGCCTTGGTGGCCTCGTGCCACTGGCCGCCGTCCCAGGTGTCCACGGCGAAGGAGGTGACGCGCTGCCCGGTCTTGATCCGCTCCTGGAGCAGCACCGTGTCGAAGCGCTCGGCGCCGCCGAGGTCCACGGTCAGAGAGCCGGTGCGGGCCGAGGGCTGCCAGGCGGTGGTGTCGTCGCCGTCCAGGACGTTGGCCGGGCCGTTGCCCTCGGTGCTGGTGGTGCCGGAGTCGTTGGCGGCGCTCGCGCCCTCGGCGACGTTCGTCCTGAAGAGCGAGCGGATCCGGTCGCCGAACTCGGTCAGCCGGTCCACCTCGGTCTGCCCGAACCTGCCCAACTGGTTCGGGCCCACGTTCAGGAGCAGTTGGCAGTTGCGGCCGACCGAGCCGAAGTACATGTCCTCCAGCGCCGCCAGCGATTTGGGCTGCTGGTTCGGGTGCCAGAACCAGGTCGGCTGGAGGCGCGCGTCGCACTCGGCGGGGAACCAGGCCAGATGGTTCGACGCCGTGGTGAGCCGGTCGTCCCCGGCGATGTCGTCCTCGGTGTAGCCGAAGGTCGGGTCGCGCTGCTCGTCCGGTCCGGTGCCGCCCTTGGCGGGCACCACGCTCCACTCCGAAGTACGCGCGTACCCGTCCTCGTTGCCCACCCAGCGCAGGTCGGGCCCGCCGAAGACGGAGGCACTCGGCTGCAGGCCGCGCACCATACGGAACCAGTCGTCGAAGCTGTACTTCTGCTTGCCGCCGGTCGGGTCGTAGCCGTCGAACCAGACCTCGTCCACGGTGCCGTAGCCGGTCAGCAGCTCGTAGAGGGTGTTCAGGTAGTAGCGGTTGTAGTCGTCCACCTCGAAGGTGAAGCTCTTGCCTTCTCCCTTGGTGGGGATACGGCTGGTCTTCTTCGGGCTGCCGTTGCCGAAGGTGCCGCCCGGCAGGTTCTCGTGCATGTCCGAGGGCGAGAGATACAGGCCGACCTTGAGGCCCTGCTCACGGGCCGAGTCGGTGAACTCCTTGACGATGTCGCCCTTGCCGCCCTGCCAACTGCTCGACGCCACCCCGTACTTGGAGTAGTCCGACTGGAACATCAGCATGCCGTCGTGGTGCTTGGCGGTCAGGATGACCTTCTTGAACCCGGCCTTCTTGAACGTCGACACCCACTGGTCGGTGTCGAGTTCCTTCGGCTGGATGAGGTTCGGGTCCTCGTCTCCGTGGCCCGTGTCCCGGCCCGAGTAGGTGTTGGGCCCGAAGTGCACAAAGCCCGTCAACTCCTCGCGCTGCCAGTCGAGTTGCCGCTTGCTCGGCGTCACCGAGGCGGCTTTGGCGAGCAGTTCGTCCTTGGTGTCGTCGGGGGAGACGGGGACGACCTGGCCGCCCGCCGAGGCGGCGGCGGGTGCGGTGGGCGCGGTGGCCGGTTCGGCGGCGCTGACGGCCGCGGGTATCAGGGCGCCGCACAGCAGGGGGACGCCTGCGAGGGCGGCGAGGAGACGTGGACGCATGGGTACTCCGGGATTGGGCGCGGGGGGCCGGGGCGGGGAAGGAGGTGCGGCGCGGAGGTGCGGTGCAGAGGTGCGTTATAGGTGGGATGACTGTGCAATAAGGTGGAGGGGATTCCCCGTAAAGGCAAGTAGTTGGGCGGGAATTGGTAGCGGTTTCCGGGTATACATCGGATGTGTCGCTGCCGTCCTCTGGGCTCCCGAGCCCCTGAAGCGCAGGCCAAGCGCACCGCGTCCCGGTCGCCGCAAGGGCAACCGGGACGCGGTCGGGTACGTGGACGGGGGGATGGGTGGACGGGGTGACCGGCGCGCGTGCTCGGCCGGCCCGGCCCTCGGTCAGCTCTCTGAGCGGAAGCGGTTCTCGAACTTGGCGAAGGCCTTCTCCTGAAGCCACTGCGCCTTCGCCTTGGGGCTGGCGGACACCAGTTGACGGCAGTCCTGGCTCAACCGACGCCCGCTGCCGGGCAGTTGACCTTCGCAGGCCGCCTCGGGCCGGTACCCCTCGGTGGTGGGGTTGCCGCGCCACAGGCTCGCGCCGGGCAGGAAGGCGTACTCCAGGGAGGCGCGGGCTAGGTCCTTCAGTTCCCGGTAGGTCAGGCCGTACGTGGTGGCCGCGTACCGGTACTCGTGGCTGATGTCGATGCGCGAGATGCCGGGATCGTCGGTGGCCAGCACGACGGGCACGCCGTGGGCCCTGTACGTGGAGAAGGGGTGGTCGGCGCCCTTGACGCCGAGGATCTGGGCGTTGCTGGTGAACGGCACCTCGACGGCGGTCTCACGGGCGGCCATGGTGCGTACCGTGCCCTGCCAGTCGTCCTCGTGGACCAGGTCGACACCGTGACCGATCCGGTCGGCCTCTGCCACCGTGACGGCCTCCTTGATGTGGAACTTCAAGTGCTCGGGCTTGACCAGTCCGGGCCACAACTCACCAGCGTGCAGGGTGGCTTGAGCGCGCGGGTAGACCGTGCGCAGGTACTTCACCATCCGCATCTGCAAGCGGTAGTTCTCCAGCGAGCTGTCCCAGTCCTCCGGCTGGACCAGGTTGACGGCGACGAACCGCCCGTCGTGCTCGGCCAGTCGCATGCCGAGGGCCATCTGTGTGAAGACCCGCTCGCGTGAACTGCTGCGCGACACCTGGGAGATCCAGCGCACCGGAAGCTCGCAGCCCGCCCGTGGACGGCTGGTCCCGCAGCGGGCGGCGGTGCGGAACTCGGCGTCCGCGTCGTCGGCTTCCTTGCGCGCCTCGGTGACCAGCTTGTCGAGTTTCCCGTCGGCGGTCAGCTTGCCGTGCAGCCGGGCCAGGTCCTCGTCCCAGCCGACCTCGGTGGCGAGCTTCTTCGATCCTTCGGAGGCCGGGGTGACCATGGTCTCCAGATAGAACTGGTTCTGTCCGGCCACGGCGGCGGCGGCCTCGGCGAGCATCTTGCCCCGGTGCCGCCAGGTGACCTCGCCGAACTTGCCGAAGGTGTCGAAGAAGTGGTCGTGCCCGTTCTGTCCGGCCGGGAAGTCCTGCATGGACCAGGCACGCACCAGCGCGTCGTGGAAGGCGCGGTCGGTGCGGGCGTCCGCGGCCACGCGGCGGGCGTCCCGGTGTCCACCCGGAAGGTTCCGGTGTCCGCCGGAGGGCGTCCCGTGCTCAGGTGAGGGGCGGTGTACGAGGGCGGCGGTCTACGAGGGCGGCGGTCCGCGGGGCCGACTCGACGCACGGGGGAAACATGACGTACCGAACGACGCACCGGACGAAGTACCGAATGACGCAGCGAATGACGCACCGAACGACACAGCGAGCGACGCGCCGAACCGGGCCGCTGCGCCCGATTGTTGTGACCGCTCTGGCTGGGGCGGGGCTGGCGCTCCTGGTGGGGTGTAGCGAGGATTCGCCGCCGCCCCCGGTCGAGTTCGGCGCGGCGAAGCCCGCTGGGGACAGGCTCGGGCTGACGCCACCGGCGGGCGCGTCGCTGCCGCTGGCCCAGTGGCCCGACGGCTGCAAGCTGCTGACCGACGCGGAGGTGACGGCGATCCTGCCGCAGGCGGAGAACGTCGAGCGCGAACCGGTCAAGGTCACCATCCTCAACTTCGACCCGCTGAGCGAGGCCGCGCCCGGCACCACCGGCGATGTCCCGAGTGGCGGCTGCAAGTTCACCTTCGACCTGCCCGGCAACAGCGGCGGCGCCAGCAGCGCCACCGTCACGGTCACCGCCCTCGCGGATGCCTCACTGACGGCCCAGAAGTACGACGAGGACAAGCAGGACGACAGCTCGGAGAAGGGCTTCAAGGACCTCAACTCCAGCTGGGGCGCCGAGAGTTGCTACCTGTTCGAGGGCCCGATCGGCGCCGAGATCACCTGCCGTCAGGGCCCCTACGTCTTCGAACTCGACGGCTCCAGCCACGCCGAGGGCCTGGCCCCGAACCCCGGCCCGGACGCGAAGCCCTCCGAGAACCTGGCGGCGGCGGCGAAGCGCGAGCAGGTCTGGACGGACAAGGTGCTGTCGCAGGTGGCTCGTACCGTGGCGGCTCGGATGTCCTGACCGGAGGGCCTGAGCGCTGCCGGAGGGCTTGAGGGCTACCGGAGGGCTTGAGCGCCGGGCCCGATCGCGCCCGTGTGGTCAGCTTGAATCGGGACCGGACGCGGGACCGGATCCGGTCCCCGAACTGTCGGACGCCGGGTTCGCGGCGCGGCGGTACTCGGCGTTGATGCGCTGAGCTTCCTCGAGCTGGTCCTCGAGGATGACGATGCGGCAGGCGGCCTCGATCGGGGTTCCCCGGTCGACGAGCTCGCGGGCGCGCGCGGCGATCCGCAGCTGGTAGCGGGAGTACCGGCGATGTCCGCCCTCCGAGCGCAGCGGCGTGATCAGCCGTGCCTCACCGATGGCGCGGAGGAAACCGGGGGTGGTGCCGAGCATTTCGGCAGCCCTGCCCATGGTGTACGCGGGGTAGTCGTCGTCGTCCAGACGATCGCCGAGTGGATTGTCTGCTGCCATGTCACCTCGTTGTGCAACGCGTCGAGGGGCCCCGGTGCCGTACGACACCAGGACCCCGCAGGGAATTCAACACCATCTCGCGGCCATGGGCCTTCGCACGGACGAGGAGCCGGAGCGGCGGCGGTACGACGGCGAGGGGCCCTGCCGACGCGCGTCGGCAGGGCCCTCACCTGGCCTGTGGTGGCGGTGTTGGTGGCAGTGCTGGTGCCAGTGCTGCTGGCCGTGTTCCGCCGGAACACGGCGCCTCTGGGCAGCCGAGCCGAAGCCCGTCCGTCAGGCAGCCGAGCCGAAGCCCGTCCGGCGCTCCGTCCTGCGGCGCGCTCCTTCGCCGACGGGCCGGCCCTGGCCTCCCCGGCCTCCCTGACTGCCCTGGCCTCCGCGGCCGCCCTGACTGCTCTGGCCTCCCCGGCCTGCCTGACCGCTCTGGCCTCCCTGACCGCCTTGGCCCCGGCGCCCGCGACGCCCCCGACGGCCCTGCGACGGGGACGAGGAAGAGGCGCTGCGGGGACGTTCCGCCTCCGGTGCGGTGATGACGACCGGGACGCCCGAAGGGGCCTTGGCGCCGGTGATGCGGCTCAACTCGGCCTCTCCCGACCGTACTTGGGAGATCCGGGGGGTGATGCCCGCTGCGGCCATCAGTCGGCTCACCTCGCGACGCTGGTCACGGGTCACCAGGGTGACGACGCTGCCGGACTCGCCGGCGCGGGCCGTACGGCCGCCGCGGTGCAGGTAGTCCTTGTGGTCGGTGGGCGGATCCACGTTGACGACCAGGTCGAGGCTGTCGACGTGGATTCCGCGCGCGGCGACGTTGGTCGCCACCAGTACTGTCACATGCCCGGTCTTGAAATGGGCCAGGGTCCGCGTGCGCTGGGGCTGGGACTTGCCACCGTGCAGGGCCGCGGCGCGGACGCCGTTGCTCAGCAGGTGCTTGGTGAGGCGGTCCACCGCGTGCTTGGTGTCGAGGAACATGATCACTCGGCCGTCGCGTGCCGCGATCTCGGTGGTCGTCCGGTGCTTGTCCGCGTCGTGTACGTGGAGTACGTGGTGCTCCATGGTGGTGACCGCTCCGGCGGAGGGGTCGACCGAGTGGACGACGGGGTCGTGCAGGTAGGTGCGCACCAGCCGGTCGACGTTGCGGTCCAGGGTGGCCGAGAAGAGCATCCGCTGCCCGCCGGGACGCACCTGGTCGAGCAGGGCGGTGACCTGCGGCATGAAGCCCATGTCGGCCATCTGGTCGGCCTCGTCGAGGACCGTGATGCCGACCTCGTCGAGGCGGCAGTCGCCCCGGTCGATGAGGTCCTTGAGCCGTCCGGGAGTCGCGACGACCACCTCGGCACCGCCGCGCAGCGCACTGGCCTGCCTGCCGATGGACATCCCGCCGACGACGGTCGCCAGTCGCAGACTCACCGAGCGGGCGTAGGGCGTGAGCGCGTCGGTGACCTGCTGGGCGAGCTCGCGGGTGGGGACGAGGACGAGGGCGAGCGGCTGTCGCGGTTCGGCGCGCAGCCCCGCCGTACGGGCCAGGGTGGCGAGGCCGAAGGCGAGCGTCTTGCCAGAGCCGGTGCGGCCACGGCCCAGTACGTCCCGTCCGGCCAGTGTGTTCGGCAGGGTCGCCGCCTGGATCGGGAACGGTACGGTCACGCCTTCCCGGCCCAGTGTGGCCAACAGCCGTGCGGGCATGTCGAGATCGGCGAACGAGTCGACGGAGGGCAGCGCGGGCGTGATCGTCTTCGGGGCCGCGAACTCGCCCGGTGCGGCCGGTCGATTTCTGTTGTTCTTGGAACGACGCGGTACGTCGCGGCCGGCGGCGCCGCCGCCACCGGAGCGGCCACGAGTTCGGGTGGTGCGTGTGCGATTCATACGGAACCTTCCTTGATGCGTGCGCGGCGCGTATCAAGGAATTCCCGCAGCAGACGAGCAGCGCAGGGAATCGCGAGAACGAGCCAGTGATGATGAGGGACGCGCCGGGAATGCGACGAGCTGGGGCCCGCACCCCCAGGTGCGGGCCCCAGCTGCGAAGTGTGCGCGTCGGTGCCGTTGTCAGGCGGGAACGATGTTCTCGGCCGTCGGGCCCTTCTGACCCTGTGCGATGTCGAAGGTCACCTTCTGGCCTTCCTGCAGCTCGCGGAAGCCCTGGGTGGCGATGTTCGAGTAGTGCGCGAAGACGTCGGCGCCGCCGCCGTCCTGCTCGATGAAGCCGAATCCCTTTTCCGCGTTGAACCACTTCACGGTTCCAGTAGCCATGTTATTTCTCCTTCGGGGGGCGGTTTCGGGAATTCACCTTTTGTGAATTCCTTGTCGCCGTGCTGATTAACCCGTCGGAAAGAAACCTTCTGGCAACCACACCTGCAACTGACGTCGACGGTAGCACGGGGTGATCGGCCCTACGTAATCGATAATTCCGCTCCGGCCACCGATCGAGGAATACTGACCGTGCCTCACGTCCAATTCTCATTCCACGGGCACAGATATCGCTCTCCGTGTGCGCGGCCTTCCCGCCGCGCCCTCGCCGCCCACAGCCCTGTGACCTCGGACGACGGGTAATTTGGCGGTGCCACCGTCGTCGGCGGGCGGGAGTGAGGGCCCAGGAGCCGGGACTCCGCCACCGCGATGAAGGTCACATCTTGCGCGAGGGGGGCGACGAGGGTGCGACGGGGAGTGTGATGAGGAGTCCGGCGAGGAGCGCGACGGCCGGTGGGCGCGCGCACGTACGCGTCGGTGCTCGGCCGGGACGGTTCGCCGGGTCCTCCGGGGCGCTTTGTGCCTCCGGGTTCCGGTCACCCCGTCGGGACCGGCCGGGCCGAGGGCCGGGTGAGGGGCGTCTTGTCGATGCGGTCGATCAGCCAGGTGCCGTCGCGTTTGACCAGGCTCAGGGTGCGGTGCTGGGTGTACGGCGTGCGCAGCTCGAAGCCGCCCCGCTCGAGGTAGTCCCGCGTCGCGGCGGTGAACTCGATGACGCTGTCCATCTCCACCTTGGCGGTGGTGCGGTCGGTGTGCAGGGTGGAGCGGTACCAGGCGATCTTGGTCTGACGGGTGGTGAGCTTGTTCGTACGGAACAGGCGCGTCAGCTGTGCGTCGTGGTCCTGGGTGCGCAGGGCGGCCCGGAACTCCGCCGTGTAGTACGCGTATTCGGTCTTCAGGCTCTCTGGCAGCTCGCCGGGGCCGCGGTTGTCCACGGCACCGGAGTGCAGCGCGACCGTCTTGCGTACGGCTGCCACGTCCTTGTCGTCGTCGGGCAGGCCGCCGAGGTCCTTGCCGCCCTCGCCGATCAGTGACCAGAGGGAGGCCGCCCGGTCGCCGGTGGGCGGGCCGCCCGGCCGGGAGCGGGACGCGGTGGTGGCGGACCGCGGGTCCGGCGAGTTGTCGCCGCAGCCGGTGGTGAGCAGGGCGGAGGCCATCAGGGCGGGGAGGACGGCGAGGGCGGCCGTGGGGCGAAGAGAGCACATGGGGAACCTCGTTGGCGTGATTGCTCGCGGGCCGACGGCACTGCGGCATGTCGGCCGGGGACCGGGCGGGCGTGCCCCTCGCCGCGTCGACGAGGGGCACGCCCGGGTGCGGGCGGACCGGATCAGGCGCCGGGCTCCGCGGACCACTGGCTGCTCCAGTGGGTGGCGGGCACGTTGCCGTACTGGACGAACCCGGTGGCGTCCTCGCTGTGCAGGTACTGGCCGGTCTGCCGGTTCCTGAACCGGATGCGGCCGTCGGCGACCTCTTCCTGCCACTGGCCGCTCCAGTACGTCGCGGGGACGTCGCCGTAGCGGGCGGTGCCGCCGCCGTTCTCGGTGTGCAGGTACTCGCCGGTCCATCTGTTGCGGTAGCGCAGGTGGCCGTCGGTGTTCTCGCGGCGCCACTGCGAACTCCACGCGGTGGCGGGCGGGTTGCCGTACTCCACCTTGCCGGTCTTGTTCTCGATGTTCATGTACTGGCCGCTCTGACGGTTCTTGAAGCGCTGGTAGCCCTCGCCGTAGCCGCCGTTCTTCTTCCACACGCGCAGGTAGTCCACGCTCCAGTTCTTGGGCCAGACGTCGTTGTGCTGCCCCGAACCGGCGTCGGTGTAGATGCCGAGGATCAGGCCCATGGCCTGGTTGGGGGAGTCGTTGATCGTCTTGTAGAGCTTGTTGTCGTAGTAGAAGTTGAGCTGGGTGGGAGTCCACTCCATGCCGTAGACGTGGTACTCCTTCGTCGGCTCGCCGCTGGGAACGGGGTCCTCGGGGCCGGTCCAGGAGCTGACGAAGTCGGGGTCGCCCCAGCCGTACGCCTTGATGCGCCAGGTGTCGGGCTTGCTGAAGAAGGTCTCCAGCATGTCGATCTCGGGGTTCTTCGAGGCGCTGGACCTGTCCTTCGTGCCGACCAGCCACAGGGCCTGATGCCCGCCGCCGCCGGTGTCGGACAGTTTGGCGCGGGTCTCGACGTAGCCGTACTGCGTGCTGTAGCCGTTGAAGTCCGGCTCGTGGTGGTCGTTGGGCATCGAGTAGTTGAACCGGTGCCACCAGTCCTGGTTGTAGGTCTGGATGCTGGAGACCTTGACGGTGGAGTCGTACTTCGGGTTCCAGGCCGGGGTGTCCGGGTCCACGCGTTCGACGAGCTTGCCGTCCTGGAGCGTGTAACGCGCCTTGGCGTCCTCACGGTTCTGGGCCCAGTGCGGCAGGTAGTAGGGCAGCCACTTGGAGGTGTCGAGCGAGGTGCCGTCGAACTCCTCCTGGAAGTCGAGTGTGTAGCCGCTCTTGCCGGTCGGGTTGGGCGGGAAGTCCGCGGCCGAGGCGCCGGTGCCCGTCGTGGCGAGGACGGACAGACAGAGTCCGGCAAGGGTGAGAGTGGTCAGCGTGCGGCGTTGTCTCACCGTGGCACTCCTTTCCGCCGTGCGAGGAGCACGGCGTGCGACCGCGGCAGCGGGGCCGACCGGGCGCGATCGGGAACAGGGACGAGGTGGGGGCGGGCACCAGGACGCGGAGCTTCGGGCGGAAACCCTCCGCGCCCTCTCCCGACTAACGAAGGAAAGAAACCTTCGAATGTCCCGGTGAATCTCCCCTCGCCAAGGCTGAATGTCAACCCTTCCGGTCGCATTTGGTTCGCCACCCGCGTCCGTGGCCGCCGATGAGGGCCGGGCGGGGACGGTTCCCCGCGGCCCGCCGCGCCGAGCCGGGCGGGGCGAGCGCCGCGGGGGTGCCGCTCAGCTCTCCAGGAGCTGCTCCGTCATGGTCAGCATCCGGCCGCGCACCAGGTCGCGCGCCGCTTCCACGGCGCCGACGGCCACCGCGTCCTCGCCGAGGGCGCTCAGCGTCACGGGCGGCACCTCGTAGGCGATCTCCGCGAGGCGCTGCCTGATGGGTTCCAGCACCAGGGCGCCGCCCGGAGCGGCGAGACTGCCGCCGAGGACCACGGCCGTGGGGTCGACGGCCAGCAGCATGGCCCCGATGCCGTCGGCCAGGGAGCCCGCGTACTCTGCCACCGCCCGCTCGGCCTGCGCGTCGCCGTGCCGGGCCCGGGCGAAGGTGAGCGCACCGGCCTCCTGCGGGTCGTCGTGGGCGGAGCCCGACGCCGCGAACAGCCTCTCCGGCGTGTGCTCCCAGCCCAGTCCGGGATGGCGGCCGATCTCCCCCGCGCCGCCCGACCTGCCCGTGAACGGCTTTCCGTCGACCAGGATCCCGACACCGAGGCGGCGGCTCATCTGGACGTACAGCAGATCCTGCACGCCCTGCGCCGCGCCCGTGCGGTGCTCGGCCAGGGCGGCCAGGTTGGTGTCCTTCATCGCGGTGACCGGGCACTCCAGCCGGGTTGCCAGTTCCTCGGCGAGACGGACCCCGCTCCAGTCCGGTACGGGCACGCTGAGGCGAACGGTGCCCTGCGCGTCGACGATGCCGGGCGTCCCGGCGCCCACCGCCCACAGCGGGGCCTTCTGCTCCGCCAGGTGTTCGCGCACCAGGTCGGCGGCGGCGCGCAGACGTTCCTCGCGACCGGCCTTCTCCGGCAGGGCACGGTGCGCGGCGGCCAGCGGGCCGCCGCCGAGGTCGGTGAGGCGCAGCCACATGCCGTCCGCGTCGATGTGCAGCCCCGCCAGGCATCCCGCGGCCCGGTCGAACGCGTACCGCTGGGCGGGCCTGCCGCCGGTGGCGACCGAGTCCTGACCGTCGGTGCGCAGCAGCCGCGCGTCCTGGAGTGCGGTGACTATCCCGCGCACGGTCGGCCGCGAGAGCCCGGTGACCCGGGAGATCGCGTTGATCGTGAGCGGCCCGTCCTCGTAGAGGAGTTGGAGCACACGACTGGTGTTGAGGTGTCGCAGCGCGCTCTGGTCACCGCCGGGCAGCACCTTGGAGGTCTTCATCGT
Organism: Streptomyces sp. NA04227; assembly: GCF_013364195.1. Lineage (NCBI taxonomy): Bacteria > Bacillati > Actinomycetota > Actinomycetes > Kitasatosporales > Streptomycetaceae > Streptomyces > Streptomyces sp. NA04227. The sequence goes on along the minus strand of NZ_CP054918.1, from coordinate 3,562,930 downwards.
CCCCTCTTGACGTGAGTTGCGTCGTGACGCATTGTCTTACGAAAGTTTCCTTCTAAAGCTGGCGTCCGCTTGGCAATAACCGGTGCGCCATCCTCGCACATGGCGCTCTCGCCTTTCTCAAGGAAGACCTGCTCATGAAGATCACGAAGACCCTGGCCGGTGTGGCCCTGGTCGCCTTCGCGGCCGCCGCGTGTTCCCCGGGCTCAGGCAGCGACGCCGGGTCCGAACCCACGGGCCCGGTGAGTACCGAGCTCCCGGACGAGAACGTCACGCTGAAGCTCGTCTCCACTCCGGAGTCGGGGGCCGCGCTCAAGGCGATCATCGAGAAGTTCGAGGCCGCGCACCCGCAGGTGGACATCCAGTACCAGGACACCAACTACGACGACTACAACAAGAGCCTCAACCTGTCGCTCGCCTCCGACATGGCACCCGACGTCGCCCTGCTCAACGCGGTGGGAACCACCGTCAAGGACAAGCTGGTGCGCGACCTCACCCCGTACGCCAAGGCCTACGGCTGGGACAGGACCTACCCCAGCAGCCAGCTCGACCAGTGGCGGGTCGCCGACGACGGCACCACCCTCGGCGAGGGCGGCCTGTACGCGGCGCCCGCCGGTTTCTCGCTGGTCGGCGTCTACTACAACAAGGCCAAGGCCGCCGAACTCGGCATCACCGAGCCGCCGTCCACCCTCGCCGAGTTCGAGTCCGCGCTCGCCAAGGCCAAGAAGGCCGGAGAGCTCCCGCTCCAGCTCGGCAACGCGCAGGGCCACGCCTCCTTCCCCGTCCAGCTCATCGGGCAGTCCCTGGACGGCGCCGCCCCCGCGGCGAAGTGGACGTTCGGCAGGAAGGGCTCGACCTTCGACACCCGGGGCAACCGGACGGCCGTCGACAAGGTCGCCGCCTGGTCGAAGAAGGGCTACCTGCCCAAGGGCGCCAACGGCACCGATCTGCAGGGCGCCGTCGACAAGTTCACCAAGGGCCAGGGCGTGTTCTTCGTGGACGGCAACTGGGACGCCGCGAAGATCGGTCAGAAGCTGGGCAAGAACGCGGGCTTCTTCGCCTTCCCGGGCGCCAGGGCCACCGCGATCGGTACCTCGGTGGCCTACGCGATCTCCTCCAATACCGAACACCCGGACGCCGCGGCCGCCTTCCTCGACTTCCTCCACTCGCCGGAGGCCTCGAAGGAACAGTTCAAGGCGGGCTTCATGCCCGCGGACATCTCCGTCGCCCGGCCCGCCAAGGGCACGCTCATGGCGGATGTGGTCGGCGCGTGGACGCACGTCGACAAGGACAACGGCCTGGTCGGCTTCAACAACAACGCCACCGCCACCATGAACGACAAGCTCACCGCCACCACCCAGGAACTGCTGGCGGGCAGGACCGACACCGACGGCTTCGTCAAGGCGATCCAGGACGAATGGGCCCGGAGCCATGGCTGATGTCCTGGTCCGCAACGACCGGGCCGCCTCCGCCACCACGGGCCGAAGCGGGTCCGCGCCCCGCCCCGTGGTGGCGCCCCGCCGCCTCGGGGCGCGATGTCAGCGCCTGGTCCCGCTCCTGTACGTCCTGCCCGCGCTGGTCTTCTACCTCGGCTTCGTGATCGCGCCCTGGGTGCACAGCGTATGGATCTCGTTCTGGCACTGGAACGGCATCGGGGTGGCCACCTGGGCGGGAGCCGACAACTACGTCGACGTCTTCACCGAGCCCGCCCTGCGCTCCGCTCTGGTGCACGCCTTCGTGTTCGTCCTCTTCTACACGGTGATCCCGCTGAGCCTGGGTCTGGTGCTCGCCGCCCTCGTCTCCACCGTGCCCTGGCGGGCCATGCCGGTGATCCGCACCGTGATCTTCCTGCCGCAGATCCTTCCCCTGGTCGCCGTCGGCGTCGTCTGGAAATGGATCTACGGCGAGGACGGCCCGCTCAACCAACTCCTGCGGGCCGTCGGCCTCGGCGGCCTCGCCCGCGCCTGGCTCGGCGACTTCACCTGGGCGTTGCCCTCCGTGGGCCTGATCGGGACCTGGGTCTCCACGGGCCTGTGCTTCCTGCTGCTGCTGTCCGGTATCGGGAAGATCGACCCGTCCCTGTACGAGGCCGCGTCCCTCGACGGCGCGGGCCGCCTGCGCCAGTTCCTGCACATCACCGTGCCCGGCCTGCGCCGTGAGATCGGCGTGGCCAGCACCGTCACCGTCATCGCCGCTCTGGCCAGCTTCGACGTCGTGTACGTGATGACGGGCGGCGGTCCCGGCTACTCGACCATGGTGCCGGGCGTTCAGGTCTACCAACTCGTCTTCACCGCAGGCCGGGTGGGCACCGCCTGCGCCCTCGCGACGGTTCTCTCACTGCTGACCTGCCTGGCCATGTTCGTCCTCAACAGGCTCACCAGGGAGCGCTGAATGCTGACCAGACAACTGCCCCGGCTCGCCCTCCTGCTGGCCGCCGCCTCCGTGCTGCTGCCGTTCCTCGCCCTGGTGTCCGCGGCCCTCCAGCCCGAGACGAACCTCTCGCCCGGCCTGGAATGGCCCTCCGATCCGCACTGGGAGAACTTCGCCACCGCCTGGAGCACGGCGGGCTTCGGCGCGCTGCTCCAATCCGGCGCCGTCATCGCGCTCGGCGTGGTCCCGGTGGCGCTGGTCCTGGCGACCTTGGCCGGCTACGGCCTGTCCATCATGCAACTGCGCGTCAAGGGCCCGCTCTTCGCCCTTCTGATGCTCGGCATGGCCCTGCCCTACGAGGCCATCGTCATCCCGCTCTACTACGACCTGCGCGACCTCGGCCTGCTCAACACGTACTGGGCGGTCATCCTGCCACTCATCGGCCTGTTCATGCCCTTCGGCGTCTTCTGGATGCGCAGCCACTTCGACTCGCTGCCCAAGGAACTCACGGAGGCCGCCGCCATGGACGGCGCGAGCAGTTGGCGCACCCTGACCCGGGTCCTGCTGCCCACCGCCGGACCCGCGCTGACGACCCTCGGGCTCCTCTACTTCATGTGGGCGTGGAACCAGTTCCTGCTCGCCCTGGTGCTCATCCAGGATCCGTCGATGCGTACCGCACCGGCCGGACTGGGCAAGTTCGTCCAGCAGTTCGGCAAGAACATCCCGTTGCTGTCCGCCGGGACGCTCATCGTCATCGCGCCGATCGTGCTGCTCTACCTCTTCTTCCAGCGTCACTTCATCAAGGGCATCCTCCAGGGTGCCGTGAAATAGGGATCACACACATGACCGTCACTCTGGCCATCATCGGCGCCGGAGCACGCGGCGCCTCCTATGCGCGCATCGCCCATGAGGAAGGTCTCGCCGCCGTGGTCGCCGTGGCCGACCCGGACCCGGCCCGCCGTGCCGCACTCGCCCGGGAGTTCGGCATCGCCGAGGACCGGCTCTTCACCGACTGGCGCGAGCTCACCGACCGGCCCCGGCTCGCGGACGCCGTCGTCATCGCCACACCGGACCGCCTGCACACCGAACCCGCCCTCGCCTGCGCGGACCTCGGCTACCACCTGCTCCTGGAAAAGCCGATGGCACCCACGGAGGCCGAGGCCCGCCGCATCGTCGAGGCCGCGGTCCGCAACGACGTCCTGCTCGCCGTCTGCCATGTCCTGCGCTACACCCCGTACTCCCTCGAACTCAAGAGACTCATATCCCAGGGCCGGATCGGGGAGATCGTCAGCGTCGAGCACCTGGAGCCCGTCGGCTGGTGGCACCAGGCGCACTCCTACGTACGCGGGCAGTGGGCGGTGGAGGCGGAGTCCTCCTCGATGCTGCTGGCCAAGTCCTGCCACGACATCGACTGGCTGGGGCACCTGCTCGGCAAGCCCGTCGCCCAGGTCTCCTCCTTCGGCGGGCTCCAGCACTTCCGGCCCGAGAACCGGCCGGACGGCGCGGGCGACCGCTGTGTGACCTGCCCCGTCGAGCGGACCTGTGCCTACTCGGCCGTCCGTATCTACGAACGCTTCCTCGGCGACCCCGTCCACGAGAAGTGGCCCCTGGGCGTACTCACCGAAGACGTCTCACCCGAGGGCCTGCGCAGGGCGCTCGCCGAGGGCCCCTACGGCGTCTGCGTCTACTCCGGCCGCAACGACGTCGTCGACCACCAAGTCGTCAACCTGCTCTACGAAGGCGGCGCGACGGCCTCCTTCACCATGACCGCCTTCACCGCCCTGGACTTCCGCAAGACCCGCGTCTTCGGTACCCACGGGTCCCTGGAGGGCGACGGCCGCACGATCACGCTGCACGACTTCCTCACCGACACCGTGCAGACCTTCGACCTGGACCCGGACGGCGGCGCGTCGGCCGCCGACGGCCACGGGGGCGCCGACAACGCACTCATCCGCGCGTTCACCGCCGCCCTGCGCACCGGTGACCGCTCCCTCATCAGCTCGGGCCCGGAGGAAACCCTGGCCTCGCATCTGGTGGTCTGGGCCGCCGAACGCGCACGGCGGGAGAAGAGCGTGGTCAGCGTCGGCGAGTGACGGCCGAGGCCTCCGCCGGTCCGGCGCCGGACGGTTCGACGACATGCACAAGTGGCCATTTGTCCAAGGGCAGTTGAGATCCGTCCATGGCAGGTAGGGGGCCACACCGGAATGTTTGGGGATGTTCGGGGCGTACACGTGAATACCTCGTGCGTCTCTGACATTTCGCGACCCCCGACCTTCCTGGCCGGGCCGCGAGAACCACCTCTCCGACCAACTCCGAACAGGAGCACGCATGAAACGTCGTGATCTGATCAAAGCCGGATCCGCCGCAACGGCGGTCGGGGTGTTCGGAATTCCGCAGGCCCATGCCGTGGACGCGCCGCCGCGGGAGTTGTCGGCCGACGGCGCGTTCGACACCGCGCCCGCTTCGGCCGCGGTCGCCCGGCTGGCCGGCTCGCGCGTGGCGGACCAGATCAACTTCCGTGCCGTGTCCGCCCGTTCGGCGCCGGGCGCGGATTCCGCCGATCCGGGGCGCGAGCATTTCCGTATCAAGGGTTGTTCGGGCGGCATCGTCATCGAGGGCACCAGCGTCGCCGTGCTGCTCACCGGCTTCAACTGGTACCTCAAGTACGTGGCCCACTGCTCGATCGGCTGGGACGGGGACCAACTCGCCCTTCCGGCACGGCTGCCGCGGCCGCGCGCGCCCCTCACCAGGAGCGCCAACGTCGCCAACCGCCTTTTCGGCAACGACATCTGGACGGACTACACCGGACCGCACTGGACTTGGCGCGAGTGGGAGCGCGAGCTCGACGTCCTCGCCGCGCACGGCTTCAACCAGGTCTTCATGCCCATCGGCATGGAAGACGTCGCGCACCGCACTTTGCAGGAGTTCGGGTACGGCCGGGCCGAGGTCCTGCGCTGGACCCCACCGCCGGCCCACCTGGCGGCCGGTATGTGGCAGGGCGGTTGGACGCTGGAGGACGGCGGCATCTCCGAGGCCTCCCAGCGCCGGTACGTCGCCCTGGGCAGGCGGATTCTGGCCCGCATGCGGGAGCTCGGAATGAGACCCCTCATCCCGGGTTTCGTCGGCTTCGTCCCGGACGACTTCGCCGAGCGCAACCCCGGCGCCAACGTCCTCGACCGGGGCTCCTGGTACTCGCAGAAGATGTGTTCCTGGCTGGACCCGCGCACGGACCTCTACCAGCGTGTGGCGGCCCGCTTCTACGCCATCCAGGAAGACCTGTTCGGCACCGCGGACATGTACGCGATGAATCCGTTCACGGAGGGCGGCAAGGTCACCATCCCGCTGGACGAGGCGGCCGCCGGAATCGAGAAGGCCCTGCAGGCGGCCCGCCCGGGTGCCGTCTGGGAGATGCACGCCTGGCAGGACAACCCGCGCGGAGAACTGCTCGGCAAGCTCGACCCCGACACCTCTCTCATCGTCGATTTCCAGTCCGACCGCTTCCCCGACTCCTCGCGCGAAGAGCTCTGGGGCCGCACCCCGTACTCCTTCGGCGGGGTGTGGAACTTCGGCGGGCACACCACCATGGGCGGCAACCTCGGCGTGTGGAACACGCGCTACTTCGAGTGGCTGGGCAAGGAAGGCAGCGGGGTGCGCGGCACCGCCCTGTCACCCGAAGCGGGCCACGGCGACGCGCTTCCGCTCGAGTTCTTCGGCGAACTGGCCTGGCGGGACGGGCCCGTTGACCTCCCGAGCTGGTTCTCGGACTACGCACGGCGCCGGGTGGGAGCCCCGAACATCTCGGCCGAACGCGCCTGGCGGACCATGGGCGCCACCGCGTACGCCCTCCCGGCCACCGGCTTCGACGAGGCACACGACAGCCTCTTCCACGCCCGGCCGTCGTTGACGGTCACCACCGCCGCCGCGTGGTCACCCACGAAAATCGTCTACGACGCGGCCAGGTTCGCCACCGCCCTGGACGACCTCCTCGCCGTGCCGGGCCCGCTGCGCTCCTCGACCGCGTACCGGTACGACCTCGTCTCCGTCGCCCGTCAGGTTCTCGACAACGGCAGCCGCACCCTCCTCCCGAGGATCAAGGCGGCCTACGACGCGAAGGACCTGCCGGAATTCCGCAAGCTGACGTCCCGTTGGCTCGACCTGATCCTCCTGACGGACGAACTCGTGGGCACGGTCCCCGCCTACCTCCTCGGCCCGTGGATCGAAAGCGCCCGTGCCGCGGGCGCCGACGCCGACGAACAACGCGCATTCGTCGCGGACGCCAAGCAGGTCCTCACCACCTGGGGCAACAAGGCGCTCTCCGAGGCGGACCTGCACGACTACTGCAACCGCGGCTGGCAGGGCCTGCTCGGCGACTTCTACCACGGCCGCTGGAAGCGCTACTTCGCCACACTGGACCGGGCACTCACCACGGGAACCCAGCCGGAGAAGATCGACTGGTACGCACACGAATCCGACTGGATCGCCTCGGACCGCCGTTACGCCGTCACCCCGGTCGGGGATCCGTACGCGCTGGCGGCGAGGGCCCGAGCGGCGTCGCGCGACTTCTGAGGATCAGGAGACGGGCGCTCCACGTCCGGAGTCCGATCGACAGTCGATACAGCACAGAACTCGACCACGACGAACGCGGATCGCAGCTGCCGACGGGCTGACTCGGTGCAAGGGTGAGCCCCCCCACTCCGCGTGCTCACGCCTGCCCTGCATCGCGAGCGGGACGCGTCACGCCATGAGGGGGCTCACCCGTCCTCCGGCCCGCCTCGTGCGGTCAATACGCCTGTGACAGAACGAAGACGGCGTAGGGGACATCCTGTAACTCGGTGCGAGATACAAACATTGCAGACCACACGCACCGCGTTACTTCTGGGGGGAACACCGTGAAGAAGTACACCCGCCTCTCCGCTCTCGCCGCCCTCGGCGTCGCCGCCGCCCTCTCGCTCACTGCCTGTGGCGACGACTCCGGGAAGGACTCGTCCTCCAAGGGGTCCTCGTCCTCGTCTTCCTCGTCCTCGAACAGTGACGCGAAGTCGGACGGTGACGTGCAGCCGGAGGGCGGCTCCAGCTCCGACGGCTCGCAGGCCGGTGGCAATGAGCAGCCGGGCTCCGGCGACGGCGCCGACTCCGCGGACGGCGCGACGGAGACCGGTGGCAAGGTCAAGTTCTGCAAGACGGAGGACCTGGCCATCGATGCCAGGGACGCCTCGCCCGACGAGGAGTCCGGCAGGATTGACATCACCATGATCAACCGGGGTTCGACCACCTGCTCGGCGACGGGCTTCGCGGGCGTGGACATCAAGGACGCCGACAACACCTCGAACCCCATCGGGCGCGGCAACGCCCAGCCGCGCATCACCACCCTGAAGCCCGGCGACGCCGCCGTTTTCAACCTCGCCTACGACATCGACAGCTCCGGCGACAGCCTCGCGGACCCGACCAACATCCTGGTGACGCCCCCGAACGAGACCCACAGCGTGACCCTGGAGTGGCCCGCGGGCGCAGGGGACATCAAGGGCGCGTACACCGACGTCGAGGTCTACCCCACGCACACGACCGAGTAACGGCAGGTCAGATACAGGGAGTTCAGGCGAAGGCGGTTCAGGCGAGGGCGGTTCAGCGCGCGGCTCCGGCACGCGGGAGCCGGTCGGCCTGACAGTGCGAAGGCCCGGGTCGGGGACCATGTCCCCGACCCGGGCCGTGGTCGTTGAGCGGGCGACGAGAGGCGAAGGGCGTCAACTCCGCACGCGATCGGGCGCATTGCACGGGTCTTGACAGCCGGTTTCGGCAGGTGCTGCACTGGCCCGACCTTCGGCAACCAGTCTGCGGTGGAATGTTTACGCAAACATGTTTACGTAAACATGAAGTGTGACGTCGAGACGGCTCGGGACACCGTCTCTGCTCGCACTTCTGTCGGCACTTCCGCTTGCACGCCGCTCACCGGTTGCCTCGGTGCTGCCCCCTTTGCTGTGCCCCCTGTCCCGCGCCCTGCCTCGTTCCTTGCCTCTCCCCGTACCTGCCTGCCTTCTTGTCCCGAGCTTCCCTGAACTTCCCTGAACCTTTCTGAGCTTCCCTGAGCTTCTTGAAGGAGTCGCCATGCCTTCCCCCACTGCTCCGCCCGACCGAAGAACCTTGATCTCGGCAGTCGCTCTCACCGTGGGCGCGGTCGTCCTCGCCGCGGCGCCGACACCGGCGGCCGCTGGGGCCGCCGGGGCCACCGCCGGGACGACGTACTACGTTTCGCCCGACGGCGAGGACACCGGCCCGGGTTCGTCGGCCAACCCCTTCAAGACGATCCAGAAGTGCGCCGATGTCGCCGTCGGGGGCGACACCTGCCTCATCCGCAGCGGCACCTACCGGGAGACGGTGACCCCGCGGGTGTCGGGCAGCGCCGACGCCCCCGTCACCTTCGCCTCGGAACCCGGAGCGGACGTCACCGTCGACGGCACCGACACCGTGACGGGCTGGAGCCTCGACAGCGGCAGCATCTACAAGGCGAAGGTGACCCTGGCCGGCACCGCCGACGCTCCGTACAGCTCCACGCAGTACCCGTCCAACGAAGACCTGTGGGCCAACCAGGTCTTCACCTCCGGCGCCCTCGTGCCGGAGGCCGCTTTCCCCGCGGCCTCCAGCGATCCGTGGGACCAGTCGTTCATCACGGGCGGGTGGTCGTCCACCCGCTCGGGCTCCGGCGAGACCTGCGCCACCCCGCCGTGCACCGCGGTCCTGAGCGGCACCCTGACCTACGACGACTTCCCCGACCTGGGGGACATGACCGGGGCCACCGTGTACATGGCCGGTTCCTGGGTGGCCAACTCGGCGAGTGTCACCAAGGGCGATCTCAGCGGCGGCAACAAGGTGCTCGATCTCAGTTTCCCGGGCAGCGACGGCCATGTCTCGCCGGGCGGCAACTCGACCAAGTTCCGTCTGGTCGGCAAGAAGTCACTGCTGAGGGGCCCCAACGCCTGGTACTACGACGCGGGCGCGAAGGAACTGTTCATGTGGGCCCCGGACGGGAAGGCGCCCACCGACATCACCGCCAAGAAGCGCAACTACGGCTTCAACCTCAATGACCGCAGCCACATCACGGTCCGCGGGATCAAGCTGTTCGCCACGTCGCTCACCACCGACGACAACAGCACCCACAACGTCCTGGACGGCATCAAGGCCGAGTACCTGTCGACCTGGCAGACCTCCCAGTACGACACCGGCCTGCCGTACGCGGGGGTCTACGACGCCAACCACCACTTCGACAGCGGAATCCTGCTGCACGGAGCCGACAACACGGTGCGCAACAGCACCCTGCGGTACTCGATGGGCAACGGCATCTCGGTCAAGGGCTCCGGCCACGTCATCGACAACAACCTCATCAGCGACGTGGCGTACGGCGGCACGTACACCGCGGCGGTGGCGCTGGAGGTGGGTGCGAACGGGGTGGAGATCACGCACAACACGATGCGCTCCACCGGCCGGGACGTCGTCAACATGAACACCAACGCCTATCCCAACGCCGGTTACAAGAACCTGCGCATCGCCTACAACGACATGTACGACTTCGCCAAGATCAACTTTGATCTGGGCGCCGTCTACACCTGCTGCAACACCGCATACACCGGCACCCGCATGGACCACAACTGGATCCACGACTCGGCCCAGATAGCCAACGGCTTCCACTTCGACAACGGCAGCTACGACGTGAACGTCGACCACAACGTCGCCTGGAACCTGAGGGGCGGCACCGGCATCTCGCACGGCGGGTTCACCCAGTCGGGCAAGGACCTGCCCTACCTGACCGGCAGCATCGTCAACAACACCTTTGTCACCGGCTCCGGTTCGACCATCTTCAACTACTACGCCGACGCCTCGCACGTGGCCAACACCGTGCTGCGCAACAACATCCTCGACGGCGCCCACCCGGACGGCCGGACGTACGACTACCTCCCGGGCGGCACTCCGGACGAGAGCCACAGCCTGGTCACCACGCGCAGCCTGAACGGCAAGGAGCCCGACCCGCAGTACACCGCCGCCGACAAGGGCGACTACAGCATCCGGTCGACCTCGCCCGCCGTCGACGCCGGTACACCGGTCGACGGCCTGACGGACGGATACGTGGGCGCCGCCCCGGACTTGGGCGCCTACGAGTCCGGCCAGACGCCCTGGGTCCCCGGCTGCGACTTCACCGGCTGCGAGGACGGCGGCCGCGACCTCAGCACACTGGTCTCCAAGAGCAGCGACAAGTGCCTGGACATCCCCGGGGGTTCGGTCACCGACGGCGCGGCGGCCGTGCAGTGGACCTGCGGCCCTCAGCTCAACCAGCGGTTCACCGTGGCCGACCAGGGCAACGGGTACGTCAAGCTGATCAACCTCAACAGCGGCAGGTGCCTGGACGTCGCGGACGCCTCGGACGCCGACGGTGCCGCGGTCGTCCAGTGGGCCTGCGGCAACCAGACGAACCAGCAGTGGAAGCTGACGGAGACGGGTGACGGCTATCGGCAGGTGATCTCCCGGAGCAGCGGCAAGTGCCTTGATGTCTCAGGGAATTCAAGCGGCGACGGGGCCCCGCTCGTCCAGTGGACCTGCGGCGGAGAGGCCAACCAGCAGTGGAAGCTGCGTGGCGTGAGCTGACGGTGAGCTGAGAGGTACCCGACGGTGAGCTGAGAGAGACCTGACGGCGAGCTGAGAGATTCCTGACGGCGACCGGCCCCGGGTGGAGATGCTTCCACCCGGGGCCGGTCGCGGTCGAGACGGCCACGCCGCGCCCGTCGTGGTCGCGGTCGTCGAGAGGTACCGCGGGCCGGTGGTCGAGCCCCGGTCAGCCGATGCAGAGCCCGAGCAGGCAGATCTGCAACGGGGAGGTCGGAGGCGTCGCGGTCTCGTCCTGCGGCGCGTTCGCGCCCGTGTTGCCGGTGGGAGCCGGGGCGGTGGGCGCCGGTGTCGCCGTACCGCCGCTGTCGGCGGGAGCGGCGGCGGGAGGCTGAGCCTGAGCGGTGGTCCGCGGCGCAGGGTGTGATGCCTCGGTGGAGCGAGAGGAGTCGGAGTCGGTGGCGGTCTTACGGGCTGTCGGCGCCGTGGCGGGAGCAGTCCGTGCGGCGTGGGGCTCGGCGGAGGCGTAGTGCCGCTGCTGCTGCCGCACCGGGGCCGCGTCCCGCGATTCCCCTTCCCCGTTGGCACCGGCACGACGCGACGTCCGGTCGTCGGCGTGCGATTCGGGTGCCGGTACGGCACGTTCGGGCGCTCGCTCGTCCACCAGATCCATGCTCCGGTTGTCCGGTGCGCTGGCAGCCTGGGCCCGGTCGGCGGACTGCCGGTCCAGCGCGGCGACGGTCAGCCCGCCACCGACGATGGCCACGGCGGTCGCCACAGCGGCCCGTCGCTTGTTCTTCTTCCACCGCGCCATTTGACGCCGCCGCGCCGCCCTTCCGGTCCCCACGGGCCGTACCTGCTCGATCTCGGCGGGCGCGCTCGCATCGACGTCCGCGGACGCGTCGTCGGGCGCAGGGCTGCCGGGGAGAGAACCGTCGGGCAGAGGACCGTCGTGGAGAGAGCTGTCGGGCAGCAGAGGACTGCCGGGCTCGGACGCCGTCGCCGCGAGCGTGCCCCAGACCGGCGCGGTGTGACCGTCGGCTGCGGGCGGAGCCACGTCGGGGGCGTAGGCGCCGCACCCGGGACACACCAGGGCTCCGTTGAGATGCCGACGACACGCGGAGCAGTAGTCCATCTACGGTCTTCCTGAATCGCTTTGTACCGTCGGCCCGTTGGGGCCCCGGCCTGGTCAGGTACGCACGCTTGATCGAGCAGCCAGCAACGGTAACGACGCTTCCGCAAGCCTGTGCGTATCCCGTGTGATGCTCTTGCGCAGATTCCGTGATTTCAGGTTTGCCCGCCCGCGACCTCACCGGCGACCTCACTCCGAACTCCCCGTAAATCCCCGCGAGTTACTCACGAAGGACGCCTGCCATGCGCTCGGCCACGTACTGCTGACCCGCCGTGTCGGGGTGCGTGCCACGTGCCTCCCTAGTCGGCGCGCACGGCGGTCCAAGTGATGTGTGGTGGCTCGACCCGTGCGCACAGGGGCCCGCCCTGGGCGTCGGTCAGGCCGAGGCGTCCGACCAGGAGGCCCTCGCGTGCGGCGGTGGCGAGGAGGTCGGCGGGGATGACATCGAGCATGAGCTTGGCACGGCGGAACATCGAGAAGGTGCCCGACTCGTCGACCGTGCCCCACGACAGGTAGATGAACCGGCGGCCCAGGCGGTTCTGTACGTACGGGCCTTTGATGTCGGTGCCGGTCGGCGAGGGGCTAGCGGTGCACTCCAGGGTCCATGTCGCGGACGGCGCGTTGCCGGGCTGTGGCTCGAGGAGTTCGGCCGGACGGTCGCGGCGTTGCACGGCGACGTGGATGTTGTCGTAGACGGGCACTTTGCTGTCGGCGGGGGCGGGGCAGGTGAGGCCGGGCAGGTCGACTGCGTCGATGCGGATGCGCATGTGGCCATCATCCCGCTGTCGTGGGGGCGGACGGTCGTCTAGGAGGGCGACCCCTCCCAACCAGGCGTCTCAAGACGGTTGAAGCCGGCGAGGCGGGGCGAGACGGTGAAGGGGAAGGATTCGCCGTCGGGGGTCTTGAGGGCCGCCACGATGTCGTGGTCCGGTGCGCCGAAGATCTCGAAGTGCTGCACGGTGCAGTGCTCCATCACCTCGCGGATGTACGGGTCCGACAGCCGCCAGTGGGTGCGGATGGCGTCGGAGTCGCGGTAGAGCTGGAAGCTGTGCGCCAGCATCCTCTCCTCGTCGATGAACACCTCCACCATGAGCTGGGGACCGTGCTCTTGAGCGAATGTCACGGCCTGCGCGATGGCATGCCGGAAGCCGTCGAGGTGGCCGTCGGTGATGCGCATGGTGTTGCGAAAGAGAATGGTGCTGCTGTTTGCGGTGCTGTTTGCGGTCTTCATGTGCCCGAGTGTTGTACCTAAAGCAAGGTCGAGGTCAAGGCCCCCGCCGCCCGGACGGACGAAGGCCCGCGCCGCCCGGACGCACGAGGGCGTCCGGACGACGCGGGCCCATGAGACCGAACCGGGCCCACGAGACCGAACCGGGCGTCAGGGTGCCATCAGTGAGATCTCGAACGGCTTGGCCTGCGGGGCCGATTCGGTGCCGTCGGCGGCCACGGCCGTGACGACGTAGTAGTAGTACGCCCGTGGCAGGGCCGGGTCCGTGTACGTCAGAGCCGTCACGCCCGAAGCGATGCGGCGCTCAGGGGTGAAGACGTCCGCGGCGGACGTGGAGCGGTAGACGTTGTACGAGACGGTGGCACCCTGATCGCACGCGCCGACCTCCCAGTTGAGCCGGACGTAGTCCGCGCCCCTGCCGCCTCCGGTGATCCGGGGGGTGGCCGGTGCGGTCATGGGCGGACAGGGAATGGTGACCTGAGCCATCGGCGAGAAGTCGGACCACAGGCTGCGCGTGCTGACGGCGCGCACCACGTAGTGCCAGGTCTTGCCCGCGGGCACGTTCTCGTTGGTGAACGTCGTGCCGGTGATGAGCGGGGAGACCGCGTAGGCCGACGTGGGGTCCGACGAGGTGGTGCGGTAGACGTAGTAGCCGGCCACATCGGTCGACGTGCTCGCGGTCCACTCCACCTTGACGTTGCCGTTCTCGGGTGTCGCGGTCAGCGAGGCGGGCGCGGCGGGCTTCTCGTGGACCGGCAGGCGCTTGCCGTAGACGGTGCCGTAGCCGGGCTCGGGCATGGGGGAGACGTTGCCGGCCGCGTCGACGGCGCGGACGGTGTAGCCGTACTGCACGTCGGCCGGGATGGCGGCGTCCAGGTACTTGGCGTCCCGCACCACGGCGATCTGCTCCCACGCGCCGAACATCGGCTTGCGCATCACGAGGTAGTGATCCGTGTCGTCGGTGTTGGCCGTCCAGGAGAGGTGCACGCCATCGGTGCCGTTCCACGCGTCCAGGCCGTACGGCATGTGCGGCGCAGTGACGTCGCCGGTGCGGGTGGCCGAGGCCGTCGCCGACGGGTCCGACTCCGTGCCCAGCGCGGTGACCGTCCTGACCTGGTAGTGACGGACCTGCCCGACGGGCGCCGCGAAGTCGTCGTAGGCGGGGCCGGTGACCGGGGATTCGGTCAGCCGGGTCCACGGGCCGGCGGCCGACTCGGCGGCGTAGACGTGGAAGCGGTGGGCCGCGTCACCGTCGTACCGCCAGCCGACGGTGTTGCGGTCGACCCAGCCGTTGGCGGAGACATTCGCCGGCGGCAGGGGCTTGGCCTCGGGTGCCTCGGGCACGTCGAGCCGGAAGGGCGCGGAGTACGGCGAGCTGTTGCCCGCGCCGTCCAGGGCTCGCACCCGGTAGTGGTAGGTGGAGCCCGCGGTGGCGCTGACGTCGGTCAGGGCGGCGCTCTGCGTGGGGACGCCGAGGGAGGAGAACGGCCCCTCGGGTGCGAGGGATCGCTGCACCTCGTAGGAACCGGCCCCGCTCACCGGCGACCAGGAGAGCCGGGCACCGGCGGACTCGTCGTACGCGGCGGTGAGTCCGGTGGGGGTGGCAGGGGCCGTCTTGTCGGTGCTGACGACGCGCGCCACGGAAGTCAGTGGGGAGAGGTTGCCGGAGCGGTCGACGGCACGCAGGGCGTACTCGTAGGTGGCGCCGGTGGCCGGGGGCGCGTCGGTGTACGTGTTGCCGGTGAGCGGCGTGGTGTTGCGCAGGCTCCAGGCGCCGTTGCTGCCGGTGCGGCGGTAGAGGCGGTAACCGGCCAGGTCCATCTCGTGGTTGCGGGACCAGGACAGGCTCGTCTTCAGGGTGGAGGCCGCGTAAGTGGCCTTCAGACCGGCCGGGGTCAGCGGTGCCGTCTTGTCGTGGGTGGCGCCGATGACGGGCTTGTAGCCGAAGGCGATGTTGGCGGTGCCGGTGTAGGCGGCGAAGTCCACGCGCAGGGTGTGGTTCCCGCGCGGGACGGTGAGGCGGACCGTCTTCTTCTGGTCCCAGGTGACGTTGCGCCACAGGTCGATCTTGCGGACCCCGTCGAGGTAGACGCGCGCCCCGTCCTGAGCGGAGACGGTGAGGTCGAAGGGGCCGCCGGAGCCGAAGTCGCGCGTCGTGCTCCAGCGAACACCGAAGTTGTCCCGCGGCAGGGTGACGCCCGCGGGGTCACCGGTGCCGTAGTTCTCGGCGATGGAGGTGTCGCAGACGGTGGACTTCGGGGTTCCGGAGAAGGCGGTGTTGGCGTAGTACTGGGCCTTCCACACGCCGGCCGCGCAGGTCACGGCGGCCTGCGCGGTGGTGGGGAAGGCGAATCCGGTGAGAGCGGTGGCCACGGAAAGCACGGCCGCACCGGCGGTTCGGCGCGCCGCGCCGAGGGATCTTCGCATCTGCTGAAGTTCACACTTTCTTCGGGAGATGGGCACAAGATGAGTAAGCCGCGCTGATCGTGCCATTCGCGTGATCGCTCGCGGTAGCGGGTTCGTGCGGAATCACATCAACCACTTGTCTGGGCAGGGGAGTTGGGTGGCTGATGGTGTGCCAGGTGCCAGGTGCCAGGTGCCAGGTGCCAGGTGCCAGGTGCCTGCGACGGGGGCGGTGAGCCGGTCCGAACTCACCGGCAGGGCAGCCTCGCTGTGGGCGCCCGCGATCTCCGTGTGGCTGGGGTGTGCAGCCCTCTAGGCGGCTGTCCCCGGTCAGCGTTCGGGCCTCTACCCGGTGGCCCCGGTCGCGTCTGCCGGTTCGGCGTCCCTGTCGGGTCTGGCGCGGCGCGCGTCGTCGAGCAGCACGGCAAGTTCCCTTAGGTCGTTCGCAAGCATGACCTGAGCGAGGCGTCCGGCGATGGCAATGACCTCTGGCCAGCAGATGCCTGGAGGTACTCCGCGTCGGTGTCGTTGGGCGCCTCGGCCGCCGCGGCGTTGAGCGCGTCACCGGCGCTCTCTCATCAGGACGACCTCTTCGTCGCTTCGGAGGCTGACGCCGAGGTACCGCTCTGGCTCGTCTGCGTCGCAGAAGTCGTCAACGAGTGTGTGGAAGACATGGTCCAGGTCTTCGAACGCCGACGGGTCGAGTCAAACCTCTCGCTGTCATGGTGGATTGGCCAGGGCCAGCGCAACGGGTACGACGTGGGCTCGGTGGTTCGTCATGAGTCGGGCGGCTTCGCTCGCAAGTCCGAGCGTAGCGGCCGCAGCGGGTGGAGTCGTCGCCGCTCTTGGAGCACCGTTTCAGGAGTTCGATCCGGGCCTGCTCCGGCTACTGCCGTCGTTCGGGTAGCTTTCGAGCTCCTTTTCTGGGCCCTCGGCCTTTCGGTGGGCAGGCTTGCCGTGGCGGGCGGTTGCAGTCGTCTCGTATGACTTAAGGGGTGCCCCATTCCGCCGCTCGACCTTCGGCCGCAAGTGGCGGAAGGCCCGGACCACGGTCGGCATGCCGAGCAACTTCCGCTTCTACGATCTCCGCCTCACCGGCAACACCCTCGCCGCTGACACCGGCGCCAAACTCAAGGATCCCATGGCCCGCGCCGGCCAGTCCTCGGAGAGGGCGCAGCTGATCTATCAGCACTCGACGGTGAAGCATCAGCGGAGGCTGGCCCAGGGGGGGGATCCCGAAGTGAAGGCCCGAGCGCGGTAGGGCCATGACTGAACAACTCACCCTGGACTCTGTCGGCTTTGCAGCGCATGCCATCTTGTGGGTGCAATCGCTGTCAACAGTCGGCTTTCGGTCGAACCACATGGAAGAGGGGCATAGCTCCAGGAACGTTCTTGCTGCCCATAGGCACCGCCTAGCAAGGTCTGGGAGCGGATGAATGCGCAGGCTGTGACTGGATCTCCAGCAGGCACGGCTCACTTCGCAGAGCACATTCCGCTTTTCACATCGACGTCATGTTTAGGTCATCTCTAGCAACTCGCTCATTTCGTGAGCAGCGATCGTCGCATTATGAATACATGCGCCTCCGTACCGTTACTGAAGGGTGCGGAGTGGATCACGAGGGGGGATTGACGTTGAGCGATGCGTTCGCGTTCCCAGTGTTAGCCACCTCCGCTCTCACCCAGGCCATCGGCTTCCTGTACCGACGTGCCGAGGTGGTTCTCGACCGGCGGGCAGCGCGGCGGAACGCCGATGAAGAGCGCCCACCGGAGGTGGTGCCTGCCGTGGTCGTCGGGGACCCAGGGAACCCGCTGGACTTCGAACTGGAGCGTCTGACTGCTGAGCGTGCTGAGCGCCTGGACTCGCTAGTGGAGCTGCTGGGGCTCTATGCCGAGAACGAGCAGCTCATCGACGGTCAGGACGATCGGTTGCGTCGCAACCTCGGCAGGCTGCGTGCCGTTCTCGAAGACGTCTACGGGCGACGCATCACCTTCGTCGGTGAGGACCGGCCGACCAGTGGTGTCCGAGTGGTGGCGCGCGCTGGAGATGTGCACGGCAAGTCCACTGGTTTCAGGGGTGGTCGTGTGTCTCACCGCGCGAGTGTCGAGGTCGAGCACGACGTCCAAGTCGTGCACCCGGGTGGAGAGGCGACCGGGGCCGTGATTGACGACCTCCTTTAGCCGTCGTAGTTGAAGGTCCGCGACTCGCAAGGGGGACGAACATGGATTCCGTCATGCCTGGCGATCACTCCAGCTCTGACTGGCCGGACCAGCCGCGTCACGATGAAGGCTGGCCTCCGCAGGGCGACGTGGTCGAAAGAGGGAGGGAAGGGCGCGACCCTGCTGATCAACCGGAAAGGGAACTGCCGGGGGCCCATGATGGGCGCGAGAGCACCGTCGATGCGCAGACCGCACATGGCGACTCTGGCAGCGATGTTGTTCCTTCGCGGGAGGCGAAGGTTGCAGAAGACGACCCTGCCATCCAGCGCATGCGCGGCGTCCTGCGTGCAGCCGTCGCCGAACTGCGCCAGGAAGCGCTCTTTAACTTCGGCGAGATGAATGCTGTCAAACTGACCGCGATCTTGGGGCAGCTACTCGAACACTCGGAACTGCCCAAGCGGTACCTCGAAACGGTCCGCGCAGTGTTTGCCCCTCCTGATGGCTACGAGGAAGCGTCTAAGGCGCTCGAAAACCCTGGTGCGGTGCTTGTCCTCCTACGCGAGCCCGGAACAGGGAGGACGTTCACGGCTCACGCTCTCCTGGCTGACCTGCAGCTCCGTACCGGGGCCAAGGTAGGGCCTCTGAGCTTTGGCAGCTCTGAACGATTCCCTTTGCACCGCTTGCCGAGGGACGAGAACGCCGGCTACTTGCTGGAGCTGCCCTCGGATGAGGACACCTTCGAGGTCGGCGGCGACTTCGGCGCGTCTCTGTTCGAAGTCCAAAGGACCCTTCTTAGCCGGTCGTCGCGGCTGATCGTGCTGACGACACCGGAGCAATGGCAGCGGATCGGCGGTGACGCGCCCGCCGGCGTGGTACCGCCGTTGAAGCGACCGGACGGCCGTGCGGTCGCCGAGACGTGGCTCAGGGCCGAGGCACCGCCAGACCTTGACGCATCACGGTGGCTTGCTGATGAGCGCATCGTGAAGTTGCTGGAAGGGCAGTCACCGTCCGACGTACTGGAGACAGTCGGCCATATTCTCAAGGCCGAAGGCTCCAAGTCGCTGGTCGCCGTCTCGGATTCCGACCCCGACGGTTTCCATGCGAAGGTCCTGAGCGTCGTCCAAGCACGCACCGCGTGGCGGACGGAGCTACTGGAGTGGCATAGCAGAAAGGGGCGGACCAGCTTCCAGCGGAACTTCCTGCTCGTCGCCGCACTGCTCCGCAACGCGACCGTTGCCCACGTGTACGCACAGACCGCAGCCTTGTGCCGCCTCTTCGGGAAGCCCGTTTCGTTGCGGGGGCAGGAAGAGCCCGGCGTTGTCGAGATGGTGTCAGAGATCGAAGCTGAGCTTGATCCGACAAACGACACCATCGACTTTGCCCGCCCCGGATGGGACGACGCTGTCCTCAGCTACTTCTGGATCGACCGTCCCCCGGCGCGCAAGACCTTCCTGTCCTGGATGGCCGACGCGCCCACGACCAAAACAACGGACTTCCTGGAAACGTTCACTCCCGAGGAGCGGTTGCTGCTGGCGAACCGAGTGGGGGCCTTCGCCGTGCGGTGGGCCACTCACCACCGGAAGGCGGATCCCCTCGAACAGATCATCTCGGCCTGGCAGAAGGACAAGAACCTCTGGTCGGCGGCTACTGACCTGGTCTCTGCCGCCGCCCTTCACCCAACAATGGGGCGCTTCGTTCACGAGCTCCTTCTGCGCTGGTCCAAGGCAGGCAGCACCCCAGAACTGCAGAAGCTGACCGTAGATGTGTGCGCACGCGAGTTCGGACGCCGAAACACAGCCAAGGCGCTGCTGCGCCTGGGATACGCCGCGGGGTCCACGGACTTCGGAGTGCAGGAGTCGGTCGGCGCAGCCGTACGCACGATCTGGTCCGAACCCTCGGCCCGCAAGAGCCTGTTCACCTCGATCACCAAGTGGTGCGCGCCCGACTCCGATCGCAGAGCGTCCGGCCGCCGCTCGTTCGCTGCCCTCGCAACGCTGGTCTCGCAGGGCTATGAGCCCGACGACAAGGTGCCCTCATTGCTCCTGAGCGACAACGAGGAGGGCGGTTTCCAGCCTTCGCTTGACGACCTGTCCGTCTGTTGGGGCGCGCTTCTGACGATTGAAGCTGATGAGGAGGAACCCACAGAGGCCGTAAACCTCTGGATGGACGCGGCTCACGGCAACCCCAGCCTTCGGCCCCTGATCTTCGGAGTGCTCCGTGGAGCCGTCAGCGCGGCAGACTCAGCACTGGGGCGCCGGCTGCGCTATCAGCTGCGTGATCTCTTATATGCCTGGGAACCTGCGCCTGCCCCGAACGTCGATGCGGACCGGGTACGGCTGAGGCACGAACTGCTGGATCTTCTGGACCACGACCGAAGTCGCTCCGTCGCCAGATACCACCCGCGAGCAGCCAGTCGGTCGGACGGAGTGTGAGCCCCCTCATGCGCCGAGGCGACGCCAACGGCCGGAGAGCCGAACGGCCGACATGGGTCAGCGAGTACCGGGACTCCCTGGACAGCAGCGACGACGAGCTGACCTTCACCGCCACCATGCGAGTCGAATGGTGCCGACCTGCCGACAGGCCGAGCACCACGACTGACTGCGGCGATGCCGGACGGCAGGTAAGACTGCTGGCCCAGGACATAGCCAAACAACGCAGCGTTCTGCGGGCGGAGGCCACGGAGCAGGACATCAACTACGAGCTGCGACGCCGAACGCGATGGCAGACAGAGGGCATCGAGATCCTATGGGCTCAGGTCTCGCTTCACGTCGACGACCACACTCTCTCCAGCGCTGAGCGCATGGCTCAGCTGCGTCGCGAAGCCGCTCTCGAAGACCTCGCACGGCAGCAGACCGCGGCCCGGATTAGATTCATGCAGGACGAGGTCCTGCGCACGCCGGCGACGGCCCGGCTCTATCTGATGCTGGAGCAGAACGCGCAGCATGGCGCTCTGCCGCCGGGCATCGACGTCGACGAGATCGTGCGAGACGTCCAGCAGTGGCATCCGCAGGCGCAATGGGTGGTGGTCGCCCAACTCGTGCACGCCTTCCTCGCCAACCTCACTGCGGAGGACCGAAGTGATCTCCTGCACACGGTCCGTGGGATGTTTGAGGAGTACGGGGAGAAGGAGCTGGCAGAGCAGCTCCCTGCCACGCTTTGCGAAGCCTCACCGGGGAGGTCGGCGTGAAGCGTGGAAACGAAGCCGGGCTCACCCTCCTCCGCTGCTTGTTGTCCCCGCTGACCAGCTGGCGCGCGCTGTGGATCATGCGGAATAGCCGAGAGGGCGTGAGCTTCGACGTGGCCTGGCGGCGCGCGAGGTTGCTGCGGCACCCTGACGAGGCTCTTTATCTCCGGCATGGTCACGGAGATAAGGCACCGGGCTTGGCGCCGGAGCGTGAACCGAGCAGCGATCGCCCTGATACTGCATAGCTACGGCCGGGGAGTAACAGCCCCTTTGCGATGGCGACTTCACCTGCTGCGCTGCCAATGGTGACCGGCTCACATGGATTGCGTCTCAATATTCGAGACGATTCGATGCCGGAGGGAGTGGAGTGGCGCCCGGACGCGCTCGAGGCTGCTACCTGTGCGCCACATAGGGCACGTGGGGGGCGCCACCCTCAAATTGGCCTCGATAACAAACAAGCCCCAGGTCGCTGACCTGGAGCTTCAACATGGAGCGGGTGACGAGAATCGAACTCGCGCTCTCAGCTTGGGAAGCTGATGTTCTACCATTAAACTACACCCGCATAGCAGCCTCGTTACTCGATTTCCGCCCCGTTGAATGGTGCGAACGGTGCTCGAAGATCGAGTGAAGAGCCGTCGCCCACTGTACCCCATCTCGGGCCCCCGGCGTTCGCGCCGCGGGGCCCTTCGCTTGTTCCGGGCGGTCCGGGTGGAGGCGGCTGCAGGGAGCGGGAGTTGGGGCGTACGGTGTCGGGGGTGGGTGCCCGGCGGGCGGTGTGCAGAGGTTCGGATGGGTGTCCGGGGGTGACCCCCGTAGGGGCGGTGAGCCGCCTGGAGTGGTGTCCCGTTCATCTCGTAATGTGGCTTTCCTGAAGTTGGTTCGGGTCGGGGTCGGCCGGGTGAACTCGGCGTATCTATGCGGTTCTTCGGTACGTTCGGGTGGTTTGTCCGCCTTGCCCTGGTTGCCCGTGCCGCTCGCTCGGTAGGGATCGAGCGATCAGGAAGAGCAGTCCGGAAGTCCGAAAGAACCTGAACTGGCCGTGCTGGTTGTGGCGTTCAAGGCATTCGCGGCATCGATGATGTTCATGTTGACTCGATGTCGTTCGCGTTGATTCGTGATGTTCAGGTTGATCAACGTTCGTGGGGAAGGGAAACCAGGGACTTGACCGAGCGCACCGTCGTCCGTTGTGCCGAGGGGCACGTGTTCAGCACCACTTCGTTTCCGATGCAGCAGGCGGGGCGGCTCGGGCCTGGTCGGCTCATTCGGTGCCCTCAGTGTGCGCGGCTGCGGCAGGCCGTGCCGGTGGGTGGCCGCCGGCGCTGACGCGCCCATAGGGCCTGTCCGCCCTTGTCGCACGCTGACCTCGGGCCTTGTCGCACGCTGACCTCGGGCGCGATCCGCCCGATCCGCCCGGCGCCCCTCACACGGACCTCACCTGGACCGCGCCCGCACCTCACCGGTGCCGCGTTGTGAGTGGGCGCCGGGCTCTGCGTATCCTCGGGGCGTGCTTCTCTCAGACAAGGACATCCGGGCCGAGATCGACGCGGGACGGGTGCGTATCGATCCGTACGACGATGTGATGGTGCAGCCGTCGAGCATCGACGTGCGGCTCGACCGCTACTTCCGGGTGTTCGAGAATCACCGCTACCCGCACATCGACCCCGCCATCGAGCAGGCCGACCTGACGCGGCTCGTGGAGCCGGAGGGCGACGAGCCGTTCATCCTGCATCCCGGTGAGTTCGTGCTGGCTTCGACGTACGAGGTCATCACGCTGCCGGACGACCTCGCCTCGCGGCTGGAGGGCAAGAGTTCGCTCGGGCGGCTCGGTCTGGTGACGCACTCCACCGCCGGGTTCATCGACCCGGGGTTCTCCGGGCACGTCACGCTTGAGCTGTCCAACCTCGCCACGCTGCCGATCAAGCTGTGGCCGGGCATGAAGATCGGGCAGCTGTGCATGTTCCGGCTGAGCTCGCCCGCCGAGCACCCCTACGGATCCGAGCGTTACGGCTCCCGCTACCAGGGTCAGCGCGGCCCGACCGCCTCCCGCTCGTTCCTCAACTTCCACCGGACTCAGGTCTAGCACCCGGGATCAGTAGGACGCGCTCCAACTTCCCCTGCCGGGGCGTACGTCAGGACACCGAACACCGAGATCTGGTTCCGTATTCGCTCCCGAATGGCGCGCCCGGACCCGGTCGCCGACGACGCGAAGTAGCCCCGCGCAGCCCCGCGGTTCACCGGCCGCGCCCTCCGACCCGGCCGAGTGCAACTGCGGCGCGGCATGTCTTTCCGGACACCCGCCATTCCGTTTCAGTCGCTATCTTCATGCCCTTCTGCCATCGAGGCGCGAGCCCGTGACCTATGGGGAGTTGGGCGAGATGAGCCAGCGACGTGAGTCGATCGTGACGGATGAGGTGACCCGGCCGGAGGCCGCGCCGGGGACGGAGCGGGAGCCGGGAGCGCACCCCCGCCCGGACACAGAAACAGAAGGGGATGCCGAGCGCGACGCCGGCCGAGATGCCAACCGGGGAGTCAGCCGGGACACCGGTCGGGACGTCCATCGGGAAACCGACATCGACGCAGTGGGGCGAACTTCGTTGCTCACAGCGGCGATTCGGGCCGTCGAGCACCGGCGTGCGGACCGGATTCACACGGATCCGTACGCGGAGTCGCTCAGCGGTGAGGCGGGGGTGGGGCTTCTCGCGGAGATGCTCGACGGAGTGCAGGTCACGGAGCAGCAGCTCAGGTTGCTGAGTGTCGGCGATGTCATCGCCATCCGTACCCGGTACTTCGACGACTGGCTGCAGGCGGCCGCGCGCGAGGTGCCCCAGGTGGTCTCGCTCGCCTCCGGCATGGACTGCCGTGCCTACCGGCTCGACTGGCCCGAAGGGCTGCGCTACTTCGAACTCGACCGGGCGCCTGTCATCGCGTACAAGGAGGACCGTCTCGCCGATGTGCCGCCGCGCGCCGATCACCGTACGGTCCGGGCCGACCTCGCGGACCCGGACTGGGGCAAGCGGCTGCTCGCGGCCGGATACGACCCGGAGCTGCCCTCGGCCTGGCTGATGGAGGGGCTGCTCTACTACCTTCCCGAGTCCGCGGTACGTCAAGTGCTCGCTCAGGTAAGGGACTTCACCACCCCGGGCAGTACGGTGGGGCTCGACCTCGCCAGCGTCGACGCCCTGTCCGGACAACTCGACGTCTTCAACCGCTGGGGCTGCCCGTGGCTGTTCGGCACGGACCGTCCCGAGGAGTTCCTGGCGTCGTACGGGTTCACCGCGCGGGTCGTCCAGCCCGGGGACCCGACCGCCTCGTACGGCCGGTGGAGCGGTCCCGTCCAGCCGCGCTCGGCCGAGGGTGCCCGCCGCGCCTTCTTCGTCGAGGCGGAACGCCGAGCCGCTGACCAGGCCACGGGCCGAGCACCGCTGAACGACAGCGTCGCGGTGCGGTAGTCCCTGCTAGCCCTGCTAGCCCTGCTAGTTCTGCTAGTCCTGGTACTTCCGGCATCAGTTCCGCCTCCGCCAGTAACCCGCCGCGCACGTCCCCGCCCGTATTCCTGACCGCTCCGAGGCGCACGTCCAACCCCCCACGCCTCTCTTCCGGTCAATCCGCGGATTCCCCCTCCGCGCAGCTCAGTTCCCCCATATGCGCACAAACCCGCTCGTGTAGCCGCAACTACCCTCGAAATCCTCCGGCCTCGCCCCCGTCCGAGGTCGAGGTGCCCGACCTCCGGCGCTTCCGGTTCGGAATCCGGCCACATTTTTGTAGCTCAGTGACTACCTGAACAAGGTTCGCCTTTGCTTTCATGTGCGCTGCTCTTAACCCCCACGTACCTGGGAGAACCAGTGCCGCGTCCCCGTCCCCAGAGTCGCAAGCTCCGGGCCACCGCTCTCGCCCTGACGCTCGCCTCCGGCGCCGCAGTCGGCGTGACCGCGCTCGCCGCCGGTGGCAGTGCCACCGCCGCCCCGGCCCCGGCCGCGCCCGCCGCCTCCGCCGGGGCGCCGCGGATCAGTGCCCTGACGTACAACGTCTTTCTGTTCAGCAAGAACCTGTACCCGAACTGGGGCCAGGACCACCGGGCAGCCGAGATCCCCAAGACGCCGTTCTACTCCGGTCACGACGTGGTCGTGATCCAGGAGGCCTTCGACAACTCCTCCTCGGACGCGCTGAAGAAGAACTCCGCCGACCGTTACCCGCACCAGACCCCGGTGATCGGGCGCAGCAAGGACGGCTGGGACGCGACCGGCGGCGCGTACAACGCGATGACGCCCGAGGACGGTGGCGTCACCGTGCTGAGCAAGTGGCCGATCGTGCGTAAGGAGCAGTACGTCTTCAAGGACGCCTGCGGCGCGGACTGGTTCTCCAACAAGGGCTTCGCGTACGTCGTCCTCGATGTGAACGGCAGCAAGGTGCACGTCCTCGGCACCCACGCGCAGTCCACCGACCCGGGCTGCGGCGCGGGCGAGGCGGCCAAGATGCGCAGCAGCCAGTTCAAGGAGATCGACGCCTTCCTGGACGCCAAGCAGATCCCGGCCGGTGAGCAGGTCCTGCTGGCGGGCGACATGAACGTCGACTCGCGCACCGACGAGTACGCCTCGATGCTGTCCGACCTGGACGTCGCCGCGCCGGACTCGCGCACCGGGCACCCGTACTCCTTCGACACCCAGGACAACTCGATCGCCAAGGAGCGCTACCCGGACGACCCGCGCGAGGACCTGGACTACCTGCTGTTCCGCAAGGGCAACGCCAAGCCCTCGGGCTGGAACAACGACGTGATCAAGGAGCAGTCCGCTCCTTGGGAGGTCTCCAGCTGGGGCACGAAGTACAGCTACAGCAACCTGTCCGACCACTACCCGGTGACCGGCAGCTCGAAGTAACAGCTGTTACTTCGCGACGGGAACCCGTCGGCTGTCCGCCGCAGGTGCCACGGCCCGCCCCTCCCCTTCCCCTGGGGGCGGGCCCTCCCCGTACGGTTCGGGCGGCGGTAGGGAAGGGTGGCTCTCATGAGTGAGCGCCACCCCCTGCACGACCCCCTGCCCAGGGGCAGGGCGACAAGGGAGCCTCTGCCCGGAGGCGGTGTCGTCCTGGTCGTACCGGACGGTCGACCGGGACCTCCCCCACTGCACTTCAAGCGGGTCACGGACCGGCAGTGGGTGCTGCTTCAAGGGGAACTACCCCTGATTCAGGCGCGGTTGGAGGGGGAGGGCTGCTGCCACGATCTCCGGCTGCGCCGCCTGTCCGGCGCTTGCTCCCCGCTGCCGCCGCTGTTCTCCGCGGCGTCCCGGGCCGGAACCGACTGGCCGCACCACTACGCGCTGCGGTTGGACGAGACGGGGCACGGGCCGCTGTACCGCGGGCGCTGGCGGCTGCGTTCACCCGCCGCCTTCGCTCCGTACATCTGGAGTGACGACCTCGTCCGGGACTGGCCGGACGCCTCCCTCGAACTGCTCTGTGGCGGCGGCTGGCAGGGGGTTCTGCCGCTGCGTCCGTTTCCCGCGCCCGACGCTCCACGTGTGAAGGCCTACCGAAAGCAGGCACGCGAGGGCAGCCTCGCCCCCGTCCTGCTGTGGTGGGTGTCATTTTTGGACGGGTGGCTGCTTCTCGACGGCCACGACCGTGCTGCGGCAGCCCTGGCCGAGGGCATGCAGCCGAGCTGCGTGGAGCTCGCCCGCCTGCCGGACGACGACCGCTGGCAGGCGACCGCCGACGAAGTCACCGAAGCGCACGAAGAACACATGGCACGACTGGCCGCACGCCCCGCGAGCCCGGAGACGGCACGTCAACGGCAGGCACTTGAGCGGGGTTACGCCGAGGCGATCTCCACGCTGCCGTACGAGGCGGACGGCACTCCCGTATTCGACTGACCTTCGCTGTCTCCATCGGCCATGGGTTGATCCGTATGCATCCATATGGATCGTGAGTTCACCGCATGGACTCGGATTGACGGGATTGACCAGGTTGACCGTATGTACGCAGACATGAATGCCATGTACGCAGACCGAACGCCCCGGCAAGGTGATCACCACCTCGCCGGGGCGCTTTCGTCTCCGCACAGTTCAGTTCAGTTCAGTTCAGATCAGTACAGTCCGCGCGGTCCCGTTCGTAATGGACCGCGCTCTGCTCGCAGGGACCGCGGTGCTCTACTCGCAGCGCCGCAGCCCTACTTGCTACTTGCAGTACTGCTCTTCCTTGCCGATCGCCTTGTACATGCAGTCGGCGTTGTCGATGAGCTTCAGGACGGCCTCGCGGTTGCGGGAGGTCTCCTTCTCGATGACCTCGTCGGGCGGGTAGAAGCCGTCCGAGCCGCTGTCACCCGGGTACATCTCGAAGGTGTACGCGAAGACCTTCTGGGCGCCCCACAGGTAGTCGTCGATCGCGCCGTCCGTGACGTAGAGGGCGCTCGACTGCTGCGGGGTGTAGTTGTTGCTGCCGGCCATGTCCTTGCCCACGGCCTTGAAGGTGTCGATGTCGTCCTGGGTCATCCCGTCGGTGACCTCGTCCGAGGTCCAGCCCCAGGGCCACATGACCAGTTCGCCGTAGGTGTGGAAGTCGATGGCGGCCTTGATCTGCTGCTTGCCGTCCACGACACGGCTGTTGACGAAGTCCGTGACGACCTTCACCTCGGGGGCGGAGGAGGGGGCGGTGCCCCGGTAGTCCTCGGCGCCCGGGTCGGTGCTGGAGCCGTCGCAGCAGCCCCACTTGAAGTCCCAGTTGCGGTTGGGGTCGGTGCCGATCTCCTGCGAACCCTCGTTGGGCTGCCGGTTCTTGCGCCACATCTGGTACTCACCGTCGGTGAGGTCGTACTCGCCGCCGTCCGGGTTGATGTCCGGCACGATCCATATCTCGCGGCCGTCGACGGCCTTCTTGATCGCGTCGTCGCTGCCGTACTTGTCGCCGAACTCCTTGATCAGGTACAGCGCCATCTCGACGGTGAGGTGCTCGCGCGCGTGCTGGTGGTGCGTGAACAGCACCTCCGGCTCGGCCTCGTCGTCCTTGACGTTGTCGCTGATCTTGACCGCGACGATGTCCTTGCCCTCGTGGGACTTGCCGATGACCTGCTTGCTGATGATGTCCGAGTGCTTGGCGACGGCGTCGTCGATCGCCTTAGTCATCTCGTCGTAGTTGTGGTAGCCGGAGTCGTCCGAGGGGAAGTCGGCGACGCCGGGCTTCACCTTGACGCCCTTGCTGTTGCGGAGCGGCGGGCCGCCGAGGTCCTTGGTCGCGTAGCCGAGCGCGTGGACCTTCTTGAGCTGCGCAGAGTCCGCGGTGATGACCACGGAGCCCTTGCGTGCGGCGTCGACGGAGACACCGGTACGGGCGAGCTTCGTCCGCTCGGCCGCCGTGTCCGCGCCCTTGACCTCGTACTGGCGCGGCACCTCGGCACTCGCCTTGGCCTCGCCGTTGTGGGGGGAGTCCTCATCGGCCTGGGCGGCGATCGGCACCGCCAGGGCCATGGTGAGGAGCGCGGCTACGGCGGTGGTCCGTCGGCCGCGCAGTTGCTTCAGTCGCATGCTCATCTCCTGGATTGAAGTGCGACAGGTGGGGGGTTGGCGTCCGCTGTGCGGGCCGGACGCTGGCGCTCATGGTTCGCGCACAACCGGCCCCGGTCAAGGGTGCGTTGACGATACGGCGGGACAAACCACCGGAAAACGAACGAGGTTCCCGAGTCCGGTGGGACTCGGGAACCTCGTTGTGGCTCTCGGCTCTCAGCTCTCGGCTCTGGGCCTTGGCTATTGGCTATTGGCTCTTGGCTTGTGGCTTACGGGAGTTGGCGCCGTCGCCTGTACCCGCTCGCTCAGAAAGTCCCGAGCTTGATCAGCGAGAGCAGGGCGATGAGCTGGATCGCGGAGGCGCCCAGCGCCTTCGGCCAGGGCAGGTCGTGCGACTTGCTCACCATCAGGGTCAGCAGCGCGCCCGCCCCGAGCCAGGTCGCCCAGCCGAGGAGCTGTACGAAGCTGGCGTCGCCGCCGAGGAACATGGCCACGAGCAGCCGGGGCGCGTCGGTGAGCGCGCTGATCAGCATCGACAGGGCCACCGTCGGCTGCCAGGCGCCGTCGCCCCCGAACTGCCGGGCGAGGGTGTGCGTGACGACGCCGAGCATCGTGAGGCCGATCACGAAGGCGACACCGGTGGCGATCACCGCCGGTACCGCCGAGGAGATCGTCGAGTTGAGCACCTCGTCACGCGCGCCGTCGAAGCCGAACAGCGCGAGCAGCCCGTACAGGAAGGTGACGGTGAGCGCCGGGATCCACATCGTGTAGTCGCGCATCGCCAGGAAGGTGCTCGACGGGCGCAGCACGATGCCCGAGAGGAGCTCCTTCCAGTGCAGCCGGGGCCCGAGCGGCGCCGCCGCCTGCCCGGCCCGGTAGGTGCCGCCCTGCTCGTAGGACCCGTCCTGGTATCCGTTCTGATACCCGTCCCGGTACGGCTCCTCGCCGATGCTGAAGGCCTGTGTGTGGCCCGGGTGGTTCGCGGCGTACGGGTCGTGCGCCTGCGGATGGTCCGGGCCGAAGTACTCCGGCTCGCCGTGCTGCCCGGCCGCGTCCGGCCACTGCTGCCCGTAGCCACCGCCCTGCGGCGCTCCGTACTGCGGCGGTCGCTGCCCGTAAGGCGGCTGCGGCGCCCCGTACTGCGGCGTCACGGGCTGCCCGCCGTACGGCGCGGCACCGGGCTGCGGTGCCTGCTGTCCATACGGCTGCTGCTGGTGTTCTTGCCCTCGCGCTTGCGGGTTTCGGTTCCCCCGGCCCCGCCCGGTCCTGAATACGGCCACGTCAATGAACGTACCCAATGCGAGCGGCACCCGGACCTGACGGCCGGAAAGCGGAGGCCTTTGCGGCCGAGCTGTGACATCCCCTAAGGGGGCCCGGTGGGGTCTGCCGGGGGGTGCGGCGGGGGGTTTCCGGAGGGGACGGGGGGCCGGGGCGGACCTACGGCTCTCGGCGGGCGACTTTCGTACGGTGCGTCGTACGCCCGGCCGCCCGGGTCCGTCGCACGGCCCAGCACCAGCGGCGGAGCCGAACCCCGTCGAATCTCCGTCGAACGACCCTGCCGCGTCGCGAGTCCGGTACCTAGAGTCACGGCCATGGATGCGAACAACAGCGCAGAAATATCTACGGACCGGGATGTTTCGGGAGCTACGGACCGGGATGCTTCGGGAGTTCTGGACGAGGCTCTGGGGAGGCTGCACGCCACCGGGCCGGAGTTCGACGACTGGCTGACCAACCACGGGCCGATGGCCGTGGAGGCCATGGTCAGATACGGGGCGGGCGGTGAGGTCCATCGGTGGCTGGACCGGTACGCGGGCCGGCTGGAGACCGCGCCCGCCGCGGGTGACCGCATCACGGAGGACTCCTGGCGGGAGGCGATGGGCGACCCGCGGCGGCTCGGCGACTGGCTCGCGTACTTCGAGCGGCTCCTTGTCGGCGATCCCCGGCGGCCCTGGCGTGCGGAGCTCGCCGAGTGGTGGCCCCGGCTGCTGCCCGGTATCGCGGGCGGCTCGACGCACCCGGTCATCCGCGTCGGCCATGTCGTACGGGTCCTGCGGGAGGGCGGGGAGCCGGGCGGAGGCGGGCCCGGTACGGTGGCGGCGGAGGAGACCCTGCTGCGGGAGCTGGCCCACGGCCTCGGTTACTGGGCGGCCCGTTACGCACCGCTGCCGTCGGACCTGTTCACGCGGCCCGCCCCGCGCGATGCGGCACAGGCGCTGCTCGCTGTGGCACCGGTCCCGGACCAGAGCCGGGGCATGCGGCACCGCCTCGATCAGCTCGCCGAACTACCGGACTGGACAGGTGAGTTGAGTCGGACGGACGCGGCCCTGGACCAAGTGCCCGCTCATCTCGACGCGTTGGTGGACTCGGCCACCCGGTACTACGCCACCCACGCGCACGGCAGCCCGGTGATGCTCGTCCACGCCGCCACCGCGCCGAACGCCGTCGCCCGCGTACTGCCCGAACTGCCGCGCTCCCTGTGGGTGCCGAGTCTGGCGGCGGCCTGGTCGGCCTCGGCCGCGGTCACGGCCGCCTACCGTCCGGCGGGCCCGGCCGAGGTCCCGGACGTGGGCACCGCCACCCCGGAGGAACTCTTCGCCCGCGCCGCCGCCCACGGCGACGAACACGCGATCAAGCTGGCCGACACGGTGGTGGACACCCTTCGGCGCCATCCCGGGGACGCGGAGGCGCGGGGTGCGGTGCTGCGGGCGGTGGAACTGATCGAGCCGTTGGGGGGTTGAGGATCTGAGGGGCCTTGAGGAACCTTGGGGATCCTTGAGGAGCGTTGAACGTGGGGGGCGTTGGACGTGGACATCGCGAAAGGCGGGACCGCGCGCCGTCGGCTGCGCTGCCGACTCGCCCTGCACGAGACCGAGTTGTACACGGCCCAGGACTTCGGCCGCCCTCTCGGTACCGAGGTCTTCCACCCCTGCCGCCACGAGCGGCGCTGTCCGTACTGCGGCTGGGTCCGGCGGACCGGCCTGATCCACGACTACGGCGACGCCAGGCCGACGGACCACCCGTGCCGCACCGTGCGGGCCTGTACCCGTTGCGGGGTCGAGGACGAGACCGTACGGCACGAGTTCTATCGCTACGTACCGGTGGCCGACCTGCCCGCGGACAAGCGGCCCCGCTACACGTCCCCGCACGAGAAGCCGACGCCGTGCGACTACGCGCGGTTCTGCCGCCGCTGCGACCTCATGGACTTCCACCACGTGACCGAACACGACTGGGACCGCCCCCAGTGGGGCGGAGTCTGCCGCCGTTGCCGCGAGCGGTGGGTGGACGACGGGGACGACTGAACGGGGCCGGGACGGGACAGGTCGTACGGATACGTAGTGACCCTTACCGGTACGTACCGACGCCTATTCCGAGTCCGGCCCCATTCCCGCGAACAGCGTCGTGGTGAACGTCAGGGGGTGCTCGGTGGCCACAAGTCCCTTCTCGCTTCCGGGATATACGGCCACCTGGTCGTCCTTGCCCTTCACCAGCCGGACGACGAGGTCCGCCCGCCCGTCCCCGTCGAAGTCGGCGGCCTTCAGCACCTGAGGGCGTGTACCGGCGAAGTTCTTGCCGTCCCCCTGTGCGTCCACGGTCACGATGCCCTTTGTGGACGGGCCGTTCGCGGTTCCGGGGATCAGCCGCAGCTTCCCGCTGTCGCTGTCGCTGCCGAGGACGAGGTCGGTGTACCCGTCGCCGTTGAAGTCGGCGGCTTCGAGGGAGTTGAGGGTGCCCGCGTCGCCGTCGGCGCTGCCGGACAGGTCGAGGGTGCCGCGCAAAGTGCCCGGGATCTGGTAGCGGAGGGCGACGCCGGTCTTCGTGAGGATCGCCGCGTCGGTGCCCTTCGCGCGCCCGAACTCCCCGAGTACGGCGGCGGTTCCGGCCGGGAGCAGTACGCCCGTCTCGTCCGGTCCGGTCGTCGAGCCGAACACCACGGCCGACTTGGCGTTACGGCCGCCCGAGCGGACGAGCAGGTCGTCGTCGCCGTCCCCGTCGACGTCGTGGGCGGGTCCGGTGGGGAAGGCGCCGGGGGAGCGCAGGGCCTTGCCCGCCTCGCGCGGTGCGCCGCCACGGGTGAACGGCCCCTGGAGGAAGCTGAGTCGGCCCTCGGTGGCGTGTACGACGAGGTCCTGGTCGCCGTCCCCGTCGAAGTCGCCGCACACCGGCTGGTCCGGCCAGTCGTTGCCGAAGCGGGCACCCGCCGGGATGCGCAGCACAACCGCCTTGCCGGGCAGGCCCTTTGGCGAGCCGAAGAGCAGTTGGAGTGGTACCGGCGGCTGGCCCTGTCCGTCGTAGGGCGGGTCCGTGGACACCACCAGGTCCGTGAAGCCGTCCTTGTCCAGGTCGCACGCGGCCTCGGCGACGAACGTGGCGGGCAACTGCCCCTTCACCTCGGCGGCTTGGCGCGTCGGGTTGAGCAACTGCCTTGTACGCGGCCGGAGTCCGGCGCTTCGCTTGCCCCCGGGCTCGCCCTTGACGGGCACGCCGTAGACGACACCGATACCGAGGTCGTCGCCGTGCGAGTCGTCCTTCACCAGGTCGTTGAGGATCAGGTCGCGGGCGCCGTCGCCGTTGAAGTCGTCCTGTGCCGTGCTGCCGTCGCCGAGCGGTACTGGGTCGACCGGTGCGTCCTGAACGGCCCGCTTCTCGGGAGCGCTCTCGTCCTTGCCGTCGTCGCCGAAGGGGCCGCAGGCGGTGAGCAGGAGGGCGGCGCAGCAGACGGCGGTACCGAACCGCCGGACCCGTACTCCCGCCCGGCCGCTACCGATACCCCGTCTTCGAGAATCCCCGCCCGCCACTGCTCAGCTCCCTCACCAGCACCCAATACGGGACGTACGTCAGACCGTCTGCGCGGAGGCGTACGAGAGGAAATTGGTCCACGCGCCGGGCGAAAGCGCAAGCTGCGGGCCGCGCTTGTTCTTTGAGTCCCGGATGTGGATTGTTTGGGGGCATTCGGCTACTTCTACGCAGTCGTCGCCGGAGCTTCCGCTGTAGCTCGACTTGTGCCAGGAGAGGGCTACTTCTATGCAGTCGTCGCCGGAGTCACCGCTGTAGCTGCTCTTGAACCACATCAACGTGGATGTACTCATAGCGCTCCTCGTAGTCGCTCCAGCAGGGCCCTGGAGTCCTCGGGGGTGAGTGCTTGTGAGCGCAGTTTCGCATACCGGGTCTGGAGCACACTGATCGTCTTCCGGTCGGAGAACAAGTGGCCGCTTTCCTGTCCTTCGGAGTACCCCAACCACTGGTGCTTCGGCGTTTCCAGAAGCCGGATAGGGCCGTTGAGTCCAGCGTGGACATCGCACGCCAGAGGCAAAATCTGAATCTCGATGTTGCGCCGGGCCGACATCTCCAGGACGTGGTCAATCAGACCTCGCGTGACCTCCACACCGCCCGTGCGCCGCAGGAACAGATGCTCGTCAAGGATGAAACTGAAGGTCGTGTGGGGCAGGTCTGTGAGCAGTCGTGCCCGGTCCAGACGGGCTTCCAACTGCGCTTCGATCTCGGCATCGTTCAATGGTGGAAGCCGATTCTCGAATAGCACCCGCGTGTAGGCCTGCGTCTGCAACATGCCCGGAATCAGTCGGCACTCGTAGGTGCAGAGGCTGATGGCCGTCAGCTCGTACCGTGCCCACTTCTGGAACCAACTGGCCAGCCCGGGCCGCCTGGTGAGGAAGGGCGCGGCCTTCTTCAACGCCCCTGTGCCGCCCAGGACTTCGTCTCCCCGCTCAATGAAGTCGATGTCGGGCATCCGCCGCCCTTGCTCGATCGACGCCACTGTATGTTTCGAAAATCCCACCAGTTCGGCGAATGCCTCGCGACTCAGACCGGCGTGTTCGCGCAGAGCCTGTACGAAGGCGCCGAAGGTGCGAAGGCTCTCCGAGGGTTCGGGCTCTCCGGCTTTGCTTTCCCTGCTCACCTCCTGGCCGTCCGCCCCACCCTTGCCGCCGTCCCCGCACGTTCCCTTGGCCATCCAGGCCACCTCCTGCACGCTCGTCTCGTGCCACTCGCACGAATCTGTGGACGCAGCCATGGTCACCGGCAGTTAGCACTACTGTCCACCGCTCGTGTGCGTACGCTAACCGTGCGTACGCGCCGATCTGCTGGCCAACTTGCATCGCCGCAGGTCAGATTGGGCGCATGAGCGCCAACCGCACTACCCCCACCGGCGCGGTCGCAGACCAACGACCTGTCGCCCTACGTGAGTTCATCCGCCGCTTCCCCTCCACCCCGCGCGGTGCGCGCACGGCACGCTGCGCCGCTGTGCGCCAACTGCACGACTGGGGCGTGCCGTTCGGCAGCGAGATGTGTGACACCGCCGCCGTGATCGTCGCCGAGCTGGCGGCGAACGCCGTCACGCACGGTCGCGTACCGTCGCGGTCCTTCGAGCTGCGGTTGGGAATCTCTGTCCACAGCCTGTGGATAGAGGTTTCGGACACCCGCAGCGAGCGTCGGCCGCCCGCGCCGGGCGACGTACCCGTACCCGATCCGCTGGCCGAAAGCGGGCGTGGCCTCTTCCTGGTGGAGACGCTGGCCGACCGGTGGTGTGTGCTGAAGCGGAACGCGGTCGGCAAAACGGTACGGGCCGAGCTGGACCTGCGGCGGTAGCCGACGCGGGCTCGTCGGTCAGCGATGCGGGCGGTATCCCTCGGCCAGCCGGTCCTGGAGCCGCGCATGGCGGAACTGGTACACGGCGCCCGACTGCCGTAGTACGCCACGCCGTTGGGCGTCTTCCAGGAAGGCGTTGACGTTCCACGGCAGGCGACCGGTCAGCGGCAGCCAGACGCGGACCACACAGATCCACTGTCCCCAGGCGGTCATGCCGACTATGAGCAGCAGTCCGCCGCCCGCACCGCCGATGACCACGAACACCAGAAGGCCCAGGGCCGATACGTCGATGGACACGGCGAAGAAGACGGCGCCGAGGACTGCCAGAACCAGGACGAACACGAGTGTCCGGGCCAGCACGCTCTCGCGGTTCGTGCGCAAGAGCGCGGAAGGGCTGACCGCGCTGTCGATGTCGATGGGGACTTCGAGGGCGGCGACGAGTGCCAGGGTGAGCCCGCAGGCGAGGCCCAAGTAGACGGCGCTGGTGCTGAAATGGAACCGCATGGTCTCGGCCCAGTCACCCATGTCGAAGGCCCCCAGGGCCAGCGTGCTGAGGACGATGTACACGGCAAAGCCCAGGCAGGAGAAGACGTAGCCGTACAGGACCCCGGCTCCGAGGCGTGACACCGATTGCCTGAACCTGCCCCTGACCCCGGTGGCTGCCCGGTGTCGGCTCCACCCGCCGCCGGAGAACGACACCGGCACCCGTACGCGTACGCGCGTAGGCATGGCGGCCGCGTCGGCACCCCAGAACAGATGGGCGAGTGCGACCCCCGATCCGCAGGCGGCACCGAACGACAGCGCCTCCAGGAAGGACAGCCCGATCGCCTCCGGGAGGGCGTAGCCGTAGATGAGCCAGTTCACGGGCAGTGCGATCAGGGCGTCCACGAGCCCGAAGCCCAGACCGCCGAGCAGCCCCACCAGCCATGTGCGGGTGCGGCGGTTCACATCGGTCCCCATTCGCCACCAGGCGAGGTCCGTGGTACGCGAGCGACGCAGGTGCCCGGCAAGGAACCCCAGCCACTGCGGGACGAGTTCGCGGCGGTGTGCGGGCTCGTCCGCGTACCGCGCGGGGACGAACATGTCGAGAAGATGGTCCTCCAGTGCCTCCGGGCTGCCGAACCGGTCGACGTCCAGGAGATCGGCCGGCGTCCGGTCCCGCGCGTTGCTGTAGACGTCGCGGGCGAGAGCGACCATGAGGGGCGTGCGCAGGACCGTGCTCAGGTGGCTGCTCGCCGGATGCCGCGGGTCTTCGCGCAGCCGTTCCAGGACCGGGTCCCAGGCGGTCGTGCCGTCACGTGCCCGGCGGGAGCTGCGCCTCAAGTAGTCGGCGGTGTCCGACAGTTCGAGCCCGGCCAGCTCGACGACGGCGGCGGCGGACAGGACCGCCGTACCGCGGACGGCGGCCGCGTACTCGTCGGTGCGGCTGGTCAGGAAGAGAGGCATCCGCGTTTCGGTGTTGAGTGCCCTCAGCGCAGGACGGTGCAGCCCGTCGGCGATCTCGTCGAAGCCGTCCAGGACGGGCAGGATCAGCTCGTTGTCGACCAACGCGGCTGCCAGGCTTGGGGCGTTGGCGAGCGGCTCGGCCAAACCCGGGTGGTCACGCTCCAGTTGCTGCGTCATCCAGCGGCGCAGGGGCGTGGTCGTGGGGTTCCACGAGGAGATGCTGAAGAACACCGGAACGCGGGACGGCAGGTGCCCGGGCGGCCCGAGGAGGTCCAGCAGCAGACGTACGGCCAGTACGGTCTTGCCCGTGCCCGCCCGCCCGAGCACCACCATCCGCTGCGAGCGGACCCCCTGGTAAACGGCCGCGATGTCCGCGAGTTCACCGGACAGGGCGGACGGCGGCGGCGCGGCCTGTGCCCGGGCGCGTCCTACGTTGGGTTCGTGGTCCGCTACCTCCGTGTGCGCCTCCCGCCAGCGCACCGGCAGCGGAAACGGATCGTGGACCTTCCGCCGCCCTTCCTCCTCGGCCCACTGCGTGCGCAGGGAACGGACCAGCAGGCCCGCTGCTTCGTTCAGCAGGTCGGCGAAACTCGGTTGCGGCGCAAGGGAGTTGAACGTGTTCCCCGTGATGTTCTGTGCCAGGAGCACCGATCCGTGCACCGTGGCGTCGGCCACCGTGTTGGAGGTGTGCTCGGAAACCGTGACCTGGGGCCGCTTGCCGCGGGGCCTGCACAGGCGCAGAGCCCGCAGCCTCACGACGGCGCCTTCACGGCCGGACCCGGTCGCTCATTGGCGCGACCACCGCTCGTTCAGGTCCGCCGACGGCAGGGCGTCCGCGGGCGGGCTCAGGGTGGCGAGCGTGCCGAGCACGGTGATCGTGGCGGCGGCGAGCAGGCCCGCACGGGCGGCACGTCGGCGCGGGATTGGCCGGGACCGAAGCCTCATCTGTTTCCCCCTGTGTGGTTGCCGAATGTGGTTGTCGAACATCCCTGGTTCGAGTCCAAGTGGAGCCGTTGGGGCGGCAGCTGGCCCCGGTGGTCGGCCCCCGTGGTCGGCCGTGGTGTTCGGCTGCGGTGGTTGGATGTGACGGCCGGTTCGAGCAGAGACGAGTGTGGAGCAAGGTGCGGTACGCCCGTGGAAGGCTCCACGGAAACCTCCCAAGTGGCCGGTAGCAGACCGGGGCGGTCACGCGGCCGATGGGCGCCCCCTCTGTGCGACGGTGCGCCGGTGTGCGGCGCGCCGAAGCGGGGCGGAGCCGCGACAGCGGAGTCACGACAAAGGCCGGGGCACCCGATCGAGGTCAGTCTCCAACGGCATTGCCCCAGGTCTTCCGCACCAACCGCAGGGCCTTGTCCAGTTGCTCCGGCGTCGGGAAGGCCGTCGCACCCTCGACCGTGGGCAGCCTCGCGGCCAGGAACTTGTCGAGGGTGCCGTCCTCGGCCATGGCATCCATCAGTACCGGGCGGGCATAGTCCACGAGCCGGAGGTTCTGGCCCTCCGGGCTGAAGAGGTACTCCTCCCACAGGCGTGCTGCGGCCGGGTGGGGGGCGTGCTTGTTGATCGCCTGTGCGTAGTACTGGGTGAAACTGGCATCGAAGGGGATGGACACCTCCCACTTCACTCCCATGCGGCGGAGCTGCCGGGCGTAGGAGAGATTGAGGTAGTCCCACCCGATGGCGATCGGTGTCCTGCCCCGGGCGATCGAGGCGGGGTTGGGGTTGCCGCGGTTGTAGTTGCCCGCCCTCGCCAGCTCGGCGAAGAAGTCGACACCCGGCTGGATGTCGTCCGTCGATCCGCCGTTGGTGAGGGCGGCGGCGAACACGCTCGCCAGGGCCTGGCCGGCGACGGTGGGCTTGCCGTTGAGAGCGACCTTGCCCTCGTACTCCGGCTTGAGCAGATCGGCGAAGGAGACGGGGCACCTCTTGACGCGGCCGACGTCGCAGCCGATGGAGATGTAGCCGCCGTAGTTGTTGTACCAGTGAGCCTGCGGGTCCTTCTGGTTCCGCGGGATCTTGTCCCAGTCCTGGACCCGGTACGGGTCAAGCAGGCCCTGCTCGGCCGCGGACCGGGCGAAGCTGTCACCGAGCTGGAGTACGTCGGGGGCGTGGTCGCGTCCCCGGTACTTCTTCACGTCCTCGATCTCGTTCTGGCTGTGGGCATACGGCCGGGCGACCGTGACCTCGATGCCGTACTTCTTCTCGAACCCGGAGAACAGGGCGTCGTAGTTGGCCCAGTGGGGCAGCAACGCGATGGCGTTGAGATGGCCCTCCTTCTTCGCCGCCCTGATCAGCGCGTCCATACCGCCCGCTTCCTCGGCGGAGCCGGCCACAGCAGGGGCCACCCGCCGGGGCGCCGCCTCGTCCTCCCCGCACGCGCCGAGACCGAATGCCATGAGACCAAGGCAGACCAAGGCGACCGCGCGCACCTGGCGAGGCTTGTTCACGAAGCCCTCCGGAAGGTCCACATGAAGGGGAGGGTGGCGCATCCCGAGCTTGCTCGTCTTCTCGTCACGGTGCCGCAAAACGGTACTTGTGGCCTCCTCTGGGCCGCCACTGTGGTGAACCGGTGATCATCGAGGAGCTCGGCCGTGCCGTTCCGGCGTCCAGTCTTTTGGTTGGGGATCGAGCCGGGGGCCTCTGTGCCCTGATGGGGAGGCGCGGTACTGCGTCGCCCTCCGGTGACCGCCGCGTTGTCGTACCCGGCTCGTACGCTCGGCCGTGTGAGCGAATACTTCACGGCGAGCCCGGCTCTGCACACCGGAGAGGGCCATGCGGCAGGCCGGACGGTCCAGTTGACGGTGTCCGAGCTCGGCAAGGTGTCCGTCCCGAGCGGAACCCTCGGCATGGGCGACCCCGGCTACGCAGACCCCGACGCGCTGCTCCAGGTGCCCGTCCCGCCCGGCGAACACCCGGTCCTGGTCACCCGCTTCGTCCGCACGCGCGACGACGGGACGCCCTGGACCTGCAATGCGGCCCTGAGCGTGATCATCGCGGGTCACGGCAACGGCATGCCGCCCGAGGCCCGTCGTGGGCCCTTGCCCACCAGCGTCCCCGGCGCCGACCCCGACGGCTGCGATGTCGTCGGGGTGGACGGCGGCGAGGTGGCGGTACTCGACTGGACCGCCTTCCACGACCTCTGGGAGCGGGACGAGGAGGCGCTGGAGACGTACTTCCTGGACGAGCTGTCGGCACTCTCCCGCCCCCTCGACGTGCCGCTCCTCGGGCGCCCGGAGAACGTGATCACCGACTCCTCCGGCTACGGCGACGGCGGCTACCCGGTGTACGGAAGCTTCTCGGCGAAGGGCCAACTCCTCGCCGTACACGTCGACTTCAACAACGCGGGGCTGACGGCGAGCCGGTTCCGTTCCTGACGCCGGTACGACGAAGGGCCAGGGTCACCCGGAGGTGAACCCTGGCCCGTGCCGTCGGTGCTCCGCTACTTCACCGGCTGGGGCTCCGGCGCGTCCTCGCTGCCCGCTTCGCCCGCCGGAGGCGGACCGTCAGGGGCCGTCTTCACGGAGTCGAGGAGGAGTTGGGCGACGTCGACGACGGTGATGCTCTCCTTGGCGACGCCGCCCGCGGCGGAGCCGCTGTCGGACTGGGCCTTCTTGCCGTTGACGGAGTCGGTGAGCATGACGAGGCAGAACGGGCAGGCGGTGGAGACGATGTCCGGGTTGAGGGACAGGGCCTCGTCCACGCGCTCGTTGTTGATGCGCTTGCCGATCCGCTCTTCCATCCACATCCGCGCACCACCCGCACCACAGCAGAAGCCGCGTTCCTTGTGGCGGTGCATCTCCTCGTTCCTGAGGCCCGGAACCTTGGCGATGATCTCGCGCGGCGGGGTGTAGATCTTGTTGTGACGGCCCAGGTAGCACGGGTCGTGGTAGGTGATGATGCCCTCGACCGGCGTCACCGGGATCAACTTGCCCTCGTCCACGAGGTGTTGCAGCAGCTGGGTGTGGTGGATGACCTCGTAGTCACCCCCGAGCTGCGGGTACTCGTTGCCCAGGGTGTTGAGGCAGTGCGGGCACGTCGCGACGATCTTCTTCGCCGAGCGCGGCTTCTTGGTGGCCTCGTCCTCGTCGTCCTCGCCGAAGGCCATGTTCAGCGCGGCGACGTTCTCCATCGCCAGCTCCTGGAACAAGGGCTCGTTGCCGAGACGGCGCGGGGAGTCACCCGTGCACTTCTCATCCCCGCCCATGATGGCGAACTTCACCCCGGCGATGTGCAGGAGCTCGGCGAAGGCCTTGGTGGTCTTCTTCGCCCGGTCCTCCAGAGCGCCCGCGCAGCCCACCCAGTACAGGTAGTCGACCTCGGACAGGTCCTCGATGTCCTTACCGACGACCGGGACCTCGAAGTCGACCTCCTTGGTCCACTCCAGACGCTGCTTCTTCGCCAACCCCCACGGGTTGCCCTTCTTCTCCAGGTTCTTCAGCATCGTCCCCGCCTCCGACGGGAACGACGACTCGATCATCACCTGGTAACGCCGCATATCGACGATGTGGTCAACATGCTCAATGTCGACCGGGCACTGCTCCACACACGCACCACACGTCGTGCAGGACCACAGCACGTCCGGGTCGATCACGCCGTTCTCCTCGGCGGTACCGATCAACGGCCGCTCCGCCTCAGCCAGCGCGGCCGCCGGGACACCGGCGAGCTGCTCCTCGCTGCCCTTCTCCTCGCCCTCGACGGTCTTGCCGCCACCGGCCAGCAGATACGGCGCCTTGGCGTGCGAGTTGTCGCGCAGCGACATGATCAGCAGCTTCGGCGACAGCGGCTTGCCCGTGTTCCACGCCGGGCACTGCGACTGACAACGCCCGCACTCCGTACACGTGGAAAAGTCCAGCAGACCCTTCCAGGAGAACTGCTCCACCTGCGAAACGCCGTAGACCTCGTCCTCACCCGGGTCCTCGAAGTTGATCGGCTTACCACCCGAGGACATCGGCTGCAGCGCACCCAGGGCGGTACGGCCCGAGGACTCGCGCTTGAACCAGATGTTCGGGAAGGCCAGGAAGCGGTGCCAGGCCACGCTCATGTCGAGGTTCGTGGAGACCGTGATCATCCAGATCATGGTCGTGCCGATCTTGATGGTGGCGACCAGGTACACCAGGTGCTGAAGGGTGCCGGTGGACAGGCCGTCGACCAGGGTGGTCAGCGGGTACGAGGCGAAGTAGGCGGCCTCGTAGTGGTCCACGTGGTGCAGTGCGCCTTCGAGGCCGCGCAGGGAGTAGATCGCGAGGCCGATGATCAGGATCACGTACTCGACGAAGTACGCCTGCCACGGGGTCGAGCCGGAGAAGCGGGACTTGCGGCCCGCCTTGTTCGGCAGGCTCAGGAGCCGGACCACGATCAGGGTGAGGATGCCGAGCGTGGTCGCCGAGGCGATGAACTCGACGAACATCTCGTACGGGAGCCAGTCGCCGATGATCGGCAGCATCCAGTCGGCCTGGTAGAGCTGGCCGTACGCGTTCACCAGCGTGCCGACCAGGGTGTAGAAGCCGATGGCGACGAACAGGTGGGCGAAACCGATGAGGGCCCAGCGGTTCATCCGTGAGTGCGCCAGGAACTCCTTGACCAGCGTCACGCTGCGCTGCCAGGGGTTGTCCAGGCGGTTCGCGTTCTCCGGCAGCGGTGCGCCGAGCCGGAAGAAACGTACGAACTTCACGGTGGCGCGGCCGAGGAGGGCGACGCCGATCACGCTGAGGACCGTCGACACGATGATCGCGGCGAGTTGCATGTAGGGCTCCTCGTACCAGATGAGGGCGGCGGGCGACGAGCGGAAGCCGGGCCTGCCGGGGTTCTGCTGCGGGCTGCTGTTCCTGAGCGGCCGCTCAGCTCGTCGCTCAGGGTGTACCCACTTACTGCGCCGCACTGTAGTCAGCCGGATGGTGATCTGTGTCGCTCAGGTAACCCTGCCTTGCCGGGCGGGAGCCCGCGCTTCGGGCGCCGCACTCCCGCGTTCTCCTGTTCCCGGCGCACAGCCCTGCCCGTAAGCGCGGGATAAAAGTTGAGTGGCCTCGACTCACCTCTGTTGACGCATGTGGTTTCGTCGTGCACTCTTGAGCCTGTTCCACTCAAGTCACTGGAGGAATCGAAAATGGCACGTGCGGTCGGCATCGACCTGGGCACGACTAACTCCGTCGTCAGCGTTCTGGAGGGCGGTGAGCCCACCGTCATCACCAACGCAGAGGGCGCCAGGACCACGCCGTCCGTCGTCGCCTTCGCCAAGAACGGTGAGGTGCTCGTCGGCGAGGTGGCGAAGCGGCAGGCGGTCACCAACGTCGACCGGACCATCCGGTCCGTCAAGCGTCACATGGGCACCGACTGGCGCGTCGACATCGACGACAAGGGCTTCAACCCGCAGCAGATCAGCGCCTTCATCCTGCAGAAGCTGAAGCGCGACGCGGAGTCCTACCTCGGCGAGAAGGTCGCGGACGCGGTCATCACCGTCCCGGCGTACTTCAACGACTCCGAGCGTCAGGCCACCAAGGAGGCCGGTGAGATCGCGGGCCTCAACGTCCTGCGCATCGTCAACGAGCCCACCGCGGCCGCTCTGGCCTACGGTCTCGACAAGGACGACCAGACCATCCTGGTCTTCGACCTCGGTGGCGGCACCTTCGACGTCTCGCTGCTGGAGATCGGCGACGGCGTCGTCGAGGTGAAGGCCACCAACGGTGACAACCACCTCGGTGGTGACGACTGGGACCAGCGCGTCGTCGACTACCTGGTGAAGCAGTTCGCCAACGGTCACGGCGTGGACCTCGGCAAGGACAAGATGGCGCTCCAGCGTCTGCGCGAGGCGGCCGAGAAGGCCAAGATCGAGCTGTCCTCCTCCACCGAGACCAACATCAACCTGCCCTACATCACGGCGTCCGCCGAGGGCCCGCTCCACCTGGACGAGAAGCTCACCCGAGCCCAGTTCCAGCAGCTGACGAGCGACCTTCTGGACCGCTGCAAGACGCCGTTCCACAACGTCATCAAGGACGCGGGTATCCAGCTGTCCGAGATCGACC
The DNA here is from genome assembly GCF_013364195.1 of Streptomyces sp. NA04227. Taxonomy (NCBI): domain Bacteria; kingdom Bacillati; phylum Actinomycetota; class Actinomycetes; order Kitasatosporales; family Streptomycetaceae; genus Streptomyces; species Streptomyces sp. NA04227. Next base: position 3,519,319 of record NZ_CP054918.1, on the reverse strand, counting down.
ACGTGGTCCTGGTCGGCGGTTCCACCCGGATGCCCGCCGTCGCCGAGCTCGTCAAGGAGCTGACCGGCGGCAAGGAGGCCAACAAGGGTGTGAACCCGGACGAGGTCGTCGCCATCGGCGCCTCGCTCCAGGCCGGTGTCCTCAAGGGTGAGGTCAAGGACGTCCTGCTCCTCGACGTGACCCCGCTGTCCCTCGGTATCGAGACCAAGGGCGGCATCATGACCAAGCTCATCGAGCGGAACACGACCATCCCGACCAAGCGGTCGGAGATCTTCACTACGGCCGAGGACAACCAGCCGTCCGTGCAGATCCAGGTCTACCAGGGCGAACGCGAGATCGCGGCGTACAACAAGAAGCTCGGGATGTTCGAGCTGACCGGTCTGCCGCCGGCCCCGCGCGGTGTCCCGCAGATCGAGGTCTCCTTCGACATCGACGCCAACGGCATCATGCACGTCACCGCGAAGGACCTCGGTACGGGCAAGGAGCAGAAGATGACCGTCACCGGCGGCTCCTCGCTGCCGAAGGACGAGGTCGACCGGATGCGCCAGGAGGCCGACAAGTACGCGGAGGAGGACCACGCCCGCCGCGAGGCCGCCGAGACGCGCAACCAGGGCGAGCAGCTCGTCTACCAGACCGAGAAGTTCCTCAAGGACAACGAGGACAAGGTCCCGGGTGACGTGAAGACCGAGGTCGAGGCCGCGGTCGTCGAGCTCAAGGAGAAGCTCAAGGGCGAGGAGACCGCCGAGATCCGTACCGCCACCGAGAAGGTCGCCGCGGTCTCGCAGAAGCTCGGCCAGGCTCTCTACGCGGACGCCCAGGCCGCCGGTGGCCCCGACGGTGCCGCCCCGGGTGGCGCGCAGGCCGGTCCCGCTGACGCGGACGACGTCGTGGACGCCGAGATCGTCGACGACGAGAAGCCGGGCAAGGACGGTGCCGCGTGACCAAGGAGACCCCGGGCTTCGACGAGAACAACGAGCCTGACGTCTCCGAAGGCGCGTCCGGCGAGGACGACGCCAAGGCCGCAGCGGCCGGTAAGGCCGACGCTCCCTCTCAGGAGGGCGCGTCGGCCCCGGCCGGGGACGCAGGTCTCCTCGCGCAGCTGGACCAGGTACGCACCGCGCTCGGCGAGCGCACCGCGGACCTCCAGCGGCTCCAGGCCGAGTACCAGAACTACCGGCGCCGGGTCGATCGTGACCGGGTCACCGTCAAGGAGGTCGCCGTGGCGAACCTGCTCGGCGAACTGCTGCCGGTGCTCGACGACATCGGCCGGGCGCGGGAGCACGGCGAACTGGTCGGCGGCTTCAAGTCGGTGGCCGAATCGCTGGAGGCCATCACCGCCAAGATGGGTCTGCAGAACTTCGGCAAGGAGGGCGAGCCCTTCGACCCGACGATCCACGAGGCCCTGATGCACAGCTACGCGCCGGACGTCACGGAGACGACCTGCGTCGCGATCCTGCAGCCGGGGTACCGGTTCGGGGAGCGCACCATCCGCCCCGCGCGGGTGGCGGTGGCCGAGCCGCAGCCGGGCGCGCAGCCGGACGGGGGCAAGGACTCCGCGTCCGAGCCGAAGGCCGGCGGCGACAAGGCCAAGGGCAAGGACGGTCAGGACGCCGACGGCGGGGACAAGAACGCCAAGGGAACGGAGAGCGGTGGCCCGGACGAGGGCTGACGCCTTTCGCAGCACACGTGGTCCACAGGGCCCAGACGGCCGAGAGGAGGGACGCCGGGGATGAGTACCAAGGACTTCATCGAGAAGGACTACTACAAGGTTCTCGGCGTCCCCAAGGACGCCACCGACGCCGAGATCAAGAAGGCGTACCGCAAGCTGGCGCGGGAGAACCACCCCGACGCCAACAAGGGCAACGCCACGGCGGAGGAGCGCTTCAAGGAGATCTCCGAGGCGAACGACATCCTCGGCGACCCGAAGAAGCGCAAGGAGTACGACGAGGCGCGCGCCCTGTTCGGCAACGGCGGATTCCGTCCGGGGCCGGGCGCGGGCGGCGGCTCGTTCAACTTCGACCTCGGTGACCTGTTCGGCGGCGGAGCGCAGGGCCAGGGCCAGGGCGCCGGAGGTTTCGGCGGCGGGCTCGGCGACGTGTTCGGCGGCCTGTTCAACCGGGGCGGCGCGCCCGCGGGCGGCCGCACCCAGCCGCGCCGGGGCCAGGACATCGAGTCCGAGGTGACGCTCAGCTTCAACGAGGCCGTCGACGGCGCCACGGTTCCGCTCAGGATGTCCAGCCAGCAGCCCTGCAAGGCCTGTTCGGGCACCGGCGACAAGAACGGCACGCCCCGGGTGTGCCCGACCTGCGTCGGTACCGGGCAGGTGGCGCGCGGCTCGGGCGGCGGCTTCTCGCTGACCGATCCGTGCCCCGACTGCAAGGGCCGCGGCCTGATCGCCGAGGACCCCTGCGAGGTCTGCAAGGGCAGCGGCCGGGCCAAGTCCTCGCGCACCATGCAGGTCCGTATCCCGGCGGGCGTCAGCGACGGGCAGCGCATCCGGCTGCGCGGCAAGGGCGCCCCCGGCGAACGCGGCGGACCGGCCGGTGACCTGTACGTGGTGGTGCACGTCGACGCCCATCCGGTCTTCGGCCGCAAGGGCGACAACCTCACCGTCACCGTGCCGGTCAGCTTCACCGAGGCGGCACTCGGCGGCGAGATCAAGGTGCCCACCCTCGGCGGGCCCCCGGTCACGCTGAAGCTTCCGGCGGGCACCCCCGGCGGCCGCACCATGCGGGCCCGCGGCAAGGGCGCGAGCCGGGCCGACGGAACCCGCGGCGATCTGCTGATCACCGTGGAGGTCGTCGTACCCAAGGACCTCTCGGGCAAGGCGAAAGACGCCCTGGAGGCCTACCGCGAGGCGACTGCGGACGACGATCCGCGGGCAGAACTCTTCCAGGCCGCGAAGGGAGCATGAGGATGGATGGGCGACGCCGTAACCCGTACGAGCTGACCGACGAGACCCCGGTGTACGTGATCTCGGTGGCGGCCCAACTGTCCGGCCTGCACCCGCAGACCCTCCGCCAGTACGACCGCCTGGGCCTGGTCTCCCCGGACCGCACCGCCGGCCGGGGCCGCCGCTACTCGGCCCGCGACATCGACCTGCTCCGCCAGGTGCAGGCCCTCTCCCAGGACGAGGGCATCAACCTGGCCGGCATCAAACGCATCATCGAGCTGGAGAACCAGGTCGCCGCACTCCAGTCCCGCGTCGCCGAACTCTCGGCAGCGGTCGAGGGCGCGGCGGCGGCGATGCAGCAGCGCGAGGACGCGGTGCACGCTTCGTACCGGCGCGATCTCGTGCCGTATCAGCAGGTGCAGCAGTCGAGCGCGTTGGTGGTTTGGCGGCCCAAGCGGCAGCAGGGGCAGTAGCGAGTCCATCCGATGACAGGGCCGGGACGACTGGGTTGGTGACGGTCGTTCCGGCTCTTTCGTTTGCGCGAGTTCAGGCGTCCAGGCTGCTGCCAAATCCACCGAACAGCGGGGCGCACAAGGCCGCGAGCGGAGCCGTCCGAGGGATTGAGTCGGCGTGCGGCGGCGGGCTGAGGGCTGTCGGGCAGGCACCGCGCCTAGCGTCGAGACCATGATCAAAAAGAGAACAGCTGTTTGCCTTCTCCTCTGCGGCGCTATCGCCGCCGCGACCCCCGCCGCCCAAGCGGCCCTCCTCGCTCCCCAGTGGCAGCGCGTCGGCACCGGCATCACCGGTGGTGTGAGCGGCATGGCCGTGCAGGAGGGCGGGGCGGGTGGCGAGGGTTCGGCCGATCTGGTCGTGGTGCGGGACAACAAGAAGGCGGGCGAGAGCCGGGTCGCCACGGTGCGGCTGCGGCCCGGCGAGGTGCCGGTGACCAGGGAGTTGGACTGGAGTGGTCCGCTGCCCGCGGATCTGGAGGCGCTCGACGCGGTGCCGGGGCAGCCGGGCCGCTACGTCGCGGTGACCAGTGCGGGCATGGCGTACGAGATCGTCGTCGCGGGTGGGACGGCGACCGTGCAGGGCGATCCCGTCGCGCTGCCGGACCGGCGGCCGGGGGACAACTACGAGAGCTTCGCGCTGTGGTCCGAGGGCGCCTCGGGCCGGGTCTTCGCGGTGTGGGCCACCAGGGGCGCGGGCAGCGAGCATGCCATGGTGCGGGCCGCCGAGGTGCGGGACGGCGGCCTCGGAGCCGGAATGGGGGCGCCGAGCGTCCGGGAGTTCGCCGTGCCGGTCCCGGACCGGGACGAGGTGCGGCACATCAGCGACCTCAAGGTGCTGGCCGACGGCAGGCTCCTGGTGTCCTCGGCGTCCGACCCCAATGTGGACGACGGGCCGTTCAGTTCCGCGGTGTACGACGCCGGGCAGTTGGTCGTGCGAGGGCAGGACCGGGTCGTGCTGAACCTGCGGGAGCAGGCGGACCTCGTGCCGCTGCGGACCTTCACCCTCCAGGACAACCGCAAGATCGAGGCGGTCACGGTGCTGCCCGACGGACAGGCCGTCTGGGGCACCGACGACGAGAACCAGGGCGGTTCCGTCAGTTTCGACAGCCTCGGGTCGTAACTCGCCTGTAGGGATGAGCCGTTACGGCTGACCGGCTGACCGGCTGACCGGCTGACCGGCTGACCGGCTGACCGGCTGACCGGCTGACCGGCTGACCGGCTGACCGGCTGACCGGCTGACCGGCTGACCGGCTGACCGGAGAGGGCTCGCACCACCCAAAAGGCGGTGCGGGCCCTCCCGTACGCTCACGCACAACGCAACACAACTCCCCGCGTGACACGGGGAGTTACCTCCCCCGCCTCACGCCCCCGCGAACTGATCCCTCCGCTCGCGTCCGGCATGGTCGGACCGTTCGGAGCGGTCCGGGCGGTCGCCGCCGCCCACTCGCCTGACGGGGCGTGACGTCGTCGTACCGGCCGTCGACACCCTGCGCTGCGGCGGCCGTTGGCGGGTGCGGTCCTGTGCGTGCTGGGCCAGGGCCGCGCGGGTGCGGTTCCAATAGGCCACCCATGGCTGCGGGTTGGCGTCGCAGGCGCTCACGTAGGCGAGGGTGACCTCCAGGCTCGGGAGCTGGATGCCGCGGGCGGCGGCGGCCAGTGTGGTGCCCGAGTAGTTCGCGCGGCTCGCCAGTGACTCGTACGAGGGGCTGCCTGCCTTGTGCCGTACGGCTCGCAGGTCGTGCGCGAAGCGCTGCAGCGGTCCCTCGGACGGGTCGATGTGTGCTTCTGGTCTTCCCATCGCCGGTATCAACTCCCCATATGTCCTCAGGTGTTACCGCGCGCCGAGGGTGTGTTGCCGCGCAATCGAGGGCGCCTTTGGGGGCGGATCCGTTCCTGAATACGGTCCGGCCGCGCGCCGCGCTCGGTGGGACGTCGGCAATCGCCCGTGGCGCGTTCGTCGTCCCTTCCACCATGCAGTGCACCCCTCTGTCACGCCACGCTCATCTTTTTTCAACGCAGGGAGAGGAGGGGCGTCATAGGAGGGTAAATGCGACATAGGGTCTACGCGAGTTGCAGAAAAGTGCCGAGGTCGCCACGGAGAGTGGTTCAACCGGGCTTCCGGGTGGGGGCGTTGGGGGTGGCGGCGGTGGTTCGGTATGTGTCTTTGTGCGCGATTTTGGGGAGTGGGAATTCCGTTGTGCCGGATGTGTCTTCCGTGTCCCCTGTCGTGCTTATGTGCTTTGCGGGGTGAAGGCATATCGGTGCCCGGAATGTTGAGGGGGAGGGATTCGATGACGCTCGAATCTCGGAATTGCCCCCGGGTTGGCCCGGGTTACCCCTGGTCGCCCGTGGCTGGTTCTCGTCCACTGCCGGTTCTCGCTCGCCGACGGTCCGCCGGTCAACGGCGGGCCGTTCTCCGGCCGGCCCGCTGTCTCGCCGCTGTTGGCCCCGCCGCAGCCCCGCCGCGGTTTTGCCGTCGTGCCGCCGTCGCTTCGCCGTCGCCTCGGTGTCGGTTGTGGACGGCAGGCTCGAACGTGCGAACCCTTCCGTGTCCAGCGCCCTGACCTGCGGTTTTAGTGGTGCTTTAGTGGTCGGCTACAGGCTCGGGCACGCGCCCGTGCGGAGCCGGGGTGTCATTGCGTACAGTTTCCGAGGTGTGGGGGAGAGTACGGAATTCGGTATTCCGGCTGGGTGAAGTCCATTGATTCGGGGGAGTCAACTAATGGATGTCATGGACGTCATGGATGTCGTCGAGGATGTGCGTGTCCCGTTGCGTTGGGCGGGCGGCCGTCCCGCACCACGGGCCTTTCCGCTCTCCGATGTGCAGCTCGTTCCGGTGGCCGCCGTGCTTTCCGCGGATTCGCCGCGGCAGGAGGCCGAGAACCTGGAACACGCGCTGACGCTCGCCGAGTCGGCGGCGGAACTGCCGCCCATCGTGGTGCACCGGCCGACCATGAGGGTCATCGACGGTACGCACCGGCTGCGGGTCGCGCGGCTGCGCGGGCGCGGTGAGATCGAGGCGCGGTTCTTCGACGGGCCCGAGGAGGACGCCTTCGTCCTCGCAGTGCAGACCAACATCGGGCACGGGCTGCCGCTCTCGCTCGCCGAGCGCACGGCCGCGGCGGCACGGATCATCGTGTCCCACCCGCAGTGGTCGGACCGGGCGATCGCCCAGGTCACCGGGATCTCGCACAAGACCGTCGCGGTACAGCGGCGCAAGATCGGCGGCGAGGCGGTGCAGCCGCTGTCGCGGATCGGCTGCGACGGCAAGGAGCGTCCGGTCAGCAGCGCGGAGGGCCGCCGCCTGGCGAGTCGGCTGATCGCCGCGCATCCGCAGGCCTCGCTGCGCGACATCGCGGCGCGGGCCGGGATCTCCGCGGGCACCGTACGCGACGTACGCGCCCGTCTCGGCCGTGGCGAGGACCCCGTACCGCAGCGTCGCGGCGGCGGCAGCCGGAAGGCCTCTGAACAGGCTGTTTCCGAGGAGTCGCAGGCGCTGCCGCCGGGGCCGGAGGGCCCGGAGACCCGGGGCGTCCGGCGGGCAGCGGCGGCCGATACGGGCGCGCGCGAGCGGGAGTCGACGTTCCGCAGTCTGTGCCGTGACCCCTCGCTGCGGCAGACGAACAGCGGCCGTCTGCTGCTGCGGATGCTGGAGATGCACGTGACCCAGACCCAGCGCTGGGACCGGGTCGCCGAGGCGGTGCCCGCGCACCGGGCCGCGGCGATCGCCGAGATGGCGGCGGAGTGCGCGCGGCAGTGGCAGGCCCTCGCCGCGCGGGCGTCGGCCTCCGCCAAGACACCGGAGCGGTTGAGCGCCGCGGGCTGAACCGCCCGCCGGCCCGGCGGACTTCCGCGGCCACGGCCCGTACCCGGGAAGCCGGGCGCATACGGCGGGCCGGGGCCCGTGGAAGCGGTCCGCACCCCTGCCGAAAGCCCCGAGACGTCGGAATCGGAGCAATTGCGGCACCGGAATCCGAACCCGAAAACTGAACTGACAAACACAAGCCGATACGGCCATATTCGATAACCGCGGACTGAACCGCGCACGCACCTTTGAGCGTCACACAACGCATAGCAGTCCACCGCACAACTCGCGGCCCAGTCGCCGCGTCAGACAGCGAAGAGCAGGCACCGCCGATCGGTTACGGATGAGGGATGAGGTACGTCGTAGCAGTCGACCGCGTGACGCACCTCAGGCACCCGCCCGAGCCCACGTCCGAGCGCACCACCCGACCCGGTACCGGACCACATCGCCGAAGCAGCGGCAGCCCGTAACGGCACCGCCGTACCCGCACCGGCAATGGCAAGCAGCACGACATCCGCCCGACTCCGCGGGTTCCACACAGCCCCGGATCCTCGGCAAGGCCCCAGGGCCCTTCGCCGGAAAGAGAGTTCCGCAATGAGCCAGACCCACAGCGCACCCGAGGTTCCAGCCGACGGCCCCGCCCCCGGCGGCGTCTCCTTCGACCCGACGGACCCGGGGCTCCAGCAGAATCCGTACCCCGCGTACGCGTTCCTACGCGAGAACCTGCCGGTGATGCGCGGCCCGCTCGGGGTGTGGATGGTCAGCCGCTACGAGGACTGCGAAGCGCTGCTGCGGGACCGGCGGATGGGCAAGGACTTCGCCAACTCCAAGTTCTTCGAGCAGATCATGGGCTCCTCCGAGGAGCTGCCGCCGTTCCTCGGCTTCGGGCTCGACGACTTCGACGCCAAGATGTTCCTGCTCACCGACCCGCCGGAGCACACCAAGCTGCGCGGCCTGGTCTCGCAGGCCTTCACGCCCGCCATCATCAACGCGATGCGGCCGCGGATCGCATCGATCGTGGACGAGCTGCTCGGTGAACTCCCGGCGGAGTTCGACCTGATGGAGCGTCTCGCCACGCCGATGCCGATACGCGTGCTCGGCTCGATGCTCGGCATCCCCGAGGCCGACCAGGAGCAGTTCACCAGCTGGTCGGTGCAGATCGCGGGCATGCTCGACCTGGACGTGGAGCTGCCGCCCGAGGTGGCCGCGACCCGTCGTGCGGCGACCGGTGCCTGCACCACGTACTTCCTCGAACTGGCCGAGCGGCGCGCCGCCGAGGGCGGACAGGGCGAGGACCTGATCTCGCACCTGGTGCGCGCCCGCGACGAGGGCAGCGCGCTCAGCACCCAGGAGATCGCCGCGACCTGTGTGCTGCTGGTGGTCGCCGCGCAGGAGACCTTCTCCAACCTGATCGGCAACTCCGGCATGGTCTTCGCGCGTCACCCGGAGGCGTTCACGGGCCTCGCCGCCGACCCGGACAGCATCGACGGCGTGATCAACGAGATCATGCGCCTGGAGCCGCCCGCCCACCAGGTCGGCCGGATAGCCCTGGAGAAGTTCGACCTGCACGGCGAGGTCTTCGAGCCCGGTGACGCCGTGATCCTCCTGGTGGCCGCCGCCAACCGCGACGAGCGCGCCTTCCCCGAGCCGGACACCTTCCGCGCCGACCGCGACGGCCGCCCGAACCTCTCCTTCGGCCGCGGTATCCACTACTGCCTGGGCGCCCCGCTGGCCAACCTGATGGCACGGGAGGCGCTGACCGGCCTCACCCGGCGCATCACCTCGGTCCAACTCACGCAGGAGACCATCGACTTCAAGCCGGGCCTCGGCCTGCGCGGACCCGCGAAGCTGCCGGTCCGGGTGGAGAGGCGGGGGTCCTGATGACCGCGGGGGCACAGGTGGACGCGGCGCGGCGGCGGCCGGGCCTCGGCAGGTCCGCGCTGTTCCTGGCCCGCAGTTGCAGTGTGCGCTTCGCCGCGTACTACTGGTGCGGCTTCATGGTCGGGTTCGCGATCAACGACTCGCTCAGTCTCGGCTGGGCGCTCGGGGCGATCCCGCTGTGGCTCGCGTACTGCATCGGTACCGAGTCGGTGAACCGGATCGCCGACCGCGAGGCCGACCTCGTCAACCGGCCCGAACGCACTCATCTGGTGCAGGAGTTCGGCTGGGGACGGATGAAGGCGGCCTGTGTGATCGCCTGGCTGGTGTTCGCCGCCGGGGGCGCGGTGATGCTCTGGCAGGAGCCGAGCCCCGTGCTGGCCGCCGTGCTCGTGCTCGATGTCTTCATCGCCATCTGCTACTCGATCGGTCCGGCCTTCAAGCGGCGCCGGGTGCTGTCCGTGATCGCCCTGATCACTCCGCTGATCATGCCGATGGTCACCGGCTGGGCGGTCCACGGCGACCTGGACTCGCTGCTCTCGCCCACGCTGCCCGCCGCGGCCGTACTCGCCGCGTTCAGCGTCGGCCTGTCCGGCATCAAGGACATCACCGATGTCGAGGGGGACGAGAAGCTCGACTACTCCAGCCTGTGGATCGCGCTGATGGGCAGCAGGAGCGGTGCACGGGTGTACGCCCTGGTCGGCGCCCCCTTCGTCGTCCTCACCGCGTTCACGTCCTTCGGCCAGCTCCCGTGGCAGGCACTGCTGGTCTTCCCGCTGGTGGCCGTCTCGACGCTGGTCGTGGTGGCCGCGGCGAAGGCCGACGAGCCCGAGGACCGCGGCGCCGCGCGCGAGGTGATGCACCAGTACACCTTCTACTTCCTGGTGCTGTTCCTCGCGGCCGCCGTGCCCGGCACGGCCACCGCCCTGGTCGCCGTCATCGGTATCGGCTACTGGCTGTTCGCGTCCCGGCTGCTGCACTGGTCGGGCGGACTGACGCTGCGTCATCTCAGGCTCTGGTGGGGCCTGTTCAGCACTACCCGGCAACCGGCCGTCCGGTAGCCGGCCCGGCCGTACGGCGGAGGGGGCCACCCGGCCCGAGCCGCCGCCCGGCCATCCGCACAGCACCCCCGGCCCTCGGGCCCCAACCCCAACGGAGAAGAGCATGGACGAGTCGGAGATCACGTACGGCGTGCGGGAGGTCATCGCCCAGGTACTGAGCCTGAGCGTCGACGAGGTGTCGCCCACCGCGCACTTCTACGACGAACTCGCGGGCGACTCGCTGCAGAAACTGGAGGCGATCGCGTTCATCGAGGCCAAGTTCAACGTCCAGTTGACCAATGAGGAAGCCGCCGGGGAGACCGTCGGCGACCTGGTACGGAGCGTGGTCGGCCATGCATCCTGACGCGGGCGCGTCCCCCCGAGTCGTGGTGACCGGGATGGGCTGTGTCACCCCGCTCGGCACGGAAATCGACGAGTTCTGGGCGAAGTTGACCTCCGGAGCGGTCGCGACCGAAGAGGTCACCCGCTTCGACACCAGCGGCTACCCCACGCGGCTGGCCGCCGAGATCAAGGACCCCCGGCTGGCCGGTCCGCTGGACGAGCACGGCCACGACGTGCCGCGCTGTGTCCGCTACGTCAACCACGCGGCCGAGGCCGCGCTGCGCGACGCGAAACTGCTCGACCAGAGCGACACCCGCCGCACCGGCGTACTGCTCGGCACCGTGATGGGCACCCGCCCGCACGTCGAGGAAGTACGGCGCCGTGGACGGGAGTTCGGCTCCGGCGAGGACTGGGACAATCCGGGACTGCTCGCCCTCGCGCCCGCGCGTGCCTTCGGGCTCCGCGGACCGCGCGAGGTCGTGGCGGCGGGCTGCGCGGCCGGGAACACCGCGTTGTCCATGGCCGCAGACCGGATCCGCTCGGGCCGCGCCGACGTCATGCTCGCGGGTGGCGCGGACGAACTCTCCGAGGCCGTCTTCCGGCTGTTCACCACCTTGCGGGCGCTGGCACCGGACCAGGTGCGGCCCTTCGACCGGGAGCGGCAGGGCATGCTGCCGGGCGAGGGCGCGGGCATCCTCGTCCTGGAGTCCGAGGACCACGCCCTGCGCCGCGGGGCCACCATCCTCGCCGAGCTCAGCGGTTACGCGGTGGGCGCCGACGCCCACCACATGACCGCCCCGCACCCCGAGGGCCGCGGCATGCTCGCCTGTATGCGGGACAGCCTCGCCATGGCCGGGCTCACGCCCGGAGACGTCGACTACGTCAGCGCGCACGGCACCGGCACCCCGGCCAACGACGCGCTCGAAGCGGCCGTCACCCAGGCGTACTTCGGCCCTTCGGGTGCCCGTCCGGCCGTGTCCTCGGTGAAGGGGATGCTCGGTCACGCGCAGGGCGGGGCGAGCGCGGTGGAGGCCATCGCCTGCGTCCGCGCCATCCGCGACGGCCGGGTGCCCGGCAATCCGACCCTGCGTGAACCCGACGAGAAGTGCGCCGAGTTGGACATCGTGCGCGGCACCCACCGCGACATGCCGGTGAACGTCGCGCTGAGCAACGCCTTCGGCTTCGGAGGCAACACCTCGACGGTCGTCTTCGGCCGGTACGAGTCCTGACCTCCGCACCCGGCCCGGGCCGCCGCGCGCCGACACCACTGTCGCTCCGCGCGGCGGCCGGGGCCGCCACACACCACAGGGAACCGAAGTGACTGCATCAAGCCCGACGCCACCGACGACCGGCGTCGCCGTCACCGCCGTCGGCGCGGTGACCGCCGCCGGGACCACGGTGGCCGCGCTCTTCGACGACATGCTCGCCGCGCGCGCCCACCGCACCGAGACCGTGATCCCCCTCGTCGCCAACCCGCTGCCGGTCCCCGCGGGCCAGGACGACGGCAGCCGCCCGGTGACCGCCGCCCATGTCACCGACCCGCTCGACCTGACGGAGGCGGTCGGCGCCCGCGCCGCCCGCGCCCTGAGCCGCGACAGCCGCCTGCTCATGCGCGCCATGGACGCCACGGGCATCTCCGCGGCCCCCGCCCCCGACACCACCGCCGTCGTCCTCGGCACCCTCGGCGCGGGCCGCAACGAGTACCTGGCCATCCACCGCGCCTCCGGCACCACCCACCGCCCCGTCAACCCGGTCTGGGGACCGCAGTCCGGCTACAACGCGGCGGCGGCCCAACTCTCCATCCACCTCAAGGCGTACGGGCCCAACCTCACCCTCTCCTCGGGCGCGACCTCGGGGCTCGACGCGGTGGTGACCGGCGCCGAGTACATCGCCGACGGGAGGTGCGAGGCGGTCGTCGCCGCCGGAATGGACACCCTCTCGGCCGCCGTCGACTCGACGGCCACCCCGGCGAAGGGCGCCGTACCCGCGGGCGAGGCGGCCGCCGTACTGGTGCTGCGTCCCGCTCCGGTCGAGGACGCGCTCGCCTACGTACGCGGGGCGGGGCAGACCACCGCGCTGACGAGCGGTGCTTCGCGGACCGGGACGGCCGGGGCCGGAGCGGACCTCGACGGCGCGCAACCCTCGCGCGTCACCGAGGACTTCGAGTCCGTCGACCCCACCGAGGCCGCCGACGCCCAGGAGTTGACCGAGGCCGCACGCGCCGCACTCCGCGAAGCCCTGGAGCAGGCCGGGCGCACGGCCTCCGCGATCGGCCTCGTGGTGCTCGCCTCCAGCGGGGACCGGGCCGTCGTACGCGCCGAACAGGCCGCCGTATCCGCCGAGTTGGGCGCGGACGTACCCACCTGCAACCCCACCGCGACGACCGGCCGCACCGGCGGCGCGGACGGCTCGCTCGCCGTCGTCGTCGCCGTGGAGGCGCTGCGGCGTGGAGTGGTCCCGTCACCCGGTGGCGCGCGGATCGACGGCCCGCTGGCGCTGTGCCTGTGCCTGGACCGGGGTGGCAGCGTCACCGCCGTACTCGTGGAGAGCGCGGGGGCCGTAGGAGCCGAGAGCACTGGCGCGGACCTGGCGGGTGCGGCGTGAGCGAGACTGCCGCACCCACCACCGGGCAGGGCAACGCCGCCCTCTGGTACCTGGACCGCCACCTCGGCCTGGACACCGCCGACGCCGTCGCGCTGATCACCGAGGAGGGCGAACTCACCTACCGGCAGCTGCACGAGCGTGTGTGCAAGGCCGCCCGCGTGCTCGCCGACAGTGGTCTCGGGCCCGGCGACCGCATGGTCACCGTGCTGCCGGACGGCGTGCTGCCGGTCGCCCTCGTGCTTGCCGCGATGCGGCTCGGCGCGGTGCCGGTGCCGGTCTCTCCGCTGCTCACGGCCGAGGAACAGCGCTACATCGTCGAGGACTCCGGGGCGGTTGTGGTCGTCCACGACGATCCGGCGGGCGAGGTCGCCGCCGACTTCGCCGAGCGCTTCCCGCGTGCCGTACTGCTCACCGCCCGCCCCGGCGGTGAGCGCCCGCTGCCCGAACTCGTCGATGCCGCAAGCCCGTTGTGGGAGGCGGTCGCGCGCGACGGGGAGGACATGGCGGTGATTCAGTACACCTCCGGATCCACCGGGCGCCCGAAGGGAGTCGTGCATCTGCACCGCGGGCTGCTCGCCTTCCCGCAGGGCATCGGCGCGCACCTGGGCATCGGCCGCGCGGACCGGGTCCTGTCCACCGCGAAGCTGCCCTTCGGCTACGGCTTCGGCAACTCGCTGCTGCTGCCCTTCGCGGTCGGCGCCTCGGCGATCCTCTTCCGCGGCCGCGCCGAACCGCACCTGGTCGCCGACCTGGTGCAACGGCACCGGCCCACGGTGCTGTTCGCGGTGCCCACCCTGTACGCGGCGATGCTCACCCTGGCTGGTACCGGACGGCGGCCCGACCTGTCCGGGGTGCGCCTGGCGGTCTCCGCCGGTGAGCACCTCGGCGCCCTGCTCGGCGAACGCTTCGAGGAGGCGTACGGCCTGACCCTGGTCAACGGCCTCGGCTCCACCGAGTGCCTGCACATCTTCCTGGCCACGGTCGCGGGCGTCTCGCCGCACGGCGTGACCGGCGTGCCCGTACCGGGCTTCGAGGTGCAGGTCTGCGACGAGGAGGACCGGGTGCTCCCGGCGGGCGAGATGGGCCATCTGCGGGTGCGCGGGCCGAGCACCGGCGCCCGCTACCTGGGGCTTTCCGAGCTCAGCGCGCAGACCTTCCGTGACGGCTGGGTGTACACCGGCGACACACTCGTCGACGACCCGGAAGGCGGCTGGATGTACCTGGGCAGGTCCGACAGCATCCTGAACGTCGGGGGGCTCAAGATCCTGCCGAGCGAGATCGAGGACGTCATCAACGCCCTTGAGGGGGTTGCCGGTTGCGCTGTCGTCGGCGTGCGGGACGAGAACGAGATCACCCGCATCGTCGCCCATGTCGTGCCCCGGGACCCGGACGACGCCGGGCTGCGCCGCACTGTCATCGACGCGGCCCGCGAGCAACTGCCCGTGTTCAAAAGACCTCAGACGGTACGGGTGGTCGAGGAACTGCCCGTGACCTCCACCGGAAAAACTGCCCGCCACCTGATCAGGCGGCGAGAAATGGAGAAGCAATCGTGAGGGCCGGCGCGGAACGTGTCGTACTGAAGAAGGGCAGCCCCGAGGGGCTGCGGCTGATCTGTGTGCCGTTTGCGGGTGGTTCGGCGAGGTCGTTCGCGCGGCTCGCCACCATGGTCGGAGAGGACTGGAGCGTGGTGGCCGTACAGCCACCGCGTTCCCACGGCGACGGCGAGCGTGACCTGGACGCGCTCGCGCACTTCTATCTCGGCCTGCTCGCCGAGGACCTGAGGGGCCCGGGTCTGCTCTTCGGGCACAGCCTGGGCGCGGCGGTCGTGCACCGCATGGCCCAGCTCTGGTCCTCGCACTGGCCGAAGGACCTGCACGTGGTCCTCTCGGCGCCGCCCGCGCCGGAGTTCACCTCGGCGGGCCTGTACGGGCTCGACGACCAGATGCTGTTCGAGGTGGCCACCGAGCAGGGCATCCTGCCCGCGCTCGGCGTCTCCGAGGACATGGTCAAGCGGCTCATGCTGCCGGACCTGCGCGCGGACCTCGCGGTCCTCGCCAAGCGCGGCTGGACGGCGACCCCGCTGAAGGCGCCCGTCCACCTGATGGGCGGCGAGCGGGACCTGCCCAGTCCTCCGGCCGTCCTCGAGCAGTACCGCGAGATACTTCAGGCGGTGTCCCTGCGACTGCTTCAGGCCGGTCACATGTACGTCCTCGAGCAGCCCGCGGAGACCGCCGAGGCCCTGCTCGCCATCGGTGCGAGCGTCGGGAAGACCCCCGTCGCCGCACAGGCGGGCCGACGCGCGGACGCGTAAACGCCACACGCGCGGCGGGCGCGCGGACGGGCCGGGCGAGTGGGAACTACGCCCAGTTGCACAGCCCCTCCGCGTGCCCGTGCACACACTTGCCGGCCGCCCTCGGGCGGCCGCAGCTTCAGGGCCCCGGACGCGAACCGTCCGGGGCCGTCAGTCGGAACGAGCAGGAGTCACCATGAGCACCGCCGGCAGGTCCGTCACCGAGAACACCGCCACCACGGCCGCCCAGGGCGCCGTGGCCACCGACACCACCGCCGGGGCCACCCCGCGGGAACTGCGCGAGCGGCTCCTCGACGACGCCGAGCGCGCCATCGGCGGGCTCCTGGACCGCGAGACGGAGCGCTGGCGCGCCGAAGCGCCGCAGAGCCTCGCCCTTTTCGACGGGATTCGCGACCTGGTCACCGCGGGCGGCAAGCGGCTGCGGCCCGCGTTCTGCGTCTCCGGTTTCCTCGCGGCGGGCGGCGACCCGGCCGAACCCGTCCTGCCGGGCCTGGCCGCCGCCCTCGAACTCATGCATGTCTCGGCCCTGTTGCACGACGACATCTTCGACGAGGCCGATCTGCGCCGGGGCCGCCCGACCTCGCATCTGGTGCAGGCCGAGCGGCACCGCGCGGCGGGCTGGCGCGGCAGCTCCCAGCGGTTCGGCGAGAGCGTGGCGATCCTCGCCGGTGACCTCGCCGCGGTCTACGCCGACCAGGCGCTGCGCGACGCCCGCGGCCCCGTGCTCGACGAGTGGTCGCTGCTGCGCTCGGAGATGATGGTCGGCCAGTTCATGGACCTGTCCATCGCCGCCGAGTACAACCCGGACCCGGAGCTGTCCCGTCGCGTCGCCCTGTACAAGTCGGGCCGTTACTCCATCCACCGGCCCCTGAACATCGGGGCGTTGTTCGCCGGACGCGAGGACCTGGCCGAGCCCTTCGAGGTGTACGGGCGCGCGCTCGGCGAGGCCTTCCAGTTGCGCGACGACCTGATCGACGCCTTCGGCGAGGACTCCGTCACCGGCAAGACGGCCGGACTCGACTTCGCCCAGCACAAGATGACCCTGCTGCTCGGGCTCGCCATGCAGAGCGACGAGCGGGTGCGCGAACTGGTCCGGCGCGGCGAGGGCGGCGTGGACCGCTCGGACGTCGCCGAACTGCGCCGGCTGATCGTCGACGCCGGGATCCGCGACCAAGTGGAGAAGCACATCGACGAGTTGGTGCTGACCGCCGTGGCCGCGCTCGACACCGCCGACGTGTCCGAGGCCTGGCGCAGCGAACTGACCGTGATGGCCCACCGCGTCGCCTACCGCGACTCCTGAGCCACCCCGCTCCGGCCGCGCGCCCGCGAGGGCCGCGGCCGGAGCGTTTCCCCGAGCCGGACCAAGTCGTACCGAGCCGTACCCAGTCGTACCAAGCCGCAGCGAGCCGTACGAGCCGCAACGAGAACGAGCCGCCGCAACGAGACGAGCCCGTAAGCCGGAACGAGCCGTAACGAGTCGCAACGAGACGGAAGAAGGCGCGATGCAGTCACTGCAAGCGATCAAGGGCCCCGCGGACCTCAAGGCCCTCTCCCTCGCCGAGACGGCCGAACTCGCCCAGGACATACGCGAGTTCCTCATCGACAAGGTCAGCCGCACCGGCGGACACCTGGGCCCCAACCTCGGCGTGGTCGAGCTGACGCTCGCCCTGCACCGGGTCTTCGACTCGCCCCGCGACACCCTCCTGTGGGACACCGGCCACCAGACCTACGTCCACAAGATCGTCACCGGCCGCGCCGACGGCTTCGACCAACTGCGCCAGCCCGGCGGCCTGTCCGGCTACCCGAGCCGCGCCGAGTCCGAGCACGACGTCATCGAGAACAGCCACGCCTCCACGGTCCTCTCCTACGCCGACGGCCTCGCGAAGGCGCATCAGCTCCGGGGCGTCACCGACCGCGCCGTGGTCGCGGTCATCGGCGACGGCGCCCTCACCGGCGGTATGGCCTGGGAGGCGCTGAACAACATCGCCGCCGCCAAGGACCGCCCCCTTGTCGTCGTCGTCAACGACAACGAGCGCTCCTACTCGCCCACCATCGGCGGCCTCGCCGACCACCTGGCCCGGCTGCGCACCCGCCCCGGCTACGAGAAGTTCCTGGCCGGGGTCAAGGAGCGGGTGCCCGGGGTGCCGGTCGTCGGCAGGCCGCTGTACGGGGCGCTGCACGGCGCGAAGAAGGGCCTGAAGGACCTGGTCGCCCCGCAGGGCATGTTCGAGGACCTGGGCCTGAAGTACCTGGGCCCGGTCGACGGCCACGACCAGGAGGCACTGGAGGACGTGCTGCGGGTGGCCGCCGGATTCGACGGCCCGGTGCTCGTCCACGCCATCACCCAGAAGGGCCGCGGCTACGGGGCGGCCGAACAGGACGAGGCGGAGCGCTTCCACGTGGTGCGCGCCCAGCCGAAGGGCAAGCCCGCGCCGAAGCCCGCGTACCCCTCCTGGACCTCCGTCTTCGGCGAGGAGATGATCGAACTCGCCGAAGACCGCGAGGACTTGGTGGCCATCACCGCCGCCATGCTCGGCCCGGTCGGGCTCGTCGAGTTCGCCCGCCGCCACCCCGCGCGCATCTTCGACGTCGGCATCGCCGAGCAGCACGCGGCGACCTCGGCGGCGGGCCTGGCCCTCGGCGGACTGCACCCGGTCGTCGCCGTCTACGCCACCTTCCTCAACCGCGCCTTCGACCAGCTCCTGATGGACGTCGCCCTGCACAAGGCTCCGGTCACCTTCGTCCTGGACCGGGCCGGGGTCACCGGCGACGACGGCCCCTCCCACAACGGCATGTGGGACATGTCGCTGCTCCAGGTCGTACCGGGCCTCAGGCTCGCCGCCCCGCGCGACGGCGCCCGGCTGCGCGAACTGCTCGGCGAGGCGGTCGCCGTCGACGACGGCCCCACCGTGCTCCGCTTCCCCAAGGGCACCACCGGCCCCGACATCGAGGCCGTGGCACACGAGGACGGCATCGACGTACTGCGCCGCGACGCACGCCAGGACGTCCTGCTCGTCTCGGTCGGCGCCCTCGCCGGAACCTGCCTGGAGACGGCCGAGCGGCTCGCCGCCGAGGGCCACGGCGTCACCGTCGTCGACCCGCGCTGGGTCAAGCCCGTACCGCGGCGCCTTGTCGAACTCGCCGCCGAGTACCGCCTGGTGGCCACCGTCGAGGACAACGGCCGTGTGGGCGGCGTCGGTTCGGCCCTGGCGCAGACCCTCGGCGACCACGGTGTGCACACCCCGGTGCGCGTGTTCGGCATCAGCCAGGAGTTCCTGGACCACGGCAAGCGCCCGCAGATCCTCGCCGAAAGCGGCCTGGACGCCGCGCAGTTGACGGCCGCGCTCCAGGCACAGCTCACCGCCCTGAGCGGCGCGGCCACCATCGCCCAGCAGCGCGCGGTCCTGGCGGCCAAGCAGCTCGCGGGGTAGGCCGGGCGGTTTGAGACCGGTACGGCGGCGCCCGGCCGTCGCCGTACCGGCTCTGCCCGTCGCCGTACCGGCTCCGCCCCGGCACCCGCAGCGGTCCATCCGGGCCGCCCCGACCCTCCGGAGGAACAGCCATGTCGGTCCCGCTCGGGATACCCCAGCTGCCCGCGCCCGTACTCGCCCCGCGGCGCAGGACCCGCCAACTCGACGTCGGCGGCGTCGGCGTGGGCAGTGAGTCGCCGGTGGCCGTGCAGTCCATGACGGTCACCACCACCTCGGACGTCAACGCCACCTTGCAGGAGATCGCCCAGCTCACCGCCGCCGGTTGCGACATCGTCCGGGTGGCCTGCCCCTCCCAGGACGACGCGGACGCCCTGCCCCAGATCGCGCGCAAGGCCCAGATCCCCGTCATCGCCGACATCCACTTCCAGCCCCGCTACGTGTTCGCCGCCATCGAGGCGGGCTGCGCGGCCGTACGCGTCAACCCGGGCAACATCAAGAAGTTCGACGACCAGGTCAAGGAGATCTCGCAGGCGGCCCGGGAGACCGGCACCCCGATCCGGATCGGCGTCAACGCGGGCTCCCTCGACAAGCGGCTGCTCCAGAAGCACGGCAAGGCCACCCCGGAGGCCCTGGTCGAATCGGCGCTGTGGGAGGCGGGCCTGTTCGCCGAGCACGACTTCCACGACATCAAGATCTCGGTCAAGCACAACGACCCGGTGGTCATGGTCCGCGCCTACGAACTGCTCGCCGAGTCCTGCGACTACCCCCTGCACCTCGGCGTCACCGAGGCCGGTCCCGCCTTCCAGGGCACCATCAAGTCCGCCGTCGCCTTCGGCGCGCTGCTGCGCCAGGGCATCGGCGACACCATCCGCGTCTCGCTGTCCGCGCCGCCGGTCGAAGAGGTCAAGGTCGGCCTGCAGATCCTGCAGAGCCTCAACCTGCGCCCCCGCAAGCTGGACATCGTCTCCTGCCCCGCCTGCGGCCGCGCCCAGGTCGACGTCTACAAACTGGCCGACGAGGTCACCGCCGGACTCGAAGGCCTCGAAGTCCCGCTGCGCGTCGCGGTGATGGGCTGTGTGGTCAACGGTCCCGGCGAGGCCCGCGAGGCCGACCTCGGCGTCGCCTCCGGAAACGGCAAGGGCCAGATCTTCGTCAAGGGCGAGGTCATCAAGACCGTCCCCGAGTCGAAGATCGTGGAGACCCTGATCGAGGAGGCCCTGCGCATCGCGGAGGAGAACGGGCTGGAGCCGGGGGAGCCGGAGGTGGTGCCGGTTTCCGGCTGAGGGGGCGGGCGGGTCTCCCACCGTGGCCGGGTCGCCCACCGTCCACCGCGCCCACCGTCCGCAGCGGGTTACCCGGCGAGTTACCCGTACGTACGAACTCCCTTACCGCGAAAGGGATTTCTGCACGGTCTTCAGTCATGGGCGGGTAATCCGTATCCTCGACTCCCGTTCCACTGTGACCGGGCAGGCGCCCCTGGCGGCCGTCGCGCATGCCTTCGTTGCCACCCGGGCCGCCCTGGCCGACCGACCACGCGGCACGCGGGTTTCTGATGCCCGTACGCGTGCGCCGGGCGGCCGACGGCCCAGGCCGCCTTGGCAGGCGTCGCCCGGGTCCTCCCGTTCGGCGTGTGCCGCCAACTGCCGTATGCGGTACAGAGACAAACGGGGATCACACGTGACAGACAGCCTGAACGCGCCCGCGCCGGACACCTGGCCCGGCTACGACCCGAGCGACCCGGTCTTCCGTGCGGATCCCTATCCGACCTACCGGCGGCTGCGCGCGGCGGGTCCACTCGCCCGCGGCTTCCTCGATTCGCCCGCGTTCGTCCGCTTCCAGGACTGCGAACGGCTGCTGCACGACACCCGCCTGGGCAAGGACTTCGCCAAGTCCTCCCTCTACGAAGCGGTGTTGGCGCAGACGGACGGCAACCCGCCGCCGTTCCTCGGCTTCGGCATCGAGGGCGGCAGCAAGCCCTTCATGCTGGTCGACCCGCCCGAGCACACCCGCCTGCGCGGCCTGGTCGCCGGAGCCTTCACCGAGTCCCTGACCCAGCGGATGCCCGCCGCGGTCCAGGCCGCCGTCGACGCCCAACTCGACGCTGTCAGTGCCGAGTTCGGCGCGAAGTTCGGTACGGGGACGGGCGCGGAGTTCGACGCGGAGTTCGACGGGGAGTTCGACGGGGAGTTCGATGCGGTACGCAGCATCGCCGAGCCCCTGCCCGTACGCATCATGGCGGACCTGCTCGGCATACCCGAGGCGGACCGGGAGACCTTCGCCGCACTCGGCGCGGGCATCTCCGGGGTCCTCGAACTCGACGTCACGCTGTCCGAGGAGGCCGCCGAGGCACGGCGCGGCGCGATCCGCGCGTGCATGGCCTCGTTCGAGTCCCTGACCGCGGCCCGCCGCGCGAACCCGGGCGAGGACCTGATCTCCGCGCTGACCCTCGCGGGCGACGGCCGGGACCGGCTCACCGACCTCGAAGTCGCCACCACCAGCCTGCTGATGATGGCCGCGGGCCTGGACACCACGGCCACCCTGATCGCCTCCTGCGTCTGGGTACTCGCCCGCCACCCCGAGGCGTACGCGCGCCTTGTCGCCGACCCCTCACTCGCCCCGAGCGCCGTCACCGAGGTCCTCCGCTTCGAGCCGCCCGCACCGGAGATGGGCCGTATCGCCCTGGAGGACTTCACCTACGAGGGCCACGAGTTCAAGAAGGGCGAGGCACTGCTGCTCGTCCTCGGCTCCGCCAACCGCGACGAGCGGCGCTTCCCCGACGGCGACCGCTTCGTGATCGACCGCGACGACCCCGGCCACCTCGCCTTCGGCTCCCACATCCACCGCTGCCTCGGCGCCCCCCTGGCCGAACTCGCCGCCGCCCGCGTCCTCCAGGGCCTCGCCGCCCGCTTCGAGACCCTGACGCTGGCCGTCGATCCCCCGCCCATAAAGGAGGGCTTCGTACTGCGCGGCCCGAGCGCGCTGCCGGTCACCGTGACGCGGGGAGGGCGCGCATGACGGGCGAGTCCGCACCGCGCGGGGCGGCCGGGTCCGCATCGCCTCCGACCGCCGGGTCCGCCGTCTCCCCGCCTGTGCACAGCGGGCAGACCCGCGTACTGGACCACCTCGTCTACGCGACGCCCGAACTCGCGGCCACTGTCGAGGAGTTCGCCGAGCGTACGGGGGTACGTCCCGCCCCCGGCGGCGTCCACCCGGGGCTCGGCACCCGTAACCACCTGGTCGACCTGGGCGAGGGCCGCTACCTGGAGATCATCGGCCCCGACCCCGAGGCCCCGGAGCCGCGACGCCCCCGCCCCTTCGGCATCGACGAGTTGACCGGGCCCCGCCTGGTGACCTGGGCACTGTGCCCCGTGGACCTGGACGCCACGGTCGGCGGGGCGCGGTCCGCCGGGTACGACCCGGGCCCCGTCGTCCCGATGTCGCGCACCACGGCCGAGGGCGCCACCCTGAACTGGCGGCTCGCCGGACTCACCGGCCAGGAGCCGCCCGGCCTTGTCCCGTTCCTCATCGACTGGGGGACCAGCCCTCATCCCACGTCGGCGCCCGGGCTGCCGCGCCTGACTCTTGAGGGGCTCCAACTTCACGCGATGGCACCGGGGTTGACGCTGGGGCGTCTCTCCGCGCTGGGCGCTCTGACGGTGCCTGAGGAGTCGGCCGCCGGGGCCACCACGGGGGTGGCTGCCACGGGGGTAGCCACCACGGGGCCGGTGCTGGTGGAGGTCTTCGCGGTGGCGGGGGAGGAGGGGCCCAGGGAGAACCGACTGGAGTGCACCCTCACCACACCCCGGGGAATACTCACCTTCGGCTGACCTGCGGCCGGCCCCGGCGCTCTCCAGCCGATTTCGGTGCAACGCCTTGCCGTAAGAGAGCAGTTGCCGTGTCATGGAACCGCTGGCGGAGTGAGTCGAAGTAGACGGCCGACGATCCCGTACCACCCCATTCAGGGCGATATCCCCAGTTGCACAATGCATTGCAGGCTCACGTCGGGCGTCGCTAGCATGAGCAAATCGGGCGGTCGGATTCCGAGTTGCTCGAACCTGCCGGGGCTATCGGGTCGAGGTCGACAGTGCGGTGGAAACGGGGCGTCGCCTACTCGTTCAAGTTGTCCTGCTGTCCGCTCAATAGGCCCTGTGGTGAGGGCTGTTGGTGGGCTGGATCCTTCCTCGCTGTCGGAACCGTTTCCGGGGTCCGTGCCGAAAGTGCGGGAACATTTTTGCGGATGTGCCGCAGCGAAGAATGTCGCCCTGGCCCCCTCGTGCGCGGCAATGTAGGGGCCTGCCCCCTCCCAACTCTCGCTGCCACCACGTCCCCGAGTGCCGAGTGCCGAGTGCCGGGTGTCGGGTGTCGAGTGCGGAGGACCGAGTGGGGAGGGCACCGCAGATACCGGCCGACCGGACGGCAACGGGAGCGCCCTCTACGGTGCCTCCCCCGGCCGATGCCGCCCCGAGGCGACTTCGTACGGCATCTCAACCGCATTGCGACGCGCCCCCCTCGCACCTCATCGCGCCGCACTGCTCGCACGGCACTGCACCGCATTGCACCGCACGGCAACGCACTGCGCCGTACCGCATGGCACCGCTCGGCATCGCATCGCCTCGCATGCCACCGCTCGGCATCGCATCGCACCGAACCGCGAAGCACCGGTCCCCAAACCGGCCCCTGAAGGGACAACGCCCCCATGAACCAACGCCAGCGCTGGACTCTGCTGGCCGTGTCCATCGCAGCGTTCATGCTGCTGCTGGACCTGACCATCGTCACCGTCGCGCTCACGGACATCCAGGAGTCGCTCGAGGCCTCCTTCGACGACCTCCAGTGGGTCGTCGACGCCTACGCGCTGACCCTCGCGGCCTTCCTGCTGACCGCGGGCACCCTCGCCGACCGGATGGGCCGCCGCAAGGTGTTCCTGATCGGCCTGATCGTGTTCACGCTCAGCTCGCTGGGCTGCGGCCTGGCCTGGTCGCCCGAAGCGCTGCTGGTCTTCCGCGGCCTCCAGGGCGTCGGCGGAGCGGTGCTGCTCGCGGCCGGACCGTCCCTGCTCGCCCAGGAGTTCGCGCTCGGCGCCGAGCGCAACAAGGCGTTCGCGGCCTTCGGTGGCTCGGCCGGTCTGGCCATCGCGGCGGGCCCGCTGGTCGGCGGCGCGCTCACCAGCATCGACTGGCGCTGGATCTTCCTGATCAACCTCCCCGTCGGCCTGCTGTGCCTGTACGTGGTGCTCACCAAGCTGCGGGACGAGCGCGACGCGGCGGCCCAGCCGGTGGACTGGATCGGCGCCGTACTGCTCTGCGCCGGACTGTTCCTGGTCACCTACGGGCTGATGCGCGGCGAGGCGGACGGCTGGACCTCCGGCCGTATCCTCGGCTGCCTGCTGCTCTCGGTCGCGATCCTCGGCGCCTTCGTCCTGTGGCAGAGCCGGACCACCGCCCCGCTGATGGACCTGCGGCTCTTCGCGAACCCCAGCTTCAGCGGCCTCGCGGTGGCCACCCTGCTCGCCTACGCCGCCCTCTTCCCGGCCCTGTTCTTCTCGACCCTGTTCCTCCAACGTGTCCAGAGCTACTCGGCGTTCGACACCGGCGTCCGGATGCTCCCGCTGACCATCGCGATGTTCATCGCCTCGGCGCTCGCGGCCCCGCTGGCCGCGAAGATCTCGCCCCGGCTGCTCATGACCGTCGGCCTCGCCCTGACCGGCGGCGGACTGCTGCTCCTTACCGGCCTGGAAGCCGACAAGTCCTGGACACAGCTCCTCGCGGGCTTCATCGTCTGCGGCTTCGGCGCCGGCGTCTTCAACGTGGTCCGCTCCGAGGCCACCGTCTCGCTCGTCCCGCCGTCCCGCTCCGGCGAGGCCTCGGGTGTCGGCAGCACCTTCCAGGAGGTCGGCGTCGCCTTCGGCATCGCCGTGCTCGGCTCCCTCTTCCACAACCAGGTGGTCGCCGACGCGGAGGCGACCGGCGTCCCCGAGGGCGCGGTACAGGACGCGGCGATGAGCATCAACACCTTCACCGACGCCCTGGACGACGTCTTCCTCTGGGGCGGCATCATCGCCCTCGCCGCCGCCCTGCTGATCCTCGTCACCTTCCGCCACACCCCGCAGCCCCCTGCTTCGGGCACGGGGTCCGGTGCCGGGTCCGCGACGGGCGACAAATCGGATCTGCCCGCGGCTTCCTGACCCGGTCCGTACCCCCCCCGGCCCGGGTGCCGTCCCCGATGTGGGGGACGGCACACGGGCCCCGCGTCACCAAGTGCGACACCAGAACGCTAAATTCGACGCGAGGTTTCCTCAAAAGATCCACCGACGTCCTCTACGGACCGGTCGGCCGCCGGGCAGGCGTCCGTCCCCCGGTCCGGCAAGTCCCCAGGAGATCCCCTCGTGCTGGTCCTCACCTTCGACATCCTGCTCAGCCTCGCCTTTCTGGGCGTCGTCTCCTTCACGGGACTCGTGGTCTACAAGCTCTTCCAGGGCCAGCGCTGACCCCTGCCCCGCTCCGGGCCCCCGGCCCGGACCCACGGGACAGCCTCCGCACAACACGACAGATCTCCCCGTCGCCCCGCCACCACGAGTGGACGGGGCTGATCGCGTTGCACCCGGCCGCTTCGGTCACACGTCTCGATCGAGGATTCCGGATCGTCCGATGAGGTAGCCGAGTTGGGCGCGGCTGTGGCTGCCGAGGGTGGTGGCGAGGTTGGCGATGTGGGTGCGGCAGGTGCGGACGTTCATGCCGAGGCGCTGGGCGATACGGGTGTCGGTCTCGCCTTCGACGAGGAGTTCGGCGATGGCGCGTTGGCGTGCGGTGATGCCCTCGGTGGTGGGGAGGGGGGCGGCGATGGGGTGCATGGGGGTGGCTAGGCGCCAGAGGCGTTGGAAGGTGGTGACGAAGTAGTCGATGAGGATGGGGTGCCGTACTTCGAGCGCGAGGGTGCGGTCCTTGTTCGCGGGGACGAAGGCCACCTCGCGGTCGAACATGACCAGCCGCTCGCTCACTTCGTCCAACGTTCTGACCTCCGCGTCACCCTTCAGCTCCTCGTAGTAGGCGTGCACGCTGAGATGGTGCCGTGCCGTGTGCTGGTACAGGGTGCGCATCCGGGCGCCGCGGGCCAGGAGGGCCCGGTCACGGACGAGTGCCTGGGCCAGGGTCTCCGGGGCCCGCGTGCCGCCGCCGGGCTGGATGGTCAGCAGTTCCCGCGACGCGCGCTCGCACGCCTCCTCGATGGCGACGTTGATACGGGGGAAGCCGTCGAGGAGCTTGATGTCCTCGGCGGACACCGTGCGCCGTGCCTCGCGGGAGGACTGGAGGGCCAGGAGCGGCAAGAACGTCTCGGCAAGACGGTCCGCGTTCCTGCGCTGTGTCAGGGCCTGTTCGGTGAACTTGCGAAGCAGGCGGGGCAGGGCGACCGCCGGAGGCACCGGCAGCAGCCCGTGGGCCTCGGCCTCGTCCGGCTCGAACAGTCCGGATTCCGGCAGGCAGGGCGGGAACGCGGCTTCCGCCGCGGGCAGATAGCCCGTGCGCAGGGCGCGGCCGTAGGCGGCGAGTGCGCCCTGGCACGGTTCACCACGGGGGTACCGGTGCTCCTTCGCTGTCATCGCGGGCGGTCCCCCTTCCTGTTCACTGCTCGCGGTCGAGGATCCCCGACTGTCCGATGAGGTAGCCGAGTTGGGCGCGGCTCTGGCTGCCGAGGGTGGCGGCGAGGTTGGCGATGTGGGTGCGACAGGTACGGACGTTCATGCCCAGGCGCCCGGCGATACGGGCGTCCGTCTCGCCCTCCACGAGGAGTTCGGCTATCGCGCGTTGGCGTGCCGTGATGCCCTCGGTGGTGGGGAGGCGGGCGGCGATGGGGTGCATGGGGGTGGCCAGGCGCCAGAGCCGTTCGAAGGTGGTGACGAAGTAGTCGATGAGTGCGGGGTTGCGTACTTCGAGGGCGAGGGTGCGGTCCTTACTGGCCGGGATGAAGGCCACGGTCCGGTCGAACACCAGCAGCCGTTCGGTCACTTCGTCGAGTGTGCGTACCTGGACGTCCCCTTCGACGTCGGCGAAGTGGGCGAGCACTTTGGGGTCGTGCCGGACCGTGTGCTGGTACAGGGTGCGCAACCGGCCGCCCCTGGAAAGGAGTTCGGCCTCGCGGGGCCGGGAGTCGGCGAGGGCGCCCGGGGAGCGGGGGCCGGGCTGGACGGTGAGTACCTCCTCGGTGCTCTCGTTCAGCGCGCTGCTCAGCGCCGGGTTGATGCGCTCGGGACCTTCGAGCACCGTCAGCCCGGAGGTCTGCGGCGGCGAGGCCTGTTGGGCCTCCAGTTCCAGGAGCGGGGCGAACGCCTCGATCAGCCGGGCCTCGCGCCCTCGTTCCCGCGCGATGCGTTCCTCGATGGACCGCAGCAGACGCGGCAGTGCCACGGCGGGCGGGGTGGGCAGCAGCCAGCGCGCGTCGTTGACGTCGGGCTGCAGGAGCGTGGCATCGACGACACAGGGGACGTCCGCGGCTTCCTCGTGCGGGACCCGTCCGGCTCGCAGGGCGCGGGAGTACAACTCGGCGCCTGAGGGGCACAGTTGGTCGGTGCCGTGGGGGTGGGGCTCGTGGTGCACGCCGCGCCTTTCTCGCGGGGGAAAGCGTGTTCCCCTCACTGTGCACCGTATAAGCGTCACGCGCTGAACTTTTCCGGATACTGAACGCGACGAGATGCCGTCCGCGAGTCTGGCCGGTGGTCTGCGCGTACCGCCTCACTGTTCTCGGCTGCACGCAACCAATGCCGAGGCACTACTCGGGCGGCTGAGGTGGGCCCTCCGACAGCGCCACCCTGCGGGATGCAACCCGTCGGACGGGATCTAACCCTCCCGGTCCAGCAGCCCCGACTTCCCGATGAGATACCCGAGTTGAGCCCTGTTCTCGCTGCCGAGGGTGGTGGCGAGCTTGGCGATGTGGGCGCGGCAGGTGCGGACGTTCATGCCCAGGCGTTCGGCGATACGGGCGTCCGTCTCGCCCTCCACGAGGAGTTCGGCAATCGCGCGCTGCCGCGCGGTGATGCCGTCGCTCGCGGGCAGTGGCTCCGTGTGCGGGTACAGCGGCACGGCCAGTTGCCACAACTCCTGGAACATCGTGACCAGATACCGCACCATCGTCGGGTGCCGCAGCTCAAGGGCCAGGTAGGAGTCCGGGTCGTCGTCGACGGGGACGTAGGCCACCTTGCGGTCGAAGAGGAAGAGCCGGTCCGGCAGGTGGTCCAGGCTGCGCGCCTCGAAGTCGTAGGGGGCGTACCGCTCGAAGTGCGAGGCGACCACGGAGGAGTGGCGCATCGTGTGCTGGTAGAGGGTGCGCACCCGGCCGCCGCGGCCGAGTACCACCAGGTCCGCGCGCAGGCCGTCGTCCAAGGCCTCCGCGAAGCGCTTGCCGCGCCGGATGAGGAACACCTCGCTCGACTCGGCGGCAACGCCCAGGATCGCGCTCGTGATGCTCTCCACGCCCTTGAGGACGAGGCCGGAGGACTCCCCGGCCGGGGCTCTGCGCCGTGCGTCCAGGTCCATCAACGGGCCGAAGACGGCGGCCAGTTCGGACTCCTTGCGGCGGTGCGTGGCGACGTTCTCCTCGATGGCGTGCAGCAGTCGCGGCAGGGCTATCGCGGGGGAGACGGGAAGGAGCCAGTCGGTGTCGTTGACGTCGGGCTGGAGGAGGCCGGAATCGACCAGGCAGGGCAACTCCG
Organism: Streptomyces sp. NA04227; assembly: GCF_013364195.1. Lineage (NCBI taxonomy): Bacteria > Bacillati > Actinomycetota > Actinomycetes > Kitasatosporales > Streptomycetaceae > Streptomyces > Streptomyces sp. NA04227. Next base: position 3,490,803 of record NZ_CP054918.1, on the reverse strand, counting down.
CTGCCTGCTCGTGGCGTACGCGTCCGGCGCGCAGGGTCTGCGCGTAGAGCGAGGCGCCGGGCTCGCACAACTCGTCGCTGTCGTGCCGCCTGTGGTGCATGCCGCGGTCGTCCTGTCTTTCACATGGGGGGAAGGGTTTTCGGCCGGACATGCTGCCTGGTGTTGCCGTCACGCGCAGGCTTTCCGCGAATGCGTAGTGCGAAGTTCACCGATCTTGTCCGGCGGCCCTCCGTTCCCGCCGTCGGCCCCTGCCGGTCATTGGTCCAGAATGCCCGACTTGGCGATGAGGTACCCGAGTTGGGCGCGGCTGCCACTGCCCAGTGCGGCCGCGAGTTTGGCGATGTGGGCGCGGCAGGTGCGTACGTTCATCCCGAGCCGTCGGGCGATCGCCTCGTCCACATGACCCTCCACGAGGAGGGTGGCGATGGAGCGCTGGACGCCACTGATGCCTTCGGGCGTGGCCTCGTAGGGGACTTCTTCCTGGAGCGGTACGCCGCGATCCCACAGGTGGTCGAACACCTTGATCAAATACTGGACGAGCCCGGGGTGGCGCAGTTCCAGGGCGACTTGGCGGTCGTCCCGGGCCGGGACGAAGGCCACGGTGCGGTCGCAGATGATCAGGCGGTCGATGAGCTCTTCGAGGGTGCGAATTTCGGTCTTCGCGCCCGCCATGAGCTCGACGTATGCGAACGTACCCTGGCTGTGCCGGACCGTGTGCTGGTACAGGGTCCGTACCCGGATCCCTCGTTCGATCAGTGGCTTGCTGCGCTCCAGGGCTTCCCGCAGTACGTTCTCGCTGCGCCCGCCGCCGGGCTGGATGGTGAGGACCTCGTGCTGGCTTTCGGCGATCGCGACATCGAGCGCCGCGTTGATTCTGCCGAACCCTTCCAGGACGGTGATGGCATGTGTGGCGGCGGGGCTCTGCGCCGTGATGGACATGAACGGCTCGAACATGTCCGTCAGGTCCGCCGAGAGTCGGCGGCGGTCGGCGATTTCCCGTTCGAGGGGGTGCAATCGCTGCGCGAGCGCGGCCGTTGGAGGAACCGGGCGCATGGCGCCGAGGTCGTCCGGGTCCGGGTGCAGAAGGGCGAATTCCAGCAGGCACGGAGCGGATTCGACCTCGGCACGGGATATGTGTCCGGCCCGTAGCGCCGCTGCGTAGAGCTTTGCCCCCTCGTCGCAGAGCTCTGTGGCCGAGTGTTGATGTGCCCGTTTGGGCTTACTTATGGGCAATTCTTCACCCCCCAGGGTCCTGAACGTACAGGAACATGATGCATCCCTCCTGTGGCAGTGACGTGCCTGAATGAGTCATCGTCTTGTCACGCGGGGAGCGGGAGAGCATCTAGTGAGGACGAACGCGGCTATGCGCAAGGAACTGCTTCGCTTGATGACGGCCGTAGCGGCCGCGGTCATGGCCGCGGCGGGCCTGGTGGGTAGTTTTGGCGAGTCGTCGGAGCAGGGGTCGGTAGCGCGAACCGTTACGTACGCCGGGCAGGGTGATGTGGGCTGGGACAGCGCTCCGAAGGGTGTGTCCGCATGACCACCCCACCCGACGACCGCTCCTTCCGTCGCGAGATGGCCACCGCCTACCGCTCCGGCTGGCATTTCATCGACCTCGCCACGGCGGTCCCCCACGACGGTGACTCGATCACCGTGACCGTCTTCGGCGAACCGGTCGTCGTCACCCGTGACGAGACCGAGGAAGTACGCGCGTACCGGCTGCAGCGCAGGCCGCGCGGCGCCCCGCAGCCCGTCCGGTGCGCGGTGCGGTACGGAATGATCTTTGTGAACCTGGACCGGCGTGACCACCAGCTCGCCGAGCCGCACACCCCTCACGCGAACCAAGCCATCCCGGCCACCCCCCGCAGTGCCTGACGCGATTCCCCCGTCGTCGTAGATCGCGCAGGCACTCCCCCCACAGCGGCGCCACCGTGACCTGAACACGGTGGCGCCGCTGGTGTTTTGGGGGTGCGGGCGGGCGTTCGCCTCAGGCCCGCCCCATCGCCCGGGTCAGCCGGATCTCGATCACGATCCGGTTCGGGTTCTCGCGCGGGGTGCGGCCGTAGCGCTCCGTGTAACGGCGCTCGGCGTCCGCCACCGCCTCCGGGTCCGCGACCACCGTGGCGAGCCCCTCCAGCGTCGCCCAGCGGCCGCCCGGCGCGTACTGGCACACGGACACCCGGGCGCCGCCGCCCTCCGCCCCCGCCGCGAGTACGTTGCGGGCCTTGCTGGTCGACTTGCCGGTGATCACGCGGGCGAGACCGGCCTCGGGGTCGTACGTCACGCCCACCGGCACCGAGTGGGGTGTGCCGTCGGGGCGCAGGGTGGTCAGGGTGCACACGTGTCGTTCACGCCAGAAGTCGAGGTACGAGGCGTGCGGGCGGCGAGGGTCGATCGACATGTGCCGAACTTATCCGCAGGCCCCGAGGCCGGGCGGTAGCGGCCCCGAACGTCTGTACCCACCCGTCGCCCGCCCCGCCCCGCGCCTGGCCGCCCTCCGTGCACGCGGCCACCTGAGAAACCTTGAGCGGAATAGACTCAACTTTGTGTACCTTGGACGAGTCAGTGAGGAAAGATGGTGGGCAGGACGGCGGCGGTCCGGCCGTCGGCCCACCGAACCGGCGCTCACCGGCCGGCCCCTCACCGACCGTCCCCGCAGAAGCACGGAGGAGGAAGCACGACAGTGGACGCCGAGCTGACCAACAAGAGCCGAGAGGCGCTGAACACGGCCACCAGCCGCGCCGTGGCGGCGGGGCACGCCGATCTGACCCCGGCACATCTGCTGCTCGCGCTGCTCGAAGGGCAGGCGAACGAGAACATCACCGACCTTCTGGCCGCGGTCGGCGCCGACCTGGCCGCCGTACGCGAGGGTGCCGACCGGGTGCTCGCGGCGCTGCCCAGCGTCACCGGCTCCACCGTCGCCCCGCCGCAGCCGGGCCGGGAACTGCTCGCCGTGCTCGCGGACGCGGACGCGCGGGCGGGCAAGCTCGGCGACGAGTACCTGTCCACCGAGCACCTCCTGATCGGGATCGCCGAGAAGGGCGGCCGGGCCGGGGACGTACTCTCCGGGCAGGGCGCGAGCGCGAAGAAGCTGCTCGCGGCCTTCGAGGAGAGCAGGGGAGGACGCCGGGTGACCACGCCCGATCCCGAGGGCAGCTACAAGGCCCTGGAGAAGTTCGGCACCGACTTCACCGCCGCCGCCCGCGAGGGCAAGCTGGATCCGGTCATCGGCCGGGACCAGGAGATCCGGCGGGTGGTGCAGGTGCTTTCGCGCCGTACGAAGAACAACCCGGTGCTGATCGGTGAGCCGGGCGTCGGCAAGACCGCCGTGGTCGAGGGGCTCGCCCAGCGGATCGTGAAGGGCGACGTACCGGAGTCGCTGCGCGACAAGCGGCTGGTCGCCCTGGACCTCGGGGCGATGGTCGCCGGGGCGAAGTACCGCGGCGAGTTCGAGGAGCGCCTGAAGACCGTCCTGGCGGAGATCAAGGACAGCGACGGGCGGATCATCACCTTCATCGACGAGCTGCACACCGTCGTCGGCGCGGGCGCGGGCGGCGACTCCGCGATGGACGCGGGCAACATGCTCAAGCCGATGCTGGCCCGCGGCGAGCTGCGCATGGTCGGCGCGACCACGCTCGACGAGTACCGCGAGCGCATCGAGAAGGACCCGGCCCTGGAACGCCGCTTCCAGCAGGTGCTCGTCGCCGAGCCGAGCGTGCCGGACACCATCGCCATCCTGCGCGGGCTCAAGGGCCGCTACGAGGCCCACCACAAGGTGCAGATCGCCGACAGCGCCCTGGTCGCCGCGGCCACCCTCTCCGACCGCTACATCACCTCCCGCTTCCTGCCGGACAAGGCCATCGACCTGGTCGACGAGGCCGCCTCCCGGCTGCGTATGGAGATCGACTCCTCGCCGGTCGAGATCGACGAACTCCAGCGCGCCGTCGACCGGCTCAGGATGGAGGAGCTGGCGCTCGGCAAGGAGACCGACAAGGCGAGCCTCGAACGCCTGGAGCGGCTGCGCCGCGATCTCGCCGACAAGGAGGAGGAGTTGCGGGGCCTGACCGCCCGCTGGGAGAAGGAGAAGCAGTCCCTCAACCGCGTCGGCGAGCTCAAGGAACGCCTCGACGGACTGCGCGGCCAGGCCGAACGCGCCCAGCGCGACGGCGACTTCGACACCGCCTCCAAGCTCCTCTACGGCGAAATCCCCGCCCTCGAGCGCGACTTGGAGGCCGCCTCCGAGGCCGAGGAGGAGGCCGCGGCCCAGGACACCATGGTCAAGGAGGAGGTCGGCCCGGACGACATCGCGGATGTGGTCGGCGCCTGGACCGGCATCCCCGCGGGCCGCCTCATGGAGGGCGAGACACAGAAACTCCTGCGTATGGAGGAGGAGTTGGGCCGCCGTCTGATCGGGCAGAGCGAGGCGGTACGCGCCGTCTCCGACGCGGTCCGGCGCACCCGGGCCGGGATCGCCGACCCCGACCGGCCCACCGGCTCGTTCCTGTTCCTCGGCCCGACCGGCGTCGGCAAGACCGAACTGGCCAAGGCCCTGGCCGACTTCCTCTTCGACGACGAGCGGGCCATGGTCCGTATCGACATGAGCGAGTACGGCGAGAAGCACAGCGTGGCCCGCCTGGTCGGCGCCCCGCCCGGCTACGTCGGTTACGAGGAGGGCGGCCAGCTCACCGAGGCGGTACGCAGGCGCCCGTACTCGGTGGTGCTGCTCGACGAGGTGGAGAAGGCGCACCCCGAGGTCTTCGACGTACTGCTCCAGGTCCTGGACGACGGGCGGCTCACCGACGGGCAGGGCCGTACGGTCGACTTCCGCAACACCATCCTGGTGCTCACCTCGAACCTCGGCAGCCAGTACCTGGTGGACCCGATGACCACCGAGGAGCAGAAGCGCCAGCAGGTCCTGGAGGTCGTCCGGGCCTCGTTCAAGCCGGAGTTCCTCAACCGCCTGGACGACCTGGTCGTCTTCGCCGCGCTGACCAAGGACGAACTGGTCCGCATCGCCCGGCTCCAGGTCGCCCGCCTCGCCCGCCGCCTGGCCGACCGCCGCCTCACCCTGGAGGTCACCGACTCCGCGCTCGCCTGGCTCGCCGAGGAGGGCAACGACCCGGCGTACGGCGCCCGTCCGCTGCGCCGCCTGGTGCAGACCGCGATCGGCGACCGGCTCGCCCGCGAGATCCTCTCCGGCGAGGTCACGGACGGCGACACGGTACGGGTGGACACCTTCGGCGAGGACGGCCGGGACGGGCACGGGCTGTTGGTGGGGCCTGTCGCCGCGGGGTCGGGGGAGGCCGGGTCCGAGGCCGGGTCCGAGACTCTCTCCGAGGCCGGAGGGTCCGGCGCGAAGACTCTGTGAGCGTCGGAGTCCGACGTAGCCGACCGGGCGGCGTGCCCCGACACCTCGTCGGGGTACGCCGCCTTGGCGGTACGGGCGGCCGTGGGAGGCGGCCCGCGTCGGGCGCCTGACGGCCATGGCAGGCATCCCGCGGCTCACTTCGGGTCTTGGCCGAACTTCGACGTCGACCAGAAGTAGCCGAGCACGGTCAGACCCAGGCACCAGGCGACCGCGAGCCACGCGTTGTTGCCGATCTCGCTGCCGAGCAGCAGTCCGCGCAGGGTCTCGATGGCGGGCGTGAACGGCTGGTACTCGGCGACCGGCCGGAACCAGCCCGGCATCGCGTCGACCGGGACGAAGGCGCTGGACAGCAGCGGCAGCAGGATCATCGGCAGTGCGTTGTTGCTGGCGGCCTCGGCGTTCGGGCTGATCAGGCCCATGCCGACGGCGATCCAGGTGAGCGCGAGGGCGAAGAGCACCAGCAGCCCGAACGCCGCCAGCCATTCCAGGACACTGGCATCGGTGGAGCGGAAGCCGATGGCCACGGCGACGGCGCCGACGAGCACCACACTCATGATCGCCTGCAGCAGACTGCCGACGACGTGCCCGACGAGCACCGAACCGCGGTGGATCGCCATCGTGCGGAAGCGGGCGATGATGCCCTCGGTCATGTCGTTGGAGACGGACACCGCCGTCCCGACCACGGTGCTGCCGATGGTCATGAGCAGGATGCCCGGGACGACATACGCGATGTACTCGTCGCGGTCCGCACCGCCGCCACCGATGCCCGCGCTCATCACGTCGCCGAAGACGTAGACGAAGAGCAGCAGCATCATGACCGGCGTGAGCAGCAGGTTCAGGGTCAGGGACGGATAGCGCCGCGCGTGCAGGAGGTTGCGCCGCAGCATCGTGGACGAGTCGCGCACGGCGAGGGCGAGGGAACTCATCGGAGGGTCTCCTTGGACTGGTCGGTGACGCCGGTGCCGCCGGTCAGGGCGAAGAACACGTCGTCGAGGTCGGGGGTGTGCACGGTGAGTTCGTCCGCTTCGATGCCGACCGAGTCCAGCCAGTCGAGGATCGAGCGCAGCTCCCGCTGGCTGCCGTCGCTGGGGATCCGGACGGTGAGGGACTCGTCGTCGTGGGTGGCCTCACGCAGGGCCGAGACGGCGGACCGGTACTCGGCGGGGTCGGCGAAACGCAGGCTGACGTGCCCGCCGGGGACGAGCCGCTTGAGCTGCTCGGCGCTGCCCTCGGCGGCGATCCGGCCGTCGTTGAGGACCGCGATACGGTCCGCGAGTTCGTCCGCCTCCTCCAGGTACTGGGTGGTGAGGAAGACGGTGACGCCGCCGGTGACCAGCTCGCGGATGATGGCCCACATATTGCGGCGGGAGCGCGGGTCGAGACCGGTGGTCGGCTCGTCGAGGAAGATGATCCGCGGAGCGCCGACGAGCGTCATCGCGATGTCGAGGCGACGCCGCATACCGCCCGAGTAGGTCGAGGCCGGTTTCTTCGCGGCCTCCACCAGGTCGAAGCGCTCAAGGAGTTCGGCGGTGATGCGGCGGCCCTCGGCGCGGGAGAGATGGTGCAGGTCCGCCATGAGGAGCATGTTCTCCTCGCCGGTGATCAGGTTGTCGACGGCGGAGAACTGCCCGGTGACGCCGATCGCGGCGCGCACCCCGTTCGGTGCCGCGGCGATGTCGTGCCCCGCGACCTGAGCCTCTCCGCCATCTGCGGAGATGAGCGTGGAGAGGATCTTCACGACGGTGGTCTTGCCCGCGCCGTTCGGCCCGAGCAGGGCGAACACGGACCCGGCCGGAATACGCAGATCGATGCCGTCGAGCACCTTCTTGTCGCCGTACGACTTACGCAGTCCGACGGCGGAGACGGCTACGGGCGACTGCGGACCGCCGTCGCGTTGCTTGGGCGTGGACATGACAGATGAAGCCATGGGGCTCTCCCGTTCGGGGGCTGGGGGTGAGGGGTGAGGGGCGCAGCAGGGTGGGGCAGAGGCGGGGCAGGGCCGGGCAGGGACAGGCAGGGATAGGCAGGGTGGTGGAGGGTGCGGTGCTCGGGGCCGGTGCTCCGGCCCGGCCCGGAGCGGGCCGGAGCCCGCGTCCCGAGCGACTGGCCGGTGCTCAGACCCGGGCGCGGACCACGTCGATGTTGCCGAAGCGGGTCCGGGCGCGGACCTCGACGGTGTCCTCGGTCTTCTCCGGGCTCTCGGAGCTGGGCAGGGCATTGCGTACCTGCCCGGCGCCGGAGCTGACGTCCAGCCAGGCGGCGGTGCCCTCGCGGATGCCGATCTCGATGGCGCCGTAGGAGGTCTCCAACTGGACGGTGCCACGGGCGACTTCGGCGACCCGCACGGTGCCGTGGGCGGTGGTGGCGTTGACCGAGCCCTCGGCGCGGGCGATGTCGATGTCACCGTTGGCCCCGCTCACCCGCAGGTCGCCCGTCGCGGCGCCGACGGTCGTGGTGCCGTGCGAGTTCTTCAGGACCGCGGACCCGTCGACCATGCCGACGCGCAGACTGCCGGAGCTGGTGGTGATCTCGGCCCTGCCCTCGACCCTCTCGACGGTGATCGAGCCGTGGGAGGCGGTCAGTTGGAGCGGCCCAGTGCTGTCGAGGCGGACGTCACCGGCCGAGGTCTTCACCCGGACCTCGCCGAGCCGGCCCTCGCCGAGCACCTGGGCCCAGGCGCCGGTCATGTCGATGCGCGAGTCCGCGGGCAGTTCGACCGTCACGTCGACGGTGCCGGTGCGCCCGATGAGCGTGCGCGGCTTGTGCGTCCTGATCGTCAGTACACCGTTCGTGTAAGTGACCTCGGCCCGCTCGGCCGCCCGCACGTCCAGGTCCCGCTTCGGGTCGCGGGGCCGTACCTCGACGACCGTGTCGTGGCGCTCGCCCGCGGTCAGCTGAAGGGATCCGGCCTCGATGTGGGCGTTGACCGCGATCGGTTCGGGGGTGTCGAAAGAAGGCATGGCTGTTCCGTCCTCGTGAGTCCGTGGGGCGTCCCCGCTGGTGGGACGCGGTGTGGGTGAAGTGGTGCGGTGCCGCTGTGGTGTTGTGGTGCGGCGTCGTTCGGTGGCGCGGTGCCGGTGTGCTGGGGCCGCGGGCGCGGTCAGCGCACCCAGCCCGTGAAGTTCTGTCCGACGTGACGGGTCTTCTCCGTCGGCCGCGGCCGCGTGCCGCCGTCGACCGCGGCCGAGACGGCCCGTACCAGCCAGGCGTTGACCGAAAGGCCCTCGCGGCTCGCGGCCTCCTCGGCGCGCGCCTTGAGGTGGGCGGGCAGCCGCAGATTGACGCGGGCGGTGCCACCCTCGTCGCCTTCGGCGGGCGCCTGTGCCCTGACGGGTTCGGCGGGCGCGGCTGCCGTGTGCAGCGAGCCGTCGGCGAGCGGCGGCGTCACCACGAAGTCGGGGTCGAGCCCGCGCAGCCGCACGTCCACCGAGCCGGGCGCCAGCTCGCGGGTGATCTCGTCCATCGCGGCGGAGAGCACATTGAGCATGGTCAGACGAGTCGCCGACTCCAGCGGAGCGGTGAGCCGCTCGGCCAGCTCGCGCGCATCGTCCCCGCCTGCTTCGGCGGCAACCGCGAGTTCGCGGCGGAGGGAGTCGACATACGGGGTGAGGTCCATGACGTCATCATGGCACCACTGTGGTGCCACATGCAAGCCCGGATGGCGCCGAAGGTGGGGCCAGTCTGATCGGTGATGCTCTGAGCTGCGAAAACACGGACGGATTGGGCTGGGCTGTCGCGCTGCCCCGCCTCCTGCGGTGCCGTGCGGGGCGGAAAGTGGCGCCATCTGACGTCGCATGGCGTCAACTGGCATCACTTGGCGCCAAGTGGCACCGGATGGCGCGAGGTGGTGCCATGTGGCACCAAGGGGCGCGACCCCTCCGTACCGCTCCCGTGCGCCTCCGCCGTACTTCCCCTTCACTTCCCCCGTTTCACTTCCCCCCGCCTCCCTCCGTCTCCACTCCCCGGCTTCCCCGTGCTTCTCCGCCCATGAAGGGGTTCCAGTCCCCCCGGGCAACGCTCTGAGCTGAATCCCGCCCACCGGCCCGGCGAGCCGCGGGGCGGGGCTTTACAGCACCCGCCCGGGATGGGAGAGGATGACGTAATCCGTACGAAGGGAAATTCACGGTGACCATCGACCCCTCCTCGATTCCGAACTTCGGGGGCCAACAGCCAGAGCCGCAGTCCGGAGGGCCGGCGGGGCCCGTCGTCCCGGACCAGGACCTCGTCAAGCAGCTCCTCGAGCAAATGGAGCTGAAGTACGTCGTCGACGACGAGGGCGACCTCGCGGCGCCGTGGGAGGACTTCCGCACGTACTTCATGTTCCGCGGCGAGGCGGAGCAGCAGGTCTTCTCGGTGCGGACGTTCTACGACCGCCCCCACAAGATCGAGGAGAAGCCCCAGCTCCTGGAGGCAGCGGACGACTGGAACCGCCGCACCCTGTGGCCGAAGGTCTACAGCCACACGCACGACGACGGCACCGTCCGCCTGATCGGCGAGGCCCAGATGCTCATCGGCACCGGCGTCTCCCTGGAGCACTTCGTGTCCTCCACGGTGAGCTGGGTCCGCGCGGCCATCGAGTTCGACCGCTGGCTGGTCGAACAGCTCGGCCTGGAGAAGTCGGTCGACGGCGAGGACGGCCCGGCCGAGGGCGACGGCTCGGGCGAGGGTGGTTCCGGGGACGAGTGAGTTCGCGCGGCTGCCGCGTCAGCCGAGTACGGGAGCCCGGTTCCGGCACTGGCCATTGAGTCCAGTACCCGAACCGGGCTCCGCTCGTTCTGTGCGGCGGGAAAGGGGGCAACTTGCCACCTCCCACTCACCCGTCGACCGCATACCCCTTCAACGCAGGCTCCTGCCCGACCCACTTCACGTCGAGGAAGGACTTCAGTACGTCCGCGACGATGAGGACGCCCGCCGCCATCTTCGCCTCGTCCACGCCCTCGAACCACCAGCGTGAGCAGCCGTCCTTGGAGGCACGTCGCAGGTCGGCGGGGCCGTCGTGGTTCAGGGCGTCCATGACCAGGGAGTGCACCCCGGCGTCGTAGAGCTGGCCCATGTGGCCGGTGAGGCGGCCCGGGCACAGGTCCTGGACCTGGACGTTGGTGGCGCCCGGGAAGCGGGTGGCGCCGGGGGCCGGGAAGATGACCTCGTCGGTGTCCGAGCCGATGGAGGTGAAGTCCGGGCCCTCGGCGAGTGGTTGGCGGATCAGCGCCTGGATGAACCGGGAGGACGGCCGGAACTGCCAGGCCGAGTCCGGGCAGAGCCGCACGACGCAGGCGATGTCGCCGAACAGGCCGCCGCTGTGCGGGGTCGCGAGGCCGACGATGTCGTCCACCTTGCCCGCGAGGTCGGGCCAGAACCGCAGTGCCCAGGCGTTCAGGAGTCCGCCCTGGCTGTGCCCGACGACGGAGACCTTGCCCCCGCTGACCTCGGACATGTGCCGGATCGCGTAGACCACGTACTCGGCGGTGACCTGCATGTCGGTGGTGCCGGAGGCGGGCAGGTCCTTGATCACGCAGACCGCGTGCCCCTGCTCGCGCAACACCTTCCGGTAGCCCCAGCTGTAGGCCTGGTCGGCGCTCTCGGTGGTGCCCGGGGTGAGCAGGACCGGCGTTTTCGCGGAGTCGGCCAGGTCCGCGGAACACTCCAGGTTCGCGGCCAGCGTCGCGACCGGCGTCTCCAGCGCCGGACCCGGGTCGGCGGCGGCCGAGGCCTGCGCCACGGGGCCGAGGGTGGCGAAGCCCAGAACGGCCGCCAGGAGTAAGGAGAATCTGCGTATCTGCATGGGTGCCGGTGCCTTCCTGTCCTGTCACGGCTCGCATGTGCGGCACACCCCGCACACGCGTGCGTCGTGCCGATGCGGCCCTGTCCAAGAGGCACGCTAGAAACCCCGCGGCCCCCGCCCAAGCGAAATGGGGCCGCCGTTCCCTGATTTCCGGTCAATCGACATCGATGTCTCTTGACCTCTCCGCATCCGGATGCCGGGGGTCCGGCTTGGTGGTGGAGGGGAGGGGTGGGGTTACGGAAGGAGAGGCCGTGGAGGAGGGCGGGCGGAGGATCGCGCCGCGGGCGGGGCCGGGCCGGAGCGGACGGTGGCCCACGGGGCCCTGGGAGCATCCGCACCCGCCCGCATCGGCGATGGAAATCAGAACACATTCTGAGTACAGTCTGAGTATGAGTATCACGCACCCGGGAGCAGAGTCGGAATCCGTCACCTTCACCGATCTCTCGCGGAACCCGAAGGCTGTCGCGGCCAGGGCCGCCGCACTGGGGTCGCTGCGTGTGACCCACCGTGACGCACCGGACATGGTGCTGACGACCTCGGCACTTGCAGAGTGCACGGAGGAGAACCTCACCACGGCCTCGCGGCTCTTCCTGGCGCTGATGAAGCAGGACGACGGGGCCAGATCACTGTTGCTCGCGCTGCCAGAAGTCTTCCCCTGGGTCCGGCACTTGGACGAGGAGGAGGTACGCGCCTTCACGGTGGAGCTGCTCGAATCGCTGTCCGACGCCGCCGAGTTGGGAGCTCGGGAGGCGGTGCACCGCACGCTCGTGTCCTGGCGCGCGACGGCCCGTATCAACGCCGACCCGAAGCAGCTCGCGCAAGCCCTGCGCCCGCTCGACGGCGACGACCTGGGATCCGTCGAGGTGCCCGGGTGAGCCCGAAGAAGGGGGATCGCGTCAGCGTCCCGCCGTTGAGCGGGTGGAACGTGGTCTTCGGAACCACGGAGGCGGTGACGGGCTGGGAGGAGCTGTGCCGGGCCGCCCTGCCGAACGCCCACCGTTGCCTGGAGGCTCTGCGCACCGACCCCTTGTCACGGGACAACTGGAACCGTCAGCACCAGCTACGGGGTCGGCTCGCGACCAAGGAGTGGAAGGGAACCGCGCTGGACCAGTGGGAGTACGAGATCACCAGCGGTGGCAGGGTCCGGTATCTGGTGAGCCCGGAGACCTCGACGGTCATCCTGGTCTACGCGTCGCCCCGGCACCCGAGAGACACCGAGTAGCCCCCGGCGATCCGGGCCCGCCCGAGCCCTCCCTCACACCCCCCTGAGCCGCTCCACCGCCTCCTCCAGCACCTCCCGCCGCTTGCAGAACGCGAAGCGTACGAACGGGGCGCCGGAGTCGCGGTGGTCGTAGAAGACGGCGTTGGGGACCGCGACCACGCCCGCGCGTTCGGGCAGGGAGCGGCAGAAGGCGAAGCCGTCCTGTTCGCCGAGGGGGCGGATGTCGGTGGTGATGAAGTAGGTGCCGCGGGGGCGGAAGACCTCGAAGCCCGCGGCGGTCAGTCCCTTGGCGAGGATGTCGCGCTTGGCGAGCAGGTCGGCGCGCAGTTCGGCGAAGTACGTGTCCGGCAGGGCGAGCGCCGCGGCGACCGCGTACTGGAAGGGGCCCGCCGAGACATAGGTCAGGTACTGCTTGGCCGAGCGCACCGCCGTGACCAGTTCCGGGGTGGCGGTCACCCAGCCGACCTTCCAGCCGGTGAACGAGAACGTCTTCCCGCTGCTGGAGATGGTCACGGTGCGCTCGCGCATGCCCGGCAGCGAGGCGAGCGGGAGGTGTTCGGCGTCGTCGAAGACCAGGTGCTCGTAGACCTCGTCGGTGACCACCAACAGGTCGCGTTCCACGACGAGTTCGGCGATCGCGGTCAGTTCGGCGCGGCTGAGGACCGTACCGGTCGGGTTGTGCGGGGTGTTGAGGAGCAGCAGCCGGGTGCGGTCGGTGACCGCGGCGCGCAGCTCGTCCAGATCGAGGCGGAAGGCGCCGTCGTGCGGGCGCAGGGTCACCGGGACGCGGGTGCCGCCCGCCATCGCGATGCTCGCGGCGTACGAGTCGTAGTACGGCTCCAGGGCGATCACCTCGTCGCCCGGCTCGACGAGTCCGAGCAGCGAGGCGGCGATCGCCTCGGTCGCGCCCGCGGTCACCAGGACCTCGGTGTCGGGGTCGTGGACGAGGCCGTAGCGGCGTTCCTGGTGTGCGGCGATGGCCTGCCGCAGCTCGGGGATGCCCGGGCCGGGCGGGTACTGGTTGCCGTGGCCGTCCCGCAGCGCGCGTACCGCCGCCTCGCGGATCTCCTCGGGCCCGTCGGTGTCGGGGAAGCCCTGGCCGAGGTTGATCGCGCCGGTGCGCACGGCCAGTGCCGACATCTCGGCGAAGATCGTCGTACCGAACTCGGCGAGCCGTCGGTTGAGCAGCGGGCGCCCGGAGCGTGCCTGGAGGGTCATGGGCGCCATCCTGTCATCCACATGCCCGGAGCAGGTAGGGGTCGAGTCGGTGGCACGGCACTTACGACGGGCTCTCCTGGGGGCTCGTACGGCCCCGAAGCTCTGAGATTCCTCAATTCCCGGGCGCGAACCTCTGGACTTGCTCAACTCTGATTTGGCGTCACCCGGGCCCGGGCATCTGCCTTTCACGCGAGAAGCGCGGGCTTCGCGCGAGAGGTGCCGGCCCCACCGGTCCCGGCCCGACGAGGGCTCGAGGGAGAGTCCGACAACGGACCGGGGAGGGGGCGGCTCGGGGGAAGGGAACAGTCGATGTTCGAGTACATGCCGTTCTGGATACCGGTCGTCTTCGTACTGGTCATCATCGCCAAGCTGGCCTCGGGTTCCACCCGCAGGAGCCGGGGTCGGGGCCGCGGCAGGCGGAGCTGGTGGGCCGACGGGCCCGGCAGTGGCGGCGGCTCGTCCTGCTACAGCGGAGGCTCCGGCGGCTCAGGAGGCTCGTCGTGCGGCGGGTCCTCCTGCGGCGGCGGTTCGTCCTGCGGGGGCGGTGGCGGCGGCGGAGGCTGCGGGGGTGGCGGGGGCAGCTAGTGGCTCTCGGTACAGGGGAGTTGGGCCACGTCGGTGCGTACCGACGTGGCCGTACTCGTAGGTGAGAGCGGTCAGGAAGTGGCCCGTACCAGACGGTCGGGCCCGACAACAGCAAACAGGCGTCGCGCAACGCAGCAAACGTGCGTGACGCGAGAGTTCACAGTGGCAGGCTTCGGCGGGACGGCCGGGGCGCTGCTCGGGGGAAAGGAAGAGGTGGTTGACATGGCGTGGTTCTGGATCGCCTGTGTAGCCCTGTTCGTGGTCGTCGTCGTGGCCGTTGCCGTTTCGAACTCGGCGGACGGCGACAGCCGCAGTTGGTGGGTCGACGGCGACGGTCGTGGCCACACCGGTCATGGCAGTACGGCCGGTTTCTACGGCGGCGGTTCGTCCTGCGGCGGGGGGAGCGGGGGCGGCTCCACTTGCGGGGGCGGCGGCGGTGGTGGCGGCTGCGGTGGTGGTGGAGGCGGCGGAGGCTGCTGAACCTCCGTGGGTGGCAGGCCCGTTGGGCCGCGTGCACCCAACCCGCCCGCACCGAACCGTTCCGAGCCGCCCCGAACTCGCCCCGCGCCAAGGGTCATTTACCGAACGGCACCGCGAAACGCCGTCCACCAATGATCATTTGGCCGCCGTGAACCGCACGGCGGAGTGAACAGCGCGTACGGAGCGATCAGTTTGGCCGGAGTGCCGCGCACCGCTCGATGCGGAGATCCGGGCGGAGATCCGTGCGGAGATCCGAACCGCCGGGAAATCTCACGATCCGGAACGGCGGGCTCTTCCGAAGTCCCGGATGGCGACGGGTGCGGTGATCGCTGGAAACGCCCGGAACTATCGCAAGTATCGCCACTATCGCAACTAGCAGAACAGCAACAGGAATAACCGGAACAACAACTGCAACAACCGGAACACCGGACCACTCGGCCGGGCGTCGGCACGGGGCAACGCCCGGTTTCCGGGGCGGTATCGAGGGGGGAAGCGATACCGGCCAAAAAGGAGCGTCCGCCGGGAACCGTTCCCGGCGGACGCTTCGTCATGGCGGGGGAGAACACCAGATCACGGGAGAACACCTGAACTGTGCTGCCCTCTGGCGGATGGAAACCCTACGAAGTTGGGTAAAATCGCTGTGGCGGCAGGGCAGTTCATGATTCCCTCTTAAACGTCAGCGCAGCCCTCGACATCTCGTGGGCAGGAGCCGGACTACCGATCCCCGGTTTTCATTCCGCCGATCCGCGGTTCCCGTCCGGGACGCGCCGGCCCCAATTCCCCTGCGTGCTTAGCGGAGCCGACCCATGCTCACGACCCTCAAGACCGCCTACTCGGACACACGCGCGGACGACCTCGCCTGGGCCCTGGGCCGGGAACCGCTGCCCGCACTCGCCTCGCTCGATCTTCAACTCGGCGATGCCAAACTGCAGTTGCGGCTGCTCGGTGCCTCGCACCAGGTCCTCCTCGAACGGGAGGACGGTACCTGCTCGGAGACAGTGGCCTGCATCCCGGGCAGCCGTACGCCGCTGCCGCTCGGTGTCGCCAAGCGCGTCGGCGACTGGGAGTACGAGTTCGCCGCGCGCGTGGAGACCCTCTCCCAGGGGCAGTTCGCCGGCCGCGCCCAGGAACTCATCGCCCTGGTCTCCGACCACCCCAACGGCCTCGCCGGGGTCTTCCCCGGCAGCCCGTACGCCTTCACCGCGCTGCTCGCCCAGCGACACGAGGGCCAAGTGCACTGGCGCACCTGGCACGCGTACCCGCAGGACGGTCAACTCGTCGCCACCCGCACCCGGGTGGGCGCCCCGGTGACCGCCCCCCTGTGAACCGTGCGACGGGCGCGCCGCCTTGACTTCGACCGGTTGCCCGGGCCGGTGACATTGGCCGGAACCGCACACGCGGGTGAGCGAGCGGCCCCGAGCGGTGACGTAGCGTTCCCCGGGTGATTGAGTCGGACACTCCTGACAGGCGGGCGGAGGCGAACCTTCCCGTGCGGGAGGCCACCGGACGGCTGCTCGTCCTCGTCGGTGCCTTCGTCTGCGCGGCCTGCGGGCTGGTGTACGAACTCGAACTCGTCGCGCTCGCCTCGTACTTGACCGGCGACTCGGTCACCCAGACTTCCGTCGTGCTGTCCGTGATGGTCTTCGCGATGGGCATCGGATCCCTGCTCGCCAAACGGCTGCGCCCACGCGCCGCCGCCTCCTTCGGAGTCCTGGAGGCACTGCTCGCGCTGGTCGGCGGGTTCAGCGCGATGGCCCTGTACGCGGTGTTCGCCTGGGGCGGCGAGTGGGCCGGGGCCTGGTCGGAGGGCACCCCCTGGCCGCTGGTCGCCTTCTCGCTGGCCATCGGACTGCTCATCGGCGCCGAGGTCCCGCTGCTCATGGTGCTCATCCAGCGGGTGCGCCAGCAGGACGCGGGCGGCGCGGTCGCCGATCTGTTCGCGGCCGACTACGTCGGCGCCCTGGTCGGCGGACTCGCCTTCCCCTTCCTGCTGTTGCCGCTGCTCGGCCAGCTCACCGGGGCACTGGTCACCGGCGCGGTCAACGCCGTGGCCGGGGCCGCACTCGTCCTCGGCCTGTTCCGGCACGACGTGAACCCCCGCACCCGCCGCGCCCTGACCGCCGCCAACCTCGCCGTCCTGGTCCTGCTCGGCTCCGGCGCCGTACTCGTCGACGACTTCGAACGCGCCGCGCGGGTCGCCGTCTACGGGGACGGCGTACGGGTCGCCGTCCGCACCGGGCAGCAGGAAGTCGTCCTCACCGGAGGCGTGGACGGACCGCTCGACCTGTACGTCGACGGGCGGCTGCGGGTCAGCGGCCGGGACCAGCGGCGCTTCCACGAGGCCCTGGTGCACCCGGCGATGAACGGGCCGCGCGCCCGGGTGCTCGTCCTCGGTGGCGGCGACGGTCTGGCGCTGCGCGAGGTACTGCGCAGCCCCGGCGTGCGCCGCGTCGACCTCGTCGAGGCCGATCCGGACCTGGTTCGGCTCGGCCGCGGCGACCCGGCCCTCGGCGCGCTCAACGGCCACGCCTTCCGCGACCCGCGCGTGCGGGTGCGCGACGCCGACGCCTTCGGCTGGCTGCGCGGCTCCGGCCGCCGCTACGACGTGATCGTCTCCGACCTCCCCGACCCCGCCACCACCGACAGCGCCCGCCTCTACTCGCAGGAGTTCTACGGACTCGCCGCCCGCGCGCTCGGCGACCGCGGCCGCCTTCTGGTCCACGCGGGCCCCTTCTCCGCGCGCCCCCACGCCTACTGGACCGTCGAGGCCACCCTGCGCGCCGCCGGACTGCGCACCGTCCCCTACCGCGTCACCGCCCGCGCCCCCGCCGTACCCACCGGCCCCGAACGCCGCACCAAGGCCTCCTCGGCCCCCCGCGACTGGGGCTTCGTCCTCGCGGGCAGCACCCGGCCCTCGCTGGGGCTGGGGCCGGGAGTGGGCGACGGCGGACGGGGGAGGCCGGGCGGCTCCGGCGGACGTGGGGGGCACGGGGATTCCGGCGGGTACGAGGACTCCGGTGGCTCCGACGGTGCGCGCGATTCCGGCGATTCCGGCGACCCCGGTGACTCCGGCGATTCCGAAGGGCGTGGGACTTCCGGTGGGCGGGACGGCGCGCGGGACGGTGCCGCCGACCGGCCGGGTGGTGTGCACGGCGACGAGCGCGGCAGCCGCGGCGCCCGGGACGCGGGCGGGTCCGGCGGTGCCCGCAGCGGGGGCGGCATGCAGGTGCGGCTGCGGTCGCTGACGACGCAGGCGCTGTTGGCCGGGTGGCGGGAGGCCGCCAGGCACCGCGTGACCGGGGTGGAGCCGTCGACGCTCGTACGGCCGCGGTACGGGCGGTGAACGTCGCGGCGGCGAGCGGTGCGCGAGTGGACTTGTGGCCGCGGGGCGCGGGGGAGGGGCCGGGGAGTGAGAGGCCTGCCCGCGGGCTGCGGGCAGGGTGAGTGCGGCAGCCGCCGGGAGGCAGTGGTGAGGTGCGGTGGCGAGGTGCGCCGTTCGCGTGCCTGTGTGCCTCGGCCGGGGGCCCGTACACCGCCCGTACACCCGCTGTGAGGCGTGCCCGATTCCGTTCCGGGAGGGCATGAGGGCGGCTGCCGTGGGTAGGCTCGGCTGCCATGGAGCATGAGGTGTTCGTTCCGCTGTCCGTCGCGGGAGTCCGGCAGGCCCTCGCGGATCCGAAGCGCATCGCCCGCGCCGTTCCCGGACTGCAGCACGACGCCGGTACCGAGCCGCTCGCCGGGCGTCTGAAGCTGCGTATCGGCAGTACGACGGTCACCTATCGCGGCGCTCTGCGGGTCACCGACTCCGCCGCCGAGGGCTTCACCGAGGGCGAGAGCCACGTCGTGACGGGCGAGGCCGCCGAGGCCCGTGGCTCCGGCACCGTGAAGTTCACCCTGACCCTCCGCCTCACCCCCGCCGAGGACGGCGGCACCCGCCTCACCTTCACCGGCACCGGCTCCGCGGACGGCCGCACCGCCGAACTCCCGTCCACCACGGTCGAGTCGGCCCTGCACCGCACCCTCACCCGATTCGCGGAGAACCTCGCGCGCGGGGCGGGGGAGGGCGGTACGGAGGACGGCGGCACGGAGGGTGAGGCTACGAGCGGCGAGAAGGGCAGCAGTACGGAGGACGGCGGTACGAGCAGCGTGAAGGGCAGCGGTACGGACGGCCGTACGGCCGACCGGGCCGACCGGGCCGACCGTACGGATTCCGGCACCAGGGTGGACTCCGACTCCACCGACCGGACCGAGGCACCCCACTCGGCCGACCCCACCGGTTCGGACGAGCCGACTGACACCGGTCCGACCACCCCCGCTGCCCCCGCCGCCCCGGCGGGCGACACCGCCGCCGCCGAGGGCTTCGCGGCCTCGGCTGACGCGGCCGAGACGGCCGAGCCCTCCGACCCGGCAGAGCCCGCCGCCCCCGACGACGAAGCCCCCCTCCCCCCTGGCTCCTCCGTCTTCGGCACCGACGTACCGCCCTCCTCCCTCGACCCGTACGCCGACGAGGACCAGGCGCAGGACGCGGCCGACGCCGCGGCCGCCGTACCGGGCGATGAGGCCGTACCCGGCGAAGGACCGGCACCGGCCGAAGGCGCCGCACCCGGCGAAGCCGCCGCTCACGAGGGAGAAACGATGCCTCCTGGCAGCGCCGAACCTCCGGCCGAGGCCGCGCACGCGCGGCGCACCATGATCGGCCGCAGCGCCGAGGAGGTCGACCACGCGCCACCGCGCGGCCGGTACGCCCCCGTGCCGCCGCCGGACGCCTTCTCGGGCACCGCCACCCTGCGCTGGGCAGCACCGGCCGCCGCCCTGGTCGTCGCCTCCGCCATCGTCGTGGGCCGCGCACTCCGCCGCCGCCACTGACCACCCGCGGCTCTCGCGACCGAAGGCAACTGCTCCCAACCGCCCCCACCCACGTGCCTGCCGCCCCGCGACCCCATAGGGTCGGCAGCGTGAGTAGTAGGGATGCCATCACACTGACCGCGGGCGACGCGGAGGTGGCCGTACGGCCGGACAACGGCTGCCGGGTCCAGAGTCTGCGCCTCGCCGGTACGGAGGTGCTGCGGCAGGGCGAGCGCTACGGCTGCTTCCCGATGGTGCCGTGGTGCGGGCGCATGCGGGACGGGCAGTTCCGCAACGGCGGGCTCCAGCACCAGATGCCGATCAACTCCGCGCCGCACGCCATCCACGGCACCGGCCGCAACCTCCCCTGGCGCACCGCCCGCCACAACGACACCACCGCCACCTTCACGTACGAACTCGCCGACCCGCACGCCCCCTGGCCCTACCCGGGCACGGTCACCCAGGTGATCCAACTCGCCGAGGACGGCGGCTCGTTGAGCTTCAGCATGGGGATCGAGACCTACGACGACTCGTTCCCGGCGCAGGCGGGCTGGCACCCGTGGTTCCTGCGCAACCTGGGCGCGGGCGGCGAGGACGTACGGATCGACTTCGCGCCCAAGTGGCAGGAGCAGCGCGGCGAGGACAAGCTGCCGACCGGCAAGCGCCTCGATCCGCAGCCGGGCCCCTGGGACGACTGCTTCGGTATGCCCGAGGGCGTCGACGTCACCCTGACCTGGCCGGGCGAACTGGAGTTGAAGGTAACCAGCCGCGAGCAGTGGGTCGTCGTCTTCGACGAACAGGAGGCCGCCGTCTGTGTCGAACCGCAGACCGGCCCGCCGGACGGCATCAACACCGAACCGCGCCTGGTCACCCCCATCGACCCTCTGGAGACCTCCGCGACCTGGTCGTGGCGACTGCTGTCGTAGCCCCGCCGTGGAGACGTCCCGTCCGTGGAACCGCCCCCTCCGTGCGGCCCCGTAAGCTGACGCCCATGAGTGACGTACGTGGCGCGCTGTTGCAGCAGATCAAGGACAAGGCCGTGGTGCACGGCAAGGTGACCCTCTCCTCGGGGATCGAGGCCGACTACTACGTGGATCTGCGCCGCGTGACCCTGGACGGCGAGGCCGCTCCGCTCGTCGGACAGGTGATGCTCGACCTCACGGACGGCCTCGAGTACGACGCCGTGGGCGGACTGACCATGGGCGCGGACCCGGTGGCCGCAGCGATGCTGCACGCCGCCGCCGCACGCGGCCGTCGCCTGGACGCCTTCGTGGTCCGCAAGGCCGCCAAGACGCACGGCATGCAGCGCCGGGTCGAGGGACCGGACATCAAGGGGCGGCGGGTGCTCGTCGTCGAGGACACCTCCACCACCGGCGGCTCCCCGCTGACCGCCGTCGAGGCGGTGCGCGAGGCGGGCGCCGAGGTCGTCGCGGTCGCGACGATCGTGGACCGCGCCACCGGCGCGGGCGAGAAGATCTCCGGCGGCGCCGGGGTCCCGTACCTGTTCGCCTTCGCCAAGGACGAGCTCGGCCTGGACTGATCCGCGGGGACGGGGCGGGCGTCGGCCCGCCCCGGACGGGACGGAGGCAGGGCGGAGACAGGACGGGGCAGGACGCAGACAGGACGGGCGGGACCGGACATGCCGGGCAGCGGGAGGGCGGTTCGGGGACGGCCGGGGGCGGGGTGGGATTCATGGTCCCCGGACAAGACCGGACGTACGGTCCGGTAACGGAGCATCAGCTACCACACCGCCCGGGACTGTGGGCGATCCGTCTGCAAAGATGAGCGGGACTGGCAGCGTGGCCGGCGCCACCCTTGGACCAGGGTCGGTATCACCAACCACATCCCGCACATCATCAAGGAGCGGACAGATGCCCATCGCAACCCCCGAGGTCTACACCGAGATGCTCGACCGGGCCAAGGCAGGCAAGTTCGCCTACCCGGCCATCAACGTCACCTCCTCGCAGACCCTGCACGCCGCCCTGCGCGGCTTCGCCGAGGCGGAGAGCGACGGCATCATCCAGATCTCCACCGGTGGCGCGGAGTTCCTGGGCGGCCAGCACAAGAAGGACATGGTCACGGGCGCGGTCGCGCTCGCCGAGTTCGCGCACATCGTCGCGGCCAAGTACGACATCAACGTCGCCCTGCACACCGACCACTGCCCCAAGGACAAGCTCGACGGCTACGTACGTCCGCTGCTCGCGATCTCCGCGGAGCGGGTACGGGGCGGCGCCAACCCGCTGTTCCAGTCGCACATGTGGGACGGCTCGGCCGAGACCCTCGCCGACAACCTGGCCCTCGGCCAGGAGCTGCTCGCCGAGGCCCGCGCCGCCCGTATCGTCCTGGAGGTCGAGATCACCCCGACCGGTGGCGAGGAGGACGGCGTCACCCACGAGATCAACGACGAGCTGTACACGACGGTCGACGACGCGCTGCGCACCGCCGAAGCCCTCGGCCTCGGCGAGAAGGGCCGCTACCTGCTGGCCGCCTCCTTCGGCAACGTCCACGGCGTCTACAAGCCGGGCAACGTCGTCCTGCGCCCCGAGCTCCTCGCCGACCTCCAGGCGGGCGTCGCCGACAAGCACGGACAGCCGGCCGGCTCGCAGCCCTTCGACTTCGTCTTCCACGGCGGCTCCGGCTCCACCGAGCAGGAGATCCGCACCGCCCTGGAGAACGGCGTCGTCAAGATGAACATCGACACCGACACCCAGTACGCCTTCACCCGCCCCGTCGTGGACCACATGTTCTCGAACTACGACGGCGTCCTGAAGGTCGACGGCGAGGTCGGCAACAAGAAGGTCTACGACCCCCGCAGCTGGGGCAAGTCCGCCGAGGCGGGCATGGCCAAGCGCGTCCTCGAGGCCTGCGGCCACCTGCGCTCGGCGGGGACGCGGCTGAAGTAGTCCGCGGCGGTCGCGGCAGTCCGTTCCGGTCTGTGCTGGTCGCGGCAGTCCGTGCGGGTACTGCCGGGCCGGTGGTCCGGACTTGTGATCTTCAGGAGAGGTGGGCCCGTCTCCGCCCTGGGCGGGGGCGGGCCCACCAGTCATTGCCGTGGAAGTTGTGGCGCGGATGCCAAGCCCTATGGCTCTGAACAAGGCCACGGTGATCGTCGACGAAGAAGACCGACGAAGAACACCTCAGACTCGTCGAGAGAGCTGCGCTGCGAGACGGGCGCCCGGTACCTGCTCCGATGCAGCAGACTGGAACCCATGGGAATTCACGAGAACCTGCTCGGGGGTCCGCCCCCGACCGAGCTGCCCGACGACCCGCAGCCGCGTGAGCTGCTCGCGGGCGGTACGGCGCCCGCGGATGTCGCGGCGAAGTATCCGACCTCCTCGCTGGCCTGGGCCCAGCTCGCCGACGAGGCGTTCGAAGGGGGCCGGGTCGTGGAGTCGTACGCCTACGCGCGCACCGGTTACCACCGCGGCCTGGACGCCCTGCGCCGCAGCGGCTGGAAGGGACACGGCCCCGTGCCGTGGGAGCACGAGCCCAACCGCGGCTTCCTGCGCGCCCTGCACGGCCTCGCCCGCGCCGCCCAGGCGATCGGCGAGAACGAGGAGTACGAGCGCTGCAGCCAGTTCCTGAAGGACTCCTCGCCGACGGCGGCACAGACCCTGGGCTGAGCCGCCCGGCCCCCGGGCCGAGTCCGAGTCCGGACCCGGAGCCGAGTCCTGCCGGGCGGCCGTGCCCAGTTGCCCGGCTTCCCGGTTGATCAGTGGTACGGCCACGCCGTACCGACCCATCGCCCCAGCTCACCGCGGTGTTCACAGGGCGACGGGACCCTGTGTGAGTGGTCCGCCCCTTTGCGTCACTTCGTGTCAAGGGGCGGGCCTTGCATTTTTCGGGGAGCATTGCGGAGGATGCGTTTTGGGGACCGGGGCCCCCGTGTCGGCATCGGCAGGGGCGGACCGCTACCCGGAGCAGTACCGAGGAGACAGCGAATGTCCCACGAGACACCGCATCTCGACACCCCGCGTGACGGCGACCCCGGCACCGCTGGGGCGACCGAGGGGACCGAGGCGCCGCATCTCGACTTCGCCGGCACGACGCCCTACGAGGACTACGTCCAGGCGGACGTACTGACCCACCTCCAGCACCCGCTCTCCGACGACCCCGGAGAGATGGTCTTCCTGGTCACCACCCAGGTCATGGAGCTGTGGTTCACGGTGATCGTCCACGAGTGGGAGACCGCCGCGCGCTACCTGCGCAGCGACGAGGTCCCCGCCGCGATCGCCGCCCTCAAGCGCAGTGTGCGCGAACTGGAGGCGCTGAACGCCTCCTGGACTCCGCTGGGCCAGTTGACGCCCGCACAGTTCAACTCCTACCGCAGCGCCCTCGGCGAGGGCTCCGGCTTCCAGTCGGCCATGTACCGCAGGATGGAGTTCCTGCTCGGCGAGAAGTCCGCGTCGATGCTGGTCCCGCACCGCGGAGCCCCGCGCGTCTACGCCGAGCTGGAGAAGGCGCTCGCCGAACCCAGCCTGTACGACGAGGTGCTGAGCTACCTCGCGCGCCACGGCCATGCGATCCCGGCCGCCGTCCTGAACCGCGACCTGACCCAGAAGTACGAGCCCTCGCCCGAGGTCGAGTCGATCTGGGTCCGCGTCTACTCCGGCGACGAGAGCGCCCCGGAGGCCCGGCTCGGCGAGGCACTGACCGACGTCGCCGAACTGGTCTGGCGCTGGCGCAACGACCACCTGGTCGCCACCCGCAGGGCCATGGGCTCCAAGGTCGGCACCGGCGGTTCGGCGGGCGTCGCCTGGCTCGAGAAGCGCGCCACGAAGAACGTGTTCCCCGAGCTGTGGACGGCGCGCAGCCGTGTCTGAGGCGAAGGTGACGGTGAACTCACCGGCGGAGCACGGGAGTTGTGGCAGCGATGGGCGCGAAGAGCGAGGAGAGCGGTGTGAGTGACGTCTTCCGTGCGGACTGGGACCAGAATCCCCTCGCGCGCAAGCTCGCGGAGAAGGCGGCGGAACTGGACGCCGCGGACCAACTGGCCCACGTGCGCGAGCGGTTCCTGCTCGGCACCGGGCCCGACGGGACATCCGGCGGCAACGGCGTCTATCTGGACGGCAATTCGCTCGGCGCGCTCCCGGCCGCGGTGCCGGGCCGGGTCGAGGACGTCGTACGGCGCCAGTGGGGCGAGCTGCTGATCCGGTCCTGGGAGGAGAGCGGCTGGTGGAGCGCTCCCGAACGGATCGGTGACCGCATCGCCCCACTGGTCGGCGCCGCCCCTGGGCAGATCGTGGTCGGCGACTCGACGAGCGTCAACGTCTTCAAGGCGCTGGTCGGCGCGGTACGGCTGGTACGGGCCAGGGACGGGCAACCCGTGGACGGCCCCCGGGCCGTTGACGCCTCGCAGCCCGGTGGCGCCGGTCAGCCGGGGGAGGAAGCCCCGTTCCGGGACGAGATCCTGGTCGACGCGACGACCTTCCCCACGGACGGTTACCTCGCCGAGTCGGCCGCGCGGATGACCGGCTGTCGCCTGCGCCCCGTCGCCCCGCACGAGGTGCCCGCGGCTCTTGGTCCTCGTACGGCGGCGGTGCTCCTGAACCATGTCGACTACCGCTCCGGGCGTCTGTACGACCTGCCCGGGCTGACCGCTGCCGTGCACGCGGCGGGTGCGCTCGCCGTGTGGGACCTCTGCCACACCGCGGGTGCGCTGCCGGTCGGCCTGGACGTGCACGGG
The DNA here is from genome assembly GCF_013364195.1 of Streptomyces sp. NA04227. Taxonomy (NCBI): domain Bacteria; kingdom Bacillati; phylum Actinomycetota; class Actinomycetes; order Kitasatosporales; family Streptomycetaceae; genus Streptomyces; species Streptomyces sp. NA04227. Next base: position 3,465,617 of record NZ_CP054918.1, on the reverse strand, counting down.
GTCGACCTGGCCGTCGGCTGTACGTACAAGTACCTGAACGGCGGCCCTGGTTCGCCCGCGTACCTGTACGTGCGGGCCGAGCACCAGCCGCACTTCGACTCGCCGCTGCCGGGCTGGAACTCGCACGCCGAGCCCTTCGGCATGCACCCGGACTACGCACCCGCGAGCGGGGCGGTACGCGGGCGGGTCGGCACCCCGGACATCCTGTCGATGCTGGCTCTGGAGGCGTCGCTCGACGTCTGGGACGGCGTGGATGTCGCGTCCGTACGCGCCAAGTCGCTGGCCCTGACCGACCTGTTCCTGGAGTGCGTCGCCGCCTATGTGCCCGAGGGCCGGGTGGAGACGGTGACCCCGCGGGAGCACGCCGAGCGCGGCAGCCAGGTCGCCTTGCGTTGCCCGGACGCGGGTGAGGTCATGCGACGGCTGATCGCCCGCGGTGTGGTCGGCGACTTCCGCCACCCGGACGTTCTGCGGTTCGGCTTCACTCCGCTCTACGTCGGCTTCGCCGAGGTGGAACACGCGGCCCGGGTCCTCGCGGAGGAACTGGGCTGAGACGCCGGGCCCGAGGCCTTTCCCATCGATGCCTGCGCAGGCGCCGACGTCTGCGCAGGCACTCGGTTTTCCTGGCCCGGTGTCGAGGTCCGGCCGACTCGGAGGTCGCGGCCATGTGCTGCCGTACGCCCCGCGTGTGTAGGACGTGCGGGGTGTACGGCGGTGGACGGGCAGCGTGCCCGGTGAGGGCCGCCCTGGGGATCGGTCGTGTCGATTCATGAGTTCAGCATCACCCGCTGATCAGGGGTTATCCAGGGCCCGCCGATCCACGGACCCCTGATCCCCGGCCCCTGATCCCCGGCCCCCTGATCCCCGGACCGCCGATCCCTGGACCTTCGATCCACGGATCGCCGATCCAGGGACTGCCGATCCTTGGATCGGCAGTCCTCTCCCACATCGCACTCCGGCCGGTGAGTCTTGTTATTGCCACCGCGGCGGCCCTTCGAGGGACGGACGCGGTGGTGCCAGATGACCCCTGCTCTTCCCTGCTCGTCCCTGCCCTTCCCGGAACCGCAGGCGCGGAGACCGCCCCTCCGCGTGGCCGGCCCGGGTGCCGAGGGCGAGTCGACGAAGACGAACGATCTCTGAGAGGAATCCGTCATGCTCACCTATGTCCGCGGTCAGGATCCGGGGTGCTCCCCTTACCGTGCGGGGCGGGCTGCTAACGTCCGGGGACTGTTGAACATACGTCAAGCAAAGGGTTGTTCACCTCCCTTTGCTCCGGTCTGTGAGAGGTCCCGTATGCCGGACGCCGCCGCCCTCGACGCCGCCGAGGAGCGTTCCGCGTTCTCGCACCCGCCCGTCGCCCCCGATGCCACGGCGGCCTACGGCGAGCACCCGGATCAGATCGTCGACTTCTATGCCCCGCGCGGTACTCGGGCAGGGGCGGAGCGAGTCCCGCTGGTGGCCGCCTTCCACGGCGGCGCTTGGCGGGCCCCGTACGACAGAAAGCACTTCAGTCCGTTCGCGGCGTTCCTGGCCGGACGCGGTCTTGCCGTCGCGAGTGTGGAGTACCGGCGCGGCGGAGATCCGGTGCCCGGCGTCGAGGGGCCGGTCGCGGGGCGGTGGCCGGACACCTTCGACGACGTGGCCGCCGCGCTGGAGGCCCTGCCCGGCCTGGTCCGTACGGCACTTCCGCAGGCCGACCCACGGCGTACCGTCCTGACCGGTCACTCCGCGGGTGGCCAGCTCGCCCTCTGGGGCGCCGCCCGGCACGTACTGCCCGAGTCCTCGCCGTGGCGTCGGGCCACCGATCCCGCCCTGCGCGGAGTGGTCGCCCTCGCGCCCATCGCCGACTTCGAGCTCGCCGGGAAGCTCGGCGTCTGCGGCGGCGCGGTGGGTCAACTCCTCGGCGGCGCGGGACAGTTGGCCGATCGCCGTGCTCAGGCCGACCCGTACGCGCTGCATCCCACCGGTATCGCGACCACCCTGGTGCAGGGGCGTGAGGACACCGTGGTGCCCGCCGCCATCGCCGAGTCCTACGCGGAGGCGACAGCCCTTGCGGGCGAACCGGTGGGCCTGACCCTGCTCGACGGTGTGGGCCACTTCGCCCTCATCGACCCGGCCGCCGACGCCTGCGCGGTGGCGGCCGAGGAGATCGCTCAACTGGCCTGGTGAGGACGGGACTTCGGGTGGGTGCTTCGGCTCCCCTTGGAGTAACCCCCGCCCGCCGCTGGGGCACCCCGGACATGACGGTGCCCCCGGCCTGGTCAGGACCGGGGGCACCGCCCGGGGGAGGGCAATGGTCTTGTGGGTGGCGGGAGTTCGTCGGAGGGTCCGCTGAACTCCCTTGGTTCGGGGCGGAGCTGAGTTCGTTTGGGTTGGGAGGGAGTTGAGACTGTTCGCCGTCAGGAGATCTGGTCCCGGCGCCGCAGTCCGCTGAGGCCGATGGCCACCAAGGCGACCGAGAGCAGGAGGAGTACCAGGACCGGGGTCCACTCCATCTCGGGTCCGGGCAGCTTCGGGAGGTGGCCGTAGGGCGAGATGTTCATGACGGACTGCGGCAGGTCGGCCGCCGGGCCGATCCAGCCCAGTGCCAGGCAGGCACCCGCGACCGCCCAGCCCGCGGTGGCCAGTTTGGGCACCAGGGCGTACAGGACCAGGGTGATACCGGCCAGCGTCCAGATTGCCGGAACCTGGACCAGGCAGGCGCCCATGATCTCGGGGAACTCCTTGCCGTAGCCGAGGGACAGGCCCACGCCGCTGACCATCATGATCAGGGCGGCGCCGCCGAAGGCGATGACCAGGTGGCCGGCCGCCCAGCTGACCCGGCTGACCGCGTTGGACAGCAGCGGTTCGGCGCGCTGCGAGGTCTCCTCGCCGTACAGGCGCAGTACGGAGGCCACCGCGAACAGCGCCGCCACCATGCCGAACAGGCCGACCATGGAGGACAGGAACGCCTCGGTGATGCCGGACTGGCCGCCCATGCGCTCGAACAGGTCGCGGGTCGACTCGTTGTCGCCGACCAGGTCGGCGGCGCCGTCGGTCATGCCGCCGAAGACGATGCCGCCGAGCAGGAAGCCGAGCGACCAGCCGAGCAGGCTGCCGCGCTGGAGGCGCCAGGCGAGACCGCCCGCGGTGGCGAGGGTGCCCTGGGCGGGCCCCGGCCGGGTGGGCAGGAAGCTCATGCCGAGGTCACGGCGTGCGGCGAGAGCGTAGGCGGCGGAGACCGTCAGGAGGATCGCGACGGTGAACAGGCCGAGCAGGCCCCAGCGTTCCTCGGCGAAGGGGCGCATGTTCTCCGCCCAGCCCAGCGGGGAGATCCAGTTGAGCGGGGAGGAGGCGTCGTCGGTGGCGGAGTCGCCCGCGGCGCGCAGCAGGAACATCACGCCGAGTACCGCGGCGGTCAGGCCCTTGGCCAGCCGGGCCGTCTCGGTGAGCTGGGCGATGATCGCGGCGATGCCCGCGAACAGCATGCCGACCGCGCCGATGGCCAGGCCGAAGGCGAGCGCGCCGTTCTTGTCCTGCGAGGAAAGGCCGCCCGCGACGAGCAGGGTGATGCCCGCGTTGGCGATGAAGGCGACGGTCAGGGCCGCGGTCAGTGGTGCCCGGCGGCCCACCATCGTGGAGGAGAGCATCTCCTGACGGCCCGTCTCCTCCTCCTCGCGGGTGTGCCGTACGACCAGGATCAGGCTCATCACCGCGGCGATGACGGTCGCGAAGGCGCCGTACCGCCAGGCGACCAGGCCGCCGATCGAGTCGTCGAAGACCGGTCCGTACAGGGCGCGCAGTGAGCTGTTGCCCGTCATGTCCTCGGCGAGCGTGGCCCGCTTGGCGGCGGTGTCGTAGACCTTCTCGATACCGCCCGCGCCGCCGCCGACGACACCGCCCACGACGAGCACCCAGACGGGCAGCATGATGCGGTCGCGCCGCATCGCGAGGCGGAACAGGGTGCCGGTGCCCGCGAACGGGCGGGATCCGCCGCCGCGTTCGACCTTCGCCGGTACGGCCACCGCGGTCATCGGACGGCCGCCTTCTGCTGGGCGGGGACCTCGGCCTCGTCGCTCTGGTAGTGGCGCAGGAAGAGCTCTTCGAGGGTGGGCGGAGTGGAGGTCAGCGAGCGGACACCGGCGTCGGTGAGGGCGCGCAGTACGGCGTCCAGCTTGTCGGTGTCGGCCTGCAACTTGACCTTCTGGCCCTGGACTTCGAGGTCGTGCACGCCCGGCAGGTCACCGAGCCCGTTCGCCGCGCCGACCAGTTCGGCGGTCAGGCTGGTACGGGTCAGGTGGCGCAGGTCGCTGAGCGAACCGGTCTCGACGGTACGGCCCTTGCGGATGATGCTGACCCGGTCGCAGAGCGACTCGACCTCGCTGAGGATGTGCGAGGAGAGCAGCACGGTGCGGCCGCGGTCGCGCTCCTCGGCGACACAGCTCTGGAAGACCTCCTCCATCAGCGGGTCCAGGCCGGAGGTGGGCTCGTCCAGGATGAGCAGGTCGACGTTGGAGGCGAAGGCGGCGACCAGGGCGACCTTCTGCCGGTTGCCCTTGGAGTAGGTGCGCCCCTTCTTGGTGGGGTCGAGCTCGAAGCGCTGGATCAGCTCCTCGCGCCGCCCCTTGTCGAGGCCGCCGCGCAGCCGTCCGTAGAGGTCGATGACCTCGCCGCCGGACAGGTTGCGCCACAGGGTGACGTCGCCGGGCACGTAGGCCAGGCGGCGGTGCAGCTCGACCGCGTCGTTCCACGGGTCCTGGCCGAGCAGCTGGGCGGCGCCGGAGCTGGCGCGCAGCAGGCCGAGCAGGACGCGGATGGTCGTGGACTTCCCCGCGCCGTTGGGGCCGAGGAAGCCGTGGACCTCACCCGTCTCGACCTCCAGGTCGAGACCGTCAAGTGCGTGTGTCCGGCCGAACGACTTGCGCAGGTCGGAAACGGTGATTGCCTTCGTCATGGTTCTGAACGTACGCTAGTTTCACAAATTTGTGAAGTTAAGGAAGCGTATAAACTCGTAGGGAAACAGTGAGGCAGGGGAGAGGGATCCGGTATGACCGAGCCGACCGGCACCAGTACCCGGGCGAGCGGCCACGAACGGGCGAACGCCCGTGAGGGCGCCGCGAGCCACGAGGGCGCCGAGGGTGTCGAGGCGCCTGCCGTTGACGTGCCCGCGGGTTCCGTGGGTTCTGCGGGGTCCGTGGGTTCCGCGGACGAGGGTTCCGCGGACGAGGGTTCCGCGGAGGTGGACCTCTCGCGGCGGGACGAGGAGGCCGTCTCGCGGTTCGTGGAGCGCTTCGCCTCGGAACTCGTCGAGGCGGGCATGCCGCGGATGCCCTCACGCGTCTTCGCGGCCCTGCTCGCCTCCCCGGAGGGCGTGATGACCTCCGCCGAACTCGGCGACAGCATCCGCATCAGCCCCGCCGCCGTCTCCGGCGCGATCCGCTACCTCACCCAGGTCAACATGGTCAGCCGCGAACGCGAACCGGGCTCCCGTCGCGACCGCTACCGGGTCCACAGCAACCAGTGGTACGAGGCCCTCACCAACCGCGACTCCGTACTGCGCCGCTGGGAGGGCACCCTGCGCGAGGGCGTCGTCAGTGTGGGCCCCGACAGCAAGCCGGGCCGCCGCATCGCCGAGACGCTGGAGTTCTTCGACTTCATGCAGCGGGAGCTGACCGGGATGATGGAACGGTGGCGGGAGCATCGGGAGAAGATGTTCGGGGCGCAGTAGTCGCAAGTCGCCCGCCCGGCGCCTCGCCGCCCGGTCTCTTCCCTCCCGGGCATCCGGCCTCGGGCCTCCCTCTCAGGCCGACGCCCCCTCCCCCCGAGGCAATGTGAGCGACCACGCCCCCGGCCGCGCCGTCCACGTCCGCGTACGTACCGGACCGGCCGTGAGCGTGTCCGCGAGGTAGCGGAAGTCGGGGCCGGAGACCGTGACGGTACGAGCCCGCGCCGACAGGGGCGTGCCGCCCTCCGCCGCCGGGTGGACCTCGATCCGGGCCAGGCCGTCGCCCCCGTCCGGGTCCGGGCTGAGCGACATGGCGCGTACCGGCTGGTCCAGGTCCACGAGCAGCTCGCCGTCCGCCTCCACACGCAACCGCGCGGGCGCACGCACCGGCGCAGGCGCGCGGACGGGGCGCGCGAGGGTGCGTACCAGCGTCTGGCAGGTACGCAGAAGCGGGTGGCCGGGCGACCCCTGGGCCGAGGCCTGGGACGCCGTACCGGCCGGGCCCTCGCGGGTCGCGCCGGTGCGCGGCGGGATGTGCAGATCGCCAAGGACGACGCCGTCGCTGTCGTCCACCAGCAGGTCGAGCCGCTGTTCGCCGCCGTCGAGCACCGCCCGTGCCGCGGCCACCGCACCGGTGGGCACACCGAGCAGCCCGGCCAGCGAGACGACCGCGCCCACCGGCACCAGGGCCAGCGCGCAGGAGCCGAGCTCGCGCTCCCGGTGCAGCACCGAGACGGCGCGCAGCAGGGCCCGGTCGTCGCCCACCACCACAGGCCGCCGGGCACCCCGCCGGGACAGCGCCCGCGCGAATTCCTCGGGCCCGTCGGGCAGGCTCAGCTTGATGTCCGCACCCGCGCTGAGCACGTCTTTCGCGATCCGTACCGACTCGCCGTCGCCGCGCCGGGCGGCCGGGTCGACGACCACGAGCAGCTGGTCAGAAACCGCCACCTCGGTCCTGCCTCACTTCCTCGGGTAGCATCTTTGTGCAAGAGCCCCTTGCGCTATTGCGCCAGGGGCTTCGTCTATTCCGGGGCACCGGTCCGACGGGTTGCGACCAACGAGGGTCGCCGGCGTACGCGCGCGTACGCCCCCGACCCTGGACATGCCCCGCCCGGAAGGGGTGTACGCCTGTGCCCGCACTTGTGCTGCTCGGTGCTCAGTGGGGTGACGAAGGCAAGGGAAAGGCCACCGACCTGCTCGGTGGCTCGGTTGACTACGTAGTGCGTTATCAGGGCGGCAACAACGCTGGCCACACGGTCGTCGTCGGCGACCAGACCTACGCACTGCATCTGCTGCCCTCCGGAATCCTCTCCCCCGACTGCACGCCCGTCATCGGCAACGGCGTCGTCGTCGACCCGTCGGTCCTGCTCTCCGAGCTGAGCGGTCTGAACGAGCGCGGCGTCGACACGTCGAAGCTGCTCCTCAGCGGAAACGCTCACATCATCACGCCCTACAACGTCACCATGGACAAGGTGGCGGAGCGGTTCCTGGGCAAGCGCAAGATCGGCACCACCGGGCGCGGTATCGGCCCGACCTACGCCGACAAGATCAACCGCGTCGGCATCCGGGTCCAGGACCTCTACGACGAGTCCATCCTGACCCAGAAGGTCGAGGCCGCTCTCGACTTCAAGAACCAGCTCCTCGCCAAGGTCTACAACCGCCGGGCCATCGCCGTCGAGCAGGTCGTCGAAGAACTCCTCGGCTACGCGGACAAGCTCGCCCCCTACGTCGCCGACACGGTGCTCGTCCTCAACCAGGCTCTGGAGCAGGACAAGGTCGTCCTGTTCGAGGGCGGCCAGGGCACCCTGCTCGACATCGACCACGGCACGTACCCCTTCGTCACCTCCTCGAACCCGACCGCGGGCGGCGCCTGCACCGGTGCGGGTGTCGGCCCGACCAAGATCAGCCGGGTCATCGGCATCCTCAAGGCCTACACCACCCGCGTCGGCTCGGGCCCGTTCCCGACCGAACTCTTCGACGAGGACGGCGAGGCCCTGCGCCGCATCGGCCACGAGCGCGGCGTGACCACCGGCCGCGACCGTCGCTGCGGCTGGTTCGACGCGGTCATCGCCCGGTACGCCACCCGCGTCAACGGCCTGACCGACTTCTTCCTCACCAAGCTCGACGTCCTCACCGGCTGGGAGCAGATCCCGGTCTGCGTGGCGTACGAGATCGACGGCCGCCGCGTCGAGGAACTCCCCTACTCCCAGACCGACTTCCACCACGCGAAGCCCGTCTACGAGATGCTCCCCGGCTGGTCCGAGGACATCACCAAGGCCAAGACCTTCGCCGACCTCCCGAAGAACGCCCAGGCGTACGTGAAGGCGCTGGAGGAGATGTCCGGCGCACCGATCTCGGCGATCGGCGTCGGGCCCGGCCGGGACGAGACGATTCAGATCAACTCGTTCCTGTAGGCGACGGGACACTGCGACGAGCGGTGCCGGACAGTGGCGAAGACGCCGCTGACCGGCACCGCTCACTCGTACGAGTGGCCGTTCGGGCAACTGTCCCGCGGCTCCGTCCGTCCCCGGCGACACTGGCTTTCGCCTGGAAGGGGGTGCAACATGACGGTTATGGCCGAGCGCACGTCTCACATGCTGGTGGAGGACTTCGAGCAGATCGCCTCCGCAGCTCCCGAGACCGTCACGTTGGAGTTCATCGACGGACGGATCGAGGAGAAGCGCGTGCCGGACGGGGACCACGAGACGATCTTCATGTGGCTGCTCAGGCAGTGCATGACAGCTCGTCCGGAACTCGACCTCTATCCGAACAAGGGTCTTGAGGTCGGGGCGTACCGCAAGGGCCGGGCCCGCCCCGACGGCACGCTCGCCCCGGTTGCCCACTTCGTGGGGCACGGCGACTGGTCCGACCCCAAGGGTGTGCTCCTGGTCGCCGAGATCACCTCTTACGACTCCGACACGGACCGCAGGGACCGCTTCGAGAAGCCTGCGGCCTACGCATCGGCGGGCATCCCCGTCTATCTCCTCGTCGACCGCGACGCCGGAGCGGTCATCGTGCACACCACCCCCGACACCGAACACGGCCGCTACGCCGACGTCCACACCGCCCCCTTCGGCGAGCAGCTCCTGCTGCCCGACCCGGTCGGCATCGCACTCGACACCGAGATTCTGAAGAACTACGTCCGCTGATGTCCCGTTGACGCCCCGCTGACGCCCCGTCGCCCCCGCCCTCGGACTCCCCCGGCCGGCGACTGTCGGCCCACTCCCGCCCACCCGGTGTCACCCCCCTCCTGACGGGGCATCACCATCTGGCGAGATTCCCCGTTGTGGGAACAAGGGGCGCACGCTACCTTCAACGTCCCTCACATCAGGGGCAGTTGCGACATCTTTCACCCAAGGGCCATGTGACGGGGGAGTGCGATGGTCCAGGCACCACGACAGTTTCCGGACGATACCGGGGCGGATATTTTCGCCCGTGAGTTTCCGACGGCCGTGGCACCGGCCGACCGGGAGTACCTGGCGACCAGCCCGCCGCTGTTCCTCTTCGACGTGCCCGGATCGGGGACGGCGTACGAGCGGCGGGTGCGGCGGGTCGTGGAGGCGCTGCGCGAGGCGCTCGACGACAACGGGAAGCTCGCGCCGTACGCCGTCCTCGAGGCGGGGGCGGGCTACGAACTGGCGGGCGCGGAGGTGGGCAGGCGGCTGGAGTTCGGTATTCCGCGGTTCATGACGCCGGACCGGCTCCCGCAATTCTCGCTGCTGCGTGACGTGGTCACCGAGGTACTGCAGCGGCAGAGCGCGGGCGGCGCCGGTGCGGGGGCGCGGGTGCTGCGCGACACCGCGTACCTCAAGCGGGTCGAGCAGGGCGGGCTGCCCGGACTGCTCTGGTCGCTCGGCGGCAGCGAGAGCCCGCAGCAGGGCGGTCTGTACTCCTGGCTGCTCTCGGTGATCTGGCAGCCGCTGACGCACTCGCTGCCGCGGCTGCTGTGGGCGCGCCGCAAGACTCGGCAGCTCATCCGGCCGGCGCGGCTCTCGCCGTTCCGCAGGCGCCGGTGGCTCGGTGCGGAGCTGAACGCCGAACGCGGCAAGGAGAACTTCTTCCGCGTCATGGACGAGATGGCGCAGCGGCAGGTGCCCAGGCTCGCCCTGCACGCCGGGCATCCGCAGCGCGAGGAGGCCCTCCAGGGCTTGGAGGAACTGCTCGTCCGCGCCCTGCTCGAAGACCTGCGGGTGCCGCCCGCCCGGAGGTTCCTGCCGCGCCGCCGTCGCCGGACCGCGCGTCCGGTGATCCTGGTCGAGCTGCCGCAGGAGAGCGAACTCGCGCGCCCCGTCGAGCGGTTCCTGTACGCCTTCCACCAGGGCCGGGCGACCGCGCTGCCGCCGGGGCCGCTGGTCATCGCGGTCGGCCGCCCCTCCGCGCAACTCCTGCGCCACCTCGGCGATCCGGGCGAGGTGAACCTGGCGCAGGCCGGACTCCAGCTCAACCAGCGCGAGGGCGAGCCGGTCCTGGTGCGGCTGCGCGAGGAACCCTTCACCCGGTTCGGGCTGCCCATCCGGCAGGTCCAGCCGCGGCTGTTCCGTACGAGCTGGCGGACCATGACCTCGCTGGTGGCGGGGGCCACCGCGCTGGCCGTGGCGGGCGCGGGCCTGGCCGCGGGGGTGGCCCTCGGCGGGTCGGAGCACCGCTGCGTCGGAGGCGACGACACCGTGGACGCCTCCGCCGCGGCCGGTCCGCCGCCGCTGCGCGCCGGGAAGTGGTACAACCAGGCGCTCGAAGTCATCAAGAACGAGAACCTGCGCGCGGAGGAGTTCGCGAAACGCGACCACCGCACCGTCCGTACCGTCTTCCACTTCGGCTCCACCGCGCCGGCCGCGAACGACGAGACGATCCTCTTCGACGGAACCGTCGCCGAGCTGCGCGGCGTCGCCATGTGGCAGCGCAAGCTCAACGACGACGCGATCTCCGACAACTCCCGTGTCCCGCTGCGGGTCGAGGTGGTGCCCACCGGGGCCGGTGCCAAGTTCGCGGAGCGCGAGGCGCGCAAGCTGGTCCAGGACATCAACAGCGGTAAGTACAAAGGGCCCAAGCAGGTCGTCGGGGTGCTCGGCTACGCCCAGTCGAAGAAGGAGACCCGAGCCGCGCTCAAGGTGCTCGGCGAGGCCGGCATTCCCGCGGTCGGCACCACCGCCACCGCCGACGAGATGCTGGACAGCAACACCTACCAGAGCTACTGGCCGTTCACCCCGGCCAACAGCACCGAGGCGCGTATCGCCGCCGACTTCGCCCAGGATCAGGACATCATCGTGCGCAGGGAGGGCGACGGTTGCAGCCCGGCCCGGCAGGCCGTGGTCATACAGAACTCCGCCGACCTCTACAGCAACAGCCTGACCAGCAAGTTCGTTGCCGCCTTCCCGGGCACGAGCAAGGTCGTCAACTTCTCGCAGGACGGCCGCTTCGAGGACGCGCCCGCCGGTACGCCGAAGCTGTCCAGCGCGCACGACCTCGCCGAGACCGTCTGCAAGGCCCTCAAGGACGAGAGCGAGTCGGTGGTCTACTGGTCCGCGCGCGCCCGCGACTTCACCGCCTTCGTCAACGCCCTTGATACGCAGGGCACTTGCATCCGGCACGACATCACCGTGCTCGGCGGCAACGAGCTCACCAACGTCGCCCAGACCGGCGCCTTCGACGACAAGGACTGGCTGCGCCTGTACTACTCGGCGCACCGCATGCCGGTCGACGACGCACGCGCCAGCGAGAAGACCCGGCAGTTCGTCGAGGACTACGACCGCTTCGTCACCACCACCAGCGGCGGCGACACGGACCCCTGGCGCCAGGACGGCCACTCCGCCGTCGCCTACGACGCCTTCCACGTACTGTCCCGGGCCGTCGACATCACCTACCGCGACAAGAACGCCGACCCGCGCTCCATGCTCACCGCCCTCAGCGGCGGCATCACCTTCGACGGCGCCACCGGCTACGTGAGTTACGGCCAGGGCAGCAACGCCCCGCCGCCGGACAAGACGCTCGTCCTGCTGCGCCAGTCCGCCAAGGGGCCGAAGGTGGTGGCGGCATGCGGCGCGTACCGGAACGGCGAGACGTCGTCCGCGCAAGGGCCGCCCTGCTCGCGGTGAACGGTCCGCTCTCGCTCATGGTCGGTCCTCCGCCGCGCCCACCGGGTCGACCTCGGCGGCGTGGGCTCGGCGGTTCACCGCACTTCGGATCCGAACCGGCCGCTCTGGCGGACCTGTTGAGGTGGCCAATGCGCTGACCGGACCCGAGTTGCGCTGGCCTGGGCGGAGTTGACCTGCCTTGGGCTTTGCCCTTGCCCCTACGAGGGCGCGCAGATCTGGAGTGCCTCCGGTTCCGCGCACGGCAGTTGGAGATGCCTGCGCATGGCTTCCTCGGCCGAACCGCCGCTCACGGTCATGAAGTTGAGGAAGCGGGCGGTGAGCGAGTCGGCCTTGGGGGTGCCGTAGGTGTAGGCGTACTCGACGGACCGGTACGGGTAGCCGCTGGTCGCGATGTCGGCGACGGAGGCGGGGCGGCCGTCGATGCTGACGGTGTGCATGCCCTTGGCGCCGACGGAGGAGCGCAGTTCGGCGTAGCCGATGGCGCCGCGGGTGCTGCCGACGGCCTCCAGGACCTGGCGGGTGCTGTCCAGGGCGCAGCGTTCGGGCGCGGGGCCGCGTTCGACCTTGCCGTTGCAGACCGGTTCGGGGTCCGAGCCGGGCTTCTCCTCGTGTCCGTCGAGGAGTTGGCGGCGCAGTACGTCGCCGGTGCCGGAGTCGTCGCCCCGGCTGGCGAGGACGACGGGCAGGTCGGGGCCGCCCGGGATCTGGTTCCAGTTGGTGATGCGGCCCGCGTACAGGTCCCGTACCTGCGCCAGGGTGAGGTTCTTCAGCTTGACGTCGTCGTGGACGATCAGCGTGAACACCGCCACCGACGTCGAACGGCCCTGCAGCCGGGGGAAATCGCTGCGGGACAGCGGCCCGTCGGAGAAGGAGATCACCGGAGGCGAGCCGTCGAGGGCGATCTTGCCGATGCTGTCCAGCTCCCGGGCGCCCCGGTCGGTGCTCTCCGTCGCGACCTCGATCCTGGCCCCCGGGCACTCCTCCTCGTACGCCTTCTTCAGCGCCTCCGCCGTCCTGGTGAAGGCGCTGGAGCCGATGAGCCTCAAGTCGCCCTCGGCGCACAGGGATTGGGCTTTGTCCTGCTTCTCCTCGCCGGTGGCCAGGACCAGCGAGGCGAGGGTCACCACACAGACCGTGAGCAGTCCGATGAGGACGCGCGCGGGTCGGGTGAACTGCTGGGGCTTGCTGTCCAGCGTCGAACTGGAGGACTTGTTCTCGCCGATCTTTCCGCGCCGCAGCCGGCCGGTGACCTTGACCTCGCCGCCCGCGTTGCCGCCCGAGAGCAGTACCACCAGCTTGAAGTGGTCGCCCTTGTCGAGGGCCACGCGCGGGATGTGGAGCTTGTCGCCCTCGGGCAGCAACCGGTGCTGCTGGTCGGTGAGATGGTCCCGGATGTCCTCGGCGTTCGGACCGTCGCCGACCAGGACCGCGCAGCCGTGCACATGGCGGCCGGTGAACCGGACGGTCAGTCCGCGCAGCGCGGAGGTGTTGTAGTCGTCCACCTCGATGTCGTGCGCGCCGTCGTTCTCGATCCGCAGCAGGACCAGCGTCGGGTCGGTCAGGTCGAGCGCCGGGTTGAACACCGAACGTACGACGGCCTGTTCGTCCTCGCCACCGTTCTCGTCGTCACCGTCATCGTCCGCGCCGGTGCTCCCCAGCCGCCCGCTGGGCAGCTGGAAATCCTGGAAGTACGTGTCCATCTGCACGCGGTAGCCGATGTGCCGGCGCCGTGGCGAACGCTCGTAGATCAGTGCGGCGAAGGTGGCGACCACACCAATGAGCGCCGTGGCAAGGGCAATGACATTTTCGGGCGACAACCAGTCCACGTTTCCCCCGTACACGTGAACGAACCAAATAGTTCGGACACCTTAAGCGGCCGCTCGCACCAGTGGCGATGGCATGCAGATGGTCTCGCCGGATGTTCGTCCAGGGTTCAACGGGAGTTGGTGAGGGCGCGTCAGATGCGGGTCGGGGGCGGTGCGAAGGGGGTACGCCGAGCCCTGTCCTCCGGGTCTCAACCCGCCTTTGTGTACGTCAACTTGTCGCCGTTGTCGTTGTTCACGCGCTCCAGGCTTCCGTCCGGGAGCAGGGTGACCGTGGAGGCCGCGCCGGGGGTGCAGGAGGTCGCGGGTTCGCCGACGATCACGGTGGACGGGCCGAGCGTGAGGGTGCTGTCGTCGACCTTCTCCGTCAACTCGGCCTGGAACACGCAGTGATAGCTGCCGCCACCCTCGGCGGGCCCGTCGGCGGTCAGCGAGAGCACGGTGTCGCCCGTGCTGCCTTGCTGGATGACCAGGTCCCGGGTGCTGTGCCCCGCGTCGTTGTCGATACTGCCGCTCCACTTGCCGAGGAAGGCGGCGGGCACCTCGCCCGGGCCGGACGGGGACGGCGCGGTGTCGGTGGGGTCCGGCTCACCGCTCGACCCCGTGGTTCCCCCGCCCTGATCGGTGGGGTCGCTCGTGGGCCCCGGCGTGACCGGCCCGGTCGGCTTCTTCCCGTCCGAGGCCGTCGTCTCGCCGTCGTCCTTCATCAGCAGGAAGACGGCTCCGCCCGCGCCGAGTGCCACCACCAGGGCGACGGCGGCGAGAAGGGCGCCGGAACGGCGGCGGGTGGGCTGGGGTGTCTGGTGGTCGAGGGTGGTGGCAACTCCCGGCTCGTACGGGGGAGTTGACGCGTACGGCGGAGTCGAGCCGTAGGGGGGAGCGGGGGTGTACGGGGGAGTCGGGCCGTGCGGCGGGGGGACGGGTGTGGCGGCGGGCGCGGGGTGGGCGCCGTAGGGGTGGGGGTAGCCGTAGCTGTGCGCCGGGGGTGCGGCGGGCGTGGGTGGTGCGGGCGGCGGGGTGTGCGTTGCCGCGCCGGGGTGCGGGCTCGGGGTGGTGGCGGAGACCTGGGTCGGCACGTGGTTGAGAGCGGCGGGTGGGGCCGGAGGGGGAGTGGATGGGGGGCCGGTGGGTGTGGCGGGGGCGACGGACCCTGCCTGCTTGCCGGGTCCTGCCTGCTCGCCGGGTGCGGCGGGTGCGGCGGGTTCGGCCGGTGCGGCGGAGTCCGTCGGCTCTGCGGCGTGCTCGCGGTCCAGCAACTGGACGGCGTGGCGGCCGAGTTGGGCGACCAGGGCGCCGGGGAGCCAGGGGTCGCGGGCGCGGCCGTCGGCGACCGTGTCCTCGGCTCCGGTGCGCTCCAGGATCTCGTCGAGGCCGGGCCGGGCGGCCGGGTTCTTCTGGAGGCAGTCGCGGACCAGCTCCGCGAGCGACTCGGGGACCTCGGACAGGTCCGGCGCCTCCTGCGCGATACGGAACATCAGGGCGTGCACACCGCTGTTCGCGGTGCCGAAGGGCAGGGCGCCGGTCGCCGCGTACGCGAGGATGGAGCCCAGGCAGAAGACGTCGCAGGCGGGCGTGATGGTGTCGCCGCGCACCTGCTCCGGGGCCATGAATCCGGGCGAGCCGACCAGCGCCCCGGTACGGGTGAGCCCGCCGTCGGTGACGGTCTCCAGGGCGCGCGCGATACCGAAGTCGATGACGCGCGGCCCGTCTATGGTGACGAGAACGTTGGAGGGCTTGAGGTCCCGGTGCACCAGCCCGGCCCGGTGGATGTCACCGAGGGCATGCGCCAGACCGGCGGCGAGGATCCGTACGGAACGCTCCGGCAGCGGCCCGTGGTCCTGCCCGACGACCTGCTGGAGCGAGGGCCCGGCCACATAACCGGTGGCCACCCACGGCACCTCGGCCTCGGTGTCCGCGTCGAGCACGGGCGCCGTCCACTGCCCGCCCACGCGCCGGGCGGCTTCCACTTCCTGCCGGAACCGGCTCCGGAACTCGTCCTGTTCGGCCAGTTCCCTGCGGACGAGCTTGACCGCGACGGTACGTCCTCGATCCGAGCGGGCGAGGAGGACCTCACCCATGCCGCCTGCGCCCAGCCGACCGAGCAGCCGGTAGGCCCCGATCCTGCCGAGCGGCTCTCCCGCTCCGAGCTTGTCCATGGCTGCGTTGTCCTCCCCCGGGTGTGACAGGGAGAGGATAGACGGGGGTGGGGGGTGGGGGGTTCGGTGTGGGGAGGGGACAGCCCCGCATGCGCGGGGACCACACGCCGTTGACCGGACCCCAAGAGCCCTTGTGGGGGCCAACCCCGCACTTGCGGGGACCAGCCGCGCATCCCGGAGCTGACCGAGTAGCCGACGGGAGCAACCCCGCATGTGCGGGGACCACGACAAGATCCCGGCGCACGTCACCAGCATCGTGGGACCACCCCCGCACGCGCGGGGACCACCCGATCTTGTCAATGAGCGGCTTCACGATCTTGGGGCCAGCCCCGCACGCGCGGGGACCCCACTCCGCGACCTGCAACTTTCCCTGGAGCGCAGGCAGTTCTGAACTAGTTTCGCCGATCCCGGCGATTCCATGCATACCGTATCGAGTGTCAATCGGTAGTCGGCGACTCTTCCGCAGTGCTACCCGCCAACTCGTCCATCACCAAGGACAGTTGCCGCAACACCCGTACCGTCTCACCGAACTCCCGCTCCCCCAACGCCTCCGCGAGCCGTCGAGCCAGTACCGCATGCCCCGGGTTGATCCGGGCCACCGCAGCGCGCCCCTCCTCAGTGGGCCGGAGCAGCTTTGCGCGGCGGTGGGCCGGGTTGGGCACGTACTCCGCGAGGCCCTGCTTGACCAACAGGTCCGCGATGCGTTGCACGCTCTGCCGGGTGATGCCCATCGCCCTGGCCACCCCGGAAACCGGAAGTGGCTGCGCGAGTACCGCGCCGAGTACCTGCCACCAGGCGGCCGTCAGTCCGGCCGGGCGCGCCAACTCATCTGCTACGGACAGGAATTGGCCGTTGAGGCGGAAGATGGTCAGCGCTGTAGCCGAGAGGTTGTCCTGCTGATCGCGGGCGCGGTCCTGGTGGTCGTCCGCGCCGTCAGTGGCATCTGCGTTCCGTGCCGCGCCGCTCATGCCCCCGCCGCCTCCAGCTCCGCGTACGCCGCCGGATCCGAGTCGTGGTACAGCCGGTACCAGGCGTCGAGCAGCTTCGCGTTCGCGTCGAAGGCGCCGAGCAGGCCGAGGATCTCGCGGGCGAAGGCCACGGGCTCGGTCGGGCCTGCGGTGATCAGCCCGCCGTCGGTGACCGCGTCGGTGTCCTCGTAGTGTGCGGCGCCCGCGTAACCGGTGGCCGCCAGATAGAAGGACACCGCGCTGGTGTGGCGGTGGTCGTCGAGCAGGCCCTCTCTGGCCAGGCCGGCCGTCGCCCCGCAGATCGCGGCTACCGGCACGCCCGCTTCCCGGAAGGCGCGAGCGGTGCGGGCGAACGGGGCCAGGTCGTTGCCGGTGTCCCACAGGTCGGCGCCCGGCAGGATCAGCAATGAGCTGTCCTCGGGGCGCAGTTCGGACAGTGCGAGGTCGGGCTGTACGCGCAGTCCGCCGATCGAGGTCACCGGTTCGCGGCTCGGGCCGACCGTACGGATCGTGAAGCCGCCGCGCGCCAGCTGGGCGGTCGCGTAGCCGGTCTCCCAGTCGGCCCAGGTGTCGTAGACGGCGAGGTGGACGGGAGTCGTCTCGGTGCTCTTCATGGTGCTTCTCCTCCTGGTTTCTCCAGCCCTATGTAAGTAGACTGTCAAAATGACAGCATGTTGTCAAGAGTGTGGGCGGCCGATCGAGGGACGGGCCTAGATCCACTTTGTTCACATCCCGTTGTCCACAGGGCCTTTTGGCAAGGGCCGAAGGGTTTTCCACAGGCCCTGACCGGGCGGCCGTATGCCGTCTACGCTCGCGGCATGACGCAACAGGTGAATCCACAGGCCGGGGCTGCGGTGAAGGCGGCCGACCGGGCACATGTCTTCCACTCCTGGTCCGCGCAGGAGGTCATCGACCCGCTCGCGGTGGCCGGGGCGGAGGGCTCGTACTTCTGGGACTACGAGGGCAACCGCTATCTGGACTTCACCAGCGGCCTCGTGTTCACCAACATCGGCTATCAGCATCCGAAGGTGGTCACCGCGATCCAGGAGCAGGCCGCGAAGCTGGTCACCTTCGCGCCCGCCTTCGCCGTGGAGCCGCGCTCGGAGGCCGCCCGGCTTATCGCCGAGCGCACGCCCGGTGACCTGGACAAGATCTTCTTCACCAACGGTGGCGCCGAGGCCGTGGAGAACGCGGTACGTCTCGCGCGTGTGCACACCGGCAGGCCCAAGGTGCTCAGCGCCTACCGCTCGTACCACGGCTCGACCAACGCGGCGATCCATCTGACCGGCGACCCGCGCCGCTGGGCCAACGACACGGGCGCGGCGGGTGTTGTCCACTTCTGGGGCCCGTTCCCGTACCGCTCGCCCTTCTATGCCACCAGCGAGGAGCAGGAGTGCGAGCGCGCACTCAAGCACCTTGAGGACACGGTCCGTTACGAGGGTCCGGCCACCATCGCGGCGATCATCCTGGAGACCATCCCCGGCGGCTCCGGCATCATGCCGCCGCCGCCCGGCTACCTCGCGGGTGTGCGCGAGATCTGCGACCGGCACGGCATCGTCTTCATCCTGGACGAGGTCATGGCGGGCTTCGGGCGTACGGGTACGTGGTTCGCCGCCGATCTGTACGACGCCCGCCCCGACCTGCTGACCTTCGCCAAGGGTGTCAACTCCGGATACGTACCGCTGGGCGGCGTCGCCATCAGTGCGGAGATCGCCGCCACCTTCGCGACCCGGCCGTTCCCCGGCGGGCTGACGTACTCCGGGCATCCGCTGGCCTGTGCCGCCGCCGTCGCGACGATCAATGTGATGGCGGAGGAGAAGATCGTCGAGAACGCCGCGCACCTGGGCGAGAACGTCCTCGGCCCGGGCCTGCGGGCGCTCGCCGAGAGTCACCCGAGCGTGGGCGAGGTGCGCGGGGTGGGCGCGTTCTGGTGTGTGGAGCTGGTCCGGGACCGGGCCACCCGCGAGCCGCTCGTCCCCTACAACGCCTCCGGCGAGGCCAACGCCCCGATGGCCGCCTTCACCGCCGCCGCGAAGAAGCAGGGCCTGTGGCCCTTCGTGAACATGAACCGCACCCATGTCGTACCGCCGTGCACGCTCAGCGAGTCCGAGGCCGCCGAAGGACTCGCCGCGCTCGACGAGGCACTCAAGGTCGCGGACGGCTTTGTGACGGGGACGGGAACGGGGTGACGCCGTAGAAGAGGAGTAGCAGAGAAGGGGCGGCGGGGCGGTACGTGATCTTGCTCATGGGCGGCCCGGGCGGTGGTGGTCCGGGCCGCGGATGGCGCGAAGCAAGCGCTTGGTGGGCGTAGGGTTACGTGTTCACCAGGGCCTTCGTCGACGTGCGGAGACCCGGTACGCGCGGACCCGACACTCGGACACACGAACACGCACACGCGGACCCACGGACGCAAGGGACGTGTGGCCGAGCGGCGGACACCCCGCGCGCGGCGGCAGGCCGCCGATCCCGTGCCCGCCTGCCCCGCTCCACCCCGCCCACCATCCGCACGCAGCGAGTCGACCGGGAGGACGCCCGCGATGCCCGGCTCCAGTGCCGTCACCCGCAGTACTCTGCGCCAGCAGATCGCCGACGCCCTGCGCGACGAGGTGCTCTCGGGGCGGCTGGAACCGGGGCAGGAGTTCACCGTCAAGGAGATCGCCGACCAGTACGGCGTTTCCGCGACACCGGTCCGCGAGGCACTGGTCGACCTGGCCGCCCAGGGGCTGCTCGACTCCGTACAGCACCGCGGCTTCTGCGTGCACGAGTTCTCGCTCGCCGACTACCGGGGCATGATCGAGGCGCGCAGCCTGATCGCCGACGCCATCTTCGCGGGCGTCGCGGCCCGCGGCGCCGCGGGCTCAACCCCGGGTGCGACCCAGGCCTCGGGCGCAGTCCCGGCCTCGGGCGCAACCCCGGCCTCGGCCCCGGTTTCGCCCGCGTCCCCGGGTTCGACCCCGCACTCGACCTCAACCGATGAACCCGCCCGGGACGCCGATGAACCCGCTCCGGACGCCGATGGACGTGCTCCGGAAGGCGGCGGACGCGCTCCGGGATCCGATGAACCCGCCCCGGACCCCTCCGCCCGACCGGCGCGGCCGGGCCCGGGACAGGAGCCCGGCGGTGTGATCCGGGTGGAGTTGCTGGCGGCGGTGCGCAGGCGGGGGGAGGAGGCGCAGCGGGCGGCGGCGGCCGGTGACCTCAACGTACTGATCGGCTACGACCTGCGGTTCTGGCGCGAGGTCAGCTCTCTGTACGGCAATCCGTACCTTGCCGACTTCCTGGGGCGGCTGCGTCTGCAGTCCTGGGTGTGTGTGATGCCGCTGCTGCGGCGCGCGGGCGATCTGCGGGGCCGTCTGTGGTCCGGCCACACCGAACTCGCCGATGCCCTCGCCCGCCACGACGCCCATGCCGCCCACGCGATCATCACCGAGTACAACTCCCACGCGCTGGCTCTGGTCGAGGATCTCGCGAGCCGGGAGAGTGCGCGGGAGACGTAGGTCCGCGACCGGGACACCTCACCCCCGGCGGACACCGCACGGACGTCCGGGGTTGTCGCGGCATACCCCGGCTTCTCGTGGAGAAGACTGCGGGTACGGAAGCAGAACGCGAGTGCGTGCAGCGGGGGCGCCGAGTCACCGTTCGCGCATTACGCTGCCTGGACCACTGCCCGCGTGAAGCGAGGAGTTCGATTTTGGCCTGTGACCTGTGGCTGGTCCCGCTCGTGGACGTGCTGTGCCACAGCCCCGAAAACCCCTTCGCCGATGAACTGGCCCTCTACGACAGGTCGCTGGGTGAGGCCGGACTGCCGCCCGTGCCCGTCTACACGTACATGCCCGGCCTCTCCGGTGACGTCGCGCCGGTCGCCGGATTCGACTACGACGCGCTGCACTTCCTGCGCCGCGCCTACCTCCTCCAGATGTGCGGGCTCGAGGTGACACCGGTCGACGAACTCGGCGGTGACTACGAGCAGTTGCTGGAGATGTTCGAGGCCACCGCGCAGCAGTCGCACCTGGTCTGGCACTACGACCACGCCGGGTCCTACGTACCGCTCGACTTCGCCGTCCCGCTGTCCAACGACGAACTCCTGGCGGGCAGCGGCCCGCTCGGCTCCTCGCACGCGCTGTTGCGCGAACTCGAATACGTGGCCGCGTCGATCGGTATCGACCCGGCCAATCCGCCCGCCACCCCCGCCCCGCCGAGTGCGCCGACCGAGCTGGAGGAACGCGCGCCCGTACTGCCCACCGAGGAGGGGCCGTTCGCCCGTGAACGGCATGTGTGGCTCGGTCTGCACGCGGCGGCGACCCGCAGCCTGGCCCAGGGGTCGATGATCATCTTCAGTTGATCGTTCCGGTTCGGTTGATCGTTCCGGCTCCCGTTCACTACAGCGGTTCGGGCGGTCGTTGCCGGGGCATGTTGGGGCGGGCGCCGGGCGGGAGGGGGAACCTGCCCGCCGGGGCGGCGCCCTCACCGCGCGGGGTGCCCGGCAGCGAGGCCTGGAGCGACAGCGGTGCGGGCCCGGAGCGGAACTCGACCATCCAGCCCGCCGTTTCGGCCCGTACGAGTTCGGTGATGTCCTCCGAGAAACGGCGCAGCACGGTCAGACAGCGCTCGGTCGCCTCGCTGGCGGTGCCCTCGGCGGGACCGAGGACCTCGCGTACGCACTCCGAGGCCCAGTCGAACTGGAGTGCCTGGAGCCGCCGTTGGACCGCCTGGGCGGTGGCCACGTCCCTTATCCAGCCGGAGCTGAGACCGAAGTAGCGGTCGCAGACCACACAGGCCACCGCGATCAGCAGCGCCACGAACGCCCAGGGCGCCGCCCCGCTCGCGGTGTCGGTGACCGCGAGCAGGGGCAGCGCCGCCGCGGTCACGGCGGCCAGCGCGGCGCCCCCGCGCAGCAGCCGGGCGCCGCGCCGCTTCCAGATCCGGTCGGTGAGATACCAGTCGGCGGTCTGCAGGGCGCCCTGCTCGACCCAGCGGTACAGCTCGTCGAGCCGGGCCGCCGGTTCCTCCCAGTCGCCGTGCGGGAAGCGCCGTCCCCGTAGATCGTTCGTCGCTTCGTTCCTCGGTTCGTACGTTCCGGCCGGGCCCCCGCCCCCGCCCTCGTCCCGCTCCCGCTGGGGCGGCCCCTCGGGCTGTTTCTCCGGCTGGCTCACCCGGCACTCCCTCTGCGCTTCCCCTGGCGGACGTATGCGCGTTTCCTGGCGGACTTGCTCGCGGACTTCGCTGTGATCGCTGTGATCACCGAGCGGACTTCGCTGTGGTCTTCGAGATGCTGTGATCTTCGAGATGCTGTGGTCCTCGAGATGACGTTGCGCGGCGGCACGGTGGCATGGCGGAGCGAGACAGGAGGTGCGGGCACACGGGTATCCAGGGGTACACCTGTGCGACGCCGTGACCTGGCGGCTCGCGCGCAGCCCCCTTACTACCGCCCAATGGGTGGCCGTGTGCCGCCCTTCGGGGGTTTTCCGCCCGCCCGGGGGCTCTGATCAGGTATAGGAGCCCGGTACGGCTCACTCGAAAGAGTGCCGGGGCGATCGGCCCGGGGAGCACGTAGGCTCGTGCCAAGCGGACATTCCCCGCCTGCCGTATCCGCGCGCGCGGAGAGCGCGGTCACCGCGGTGGGTGGCCGTCCGGTCAGACTCGCCGCACCGGCCGGGAGCCGGTGCCCAGACAACCAGGAAGTGACGCCCGTGTTCCCCGGTGGTGGACAGCCCGACATGCAGCAGTTGCTCCAGCAGGCCCAGCGGATGCAGCAGGATCTCGCCCGCGCGCAGGAGGAACTCGCGGACACCGAGGTCAAGGGTCAGGCGGGCGGCGGCCTGGTCGAGGCGACCGTGACCGGCTCCGGCGAACTGCGTGCCCTGGCGATCGACCCGAAGGCGGTCGACCCCGAGGACACCGAGACCCTCGCCGACCTGGTCGTCGCGGCCGTGCAGGCGGCCAACGCCAACGCCCAGCAGCTCCAGCAGGAGAAGCTCGGCCCGCTCGCCCAGGGCATGGGCGGCGGCATCCCCGGCCTGCCGTTCTAGTACCGGGGAGTACCGGGGAGCCGTCCGCGGGCCGGGCTCGGTGGGCACGGGCGTCCGCCCTTCTCACCGCCCCGGCGGCCAACTACCGTACGCAGCAGGAGACAACAGAAAGGCAGTCCGTTGTACGAAGGCGTGGTCCAGGACCTGATCGACGAACTGGGCAGGCTGCCCGGCGTGGGTCCCAAGAGCGCGCAGCGGATCGCCTTTCACATCCTTCAGGCCGAGCCCACCGATGTGCGGCGCCTCGCGAACGCGCTGATGGAGGTCAAGGCCAAGGTCCGCTTCTGCGCGGTGTGCGGCAACGTCGCGCAGGAGGAGCACTGCGGCATCTGCCGTGACGCCCGGCGCGATCCCGCCGTCATCTGTGTGGTGGAGGAGCCCAAGGACGTGGTCGCCATCGAGCGGACCCGCGAGTTCCGGGGCCGCTACCACGTACTGGGCGGTGCCATCAGCCCCATCGAGGGCGTCGGTCCCGACGACCTCAGGATCCGTGAGCTGCTCGCCCGGCTCGCCGACGGCACCGTCACCGAACTCATCCTCGCCACCGATCCCAATCTGGAGGGCGAGGCGACCGCCACCTACCTCGCCCGCATGATCAAACCGATGGGCCTCAAGGTCACCCGCCTGGCCAGCGGCCTCCCGGTGGGAGGCGATCTGGAGTACGCAGACGAGGTCACGCTGGGACGTGCCTTCGAGGGGAGAAGGTTGCTCGATGTCTGAGACGCAAACCGGAGCGAACCACGGCATGCTGCACGCCGCCGACCAGGACCCCGACGACTTCGCGGTACAGATCTCCGACCAGATCGAGAGCTTCGTGGTCGCGGTCACCGAGATCGCCAAGGGCGACGACCCCGGCTCGGCGCTGCCCTTCCTGCTGCTCGAGGTCTCGCAGCTGATGTTCGCGGGCGGCCGTCTCGGCTTCCACCAGGACATCGTTCCCGACGAGCGCTTCGAGACCGACCCGGGACCCGACCCGGACGTGGAGACCCTGCGCGAGGGCCTGGCCAGGCTCCTCGAACAGGTCGACGTCTACTCCGAGGTCTTCGACCCGTACGAGCCCCGCAAGGCCCGCGTCGCCGCCCGGATCTCCGACGACCTCGCCGACGCGGTCGCCGACCTGCGCCACGGCCTGGTCCACTACCACGCGGGCCGCACCACCGAGGCCCTGTGGTGGTGGCAGTTCTCCTACTTCTCCAACTGGGGCTCCACCGTCTCCGCGGTACTGCGCGCCCTGCAGTCCCTGCTCACCCACATCCGCCTCGGCCAGCCCCTGGACGAGCTGGACGGCCTGGACACCGACCAGGACCTCGGTGAGGACACCCTCGCGGAGGAGGCCGGGCAGGTCATGGCGGAGGAGATCGCGGGGCCGTTGGGGCTGCGGCCGGTGAAGTAGGCCACTGGGGCGGCGAGTTGGCCCGACCTTGGGGCGGCGTGTTCGCGGGTTCCGGGCGGGTGGTCAGCCGTCGTCCTTCTCGACCGGGCAGTCGGGCGGGCTGCATCTGTCCGGAGGAGTGGAGGGCCGGTACCAGTTGGGCATGTCCCGGAGCTCGGTGAAGTAGTCCGTGGCCACCTGGAAGAACCGGTACCGCACTCCGTCCTCGTCCACGCCCCAATCCCGGCCGGTGTCGTTGCGGACCGGGCTGTCGCCGTCGCCCGGCGGGCGCGGCGGGGCGGGGAGCGCGCCTGCCGTGTGGAACGGGCGACCGTCGTTGTCCAGTGTCCAGACGCGGTCCCTGCCGTCGACGCTGCCGACGACTTCGAGGACCCAGTCGTAGTCCTGTGTACGGGTGTACGAGGTCACATCGAAGACCTCGGGCTTCTGGCTCTCCACGTAGTGGAACTTCCCGTCGAAGTACCGCTTCGTGGAGATGAAGGGCTGCACGTCGTCCCAGGCGACCTCCAGTGCGGGGGACTCCGCTTCGTCCAGTTCCATCGCCGCTGCCGTGGCATTGCCGGAGCCCTGGGTCGGGCAGGTGAGCACGACCCCGGCGTGTGGTGTCGCCGAGCGGAGGACCTTGGCGCGGATGTCCTTGATCACGACTGTGCGGCCCTCCACGCCGGTGACCTCGACACGAACCGGGGTCGCCTGGAAGTCCACGGCCCCGCGCGCCACCGCGCGACCCCCGCAGCCGGTCTTCTCGCCCACTCCGTCCGGCAGTTCACGAGCGCCGCGGAACAGCACGGACCGGTCCCCGGCGTCGCGACCGTCGTAGCGCGCGGTGACCACCGGCTCCGCCGGGTCCTTCGCCGTGATCTTGTCCTGAAGCACCGCGCTGAGGAGTCCGAACGGCACCCCGATGGCCAGCCCCACCGCACCGACCACGACGCCCACGAGTACTTCTGTGCGGGCGCGGCGGGGTTGGTCGGCTGAAGGCTGCGGGGCCGGAGGTGCTTGTGCGGCTGGTGGTGTCGGCGGCGTGGGTGGCCTCGATGGTGCGGGTGGTGTCGGTGGTGTCCAGGGCGCTGGTGACTGTTCCTCGGGCATGTCGCCGTCCCCCTTGCCGCCGTGGTGGGTGCTCGCCGCCGCGTGCCGCACAGGGCCGGAGGGTCCCACAGCCCGCCCGCCGCGGGTAAGGGGCATCCCGGCCGAGTGTTGTCGCACGTGGCAGGGGGTCGTGGGGTGCCCGGTGGCGCGTAAGCGATCTTTCCCGGGTCCTGTGGCCTGTTTCCGCTTGTGGTGTATTGGGGGGTACGTCCCTCCGGACCCAACTGCCCCGTACGCTGCGGTTGTTGATCAGTTCGCCATTCCCACGCGGGGAGGAAAACGACGTGCCGGAGAATCCGACTTTCGCCTTAGAGGACGTCGACTACGAGGCCGCTTACCAGGGCAAGCCGCAGATCAAGGGGGCGAGCGGCACTCTCGGCGCCGCCTCCTGGGACCTCGGTGAGCCGCAGCCGTTCGCGGTCGAGCTCGCGCGTGCGGGGCGGGTGCGCGACGAGGTGCTCGACGCCGGGTGCGGAACGGGCGAGAACTCGCTGTTCCTCGCCAAGGAGGGATACCGCGTCACCGGCATCGACTTCGCCGCCACGGCCATCGACCGGGCCCGGCAGCTGGCCGCCGAGCGCGGCGTCGGGGCCGAGTTCGCCGTACAGGACGCGACCACCCTCACGGACGTCGCCGACGGACGCTTCACCACCGTCCTCGACAGCGCGCTCTTCCACTGCCTGACCGACGAGCAGAAGCAGGCCTACGCCGCGACCCTGCACCGGGTGACGAAGCCGGGCGCCGAACTGCACCTGTTCTGTCACGCGGACACCGCCAAGGGCTTCATGCTCCCCGGCCTGCGGACCAGCCAGGAGAACCTGCGCACCCACCTGGGCACCCACTGGGACATCCAGGACATCCGCCCCGGCCGCTACACCGTGGCACTGACAAAGGAAGCCGTCGAGCGGATCGATCCGGCCGTGTTCGTGGAACTGGGCATCGCCGTCGACCTCGACCACACCGAGTTCGACGAGCGTGGCCGGATCACCGGCGCCGTCTGGTGCCTGCACGCCGTCCGCCGCTGAGCGCGTGCCGGTCGCCGGAATGACCGACCGGCCGCCGGAGTGACCGGCCGGACGACCGGCCGACCGATTGGCTGACATACGGCCCCGGCCCCAGCGTGTCGCGGCGCGCGGGTTGGGGCCGTGCGTGCGTGCCGTCCCGCGTCGCCTCGCGTCGCCGCGCGTGGCCTCACGGCGTACGTATGCCCTTGCGGCGCCCCGCGCCCGGCCCGTCCCGCGCCCCCGTGATGCGCCCCCTGCCCCGTCCCTGCGCCCGCTTTGGCTGTGAGCCGCCCCACTTTCCGGAGTGTTCGTTCCGGTTGGGGGCAGATGGGAGCTGAGCGGCCGGACGGTACAGGCTGTGGGAAGTGCGTACCACCGCAGTGATCAACTCGTGAGCGGGACATCTCGCGATATGAGATCACGGTGGCGGATTCCGGCCGCTCGATAAACTGAGCCGACCGCACAATGGATTGAGCGAGGAGCGCACGTGAGCCTTGTCGTGCAGAAGTACGGAGGCTCCTCCGTAGCCGATGCCGAGGGCATCAAGCGGGTCGCCAAGCGGATCGTCGAAGCCAAGCAGAGCGGCCACCAGGTGGTCGTCGTGGTTTCGGCGATGGGCGACACGACGGACGAGCTGATCGATCTCGCCGGACAGGTGTCGCCGATGCCTGCCGGACGGGAGTTCGACATGCTGCTGACCGCCGGAGAGCGGATCTCCATGGCCCTGCTGGCGATGGCGATCAAAAACCTGGGCCACGAAGCCCAGTCGTTCACCGGCAGCCAGGCAGGCGTCATCACCGACTCGGTCCACAACAAAGCCCGGATCATCGACGTCACGCCGGGCCGGATCAAGACCTCCGTCGACGAGGGAAACATCGCCATCGTCGCCGGATTTCAGGGCGTCTCCCAGGACAAGAAGGACATCACCACCCTGGGACGCGGCGGCTCGGACACCACGGCCGTCGCCCTTGCCGCGGCCCTGCACGCCGATGTCTGCGAGATCTACACCGACGTCGACGGTGTGTTCACCGCCGACCCGCGCGTCGTGAAGAAGGCGCGCAAGATTGACTGGATCTCGTTCGAGGACATGCTGGAGCTTGCCAGCTCCGGCTCCAAGGTGCTCCTGCACCGCTGCGTGGAATACGCGCGCCGCTACAACATCCCGATCCACGTGCGGTCCTCGTTCTCGGGACTCCAGGGCACCTGGGTCAGCAACGAACCACGCCACAACACAAAGGACGCGAAGGTGGAGCAGGCCATCATCTCCGGTGTCGCCCACGACACCTCCGAGGCGAAGATCACGGTCGTCGGCGTCCCGGACAAGCCCGGCGAGGCCGCCGCGATCTTCCGCGCCATCGCCAACGCCCAGGTCAACATCGACATGGTCGTCCAGAACGTGTCCGCCGCCACCACCGGGCTGACCGACATCTCCTTCACGCTCCCCAAGACCGAGGGCCGCAAGGCCGTCGACGCCCTGGAGAAGGCCCGTGGCGCCATCGGCTACGAGTCCCTGCGCTACGACGACCAGATCGCCAAGATCTCCCTGGTCGGCGCCGGAATGAAGACCAACCCCGGGGTCACGGCCACCTTCTTCGAGGCGCTCAGCGACGCCGGCGTGAACATCGAGCTGATCTCCACCTCGGAGATCCGCATCTCGGTCGTCACCCGCGCCGAGGACGTCAACGAAGCCGTACGCGCGGTCCACACCGCCTTCGGCCTCGACTCCGACAGCGACGAGGCCGTGGTCTACGGCGGCACCGGGCGCTGAGCCGTACGGCACGGGGCGCAAAGCCCATGGCACAGGGCGCGCGGAACGACGGGTGCGCCCGCCGCGCCCCTGTGCCAGGCTGAGTCCCTGATCCGGCCCGGCCCCCTCGGGCCCACGGCCACCCACCCCACGGCGGAGGCACTGCGCTGATGACGGACCGTCCCACGCTCGCGGTGGTGGGAGCGACCGGGGCCGTCGGCACCGTGCTGCTCCAGATCCTGTCCCAGCACGCGGACATCTGGGGCGAGATCCGACTCGTCTCCTCGCCGCGTACGGCAGGCCGCAAACTGACCGTACGCGGCGAGCAGAGCGAAGTCCTCGCCCTCACCGAAGACGTCTTCGACGACGTCGACATCGCCGTCTTCGACGTACCCGACGAGGTCGCCGCCCACTGGGCACCCCTCGCCGCCGGCAAGGGCGCCGTCGTCGTGGACAACTCCGGCGCCTTCCGCGCCGACCCCGAAGTACCGCTCGTGGTACCCGAGATCAACCCGCACGCCGCGCGCGTACGCCCGCGTGGCATCCTCGCGGGCCCCGACTGCACCACCCTGTCGATGATCGTCGCCGTCGGCGCCCTGCACGCCGAATTCGGGCTGCGCGAACTGCTCGTCTCCACCTACCAGGCCGTCTCCGACGCCGGACGCTCCGGCATCGACACCCTGCGCGCCCAGCTCGAACTCGTCGCGGGCAGCGAACTGGGCACCACCCCCGGCGACGTACGCCGCGCCGTCGGCGAACACACCGGCCCCTTCCCCGAACCCGTCGCCCTCAACGTCGTGCCCTGGGCGGGCACCCTCAGCGAGGACGGCTGGACCTCGCAGGAGATGCGGATCCGCGAGGAGTCCCGCAAAGTCCTCTCCCTGCCCACCCTTCCCGTCACCGCCACCTGCGTACGGGTCCCCGTCCTCACCACCCACTCGCTCACCGTCCACGCCCGGTTCGAGAACACCGTCACCGTCGACCGCGCCCGCGAAATCCTCGCCACCGCCCCCGGAGTCGTCCTCTTCGACAACCCCGAGGCGGGCGAATTCCCCACCCCCGCCGACGTCGTGGGCACCGACCCCACCTGGGTCGGCCGCGTACGCCGCTCCCTCGACGACCCCACCGCCCTCGAACTCTTCGTCTGCGGCGACAACCTCCGCAAGGGCGCCGCACTCAACGCCGCCCAGATCGCGGAACTGGTGGCGGAAGACCTCATCGGGAGGTGAGGCGGCGGGCGCTGGGTACCGGGTGCGGGAAGCCGAGTGCGGGAAGCCGAGTGCGGGAAGCCGGGTGCGGCAGCGGTCGTACGGCGAATGCGTGCCCCGCGCCGTCGGAACGCCCGTGGCCGGACGATGGCGCCGGAATGCCTCTGGCGGCGACCGGAATTGTTTGTAGGATCTGTGTGCGAAACGTGAGCCGCGCTCAGTGGCGCCGCTCACCCGCGTACCCGCGTCGTGCCGTACGTCATCGGTCCGAGGCGCCCGAGAATTCGCTCCCCGCACGTGCAACCGCACGCACCACGGGGAGCGTCTTTGCGGTCACCCCCCACTGGCACCAGGGGCGCACAACACATCGGCGGACGACGGGGCACAGGGGAAGAGCTGGTACCGATGACAGCAGTCCACGCACCGCGGCGGCACACGGCACCCACCGCACACGAGGCGATGCGCGCGAATGTGACCGGCGACGCAGACAACCCGTACAACCGTTGGGGCGGTGCGCGAGTCAAACAGTCGTGGCAGAGGTACTTGATTTCACAGCGGCGAGCAGCGCGGCCCTCCGACCCCGTCGGCCCCGCGTGGCCGGCGGCATGCCGGTGATCGCACCCATGCCTCAGACGACACGACCCGCCCACGTACCGGGCCAGCGCGAAGGCGCCGCCGAGGGCGCGGCCACCGGCACCACGGTCGACCACCTCACCGAGACCTACCGCGCCCACTACCGGTCCCTGCTCGGACTGGCCGCACTCCTCCTCGACGACACCGCCTCCTGCGAGGACGTCGTCCAAGAGGCGTTCATCCGCGTCCACTCCGCCCGCAAACGGGTCCGCGAGCCCGAGAAGACCCTGGCCTACCTGCGCCAGACCGTGGTCAACCTCTCCCGGTCCGCCCTGCGCCGCCGCATCCTCGGCCTGAAGCTCCTCTCCAAGCCGATGCCCGACATGGCCAGCGCGGAAGAGGGCGCGTACGACCAACTCGAACGCGACGCCCTCATCAAAGCCATGCGCGGACTCCAGCGCCGCCAGCGCGAAGTCCTCGTACTGCGCTACTTCGCCGACATGACAGAAGCCCAGGTCGCCGAGACCTTGGGCATTTCGCTCGGCTCCGTGAAGGCCTATGGTTCGCGTGGCATCGCGGCACTCCGCGTCGCGATGGAGGCACCAGCATGACTCGCAGGAAACGTGAACAGGAC
Organism: Streptomyces sp. NA04227; assembly: GCF_013364195.1. Lineage (NCBI taxonomy): Bacteria > Bacillati > Actinomycetota > Actinomycetes > Kitasatosporales > Streptomycetaceae > Streptomyces > Streptomyces sp. NA04227. The sequence continues at coordinate 3,435,194 of NZ_CP054918.1, read as the reverse complement.
CCCGGGGAGCGCCCCGACCCCCGGCCCGGCACCGATGGCGCAGCCGAACGGCCGGATGGGCGCGCGGAGGGGACGGCCTCGACGGCCTCGGACAGGGACGGCCGTGAGGTCGGTATGAGTCGTGAAGACGGTCGGGAACACGATCGTGAAGACAGCGGTGCCCGTCGTGATGTCGGGATGAGTCGCGGTGACGGTACGAGTCGTGAAGACGGTACGAGTACGAGTCGCGGAGACAGCAAAGGCCGCGCAGACGGTATGAGTCGCGAAGACGGTATGAGCAAGGACGAAGGCGGTCGCGACGGGGTGGGGCACGAGCCGGAGCGCGAGCGTGAGCGTGAGCGCCGTGGTGAGGACTCGGGTTCCGGGGAGTCCGGGTCCGATGGTCTTGGCGCAGCCGGTGGCCTGGACGGATTCGGCGGGTTCGGCGGGTTCGGAGGCGCGGACGGCCCTCTCGGACTTGGCGGTTCGGGCGGGGACGAAGAGGCGCTGCGGCAGCTGCTGCAGTCCGCGGTGGGGGACATCGAGCCCCGTGAGGGTGCGCTCCAGCACCTGCGCCGCGCCGTACCCGCACGTGCGGCCCGCCGTCGGCAGGCGCTCGTGGGCGCGGTCGCGGCAGCCGTACTGATCGGCACCGCCGTCCCCGCACTCGTCCACGTATCGCGGGCGCCCGGCAGCTCCAACGAGCACACCTCCATCGCGGGCCACGGCGAGGACGCCCACGGCGGCACCAGCCAGGGCCAGAACCCGGACGGCGGCGGTACCGACCCGACCCCGACCCCCTCCGAGAGCAAGCCGCCGGGCGGCAAGGACGACGGCAAGAAGGAGGAGGGCGACACCGAGGGCCCAGGTGAGGAGAGCTCGTCGCCCGAGCCCGACGGCACCATGGCGGCCAGCGCGCCCAGCTGTGGCATCGCCGAACTCGGCAACGCCACCACGGCACTCGGCGCCCCCGACGCCTCCGGCGCGGTCTACGGCACCTTCCGCGTCGTCAACGTCTCCGGCGGCAACTGCACCGTCGACGGAGTCGGCGGCGTCACCGCCGCCGCACAGGGCGCGGCCGACCCGGCCAGGATCGGCGTCGTCGACCACACCGCCGGCGACGCCGCCACCGGCCTCCCGGACCCCTCCCTCGAAGTCGCACAGCTCGTCCTCCAGCCGGGCATGGCGTACGAGGTCAAGTTCGCCTGGGTGCCCTCCGAGGGCTGCACCACACCGGGCGGCGGCGAGCCGTCGGCCGAACCGACGCCGACCGAGACCCCGGCCACCACGGACCAGACCGGTGTCAGCCCGCAACTCGTCACCGAAGACGGCGACCCCGCCGCCTCCGGCAGCGTCACCGTCTCCCACGTCGCCGACCCGGGAGCACCGTCCACCGGCACCACCATCGAGAACGCGTGCGCGGGCACCGTCTATCGGACGGGGATTCTGGCGGGGTCTTGATCGGGGGTGGGGGCCCGCGGGGGCCCGGTCCCGGATCGTGGCGAGTGGCGAGTGGCGAGTGGCGAGTGGCGAGTCGTGTGTTGTGTGTCGTGAGTTGTGTGTTGTGACCCGGTGAAGCGGTTCGTTGCGCGGGGGCGCCAGCTGTCCGAGTGGCCGGCAGCGTGGGGAAGTGGGGTGCCCGAGAGGCTGGTTGCCGGGGAGTCGGTTGTCCGAGCGGCTAGTCGGTTGTCCGACGAGCGGTTAGCCGGTTGTCCGAGCGGCTAACCGCGCGGCGCGTGCTCGGCCGGGGCCGTGACGCTTTCTGCCGGGTCCGTGATCCTCTCGGCTGCGCCTTCGGCTTCGGTCCCCGCTTCGCCCTTGGGGCTCTTCGCGTCGGCCGCGCCGTTCTCCGTCTCCGTTTCGGAGGCGCCTTCGGGAAGCAGGCCCAGCTCCGCGTCACGCGCGAACTCGGTCTCGCGCCGGAACAGCCGGAACCACATGAAGACGACGAACCCCGCGAAGATGAACCACTCGCCGGTGTACCCGAGGTTCTGGAACGCCTTCAGATCGAGCCCCGTACCCTCCGGCTCGGCCGCCGGTACCGGCCGCATCCCCGAGTCCGCCCGCTCGAGCGTGACCCAGGCGTCGTGCACGTCGTAGGGCACCAGGTTCACCAGCGACGCCGCGCTGATCATGCCGAGCTGCCCGGACGGCAGGCCACCCGCCTTGGTCACCCCGTCCGAACTCGCGTGCTCGGACGCCTGCAACGCGCCAGTGACCTCGACCCGCCCACGGGGAGCCGCGGGTGCCTTCGCCCCATCGGCGTCACCGGGCAGCCAGCCGCGCACCACCGGCAGTGCCTTGCCGCCATCGGTACGCAGCATCGTCAGTACGTAGAAGCCGGTCCGGCCGTCGAGCTTGCGATCCGGTACGAGCAGTTGCTTCCCGTACCGCCCCTCGGCGCGCGCAAGCCTTCCCGACGTCTCCTTGTCCACCGGCAGCAGAGAGTCGAGCGGACGCGCCGCCTCCTTGGCGTTGGCCTCCGACTGTTCGGTGGCCGACCGGTGATCGTCGACACGGTCCTCGAAACGGCCGAGCTGCCACGACCCCATGAACACGCAGAACGGGATCGACAGCACGAGGAAGACGTTGATTCCCCACCAGCGGGGAGTCAGCAGGAACCGGTACACAGCACCACGGTACGGGGCGCGCCCACCAACCTTCCTCGGGGGGCTCCCCCCCGCCCCACCCCTCCCACCCCCACCCCGCCCCACGGCACAACACAGCCACCCCGGTGCGCCCCACCACACGACGCGCCCGCCCCCGGCATGCTTGGCCGCCTGCCGCCTGCCGCCTGCCGCCTGCCGCCTGCCGCCTGCCGCCTGCCGCCTGCCGCCTGCCGCCTGCCGCCTGCCGCCTGCCGCCTGCCGCCTGCCGCCTGCCGCCTGCCGCCTGCCGCCGCGCTGAACCCGGACTACCGCTCATCCCGCGCGACGCCTGACCAGCCTCGGCCCGAATCTCTCACCCGCTGGGGGAGCGTCCGCTGGCCCCTCCCCGCACTCCCCCCGTCAGCTCACCCTCACCCTCTCCCTCACCTCCCCAAGTGCCGCTCAGCAAAGTCCAGCTCGAGGCGGACCTGCTTGATGCGTTCGTCCACGACCAGGGAGCCGTGGCCCGCGTCGTACCGGTAGACCTCGTGGACGGCGCTGCGGGCGGCGAGACGGTCGACGTAGTTGTCGATCTGGCGGATCGGGCAGCGTGGGTCGTTGACGCCCGCCGAGATGTACACCGGGGCCTTGACGGCGTCCACGTAGGTCAGCGGGGACGAGGCGTGGAACCGGTCCGGGACTTCCTCCGGGGTGCCGCCGAGCAGCGTCCGGTCCATGGCCTTCAGCGCCTCCATCTCGTCGTGGTACGCGGTCACGTAGTCGGCGACCGGAACCGCGGCGATACCGAGCGTCCAAGCGTCGGGCTGGGTGCCGAGGCCGAGCAGGGTGAGGTAGCCGCCCCAGGAACCACCGGTGAGGATCAGGCGCTCGGGGTCCGCCAGGCCGGAGGTGACCGCCCACTCCCGTACCGCCGCGATGTCCTCCAGCTCGATCAGGCCGACCCGGTGCTTGAGCGCGTCCGTCCACTCGCGGCCGTAGCCGGTGGAGCCGCGGTAGTTGACGCGTACGACGGCGTAGCCGTGGTCGATCCAGGCGGCGGGACCTGCGGTGAAGGCGTCGCTGTCGTGCCAGGTCGGGCCGCCGTGGATGTCGAAGACGGTGGGTAGCGGGCCGTCGGCCCCGGCGGGCTTCTGCACCAGCGCGTGGATACGGCCGCCCGGGCCCTCCACCCACACGTCCTCGACGGGAACGGAGGCCGGGGGCTTCATGCCGGGCGGGTCGAGCACGACACCGCCGTCGGTCGACCGCACCACGGGCGGCTCGGCCGCCGAGGACCACAGGTACTCGATGCTGTGATCGGGACGGGCCGTGGCCCCGGAAACCGAGCCCGCCGGGGTCTCGACCCGGGTCAGGGAACCCGCCGCGATGTCGTACCGCCACAGTTCGCTGCGCGCCTCGAAGCTGTGCGCGACCAGGAGCGCGGAACCGTCCGGGTACCACTCCGCCGAGACGTCGCCCGGCAGGTCGAGCAGCAACTCCGTCTGCGAGCCCGTCGCCACGTCCCAGATCAGGGGTTCCCAGCGGCCTCGTCGCTGGTGACCGATGAGCAGCCGAGTGTCTCCGGCGACCGGCGCGAAGCCGAGAACCGTGAGGCCGAGTTCCTCGGTGCCGCCCCGGGTGTCGTCGAGTTCCGCCACCGGGGAACCGTCGAGCCGTATGACCCGCAGTGCGGAGTGCATGGCATCGCCGTGCTCGGTGTGCTCGACGGCGATCAGCGAGCAGTCGTACGACAGGTCGCCCACACCGGCGGACTCACGGTGCCGGTAGACCTCTTCCGGTGCCCCACCGGCACGCACCACATGGATGGTGGAGCCGTCCTCGTCGGTGGACCGGCCCACCACCGCCGTCCGCCCGTCCCGCCCGAGTGCGAGCCCCGCCGGATAGGAGGGGGCGAGGCCAGGCACCGCCTCCTCGTCCGTGTGCTTCGCCGCGCCGGCCGTCGGGTCCTGCCGCTCCGGGGCGGGGCCGTTGAAGGGCTGGCGGCGCCAGATGCCGAACTCGTCGCCGTCGGTGTCGTCGAACCACCAGACGTACTCGCCGTCGGGTGTGAGCACGCCGTCACCGGTGCCGTTGGGCCGGTCGGTGACCTGGCGCTGGCTGCCGGTGACACGGTCCCAGGCGTAGAGCTCGTAGGTGCCGGTGGCGTTGGAGACGAAGAGGGCACGCTGGGGTGCGTCCTCGGCCCATTCGGGCAGTGAGACGCGGGGCGCGCGGAAGCGCTTCTCCCAGTCGGGCATGGTCTCCGCTTCCGCCGGGTCGGCGGCCGTGGGGCCGGGGTGCCTGGATCCGTTGCTCTGAGTCATGGCCCCATAGTGCATGGGGAGCGGGGGATCGTGCCGAGAGGGTCCCCAGCCTGTGGATAACTTTCTTCGTTGCCTGGTCGCAGGCTCCCTCGGCCTCGCGGGCCGGGCTTCACCACCTGGCGCCCGACCTCTGCCCGCCCCGCCGGCCGCCCGCACCCTTGCCCCTCACCCCGGGCCCCGTCCGTCGGCTTGACCGCGTCCGTCGGCTTGACCACGTCCGGCCCGGGCTTGAGACGGCTCGGGCCCATATCGGCCCCGGCCGAAGTCGGCTTGGGCTGAATGCGGTCGGGCGGGGCGCGCCAGCAGGGCGTCAGCCGGGGCCGGTAGCTCGTTCGAACGGTTTCGCATGTCCAGCGGCGGAACGAACCGTTGGACCTGTTGCGGCTGGGCGCGCGTCGGCTGCGGTCCGCCGGGAACCGGGCGGCCGTCGGCGGCGCGGTGTCACGGCCGTAAGTCGTCGGCCCCACCTGACGAGGACGTATGACCGAATACACGGGCGGCTGGAAACAGCAGCGCTACATCCCGGAGAGCCGAAGACCCCCCGAGCGACAGGCTCCCGAGCCGATCTACTCCTCCTTGCTGGAGTCCTGGTACCGGCAGGGGAGAACCGTGCCGGGCAGGCCGGACCCCGAATGGAACGCGATCGCCTCCCGCGACTTCTGGCCGAAGGGCTGACAGGCGGCGAACCGGCCAGTCGACCAACCAGTAGCCGACCAGCCGGTCAACCAGCCAGCCGACCAACGGGTCAACCGGACAGCCGACCAACCGGCCCACCGGCCAGCCGACCAACCAACCGATGGTGGGCGAGCCGACAAGGTGACGATCCGACAGCCGCAGCGTCACCAGTGCCCGCGCCACCGCGCGTGCCCGATCGGTGCGCCACCCCGCCCGCCCGGTCGCCCAGTCGGTCACGGTTGGCTGACCAGCCCTCAACTCCCCTAAAAATAAGGACAGTTAGCAATTCAAGCGAAGTCCCGAATCCGCCGTACCGCACACCGCCGCCCCCACCCCGAAACTCCGGTCGATCAATAGTCCCGTAGCTAAATAGTTCGGTAGGCCCGGGAGTTCGACGGGTCGGTGGATCGGGTGGTTCGGCGGTCAGGAAAGTTCAACGGGTGGGGAGTTGGGTAGGTCGGCGGTAAGACGGCCCAAGGTTGCGGGAGTTCGGGGCCGGTTGAAGGAGTGGTTCGGAAGTGGTCGCTCCCGCCTCGCACTTGAGCACGCGTTCCGTGTCCGTTTCGTAATCCGGCGTCGACCTGAGTCCTCGGTTCGACGGCAAACGAGTGAATGCGGGAATGGAAAAACATCTCCACGGTTTCCTCTCATCCTGACTGTCGTTTCCCAGATACGCGGGTCATGGTGCGAGCCGTTCATGCTGCGCTCGCCCGGTAACGCCGTCACCAGACATGCCCGTGAGAGGAAGAAGGGAAATACCGTGATGCTCAAGAAGAGCTCGACGATCGTCGCCGGTGTGGTCGTGGCGCTGGGCGTTGCCGCTCCCGCGATGGCCAGCTCCGGTGCCAGCGGCGAGGCCAAGAACTCCCCGGGCGTGGTCTCGGGCAACGTCGTCCAGGTTCCCGTGCACGTGCCGGTGAACGTCTGCGGCAACACGATCAACATCGTGGGCCTGCTCAACCCCGCTGTCGGCAACACGTGCCTGAACAAGTGAATCGCTGATTCACGGTCGGCCGTTGGGCCGAGTCACCCTCGGCCTGGGATTCATGATCAAGGCCGGATGCGGACCCTCCCATGAACGAGCTCGCGTCGGCTCCCGTCGATCGGGCTCCGTGTCGGCACCGGTCACTGTGCAGGTCCCCCCACTTGTGGTTCCAGGCCGGCTTCTCCATCTTTCAAGCAGGAAGACAACCAGAGTGCGACAGGCTTTCCGTGTAGGACTTCTCGCGGCCGCGACGGGTGTGCTGTCTCTGCCCGCCGCCGCTGCGTTCGCAGATTCGGGCGCGGACGGTGTGGCCAAGGACTCCCCCGGGGTTCTTTCGGGCAACACCATCCAGGTTCCGGTCGAGGTGCCGGTGAACGTCTGCGGCAACACCGTTGACGTCGTCGGCATCGCCAACCCGGCAGTCGGCAACACTTGCGTGAACGACTCGAAGCCGGCTCCCGAGAAGCCGAAGCCCAAGCCGGCTCCTCCCGTTCACCACGAGGCGCCGCCGCCGGCTCCCGAGCCCAAGGCCCCTCCGGTCCTTGCCCAGACGGGTGGTGACAGCGCGCTCACCACCACCGCGGCAGCGGCGGGTGCCGCGCTGCTCATCGGCGGCGGGATCCTCTACCGCCGCGGTTCGGCCGCCTCCCGGCCCGCCGCGTAGGTACGAGGACCACCACGCAGGATCAAGGATCCAGGCACAGCCAACAGAGAACCAAGAGAACCAAGAGAACCAAGAGAACCAAAGCGAACCACCGAGAACCAAGATTCCGGAACGCAGAGCGGGACGAGAACAAAGGTTCCGGCACATGGGCCGGGGGACGCCATCACGGCGTCCCCCGGCTTTGTCGTGCGTGGCTTCAACTCCCTTGTAGGGCGGGGGACATGGCCACGCTCCGATGCACCCTCACCTTCACCCTCACCCACTCGCCTCCCGTACGTGAACGGGCCCTCCCGAAGCGGACCTCCGTACGACCGCTGTGGACGTGGACGTGGACGTGGACGTGGCCGTGGGCGCAGCCGTAGTCATCGGACCCGGCGCGAACTCCGGGGCCGCGTCCTGGTGGTGGAGTCTGCGCTGTACGCCCTGGAGCAGGCGGCGGGCCGTGTACGAGGTGCCGTGGACGAAGCGCATCGCCGGGCCGAAGGCCGAGGTGGTGACGAGGCCCGCGAGGAAGAGGCCGGGCAGCGAGGACTCGAAGTCGGGGCCGACGGCGGGGGAGCCGTCGCAGAAGCAGGTCAGGGACGAGCGGGCGGCTGGGTCCAGCGGGGACAGGCGGGACGCGGTGACCTCGTAGCCGGTGGCGGCGATGACGTGGTCGGTGCGCAGGGCGGTGAGCCTGCCCGCCGGTCCGCAGATGTCCAGACCCACCGCGCCGCCCGGCTCGTGGCGGACACGTACGATCTCCTGCCCCGGCCGGACCTCGACCGCTGTCTCCACCCGCTCGCGCAGCCACCACGCGCCCGCGGGACCCAGTGCCTCCCTGCCGATCCGGATACGGCTGTCCTCGGGCAACCGCCGGAAGAGGGCCGGGAGTTCGGCGTACGCCCAAGTCCGCCAGCCGGTGCCGAGACCGCTGAGCGGGGCGCGGGCCCGGCGCCACCAGGGGCGGTCGGGCGCGGGCGGCAGCGCGTTCCAGTCGAGGTGCGCGGTGCGTGCGAGCAGGCGTACGCGGGTGCCCTGTTCGGCCAGCAGCGCCGCCGTTTCCAGGGCGGACTGGCCCGCGCCGACGACCGTCACGTCCTGGTGCCGGAAGCGGCCGAGATCGCTGTGGTGGCTGCTGTGCGAGACCCGGCTGCCGTCGTCGCCGAGCAGCCGCAGCGCGGGCGGGATCTCGACGAACGGGGCGGTGCCGACAGCGAGGACGACCGTACGCGCGTGCACCCGCTCGCCGCCCCTGATCACCGCCTCGAACCCGCCGTCGGGACACGGTGCGACGGACTCGACACGGCGCTCGTCCACAGGGGGCACCGCCCGTTCCGCGAACCAGATGCCGTACGAGGCGAAGTCCCGTACCGGCAGCGGCTGTTGGGCGTCGACGGTGCCCTGCTGCCCCGGACCCGTGCCGCGTTCGGCGAGGAAGGCGTCCAGGCCGTAACGGCCGACCGGGTCGGAGAGGTGGGAGGCCCACGGCTCCGACTTGAGGAACATTCCGGCGGGCATGTGATCCCGCCACGAGGCCATCGGACGGCCGAAGACCCGCAGGTCCAGGCCCGCCGCGGCGGCATGGGCGGCCACGGAGAGCCCGTACGGGCCCGCGCCCACCACCAACAGGTCGTGCATCAGCAACTGCTCGCCTTCTTCTCGTACTTCACTTCGTACTTCACTGCCGGGACGGTGGGGTTCGACGTCGTGCCGTCGGACGTCGCCTGGTCCGGCCTCGTGCGGTCCGGCGTCGAACCGCACGCCGTCGAACCGTCCGGCGTCGAACCGCACGAGGCCGAACCGTCCGACGCCGAACCGTGCGACGTCGCGTGGTCCTGTGCGCTGTCGCGCGTGCCGCGGCTCTGGGCCGGGAGCAGGGCCTTGCCGGTGCCGTCGAGGGCGGTGGTGCCGCCGGTGCGTAGGGGCAGGAGGGTCCGGCGGGCCTGGGTGGCCAGGTGGCGTAGGGCGTGACGGCCGAAGAGGAGGGCCGTGGCGAGGGCCGGTGCCGGGTCGTCGGCCGCCAGCCAGGCGCGCTCGCGGCGGCGGGCGGGGGCCGGGAGCAGGGCGTGCAGCGGGGCGTACTGCTCGGCGACGAAGACCCGGCCGGGCCGGGGCCGGGGCACGGGCAGCGGGCGGTGCGTGAGGTCGAGGTGCTGGGCGCGGACCACGTCCATGTCGTTTCCGTCCGCGAACAATCGGAACTGCGCGCCCGGGCGCGGGTTGAAGTCGAGCAGGTGGTAGCGCCCGGAGGCCGGGTCCAGGCGGAAGTCGAGATCGAGGATGCCGCGGTAGCCGAGCGCCTCCACCAGTGCCGCGGCGGTCTCCTCCACGGCGGGCTGCGGGATCCAGCGGCCGAGGGCGGTGAGCCCGGCGGCGCGTGGCCAGGACTGTTCCTTGCGGCCGGTGCCGCCGCCGTGCAGGGTGCCGCGGCGGGACGCGTAGCCGTGGAAGAACCAGTCGAGGCCGTGCCCGCCGGGCAGGAACTCTTGCAGAAGCAATTCGCTCCCTGCCTGGCCCGAGCGTCGGAACAGTGCCGCCGCCTCGGCGGACGTACGCAGCAGGCACGTACTGCGCAGTCCCGTGCCGGGCGGCAGCAGCCAGGGGCGGCTCCACTTCGCCACCACCGGAAGTCCCAGGCGGCGGGCGGCGGTTGCGGCCTCCCGCTCGTCGCCGGGGGCGACGGTCTCGGGGTGGGCGACCCCGAGCCGGACGCACAGCGCGGCCAGGCGCTGCTTGTCGGCGACCTGCTCCGGCAGTGCCGTGGGCTGGGCGGGCAGCAGGAACCGGTCCGCGAGCCGGTCGTACGCGCGGGCGACGGCGATCGCCGAGGCGTCGTCCAGCGCTACGAGCACCGCCGGATGCGCGAGCCCGGCCGCCACCCGGCCGAGCGCCGCGAAGATCGCCTCGTCCCTGTCCCCGTCCCCGCCGTCCGGCGACGGCACCGGCGTCCGCGCGCCGCGCACATACCGCGAATGCCGCACCGGACTTCCCTCGGTCCGCGCCACCACACGCACGTCGATTCCGGCCCGGCCCAGTGAGCGCACCGCCCCCAGCGTCCCGTGGTGAAAGGGATTGGGGTCGGTCCGGACGAGGACCACGGGTACGCGGGTGTCGAACTGCGACACGTCGGAGTTCCTCCAAATCGCCATCGGCTCGTGTGCCCGGCTGTCCTCGGCCCGGAAGTTTCTCCGGCGGCATTTGCTCACTCGGGAGAGGGAAAGCGCGGGCAGTGGGAGTGCCGGTTACTCAATCGGCGTATTAGAAATATTTATGACTGGTTGTCGGTAGGGCGGGGTGAAGGAGCAGCCACCGGAGGAGCCGGTCGCGGGGGCACGGAAAGAACATCGCGAGGAGCCGCCATGAGAATGCGTCACCGCCGCCGCAGCCGACTCAGAACAAGCGCGGAGTCCGAGACCGGGACCAGTACGGGGATGGCGACCGGAGCCGGAACCGGAGCCGGAACCGGGGCCGGAGCCGGGGCTGGAACCGGGACCGGGACTGCGGACCACGGCACGGATATCGCCGAGCCCGAAACGAAGTCCGAAGCGAAGCCCGAAGGGAAGCCCGGAACGCCGTCCCGGGCGAACGCCGGGAAGCGCGTAGGGCCGGTCCCCGCGACGGCCGCCGTCGCCGGGCTGGCGTTGGCGGCAGCGGCCGCCGCCGTGGCCGCGCTGCTCACACCGGTCGGCGAGTTCGTGCGGGGAGGCGGTGAGAAGCAACTGGGAGCGGGGGCCGAGGCCACGCGCTCCCGTGCCGTGGCCGGGCCCGAGGCGGCCCTGCCCGGCGTCGCCACCCCGCCGCCCGGTTCCCCTGCGCCGGATGCGTCGGGTGTGCCGAACGTGCCGCCGGGCAGTGGCAGGCAGCCCGCGTTCGGCGCGTATCTCGACTACGGCGAGGACGGCGTACGGAGCATCGCCGCGTACAGCCGCTGGCTCGGCGGCGCCGAGGTGCGGGTGGGCCACACCTACCTGCCGGGGGACCGCTGGGAGAACATCGAGGGCGGCCACGGGTTCCTCGACCCGTGGGCCGAGTGGCGCCGCGCGAAGGCCGACCGGATGTTCGTCCTCAACGTGCCCATGCTGGAGCGCAACGAGGAGGGCCTTGGCGACGCGGAGGTCCGCGGGCTGCTGCGCCGCGGCGCCGCGGGCGAGTTCGACCAGCACTTCTACCGGCTCGCCGAACGGCTGGTACGGCTCGGCGTCCCCGACACCGTGCTCGTGCCCGGCTGGGAGATGAACGGCACCACGTACACGCACCGCTGCGGCCCCGACCCCACCGCTTGGAAGCAGTACTGGACCCGCCTCGTCACCGTCATGCGGCTGGTCCCCGGACAGAAGTTCCGCTTCGACTTCGCACCGAGCCGCGGCCGCGACGCGATCCCGTGGACCGAGTGCTACCCCGGTGACGACGTCGTCGACATCATCGGCATGGACGCCTACGACCAGCCCTCCGGCCTGTCCTTCGAGGAGCAGGTCGCCGAACCCTACGGACTGCGCGACCACGTCGCTTTCGCCGCCGCGCACCGCAAGCCGATCTCGTTCCCCGAGTGGGGTCTGTTCCGCGGCGGCGGCAACCGCGGCGACACCGACAACGTCACCTACATGCAGGGCATGCTCGACTGGATCGACACCCACAAGCCGCTCTACCAGACGATCACCGACTACTGCCCGCACGGCGTCTGGCAGTGCCACCAGAACCCGCGCTCGGCCGCCCTCTACCGCGCCTACCTCTCCGGCGGCAGCGCCCCCGCCGAACCCGGCTGGCCCGAGGAACCCGGCATCCCGGACCCCGAGATCCCGGACCCCGAACTCCCCGAGGAACCACGGGAACCGGACGACGAGTGCGGCCCCGGATGGCTTCCGGACTGGGTCGGAGACGCCGTCTGTTAGCGCGGGACGGGTCCCCGCTGCCGGTGCGGGGCGGGCCCCGGGCACGCGAACACCGGTGCTCGGCGGCGCCGCCGACCGGCTCATGCGGGGCCCTGCCGCTGGTCGCCGGAGGCGGGGGCGGGCGCGGGGGTGGAAGCGGGGGCGGAGGCGTCCGTGGTGGCGGGCTTGGCGACCGCCGTGGGATCGGCCCCCGCCCGCTGCCGCCACCACTTACGGACCGCCTTCGCCCGCTGCCGTGCCGCGAGGTCGAGGACCACGGCGCCCAGCAGGGGAGCGGTGGTCCGGGAGGCAAGCAGCAGACGGCGGTTGGTGGTGGCCTCGGGACGCCAGTGATGCTTGTACGGCTCGTTGCCGCGCAGCAGACTCAGGATGCCCGGCTCGTTCGGGAGCGTGGAGCCCTTCGTACCGTCCGCGCCGCGGTCGTCGGCGTGGGAGGTCCGGTCGCCGGCGCGCGTGGTCCGGTCGTCGGAAGCCGCGGCGCGGTCGGTGGAGTCCGGGCCCGGGGCGCCCGCCGCCCCGGTGCGCTCAGCGGCGTTCGGCGTACGGTCATCGGCTTCCGCGCCGCCGGAGCCACGACGGCCCGCCCCCGACCCGCCACGCTTCCCGGCCCCGGCCCCGCGCTCGCCGCCGCCCGCCACCTCCTCCAGGTCCGAGACGGCCGCGCTCAGCAGCATCGCCGCCACGTCCACCTTCTGGTCGCGCAGGCGCGGATGGGCGCCGTACAGATAACCGCCCCTCAGCCGCGGGGCCAGCAGGGTCAGGTCGACGGCCAGGACCTCCTCGCCCAGCCGGAACTCGGTCAGCCGCGCCTGCCCGGTACGGACCATCGCCTCGGCCGCGCGTTCCAGGTGCGCGGCGAACCGTGGCTCCAGATGCTCCGGTGTCACCCCGCGCCCCTGCCACTGCAGCCGGTGCAGCCGCAGCAAGGTACGTACCGCCTCACCCGCCCGCGCCGGTGAAACCGTCCGCCGCCGCACCCCGAGCGTCTCGATCCGGCGCAGCTTGGCGCGGAAGCGCTGGGCGCGCGGGCGTGCGAGACGTGCGAGCAGGGCGTCCATGGGGAGCGCCGGGAGATGCAGGCACCGGGAGTCCTCAAGTGCGCGGTGCGGGCCGCGCCATACGGCGTGCAGGAGTTCGGCCGCCGCGCCGGGGCGTACCTCGCCCAGGTCCACCAGGCGGGTACGGGCCGCCTTCGCGAGGCCGTCCGCGAGCAGCCGGGCCGCGGGCTCCCGGCACACGTCATCGACCAGGACGTCCTTGAAATCGCTCACCCCGCCGCCCAGGAGCACCAGCGAGGGCACCGGGAACGGCACCGCCATCAGTGCCGCCGCCGCCCGCAGCCGCGTGCCCTCCCACACCAGGGCGACCCGCAGCCGACCGGTCCGGCCGTACGAGAGCCACCAGGAGTGCAGCCAGGCGTGGCTCTGGAACGGTGTCGCCGTCGCACACCGCGCGTACAGCCGCTCCCACTCCTCGGCGAGCGCCGCGAACTCCCTCTCCCCGCAACACCAAGTGAGCCGTAGCCCGCCCTTGTCCCCACCGCGCGCACCACCTGCCCAGGCGCTTCCTCGCGCCCGCGCACGCCCCGGCGCCCACGCCCGCCCGGGACCCGGCACCCGAGCCCCGTCCGGCCGCGCACTGCCGGGCCGGGCGCCGCCCACACGCAGTCCACCGCCCGCGCGGGGCCGGTCCGCCCGGACGGCCGGAACGTGCCCGGCCCGCTCTCCGGTTGCCCGGCCGCCCGGTGCTCCTCCGGCCCCGGGAAGACCGGGACCACCGGCGACGGGGGCACCGGAACCCGCCGCGGGGGCAGCGCTTTCGCCGGTCACGTACCGGCCCTGCCCGCCGCTCACGCCCCCGCCCGTACGTCGCCGCCGGACACCGGCTCGTCCGCCGCCCGGGCCTCGCCCCGGTTCCCGTAACGGTTCGAATCCCCGTGCTCCCGGCCGGAGCTCGTACCGGAATCCGACTCCCCGGCGGGGGCGCTGGGGGAGGGCACGGAAGCGGTCCTCGGCCCGGTCCCGGTCCCGGTCCCGGCCCCGGCGTCCGAGTTCGGTCCCGCACCCGCATCCGCACCCGTGCCCGTACGCATGTCCGCGTCCGGACCCGTACCGGCACCGGCGTAGGACCCCGACCCGGGTCCCGCGTGCCGCGGCCTGGGCCTGGCCAGCAGGCCGAGGCCCGCGAGCAGGCCGCCCGCGCAGGTGCCGACGAGGGCCGTGACCACGGGGGAGGAGGTGGCGGGCGAAGTGGGTACGGCGGCGCGGGAGAAGAGCATGAGCTGGACGCCGGTCTTGGTGCGCGTCCGGTTGGCGTTCTTGGTCAGGGCCTGCGAGACCGCGTTCGCCATGTCGGCGGCCTGCGCAGGGTTCGCCGCGGATGCCGAGACCGCCACCATCGGCGCGTCCGGCGAGGTCGCGGTACGCACGCTCGCGCGCAGCGTGTCGACCGGTACGCCCGCCCTGACCTGGGCGTCGCCCAGCACGGCGAGCTGGGTGGCGACCCGGCCGTACGCCTGCGCGAAGCCGAGCGCGGTCGTTGGATCGGCCTTGTCCTCCGCGACCGCGATGACGTAACTCGTCGCCGTGTACTGGGTGGTGCGCAGCACCCCGTACGCGCCCCCGAGCACCGCCCCGAGCAGCGCGCACGCCAGCAGCAGCCACCCTGCCGACAGGCGCATCAGCCCGGCGCAGGAGGCGCGAACCCGAGCGCGTACCGAAGGGGTACGCGCCGGAGATTGCGAAGCTTCCCCGCTCGCGCTCGCGCCCGGGCCCGCAGGGCCACTGGCTACGGCTGCGGCGGGGGCGGGGGCGTTGGCCGGTACGGGACCGTCGACAGAGGCAGGTCCGTCGGCTGCGTGGGAGACACCCGCCGAGTCACAGCAACTCTCCACATCAGCAGCACAGTTCGAGTCGCTGTGGCTGTGGCTGTCGCGGTCGCTGCCCATGTCCGAAGCGGCGTCACTGCGCGGATCGGCATCATGATCCGCAACACGACCGCCTGCACCACCTGTGCCGCCTGTGTCACCTGTACTGCCTGACACAGCACCACCGTCCGAGGAGCGGCCCCTCCTTTTGCCGGACCCCCCTCTCTTGCCAGGCCCGCCATTGCGTACGGACCGCTTGGACGTAGCCGCACCCTTGTGAGCACCGGACGAACAAGTCCCGGCAAGAGCAGCGGAGTTGGCGCCGGAGGCGGCACCGGCGGACGGAACACCGGTACCGGTCCCATCGGCTGTATCGGTGCCGGTGGAGGTGCCGGTCCCGGTGGACGTGCCGGTCCCGGTGGCCGCAGTGGCGGGGTCACGGGTGGTCATGAGGGGATCACTCCCGGGGTCGGGGCGGGGAGAGGGGCGGGGTGAGGACGGCCTGCTCGTACACCTCGGTGAGCTGCCGGGCGCTGCGGGTGATGCTGTAGTGGCGGACGGCTTCGGGCACTTCGAGACGGGAGCGCAGGGGGCCCATCGGTCCCGGTGCCGCCGGCGCCGACGATGTGGACGCGGCGAAGGCGACCCCGACGGACCCACCGGACGTACCGGACCCACCCGGCCCCCCGCCCGCGACCGGAGCACCAGCCGCGGCCGACGCGGCGCACCGTGTGAACAGCGCGGACAGCGAGAGGGCGAAGGCCTCAGGGGTGCAGTCGAGGCGTTCGGCGCCGGTGGTGGCCTGCCGGGGCAGGTCCTCCAGGGCGGGGCAGGCGACGTAGCGGACCGGGAGACCGGCCGCGAGGGCCTCCACCGCGGCGAGGCCGAAGGCCTCCTCGGGGGACGGGGAGGCGAGTACGTCCATCGCCGAGAGCAACGCCGGCAGGGCCGCTCGCCCCGCACCCCGCGTCGCCGCCGGGCCCCAGGCACCGCCGATGTCGGCCGTCGTACCCGCAGCGGCAGCGGCAGCGGCAGTGGGTGTTGCGGTTGCGGTTGCGGTCACGTCAGTGGCAAGGGGGCCGCCGGGCGACGCCAGCATCGCCCGCTCGCCCGCGAACACCACACGGGAGACCACCCGTTCACGCCGTGCCGCCTGCCGGAGCGCCGCCTCCTCTGGGCCGCCGCCGACGAGCAGCAGACGGCAGTCCTCTGGCAGTGCGGCAAGGGCGCGTACCAGTACGTCGAAGCGTTTGCCGGGGGCGAGCCTTCCCACGCCGCCGATCACGAACGCGTCCTCGGGCAGGCCGAGTTCACGCCGTACGGCACAGCGCGCGGCGGGGTCGTAGCGGAAGGCTGCGGCGTCGATGCCGTTCGGCACCAGGTGGATGCGCTGCCGGGGGACGCCCCAGCGGTGCAGCCGGTCGGCGACCGTCGGGGAGACCGCGACGGTCGCACGGCCCAGGCGCTCGCCCGCCAGATACAGGGCGCGGACCGAGCGGGTGAGCCGCCTGCCCTCCAACTGCCTTTCTCCCAGGGAGTGTTCGGTCGCCACCACGGCCTGCACGCCCGCCATCCGTGCCGCGATCCGCCCGTACAGGCAGGCCCGGTACAGGTGGGTGTGCACCAGGTCGTAGTGCCCGGCGCGGATCAGTGCGGTGAGGCGGGGCAGGGCGCTCAGGTCCCGGTTGCCCGCCATGCCGAGATGGCGTACCCGTACGCCGTCGGCGAGCAGCCCCTCGGCGACGACGCCCGGGTTGGTGAGGGTCACCACCTCGCAGTCGGCGTCCAAGTGCCGTAGCAGCAACCGCAGTTGCTGCTCGGCGCCGCCGACGCCGAGACCGGTGATGACGTGCAGGACCTTCACACCCGGGCCGCCTCGTCACGCGGGGCGCGTCGGCGCAGCGGGTGCAGCCTGCGCTTGAGCGCCATCCGGAGCGGGGTGTCCTGCTGGCCGATGTGCAGGCGGGGCAGCGCGTACGGGCCGCTGAGACGGCCCGGGTCGATCGCGCAGGCGTAGCGGTAACCGGCCCGGCGCACGGCGGTGGCCACCCGCTCGTCGACCGAGCCGTACGGATAGCAGAAGCCGTGGACGTCGTCGCGGATCAGCTCCGAGAGGAGGGTGCGGCTGCCCATGGTCTCCGCGCGCAGCAACTGCTCGTCGCAACCGGTGAGTTGGACGTGGGTCAGGCCGTGCGAGGCGATCTCCATTCCGGCGGCGTGCGCCTCGCGGATGCCCTCGGCGGTGAGCAGCGGCTTGCGCGGCCCGAGCGGATCCCACTCGTTCTCGCCGCCGAGCCTGCCCGGCAGGACGAACACCGTGGCCCGGAATTGGGCGCGGCACAGCAGCGGCAGCGCGTGCGTGAGGAAGTCGGTGTACCCGTCGTCGAAGGTCAGCCCCACCAGACCCCGGCCCCGGCCCGCCGCCCGCGCGGCGAGCAACTCCGCGACGCCGACGCCGCGCAGCCGGTTGCGCTCCATCCACCGCAGCTGCTGGGCGAGCCGGTCCGGTGTGACGGTGATGCGGTACGGGTCGTCCGCGCAACTGCCCACCGAGTGGTACATGGCGATCCACGGCGGCCCGAACGGTGCGCGCCGGGGCGGGACGAGGGCCTTGGCCGGTTCCCCCGCACCCTGCGGGCGGCCCGGAGCGGTCGTCTCGTGTGTCGCGGCCGCCGTCGCTGTCGCGTGCGTGGTCGCGGACGTCTCAACGGACATGGGTGTCCTTCCTCTGGGACGGGCGGGAGGGGCGGAGCCTGCGCAGCCGCCGTCGGAGGCGGCAGGGGCGACTCGGGCGGGGACGGGCCCCTGCGGGCAGCGCGCTCCGGCGCTTCTCGCGCCCGAACAGCCCGCCCAGCGACGTGAGTTGGTGCAGCGGCAGGATCTGCGACAAGCGCGGGAGCCGGAGCTCGGTGGCTCCCGACGAGCCCAGAAACGACCCGGTGACCAGGAGGAACACCCCCGTCACAAGGGGCAGGCAGAGGCCGAGCGTCAGCAGCGGGGAGGCCGGGCCCACCAGCCGGGCGCAGGCCAGTCCCGCCACCGCCGCCACCGCCGCACCGAGGAGCGGGCCGAGCAGCGTCGCGGACACCGCGCCGAGGCGCAACGCGACCGCGCGCCGCGCCCCGTACAGCAGCAGTACCGCGCTGAGCGTGATCCCGACGGCGTTCGCCGCGGCGATGCCCCGTACGCCCCACGGGCCGACCGCGAACGCGCCGAGCACCGCCGTCACAAGCGCCCCCGCGCCCATCGCCACCAGCGGGTACCAGGCGCGCCGCCCGCCCGAGAAGTACGCGCGCACCAGGGCGCCGACCATGGTGTGGCCGAGCAGACCGGCCGCGTACACCCGCATCACCCCGGCCGTCGCCGCCGTGTCGGCGGAGGTGAACGCACCGCGCTGGAAGAGGAGTTGGACCAACTGCGGGGCGGTCGCGAGCACCGCCGCCGCGCCGAGCAGGACCACCGAGGCGGCGAGCAGCAGATCGCGCTCGATCCGGTGCCGGGCCGCCTCGGTGTCACCGTCGGCCACCGCCCGCGCCACCACCGGGAAGGTCACCGTGCACAGCATCAGCGACAGCACCATCGGCAACTGGCAGATCTTCTGGGCGTAGTTGAGATGCGAAATGGCTCCCGCGGAAAGTCCCGAAGCCCAGAAGCGCTCGATGAACACCTGCGACTGCCGGGTGAGCGCGAACAGCAGCACGGTGACGATCAGGGCAGGGTCGACCAGCGGGGGAGCGGGGGGAGCGGGGGCGGCGGTCGGCGCGGGGGTGGGCTCGGCGGCCCGGCCGGGCTCGGGTTCGACTTCGGGCGGGGCTTCGGCTTCCGACAGGGCCACTGGTCGGGCCTGCGTCAGAGCTTGCGGCGGAGCCTCCGGCCCGGCTCCACGTACGGATTCGGGCTCGCCTGTACGTACGGATTCGGGTTCGCCTTCGAGGACGGCCACCGGCGCGGGCCGCTTCGGCGGCAACACCTCTACCGGTACGACAGCCGGCTTGCGGCGCCCGGGCCCTCCCCGCAACTCCCGCCACAGCGACGGCACTTGAGCCAGCACCATCAACAACCCGCCGACGGCCACGCCCACCGCCGCCGCCTGTACGTCGAGTACCCCGCCGAGCAGGAACAGCGCGCCGATGATGCCGATGTTGTACGCGACGTAGATGGTGGCGGGCGCGAGGAAGCTGCGATGGGCGCGCAGGGCCGCGCTGCAGTAGCCCGCGAGGCCGAAGGTCAGTACCGAAGTCGCCGTCAGGCGGGTGCAGTTGACCGCGAGTTGCGGATCGTCGAGCCCCGGTGCCAGTACCTCGACGAGCAGCGGCGCGCCGAGCACCGTCAGACCCGCGGCGACCGACAGCCACAGCGCGAGGCGCGGCAGCGACGAGGCGACGAGCGCGCGCACGGGATCGACGCTCGCCCCCTTGCCGCGACTGACCTCCCCTTGCGCCGAACTCGCCGTAGCAGCAATGCCGTTGACCGTCCCGTCGCCCCGGGCCCGGCGTGCCAGCGCCACGCTGAACGCGGGCACCAGCGCGAAGGCCAGCCCCTCCTCGATCAGCAAGGTGGAGGCCAGCTCCGGCACCGTCCACGCCACCAGGAACGCGTCCGTTCCGCGCCCCGCCCCGAACAGCCGCGCAAGCGTCTGGTCCCGCACCAGACCGAGCAGCGCACCGGCGGCCGACAGCGCCGCCGTGAGCAGCGCCGCCTTCGCCAAGTACCTGTTATTGGGCGGGAGTTGGGGTGCGGGTGCCGGTTTCGGGGCCTGGGAGGACGTCGGTCCGGTGCGGGGAAGGGCGTCGGTGGCGGGCACGGTCGGGGTCTCGGCGGTGGTCATCGGGCCGCCTCGCTGGTCGTACGGTCGGCGAGTGCCCACCAGGCGGCCATGCCGAGGACGACGGCGGTCAGTACGGTCGAAGGGCCGCCGATGTCCGCGTAGACGAAGTCGGTGAGCTGCCAGACCAGGAGGCCGCAGGCGATCGAGGCGCAGTCCTTCGCGGGATGTGCCGAACGGGCCGAGCCCGGGCGGCCGTTGGCGGTGGCGCCGAGGGTCCGGGCGGTGGCCCGGCGCAGGCCGCACACCAGGAGTGCGGCCCAGCTGCCCGCGAGTGCGGTCAGCCCGATCAGGCCCTGTTCGCTGAGGATCAGCAGATACATGTTGTGCGGCGAGAGCAGCGGCTGACGGTGGAAGTCCGTGCCCGCGCCCGCGACATCGCTGCCGGAGGACAGGGCGAGCGAGGCGTGACCGTCCCGCTCCTCGGGGAACCGCTTCAGACCCACCCCGGCCAGCGGCTCGGCCCGCCACATGTCGACCGCGGCCGCCCACATCGTGTACCGGTCGGTGACCGACTGGTCCGGCGCGTCGGTGACCTGGGTGATGCTGCCGAGGCGCTCGCTCAGCATCTGCGAGCCGACGCCCATCCCGGCGACCAGGACCACCGCGGCCGCGGCGACTGCGGCGAACACCCGTACCGCGCGCCGCAGTCCGGCCATCACCAGCTGCGTCGAGAGCGCCACCACCGTCGCGATCCACGCCCCCCGGCTGAAAGACAGCGCGAGCGGCGCGACGAGCAGCAGGGCGCAGAGCGCGGCAACGGTCCGCTGGTTCCGGACGCCGTGCGAAGCCGTCTTCGCCTGCCCCGCACGGGAGTTACCCGCGCCGGGGCGCGTACCGCTGCCCAGCGCGAGTCCCACCGCGCACACCAGGCCGAAGCTCACCACCGTCGCCATGCCCATGATGTCGTTCGGGCCGAAGGTGCCGACGGCGCGCACGTCCGCGCCCTGGTACGAGGCGCCGGTGCCGGTCAGGTACTGCCGTACGCCCACGCCGCCCTGCCAGAGCGCGAGGGCGACGAACGACCAGGCCACCAGGCGCAGATCACGCTCGTCGCGGACCAGAAGCACCACCGCCGCCGGGACCAGGACGAACACCTGGAGATAGCGGGCCATACCGGTCAGGCCGGTGGCGCCGACCGAGCCCGCGGCGGCCAGTGCGACACCGGCCACCGGAAGTCCGAGTACCAGCGCCGCGAGCCGGGTCAGCGGCTTGCGCGCCCCGCGCACGACCCGTACCGCACAACCGAGCACCACCAGCCCGGACACCGCGTCCGCGAGCGTGCCCCCGGACCCGTCCCCGCCTCCCGCCGCCGCACCGCCGGGCAGACCCATCAGCGCGACGAGCAGCACCACCGGCAGCACGGGCGCGAAGGACACCGCCCGGCGCCGAACGGCGGCCGACCACACGGCGAGTGGCGAGACACCTTCGGGGACGCGGGGCGGTGACGACGAAGGCGACGGTGACGGCGGCCGCCGGGCGCCGACGGCGAGGGAAAGCGGTGACGACGGCTGCCGGGCGCCGACGGCGGAGGAGGTCGGCGAGGCGATCGCCCCGCTCCGCTCCGCCGTCCGCCCCGGTGCCACCGTGCTCAGCTCCCCGTCCGCCGCAGCAGGGCCGAGGCCGTGCGCAGCAGGATGCAGACGTCGTGCCACAGCGACCAGGTCTCGATGTACGCGTTGTCGAACCGGGCGCGGTCCTCGATGGAGGTGTCGCCGCGCAGGCCGTTGATCTGGGCGAGTCCGGTGATGCCCACGGGCAGCCGGTGACGGTCCGCGTAACCGGGGTGCGCGCTGCTGAACTCCTGGACGAAATAAGGGCGTTCGGGGCGCGGGCCGACCAGGCTCATGTCGCCGCGCAGGACGTTCCACAGCTGCGGCAGCTCGTCCAGCGAGGTACTGCGCAGGAAGCGGCAGAACAGGCCGATCCGCTCCTCGTCGGCGACGCTCCAGCGGGTCGCGGACTCCTCGGCGTTCGCCGGGCGGTACGTACGGAACTTCAGCAGCGTGAACGGGCGGCCGTGCCGGCCGATGCGCTCCTGACGGAAGACCACCCCGGGCCCGCCGGTCAGGCGCAGTACGCCCGCGCACAGCCCGAGCAGCGGACTGAGCGCGAGCAGCGCGGCCGCCGACACCACGATGTCCAGGGACCGTTTGGCCACACTCAGCCGGGCCGCCCCGACCGGCGCGAGCAGCTCGCAGGGGAAGGCGGCGAGCCGGTGCGTGGTGGCGGGCACGAAGGCGGTACGGGTGTCGATGCGCCACAGTTCGCAGCCCGACTCGTCGAGCAGGCCCAGGAGTTGATGCTGTTCCGCGCAGGTGTGCGCGCCGACCACGAGCGCGGCCCGTACCGAGTTCTGCACCAGCGCGCGGCGGACATCCTGCGGGGAGACGAGCACCGGCAGGCGCGGTTCGGGGCCGTTGTCGGGGGCCGGATGGTCCTGGCTGTCCGGGGCGGCCGCGACGACGCCGACCGGGCGCAGACCACAGCGCGGATGCCGCAGTACGGCCGCGGCGACCTGCTGTGCTTCCGCGCGGTCGCCGATCACCAGCGCCGCCAGCGGGCGGGCGAGCGCCGCGCGCAGCCGCAGCCGGCCGAGTACGGCGCGGGCGGCGAAGGCGACGGCGGTGTGGGTGGCGCAGGCCGCGGCGAGCGTCGTCAGCGACATCGCGCGCGCCGGAGCGAGCGCCGCGAGCAGCGCGGCGGCGGTGCACCAGGCGACCGCGGCGCGGCCCGCGACGGCGGGCAGTTCCTCCAGCGCGCCGGGCCACGGGCCGGTGCGCCGGGGCGTGCGGACGTGCGAGAGAGCGGCCCCCGCCACGAGCAGCGCCGTAAGCAACGGGCGGTGCCACGGACCGCCGATCAGCAGCGAGGAGACGAGCGCGGCCGCCACGTCGGCGAGCAGCAGCGGTGGCCGGAGCCCGCGGCGCGGCGGGCGGTCCGGCGGGGGCGGCCCGGTGCCGGACGCGGGCCGGGGCGCGAGGACCACGCCGGTGCGCCGGTTCGGGGCGCCCACCGCCTCGGCGGTGGAGCGGCTTTCGGGGCCGACGGGGCCGCCGGGGGAGGGGACCGTGCTTTCGGCAGTCACAGAGCGCTGTTCTCCCTGTTCTGACGGGGATCGTCGGGCCGCGCGCCGAGCAACTCGCGGTACAGCTCGGCGAACTGCTCGGCAGTGCGCCGCACATCGTGGGACCTCAGAACGTGACGGCGCCCCGCGAGCGCGAGCGCGTCCCGCAGCCGCGCGTCGGCGAGCACCCCGACGACGGCGCGGGCCAGCGCGCCCGGATCCTCCGGCGGCACCAGGCAGTACGGCACATGTCCGGGCGGCAGCGACTCCCTGCTGCCGCCGACGTCGGTGACCACGACGGCCCGCGCACAGGCCATCGCCTCCATCGGCGCCAGCGCCATGCCCTCCCACCGCGAGGGAAGTACGACCAGGTCGGCGGCCCGGTACCAGGGGGCGGGATCGGACACCGCGCCCTGGAACGACACCGAGGCGAGAGAGGCCGCCGCGTCCCGCAGCCGCCGTTCCTCCGGCTCGGGTCCCTCGCCGACCAGGACCAGGCGTGCGCCGGGCAGCTCACGCAGCACCCGCGGCCAGGCGGCGAGCAGGACATCCTGGCCCTTTTGCCGACACAGCCGCCCGACGCACACCACCAGCGGACCCGGTGCGTCCACCGGCCGCCGTGCCGCGGCAGGCCCGCCCGCGGCGAGGGGGCCCGGCGCGGGGAGCGCGGCCGGACCCGGACTGAACAGATCGGTGTCCACCCCGTTGGGGATCACCGACCAGCGCGCACGGACCCCCGCCCGCAGCCCGGTACGGCGCTCCGCCTCGCTCACGCACACCACCCGCGCGCTCCACCGCGCCGCGTACTGCTCCCAGCGCCGCGCGAGCGTCGCCGTCGAACCGGTCACCGCCTCGAACGACCAGGCGTGCGGCTGGAAAACGGTCGGTACCCGGCCGCGTACCGCGAGTCGTGCCGCGAGCCCCGCCTTCGCGCTGTGCGCGTGCACCACGTCCGGGCGCACCTCGCCGACCAGCCTGGCCAGCCGCCGCGCCTCGGCCGCGACCGCGAGCCCCGGATCACGCTCCGCCTCCCACGCGCGCACCCGGCCGCCGAGCCCGCGCAGCGACGAGGCGAGCGTGCCCCGCGCCGGACAGGCCGCCGCGACGGTGATCCCCGCCGCGACCTGCGCCCGCACCAGATCGCTCACCACCCGCGCGACCCCGCCCTCCACGGGCTGCGCGACATGAAGCACCGTCAGCGGAGCTTCGCGCCCGGCGTGCGGTGTCGTCGTGGACGAGTTCATGCGGGGCCTCCCTTCGGGTGCGGTGACATGCGGTGGCGTGCGGTGACGGGTGCTGAGAAGCGGGAGTGGGGGAGGGGGCGGGGTGTTGGTGGGGCCGACGTGGCGGGCGACAGCGCTGGGCGCAGGCGGGGCGGGGCGAGCGGCGCGCGGGGTCAGTGCGCCGCGCGCGAGGTGCGCGGGGGCGCGACGGTGTCGTCCCGCGCGGGTTCCTGCGCCGCGCGCGCCACCCAGTAGGCGCCCGCTGCGGGCCCCGTGTCCCGGCGGGCGTGCATGGAGTCGAGGGACGTATGTACGAGGGCGCCGTACCGCGCGCTGTGGTAGCGCGGGAGGGGGCCGCCGTGCGACCGTCCGACGAGGGGTCCCAGCCCCGTAACTACGGGGCTGAGCAGGGAAGTTGAGGCAGCGGCTCGGGTCGGGGCGGACGACGTGGAGTACGGGGATGGCGGACCGGGGCGACGTCGCATGACCTGAGCGGCCCTTTCGGATGTGTAAAGAAGTTGTGCTCGCTCAGTGCAGAGTGCGCGCTCGGGGGCCGCTTACCACCTTTCGTCCAGGCGTTGCGGAAAAGGATCACCCCTTTGGACGCAGAACCCCGGTACCGATTCGGCGTTGGTCCATGAGCCGGGCATCCCGCCCCGGTGTATTGGATCAACACAAGGAGCAACACTCCATGTCGCGTACTGCGAAGGCCCTCGTCCTCTCCACCGTTGCTGCTGCCGCAGTCGCCGGTTCCGCCGGCGTTGCCAGCGCCTCCTCCGGTGCGGCCGCCAAGGCCGAGCACTCCCCCGGCGTCATCTCGGGCAACGTGGTCCAGGTTCCCGTCCACGTTCCGATCAACGTCTGCGGCAACACCATCAACATCATCGGCCTGCTGAACCCGGCCGCGGGCAACACCTGCGTCAACCACTGAGCTGCCCCTGCGGCTCTGCCGAAGGCCGCGCACCCCTCGGGGGGTGCGCGGCCTTCGCGCGTTCCGGGCCGGGGCGAGCGGCCACGGTCCACCTCGCGAACGGGACTGTCACCGGCGGGAGTTAGCCTCCGGCGGAAGACGAGGGAACCGTTGCCCGAGAGGAAGTCCCCATGTTCGACGAGCGGTTGGCCCGGTTCTCCCGGGAGCGGCTGGGCGGGCGGCCCGTCCCCGAGGACCTGAGGCTGATGCTCACCGCGGGCTGGGAGGGCCGCGAGGACGTCGTGGCGGCGTACGGCATCACGTTCCTGGAGCCCGGCGAGAGGGATCCGCTCGTCGACCACGACTACCTGACCGAACAGGACCGCGCCGATCCGGACATCGCCGCCAACTGCGCCGCCTTCGTGCGTATGACGGCGTACCTGAAGACCTTCGCGCGCGGCGAGGACGGGGACTTCTACGGCTACTGGCTGCACCCGGACGAGCCCGCCGGACGGCCGCCCGCCGTCGTCCGCGTCGACACCGAGGGCTCGTACCTGCTGTTGAGCGGCAGCGGTTTCGCCGAGGGCTGTGCGGCCGAGTTCGGCTACGACAGCGCGGAGGACTTCGCCGAACTCGTCGAGCGGTTCGGCGACATCGGCATCACGGTCACCGCCCGCAGCGCCGACGAGCTCGGGACACCCGAACTCGCCCGCGAACCCGAGGAGTTGCACCACGAGTTCTACAACGACGAGCGGCGCGGGCACGGTCTGGAGCCGGTTCCCCCGCTCCTGTGATGACCCGGGACTATGCCGAACGGCCTTGCCAAGTAGGCGAGTTGACGCGGCGGTCGGGTACCGGACGGCGCTGCCGACCGGCAACGGGCGAGGTCGTGACGGTCGCGGTGCACGCTGGCGGGGCGCCGGAAGGCTCATAGGAGAATGGGACGTGTCCCTTCAATCGGGTGGGCGTCGAGGAAATTCACGGCTGCGGAGTTTCCGTCCCGCACAGGGCTCGTTAACCACGGCGAAGTACACCGCCGGGTGATCTCGGCCCGGTGCTGTCCGTCTGCCCGGCGACTTCCGTCGCCGATGAAAGGATCATGATGAAGTCCCTGAAGGCTGCCGCTGTCGTCGCCGGTTCTCTCGCGGTCGTGGGCGCTGGTGCCCCGGCGTTCGCCTCGGAGGGGCTCGTTCCCACCGAAGTGACCCAGACCGCGACCGACACCCTCGGCAGCCAGCAGCTCCTCGCCGATGCCCCGGTCTCGACGAACGCCCTCGACCCGAAGAGCGCCGGTTCCGTCGTCGGCGCCGTCGACGGTGCCACCGACGGCATGAAGTCGGGCGGCGGCAACTCCCCGATGATCGGCGGCCTGCCCGTCGGCGGCTGATCCGGGCGAGGAAGCCAGGAAGCGGGGCCGGTGCCCACGGGCTGCTGCCCGTGGGCACCGGCCCCGACGCGTACGCACCGCCAACTCTCCGTGGAACAGGGGCTTTTGACGCCTCTGGCAACAGGTCCGTTGTGGGTGCATCCGCGCTCTCCGTGATCGGCGCACGAGCTCCTGCCTCTCCAACTGACCCGACAGACACAGCAGTTGCGCCGAAGCACGTCGCCGCCCCCGTCACGGTGGGCGGCGCCGCCACTTCCGGCAGGGACCCGTACGAGAGAGACGAAAGAGACGACGACACGATGGACACCACGCTCAGGACGAACGAGACGCACGACGGGCAGCGGCACGGGTTCCCGCGGGGGCTGCCGCTGCCGGGGCAGGCGCACGTCACCGCCGGGGCCTCGCGCGCGCTCGGCGTTCTGCTTCTGGTCACCGGTGCGGCCGGACTGCTCGCCGCCTGGGTGATCACGCTCGACAAGTTCAAGCTCCTCGAGGACCCGAACTTCGTGCCCGGTTGCAGCGTCAACCCGGTGATCTCCTGCGGCAACATCATGAAGAGCGAGCAGGCGAGCGTCTTCGGCTTCCCGAATCCGATGCTCGGCCTGATCGCCTACGGCATCGTCATGGGCATCGGCGCCGCGGTCGTCGGCGGCACCACCTTCCCGCGCTGGTACTGGCTCGGCCTCAACGCGGGCACCGTCTTCGGCGTCGCCTTCTGCTCCTGGCTGCAGTTCCAGTCCCTCTACCGGATCAATGCGCTGTGTCTGTGGTGCTCTTTGGCCTGGGTTGCCACGATTATCATGTTTTGGTACGTGACGTCGTTCACCGTGCGCGCCGGGCTGCTGCCCGCGCCGGGGTGGCTGAAGACCTTCTTCGGTGAGTTCACGTGGGTGGCTCCGGTGCTGCACATCGGCGTGATCGGGATGCTGGTCCTGACCCGCTGGTGGGACTTCTGGACCGGCTGATCCCGCGTCGCTCGCCGGGAACCGGGTGGGCCCCCTGGGCCCGCCCGCACCACGAGCGAAGCGAGGACCAGCAGCGATGACCGACAGCGGCACGCATTCCCCACCGAGCCCCAACCCCGGCTCCACCCCCAGCCCCACTCCCGGTTCCGGCCCGACTCCCAATTCCGGCCCCACCCCCGGTTCCCGTTCCGGTACGAACACGACCGCGCGTACCCGCACCCGGCGTGCGGTGTTGCGCGGTCTGTTCGTCGCGGGGCCCGCGGTCGGTGTCGCCACCGCGCTCACTCCGCTCTTCCTCGCCCGTCGGGACGGCACCCGCGGAGGTGAACTGCGCGCGCCGGGCAGCGCGTACGGACGGCCCGTCGGCCGGTCCGCCGAACAGCCCTCCGGCGGGAAGACGCTCTTCGACGAGTACGTGTCGGGGCGTCATGTCCGCGGTACCGAACTGCCCGACGGCCGGGCCGTGGTCACGGTCGACGGCCGCCCCCTGCATCTGATGCGCCGCTCCGACGGCGGCTGGCTCAGCATGGTCGACCACTACGAGTCCTACCGGACGCCCCGCGAGGCGGCGGTGGCCGCGGTCCGCGAGATGGGCTCCTCCCGGCTGGCCTGAGCGCCGCGCCTTCCCGCCCTGCCTCGGCGCTCCCCGCCGTTCCTGCCGCTTAGGTGCCCCCCGTCTTCCCTCCGGCTTCGGCTCTTTCCGCGTTCCCGCTCCCCGCGTTTCCTCAACTCGCCTTCCCTCAACCCGCGCTCCCGCTCCCTGCTCCCCGCTCCCCGCTTTCGCTCCTCTCGCCCGGCTCCTCTCCCGAGCCCAGTTGGTGCGCGCTTCGCGCCGTGCCCGGGTCCGGCCCTGCCCCGAAGGGATCCCGATGGTCTACGTCCGCAGGAATCTGCGCGCTCTCAGCCGTGCGGAGAAGCGCCGCTTCGTCGACGCGGTGCTCAAGGTCAAACGCAGTGGCCGCTACGACGAGTTCGTGCGCATCCACATCGCGCAGTACCACGCGGACGGGGACGAGGGGCTGCGTCTCGCGCACATGACGCCGACCTTCTTCCCCTGGCACCGCCGCTTCCTGCTCGACTTCGAGCAGGCACTCCAGCGGCACGACCCGGGCGTGAGCGTGCCGTACTGGGACTGGACCGCCGACCGCGGCCCCGGCGCCGTCATCTGGGGCGAGGACCTGCTCGGCGGCAACGGGCGGCGCTCGGACCGGCAGGTGACCACCGGCGCGTTCGCGTACACGAGCGGTCAGTGGCGGATCCGGCACGGGGTCACCGACGGGCAGTTCCTGACGCGGGACTTCGGCAATCCTCGGGACGCGGTCGACCTGCCGACGCGCTCCGATGTGGACGAGGCGATGCGGGACGGCACGTACGACCTGCCGCCATGGGACTCCACCTCGCCCGGGGGGTTCCGCAACAAGCTGGAGGGCTGGACGGAAGGGTTCGGCAGCTCGGCGCTGCGCAACCACAACCGGGTGCACCGTTGGGTCGGCGGGCACATGCTCGGCGGCGCCTCCGTCAACGACCCGGCCTTCTGGCTGCACCACAGCTTCATCGACCTGCTCTGGTCGCGCTGGCAACAGGCGCACCCCAAGTCCGCGTACCGGCCCGCCCGTCGGCTCGGCCCCGCCGATCTCCAGGCCGGGAACGTGCTGTCCGCCCACGAGAAGATGCCGCCGTGGGACATCACGCCCGCGGACATGGAGAGCCACAGCAGGATCTACCGCTACGAGTGAGGGTCGCGGCGGGTCGCCGGTGGCGGGCCGCCCGTGAACACGGCGAAGCCCCCGGGCGCTGGACGCGCTGCCGGGGGCTTCGTGCCGAAGGGGCGGCTCGGCCTGGACGGCCGGACGGGAAGCTCAGTGGCCGTAGCCCTTGTGCTTCTTCTCGGCGCCCTTGTTCACGCAGACGTTGCCGACGGCCGGGTTCAGCGCACCGATGATGCTGACCGAGTTGCCGCAGACGTTGACCGGGATGTTGATCGGAACCTGGACGACGTTGCCCGAAATGACGCCGGGCGAGTTCTTGGCGCTGGCCGCGGCACCCGCGTCGGCCACTGCCAGACCGGCGCCCGAGACCACGACCGCACCGGTGCCGAGAGCGACTGCGGCTGCCTTCGCGAAGCGGGACATCTCGTACTCCTTTGATCTTGATTGACCCTGACGAGTACGCCGCACTGCGCGGGCGTACTCCCGTGTAACGCGCGCTGTCACCGACGGTCACGGTGCAATCGGGGGACGACACGATAAGTAATGCGAATGGAGTGCACGGCGGGCCGGGCCCGGTGGCCGAGGATGATCAGGCACCGTGCTGTCCCGGCCGCCGCGTGCACGCCCGCGCGCCTCGCACCCGGCCCCGGGTGGGTCAGTCCCGGTCGGTGTCTGAGGGTGAGCCGTGCTGCGGCTCGGAGGCTGTGGGCCCTGAACTCCCCGTAGCCGCTGGGCCGTTAGTGCCGTTCGGGTCGTTCGTGCCGCCCGGTGCCATGTAGCCGTACGCGACGCCGACCAGCAGGCCGAGCGGCAGACCCATGGCCAGGCCGAGGGCGGTGTCGTCGAAGAGCAGCATGCCGAGGCTGAGTCCGAGCGCCGCGCCGAGCATGAGCCCCAGGGACAGTCCGAGGGCGAGGTGGTTGGGGGCTTGGTCGGGGGCTTGGTCGGAGGCCCGGTTCGGAGCGGGTGTTATGGGCTGCTCGTCGGGCGTGGGGGGTTCGTGGCTGGTCATATGCCAAGTATGCCGAGGGTGGAAGGGAAGCCTCCGGTCGTGGAGGGAGAGGGCTTCCTGCCGTGGTCAGGGCCGCGGAAAGGGTCACGAACCGGGTTGGACCAATGGCAACCGGCCACGGAGGAATCGCAACCGGCCACCTACGGGCCCTGAGTGCCTCGGTGTCGCGCTGAGCGGCCATGCTTGTCCGGCATGCGGAGGAGATCAACTCCTTGGACATGTGCCGCACGCCGGTCGGCGGAGCGCGCCCGCCGGGCGTGCGCGTCGACCGTCCGCCCCGCCCGAGCCGCCGTGCCGGGCCGACACGTTCTAGGAGTGCTGCCGTGACCGCGACCCTGCGGGACGTCGCCCGGATGGCCGGTGTTCACCCCGGCACCGCCTCGCGCGCGATGAATCCGGACATGGCCCATCTGGTGAACGCGGCCACGGCCCAGCGGGTCCAGGAGGCCGCCGAGCGGCTCGGCTACATTCCCAACTCCCTCGCACGGAGCCTGAAGACGAGCCGTACCCACTCCCTGGGCGTACTCGTCCCCGACATCGCCGACCCGCTCTTCCCGCCCATACTGCGCGGGATAGAGGACACGGCCTCGCAGGCCGGTTACACCGTCGTCGTCGCCAACACCGACGGCGACCCGGAGCGGACCCGACGCCAGGCGGCCGGGCTGCGGGCGCGCCAGGTCGACGGGCTGATCCTCGCCCCGGCCGGATCCGTCGACCCGTTCGTCGCCGAACTGGAGGCCGCGGCCGTCCCCTTGGTCCTGGTCAACCGCGTGGACGCGGAGAAGCGGCTGGCCTCCGTGGCGGGCGACGAGGTGTCCGGAGTCCGGCAGGCCCTCGCCCACCTCCACGGACTCGGCCACCGCCGTATCGCCCATCTCGCCGGTCCCGCCGACACTCCGGCCGGTGCCGCCCGGCTGCGGGCCTTCCGCGAAGTGGCCGCTGCGTACGGGCTGTCCGCCGAGCAGTGTCCGGTGACCGAGGCCGCGGCCGACCGTATAGAGGAGGGCGCCCGTGCCGCCGCCCGCCTGCTCGACGGCGACGGCCGGATCACCGCCGTACTCGCCGCCCACGACCTGCTCGCCCTCGGCTGCTGCGAGACCCTCACCGCACGCGGACTGCGCTGCCCCGAGGACGTCAGCGTCGTCGGCTTCGACGGACTGCCCCTCCTGGACCGGGTCAGCCCGCCGCTCACGACGGTCGGCCTCCCGCAGTACACCTGCGGTACCGAGGCCGCCCGGCTGCTCCTCGACCGGCTCCGCGACCCCGAGGCGCCCCCCGAGTCCGTACTGCTCCCGGTGTCCCTGACGGTACGGGGGTCCACCGCCCCGGTCCGCGACACGGCACCGTCCGCGGTGGCCGGGGCGCGCTGACTCGGCGGTTCTCGCCTCGGCGTCCGCGGCCCTTGACTCGGCGGCCCGGCCCATGACCTGACGACTCATGACTTGGCGACCATGACGTGGCGGTCGATGCCCCGGCGGCCGGTGACTCAGCGGTCCAGCGACAAGGTGTGCAGCTCCGCGAACAGGCCACCTCCCGCCACGAGTTGCTCGTAGGTGCCCTGCTCCACGATCCGGCCGCCGTCCATCACCAGGATGCGGTCGGCCATCCTGGTGTTCTCGATGCGGTGGGTGACGACCAGGGTGATGCGGTCGGCGGCCAGGGTCTTCAGGGCGTTGAAGATCGCGTGCTCCCCGCGTGCGTCCATCTCCGAGGTGGGCTCGTCCAGGACGAGGACCCCGGGCCGCCGGTGGAACAGGCGCGAGCAGGCGAGCCGCTGCCACTGGCCGCCCGACAACTCCACGCCGCCCCACAACTCCCGTGCGAGCAGGGTGTCCAGGCCGTGCGGGAGCTCCTCGACTACGGTCCGCATGCCCACCTTGTCCAGGGCGTCCCACACCGGGTCGTCGTCCGCGGGGCCGCCTCCGCCACCCTCGCCGTCACCGCTGCTCCCGTGCCGCGGCTGCCCGAGATGGACGTTCTCCGAGACGCGCAGCGGCCAGCGGGCGAAGTCCTGTGGCACCAGACCGGTGCCCGCCCACACCGAGTGCGGGTCCGCCGCCGCCAGGTCGACGCCGTCCCAGCTCACCCGGCCCTGGGAGGGCACGGTGAGTCCGGTCACCAGCCTGGTCAGGGTGGACTTGCCCGAGCCGTTCTCGCCGACCACGGCGACGATCTCGCCCCGGCGCAGACCGAGGCTGACCCCGTCGAGGGCGGGGGCCTCCTTGTTCGGGTAGCGGTACACCACCTTGTCGAGGCGGATCTCCTCGGGCCGCGAGGGCACCGCCAACTCGCCGCGCCGGGTGGAGCGTTCGGCCGCGAAGTCGAGGAAGCCGCGCATGTCCGCGAGGTAGAGGCTGGTGTGGAACATCGCGGCGCCCTGCATCACCAGTTGCCCCAGTGCGGCGAGGGTGGTCTGCACGGCCACCACGGCGGTCGCCGCGACGGCGAGTTCCACCCGTCCGGACACCGCGAGCCACAGCAGGGTGGCCCAGGTGCCGATCAGGAAAAGGCCGCTCACCAGGGAACCGGCGAGTGCGATCCGCAGGGTGCGGCGCGGCACCGTGAGGGTGCGCCGGTCGATCCGCGCGGACAGGGAGCGGTACCAGAACACCAGGTAGTCGGTCATGCCGTTGGCTCGTACCTCGTCGGCGTACCGGGCCGTGGTCGTCCACCAGCGCATCATCGAGCGCACGTTGCGGTCGCCGAGGTTGGCGTAGTGGGTCTCGTAGTCCACCCGGGCCGACAGGGCGGCGCTGACGCCCGCGGGCAGTACCGCGAGGGCGAGCAGCGGCAGCATCAGCGGATGCAGCACGGCCAGGACGCCGCCCGCCGCGACCATCCTGATCAGTGAGGCCAGGAACCGCTGGGCGTCCTTGACCATGAGGTGGGTACGGACCACGCCCATCTCGGCGGCTTCCTGACGGTCCGCGAAACCGTCCTCCGCGTACGCCGAGACCTCCACCCGGCACACGGCCTCCACCAGGGCGAGATCGGCTGCCGTGGTCAGCGGCGGGGTGATGCGCCCGTCCGCGTACGTGGCGAATAAGGTCGCGAGCCGTCCCGTCCCGGCCGCCGCCACCACGACGAGCAGGGCGGGCAGCGCCTCGTGCAGCCGGTCGGAGACCGGGCCCGCGCCCAGGATCGGCCGCATCGCCTCGGCGGTGAAGGCCAGCAGTACGGCCGCGGCGACACCGGTCAGGACCTGGCAGACCAGGAGCAGGACCACCGCTCTGCGGTCCGTGCGCCAGGCCATCGTCGCCGTCTCGCGCAGCACGGACGGCAGCCGCGCGCACAACGCCCGGAACGAACCCGCCTCCGCCAGTGGGTTCTTGCCGAACTTCCCCTCGAAGGTGATCTCGGCGGGTGGGGGAGCGGCGGCAGCGGGAGACGGCGACAAGGGTGGTCGGTCACCCTCGTCGTGGTCCTGGTCGTGGGCCCGCCCTCCGGCGTCGTCGTGGCCCTCGGCGGGGTCGCGGGCATGGGCGGGACCGCAGTCGCGGCCCCGGTCATGGCCGTGGTCATGGTCGTGATCCTCGCGGTCACGGCCTCGTTCGCGGCCGGGGGCGAGTTGGCCCTCGGGGTCCTTGGTCGTCTGGCGGCCGTTGCCGTCGGTCATGGTCAAGTGCGGCCTCCAGGGCGCTCGTGATGCATGACTGCGAACGTAACCGACGGCACTGACAGTGCGACTGTGAGTGATATGTCGGGGGAGTGGGGTGCGTCCCGTCAGGTCCGCTTCGTGTCCGCGCGCCCGTGCAGGACGCGGGCGATCCGCGGGCCGAGGCGGCGCTTGAGGGTGCGCAGTGCCTCGGACCGTTCGACGGCGCGGTCGACGCGGTAGTAGAGCCGCGGCGGTACGTACGGCAGCAGCGGGGAGTGACGCTGGCCGAGCAGCGCGAACATCTCCTCCGGCTCCAGGCGCAGATAGCGCGGCAGGTTCTCGTACCAGCGCGCGCTGTAGCGGGCGGCGCTCTGTACGGAGAGGATGGCCGCTTTCCGTTCCCGTTCGTAGCGGGCGAGTGCCGCATCGAGTCCCGGGAGGAGGTGGCCTGTCGACCCCGGCGCGCCAGGCGCGACCGACCCGCGCGCGGCGGTCGCCCGCGCTCCCGGCGGGAGGTCGCCGAGTGCGTCCGCGAGGGCGATGGCGTCCTCCAGGGCGAGGGTGGTGCCCGCGCCGATCGAGTAGTGCGTGGTGTGGGCCGCGTCGCCGAGGAGGACCAGATTGCCGTGGTGCCAGCGGCGGTTGGTCAGGGTGCGGAAGTTCAGCCACTGGGCGGCGCCGTCCGGCTGTGCCCGGCCGATCAGCGGGTGCCCGTCCAGCGGTTCGGCGAAGAGTTTCTCCAGGAGGGTGAGTCCCTCGGCCTCGTCGGCCCGGTCGAGACCGAGGCCCGACCAGGTGGTGGGCGCGCACTCGACGACGAAGGTGCTGTGCTCCTCGTCGAACCGGTAGCCGTAGCACCAGATCCAGCCGTGCTCGGTCGGGACGAAGGCGAAGGTGAAGGCGTCGAAGACCTTGGTCGTGCCGAGCCAGACGTAGGTGTTGCGGCCGCGTGCGACCTCGCTGCCGAACTCCCGCGCGTACCGCCCGCGCAGCACGCTGTTGACCCCGTCGGCCGCGACCACCAGATCCGCCCCGGCCGTGACGGACCCGGCCGCCGCGGGACCGTCCGCGCCTGTGTCGGCATCGCCCCCGTCGACCTCGTCCGCGCCGACCTCGCGGCCGAACTCCAGCCGTACGCCCAGGGATTCGGCCCGCTCCGCGAGGATGCCCAGGAGGCGGCGGCGGCCGATGCCGAAGCCCTCGTCGCCGTGGTGACGGGTGGTGCGCCCGTGGACGTGGGCGAGCCCGTCGCTCCACCGTACGGAGGCGTCGCGGATGGCGCGCGCGGTCTCCGGATCGCCGCGGTGCAGGGCGTCGAGCAGCCCGGACCAGTACGTCACGCCCCAGCCGTACGTCGAACCCGCCGGGTCGCGCTCGTACACGGTGAGGTCGTGCGAGGGGTCCTGCCGCTTCATCAGGATCGAGAAATAGAGCCCGGCGGGGCCGCCGCCGACGCAGGAGATCTTCACGCGCACTCCCAGTGGTACAGGGGAAATTCGCCGCAATACCTGTCAAAGGTGAGGAATCGGAGAGGCAGGCTAGCAGCGGGGGTGCGCGGGCGGTGGGATGTCCCGCGTCGGCTCGTTCCCGGCCACGGGGACGGCCGGTCGCCGCGGGTCCGGAGGCCGGGGCCCGGGGACGCGCGGGTGGTCCGGGCTACGGCTGTGGCTGGGTGCCGACCACCGGGTTCAGCGGGGACACGGCACTCTCGCCGGGGGCCACGCCCGGCAGGAAGTCGGTCCAGGCGCCGCTCAGGAGCGTGGGTTCGGCGCTGACGCGGGTGCCGTCGGCGTAGTACGTCGACGAGAGCACACGGCGCGGGGTGCCGGTGCGGTTGGGGCCCGCCGTGTGGAAGCAGGCGGCGGAGTGGAAGGACACGTCACCGGCGCGGAACGGAGTGGCGTCCGGGGCACCGCCCGTGCGGTCGAGGACGGACCGGAGCCGCCGGTCGTAGTCCGTGCCGAGGAGGGTGAAGGGCACGGCGCGCATCTCGACGGCGGTCGGGCCGTTCGGCAGGCAGGCGAGCGGGCCCATCTCGGCGGGGATGTCGTGCAGGGCGACCCAGGAGGTGCACAGCGCGGTGGTGTCGAGCGGGTAGTGGTCGGCGTCCCGGTGCCACGGCGTACGGCCGCAACCGCTCTCCTTGGAAAGGAGGTTGTCGTGGTACAGCCGCACCCGGTCCGCGCCCGTGAGCCGGGCCGCCAGAGCGCCGAGCCGGGGCGACAGGGCGACGGCGCGCATCAACTCGTCGGTCAGCCACAGCTGTTCGAGCGCGAGGAAGCGTCCCGGACGCGGACCTCCGTGCGCCCGGTCGAGCAACTCGTCCGCCCGCCGCGCCAACGCCGCGACCACGGAGGGCGCGAGAACCCCCGGCAGCCGTACGAACCCCTGGCGCCGGTAGGCGGCGAGGTGCCGACTCTTCAGCGGATAAGGGGAGTTGAGATGCCGCAGGACCTCTTCCTCGGTGGCCACCTCGGCGGCGGAGTTCCGCCCGGCCGTGGCGTGGGCGTCGGTAGGGACGAAGTCCGGGGCGGCCAACTCCGCGTTCAGCGCGGCGACTTCGGCCGAGATCGCCGCCTCGGAAGGCGCCGTGGCCCCCTCGTCCGTACGGCTGTCCGTCGTGTTGTCGGCGAGCGTCATGTACCAGTCCCACCACTCCTGGTCGTCCCCGTGCCACGACGGGACGGCGGACGCGGCCCCGGTGTCGCGGGGCTCAACAGCGGGCGGGAGCAGGGGAGTTGACGTGGAGGCGGAGGTGGGTACGGACACGGTGTCATCCCTCTTCGGGCAGGCGTCGGGGTACGGGACGGCCCCTCGCGGAGCCGCTGACGGGGAGCGGCGCCGCCTGCACTGCGTCCCCCTCCGCACCTGCGTGTCCGCGAATGTGCGACCGCACCATCCCTACCTCGATGGCATGTCCATCTACCGCCTGTGAGCTGTGCGAAGTCTCACGGTGACAATGCGCGCTCTTTCTGCGCAACGGCTTTCGCACGCCCAATGGTTGCGGGGGCGAACATCAAGCCGACGGCCCGGCGGCGCAAGGTGCCGCCGGGCCGTCGGGCA
The DNA here is from genome assembly GCF_013364195.1 of Streptomyces sp. NA04227. Lineage (NCBI taxonomy): Bacteria > Bacillati > Actinomycetota > Actinomycetes > Kitasatosporales > Streptomycetaceae > Streptomyces > Streptomyces sp. NA04227. Next base: position 3,398,483 of record NZ_CP054918.1, on the reverse strand, counting down.
CCGACTTCCGCGCGGGCAAGAGCCGACCCGCGCCGTGTGCTCAGGAGCGGGCGCGCCCCTTCCACCACGGTGCCGAGATGTCGCGCAGGGTGTTGGTGCCGCAGTGCACCTCGCCCATGCCGAGGTGGTAGGTGGCGTAGTCGTCGATGTACGACACCTCCATGCCCGCCGTGCGGTAGGCGGCGGTGACGGCCTCGGTGAAGATGTCCTTGCCGTCGATCACCGGGCCCCACTGGCGGGGCGCGAGATAGCGGCCCGGGCCGAACACCACGCCGTTCACGGCGCCGGGTATATAGGCGCTCGTCATCAACGGCTCCTCGGCGCCCGCCTGTTGACCGGGAGCGGCCGAGCGCGCGCCGGAGGCCTCGGCGCGGCCCGGGGCGCGGTGCTCGGTCCAGGAGTCACGCAGCTGCCCGTACTCGTCCGCCGCGTCCGGCACCGCCTGGCCCGCGCCGAGCCGGGTCAGGCGCGGCATGCGGGCGCCGCCCTCGCGGGACTCGGAGCCGCGGGTGTACAGGGCGGGCACGCGGACGACCTCGGCGTCGGTGACGCCCGTCTCGCGCTTGAGGATCTCCAGGTTGGCGGCGATGCGCTTGGCGGCGAGCTCGTTGTCGGCGCGCAGCGACTTGGAGGCGAGGGCCTGGTCGATGGTCTCCTTCGGCACGGGAGCGTCCTTGGTGCCCTGCTTGGAGAACACCCGGGTCCCGCCGTGTCCCGACTCCTTCGCCTCGCGCAGGAGTCGCATGCCCGCCTCGGGGTCGGCGATGCCGAGCCGCCAGCCGCGCGGCGTGTCCGCGGGCAGGAACTGCACGAACTCGTCCACGTGGCCGACGTGCAGCCAGGAGGTGTCGAGCAGCAGCGGGTCCTGCATGCCCTGCGAGGAGAGCAGGGTGCGCATCACCTTCGCGGGCTTGGAGCCGGTGTCCTTGCGCTCGCCCATGATGATCCGCCCGGCCGGGTACGAGCGGCCGCCCAGCGTGTACGGCGGGATCGTCTCCAGGTTGCCCATCGAGTTGAGGGTCTCCTCCTCGGAGTCCTTCACCCCGGTGACCTGGACGACGCCGACGCCCGGTCCGCGCAGCTTGCCGAACAGCTCCTTGCCCGCCTCGCGGGTGGGCTGGGCCGAACGCAGCATGACGCGCATGCCCTGCGGCTTGCCGCCGGGCCCGGCCATGGTGGCGTACGCGGGCTCCACGAAGTCCTGCGCCCACGGGTCGCCGTACTGGGTGAACTTCACCAGCGGGGCGGTGATACCGGCCTTCTTCACCTCCTCCGCGAGGGACTTGACGAACTTGCGCTGCTCGCGCGCGTACGGGTCGTCGCCCTTGATCTCGGTGACCAGGACCTGCTGGGCCCGCTGGAGGTGGTGGTGGGTGAGCAGCGGGGCGGTGCGCAGTGTGACGCGGTCGGTGGTCGGCTTGGCGCCGCCGCCCGGGTTCACGGTGAGCGCGACCACGGCGGTGCCGTCCCAGACGGCCTTGTCGCGCACGACATCGGTGGCCTCGATGCCGAGTTCGACGCCGGAGCGCAGCTCGGCGGCGGTCAGCTTGGTGGTGGCGGTCACCGGCTGCCAGGCGCCCGCGCGCTTGAGGAACAGCCGCGCGTGCCCCGCCCCCTGGCCGGTCAGCGCGAGCTTGCCGGTGGCGCCGTCGCGCAGTTCCTTCGCCGGGACGCTGCGCACCCGGGCCAGGTCGGCGGCGTCGGCCGAGCCGTTGACCTTCCTGTCCGCGCCGTCGTGGCACTTCGCCAGCTCGGCGTCACCGAGCGGCTTGCCGTTCGCGCCGGTCGTCCGGCAGCGCTTCGCGTCGTCGTCGACGTTCGCCAGGAACACCGCACCGCGCCCGACGGTCCAGCCGTCCTCGCCGTCGGTGTCGCTGCCGCCGGTGACGTCGACCTTGCCGTCGCGGTTCACGTCGGCACGCAGGTCGGCCTGCCCGCCCGCCGCGGCGGGTTCCTTGGCTCCCGCCTGTGCGGCGAAGGCGGGTGCGGTCGCCACGACCGCTCCCACGAGGGCGATCGCCACAGCGGTCCGCCCCGGAAGTCTCACGCGCGCCATCTGGTCCCTTTCCCGGTCCTCGCGGACCCATGACTGTGTCGGGGGATGTGGGGAAGTTCAGCTGGAAAGAGGCAAAACGGGGTGCGAGGGTTGCCCGGCGGACGGAATCCGCGGCTCCGGGAGACGTGGATCACGCGGGTACGCGCCCACGCGCGCGCAGGGGGGACGGGGAGAGGACCGTGCCCGTGCCCGGGCCTCTCCCCGTCTCCCTCCTCTCAACTGGCCGTCCGGCAGGCCCGGTTCACGGGCGGCAGGCCCGGTTCACGGGCGGACCGCCACCTCCGTCAGCCCGAGCGCCTGCTCCCCGGCCAGCTGGACGCGTACGTACCGCGCCGGTCCGTCCACCTCCACGACATCGCGGTACGCGGTGTTCCCGGTCACGTGGATGGTGCGGACGCCGGACTGCCCGCGTGCCGCGTCGAGGCCGGGCTCGGTCAGCGGGCGGTCCGAGAGCAGCAGGTAGTAGTCGGCCAGCGGGCCCGCGCCCTGGTTGACCACCTCGACGGTGCCGACCCGTCCGGTGCTGCCGAGGTCGGCCTGCCAGTACGGGTCCCGCTGTGCGGTGGTCAGGCTGTTGCTGAACGGGTCCGCGTCGGCGGCGCGGCCGGCGGCGGCGCCGTTCGCGGTCGACGACTGGGTCAGGGAGACACCCGTGCCGCGCACCCGGTCCCGGCCGATCCGCTCCACCTCGCGGACATCGCCCGCACCCGCCGCGCGCGCGACATCGAGGGCCTCCTCGGGCAGCGCGGTCAGGCCCGTGCGGTTGCCGGTCATGGCGCTGCCCTGCCCGGACAGGGCCGGGGCGTGGACGTCCGACCAGTTCCCCTCGGCCCGGTTGTCGATCCCGTAACTCGCCCAGTTGGAGACCCACTTGCCCCCTACGCGGGTGAGTACGTTGCCGCGTACCCGGAAGTGGGAGCTCTGCTCGTCGAGGTAGATCCCGTTGCCGTCGCGTTCCGTGCCGCCGTACTCGCTGCGGTTGACGTAGTTGCCGGAGATCACCGAACCGGGCTGCGCGCCCTGGGTGTAGATGCCGCCGCCGTCGTGCTGGCGGGAGGAGGGCATCATGACGTTGGTCAGACGGTTGCCGGTGATGTTGTTGTCGCGCATCACCGACTCCTGTGCCTCGGGCTGGTTCCAGCCCCAGCCGACACTGATACCGCTGTACGGAAGCCGGTCCAGGGTGTTGTGGTCCACCCGCAGCCGCAGCGGATAGCCCGCCCAGATGCCCACGCTGTCGGTGAACTCGACCCCGGTGTCCCGGACGACGTTGTACGCGACCGTGTCGTCCGCCGCCGTCAGCCCGGGCTCCGGGTCCGGGTCCGTGTCGCCGACGTAGACCGCGCCGCTGGAGAGATCACCGAAGCGGTTGCGGACGACCGAGGAGGCGCTGGTGCCGCCCTCCAGCCGGATGCCCGCCCCGCCGAGATGCGTGAACTCGCCGTCCGACACGGTGACTTGGCGTCCGGCGGTCACCGTGACCGCGGCGGCGGGCTTGGTGTAGTAGCGGCCCGACTGGTCCTCGGGGCCGGTGGCGCCGGTGAGGGTGAGCCCGGCCTGGGCGCCGGCGTACCCCTCGGCGGTCGAGGGCTGGTGCCACGAGGTGTGCCGGAAACCGAGGCCGCTCACGCGCAGGTCGTGCACCGGATCGGCGGCGGTGCCGCGCAGCTTGAGCAGGGTCTCGGTTCCGGGCACGGTGATCCGCTCCCGGTTCGGGTCGGCGCCGTCGGTGGCCGGCATGTAGTGCACGGTGCGGGTGCGCGGGTCGGCGAACCACTCGCCGGGCCGGTCGAGGAGCTCGTAGGCGTTCTCGAAGAACGCCACCCCCTTGTACTTGGCCGAGTCGACCGCGGTGCTGTCCCAGTACGGGCCGACCCGGCCGGTGCCGGAACGGGCGTTGGTCCAGCAGGGCTGTTCCAGTTCCAGGGTGGCGCCGTTCAGGCCGGTGGCGCCACAACGGTAGTTGCGCCAGCGGATCTTGACTGAGATCTCCAGGTCCTCGGGGTGCGCGAACCGCGGCACCCCGGTGGCCTCGGACACTCCCGCGACGCCCTTCTCGCTCACCGGACAGGCGGCGGCGGTGCATCCGGATCCGGCGGCGCGCGGGCGACGCTCGCCGTCCGCGTACAGCTGGCGCGGCACATGTCCGTCCGGCAGCGGCGCGCTCCAGATGCCGCGCCCGTCGTCCGACCGGGTCCAGCCGGTCACCGGACGCCCGGCGTCGAGCACCGGCCGTCCGGTGCCGGGCCGCGCCTTCCAGGTCACGGTGCGGCCGTCCCGCCCGGAGTCCTCGGGGCCGAGCACGAAGGCTTCGGTACGGGGGTAACTTCCGCCGGAGACAAGCACGTTGAGGTCCGTGGTGGCGGTGGGCAGCAGGCCGCGCACCTTGGCGCGCGCGCCTTCCAGGGAACAGGGCGCCTGGGCGGAGCAGATGGTTCCGCTGCCGTCCGGGGCGGCATACACGGTCGGCGGCTGCCGGTCATCGGCCGAGGCGGCGGGCGAGGTCGGAAGCCAGGCGGCCAGGGTGGTCGCGGCGACTGTCAGGAGGACGCTGACTGGTCTTGCTGGGCGGGGCACGAGGAGCCTCCAGGAAGGGAGACGGGCTTCGGGCAGGCGTTGAACAGCCATCGAGAAGGCATCGATCAGCCATAGGGCAGGCATCGGGCAGGCACTCGATAGACATCGGATGAATGCCCCAGGACGCTAGAGCCGTCGGGGAGTTGCTCGCAAGGTATGCGGCAGAAGTTCCCGTGAGTCCTCGATCACGGGGAAGATTGGTCGGATGTCTTGTTGGTGCAGGGTGCTTGACGGGTGCGAGTGGGCGGCCCAGCATGGGCGAGTGGCTGAGTGAACATGCGTTGAAACGGCCTTAATTGATCAGCATCACGCAGAAATTCTGGCGAGGTCGGTACCTCGGTGGGCTGTCTCCGAAGCCTTCGCCCGCCGACTCGCGCCACCGTCGCCGCAGCGCCTACACCCGCGCCGCCGCCGTCACTTGCACCGCCCGCCCCGTCCGAGCCGCCGCCGAAGCGAACCCACGAACCCATGAGGACCCGAGGACACGAGGACAGCCCGTGAACCCACCCGAACCCCGGCCCGCACTCCCGAACTCCGAGGTCTCACCGGTCACTTCGACGTCATCGGTCACTTCGACTTCCCCGGCTTCCCCCGCCGCCCCGGCGTCCACGGGCTCCCCCGTCCGGCGTCGCACCGTCGTCCAACTCGGCGCCGCCCTGGGTGCCGCCGCCCTCACCGTCACGGCCACCCCGGCGGCCGCCCGCGCACTCCCTTCGGCGGCGACCCCAACAGGCGTACCGGAAGGGCGAGTTGGCGACACCGCGCCCGTCACGATCCCGGCACTTCAGGAGTGGCGCTCCGCCGCCTCCGGTTCGAACCCCGGCTCGTACACCCTCCGTCCGGAGAGCAGGCTGCTGCTCGCACCCGGCGCGGCGGAGCGACTCCACGACGAGGCGCGGCTCTTCGTGGACGAACTCGCCGAACGCAGCGGGATCCGCGTACCGGTGGTCACGGCCGTGCCCTCCGCCGCCCGCACCGGCGACCTCACGCTGACGCTCGCCGCCCCCAACTCCCGCCTGGGCAAGGAGGGTTACACCCTCACGGCGGGACGCACCCTGGACCTCGCCGCGCCCACCGCGCACGGCGTCTTCCACGCCACCCGTACCGTGCTGCAACTGCTCGCGGACGGCGCCGCCGTGCCCGCGGGCTCCGCCGTGGACCGGCCGCGCAAGCCGGAGCGCGGGCTGATGCTGGACGTCGGCCGCAAGTACTTCTCGCCCGGCTGGCTGCGGCAGCAGATCGACGAGATGGCCTACCTCAAGCTCAACCATCTGCATCTGCACCTCTCCGACGACCTCGGCTTCCGCGTCGAGAGCGAACGGCACCCCGAGATCGTCTCCGCGCAGCACTACACCAAGGCGGAGATCACCGACCTCGTCGCGTACGCCGCCCGCCGCCACATCACCGTGATGCCCGAGATCGACATGCCCGGCCACCTGGCGCCGGTGCTCGCGGCGCACCCCGAGCTCCAACTGCGCGACAAGGACGGCAAGGCGCCCAAGGGCTTCATCGACCTCACCCAACCCGCCGCGTACGCGCTCCTGAAGGACCTGATCGACGAGTACGCGGCGCTGTTTCCCGACTCGCCCTGGTTCCACATCGGCGCCGACGAGTACGTCACCGACTACGCCGCCTTCCCGCAGCTCGCCGCCTACGCGAAGGAGCACTACGGGCCCCGCGCCAGAGCCGCCGACACCTACTACGGCTTCGTCAACTGGGCCGACGGCATTGTCCGTTCGCACGGCAAGACGACCCGGATGTGGAACGACGGCATTCACGCCGACGACGGCACGCTCGCCCCGCGGGCACGCATCCACGTCGAGAACTGGTCGCGTGCCGGGATCACCCCGCAGGCCCTGGCCGACCGCGGGCACACCCTCACCAACGAGTCCCGCTCCTGGACCTACTACGTACTCGGCCGCTACAAGCCCCCGACCACCCGCCTCTACGAGGACTGGCACCCGGACCTCTTCGACAACGGCGGCACGCTCACCGACCCGGCGCGCAACCGCGGTTCGGCCCTGCACGTGTGGTGCGACAACCCGGCCGTGGACAGCGAACAGCAGGTCGCGGGCGGGCTCGTGAAACCCCTGCGGGTACTCGCCCAGCAGCTCTGGGGCTCCCCCCGGCCTGTCCGTACGTATGCGGAATACCAGCAGGTCATCGGTGCGGTGGGCCACGCCCCCGGCTGGCCGGTGACCGCGCCGCGCGGCGATCTCGCGGCGCACCGCCCCGTCGCGGTCTCCAGCGTCGAACCGGTGCTCTCCTCCGACGGCACCATCAGCGGCGTCGAGCAGTTCAGCGGACTCAACGCGGTCGACGGCGAACCCGGCACCCGCTGGTCCAGCCTGCGCACCGACCCCCAGTGGCTCCGTATCGACCTCGGCACCGCCCACCGCGTCGGCAGTGTCCGCCTCACCTGGGAGTCGGCGTACGCGAAGGCCTACCAGGTACAGGTCTCCGACAACGGCACCGACTGGACCACCCTGCGCACCGTCACCGACGGGCGGGGCGGCACCGAATCCCTCAACGGCCTTGCGGGCAAGGGGCGTTACGTCCGTCTCCTGCTCGCCGGGCGGGGGACGTCGTACGGCTATTCGCTGTACGGGGTGGAGGTGTACAAGGAGGACGTGGTGCCGTAGGCCGTCACCTGAAGGCGCCCGAAGACGCAGGAACGACGAGATCCCGCTCGGTCACCGTGACCGGGCGGGATCTCGTCATCTCTTCGGCGGACCCGTCTTCGGCGGATCCCTCTGTGTCGGATCCCTCTTGGTCGGACCCAAGGGCCGGGTCTCAGCCCCCGACTGGGCCGAACCCGTTCAGGAACCGTCCTCCGGGGTCAGCGTCAGGGTCTGCTCGGCGGCCGTGCGGCCACCGCCGACGCTGTTGCCGGCGGCGGCGTCCCAGGTACGACCGGGCGTCGTCTCGGCGGCGCGGCCGGAGTCGTCGGACAGGCCGACCACCAGGCCGCTGTACCGGTTGACCAGCCGGAAGGTGCCGTTGGGCTTGCCGTCCGAGGTGCCGGGCACCACGAACCACTGCTGGCCGACGGACGGGCCCTTCTTCCCGGCCGCGGCGACCGTGGGCTTGGTCCCCCAGGCGCGGCTGCCCGTCGAGGCGGAATCGACGCCGAGCAGCTTGCCGGTGGCGGAGTTGGCGACCCGGTAGGAGCCGTCGCCGTTGGAGGTGAAGGTCCACGCGGCGCGGCCGGACGCGGCGGCACTGTCCACGGAGGTGGTGCCGGAACCGCCGTTGGCCTGGGCGAGGACGCGCCCGTCACCGTTGGCGACGCGGTAGGTCTTGCCCGAAGTGATCGGGGCGGCGGGCGAGTTGGTGTCGATGCTGAGGTTGATGTACTCGCTGGCGGAGTCGCCCGAGCAGCCGAAGGAGCAGTAGGAACGGAAGTCCTTGCCGACGATGGCGGAGCTGGTCTTGTTCTTGCTGTCGAGGAACCAGCGGTACCAGGAGGCGTTGGTGTACGAGCCGGTGTCGCCGATCAGCTTCCACTGCTGCTTCGACAGATCGTCGGTGGCGTAGAACTGCTGCGGGGCCTTGCCGCTCTGGTCGACGGCCTGGGGCTCACCGATGTACAGGCCCAGGTGGGCGTTGTAGGTGATGTCCATGACGAACAGCGGCGAGGTCGGCGGTGTCTTGCCTGCCTCGACCTGCTCGGTCACGGTGCCGGTGTTGGCCGGGTCGTACTCCTTGTCGACGGGGGTGTAGCCGGTGGAGCTGTCGGCGCCGACCGGCACCATGTTGCTCTCCTTGCCGCCCTTGCCCGGCTCGGACCACTTGCCGTCGTACCACTTCTGCCAGGAGTCGGGCGCCATCTTCTCGGAGATCGGGGCGCGGGCCACGTGCGCGTGGAACGCCTTCCAGCTGCCCCCCTTCCCCTTGTCCACGATGCGCGAGCCGTAATACACGTAGAAGTAGCCGGAGGCGGTGTCCACGTACAGGCGCGGGTCGCCGTCGCCGTAGTGGTACGTCTTCTCCGGGAAGGCGGCCGAGTCGTCGCGCTTGGTGCTGTACGGCGAGGTCAGGACGTGGTCCTTGATGTCCCAGGTCTTGCCCTTGTCCTTGGAGACCGCGTAGTCGATCGCGTCGTAGTGCAGTCCGTCGCCGAAGGGCTGCGGAGTGAACTCGTTGTGCACCAGGCCGTACCAGTCACCGGAGTCCGGGTCGACCCACACGCCCGCCAGGTCGCAGTAGTTGCGGTGCGCATAGCTGGATCCCGCGGGCGGATCCGTGGACTCCTTGCCGGTGACGCTGTTGTTGCAGCGCCAAGTGGTGTCGTTGTTCCGGTCCTTGTCGTTGGCCGGGTTCACCGCGTCACTGATCTCGGCGGACCGCTTGGCCGAGTCGAAGTCCTTGCCGGTGAAGAAGTCCCACTGGCGCTTGTCGGACGCCCCGTAGAGCGCGTGCGCCTGCTGGAAGTAGAAGGTCCCGTCCTTGTCGATGTACGTCCCGGCCGGGGTGTCGTCCGGGTGCGTCCAGGAACCCTTCTCCCCGACGTTCACCGTGTACTCGGCAGCGGCCGCGGCGGCCGGTTTCGCGGCGGCCGGTTTCGCGGCGGACGACGGCTCGGCGGCGTTCGCCAGCGCGCCACCACCGGCAATGGTGAGCGCCGCGGCGACAAGCGCCACGGCTTTCCTCTTTCGCGGAGCTGACACAGGTACTCCTTCGTCGTGGGGGGCTGAGCCGGACTGCGGCAGCTCCTCTCCATGGCTCACTCCAGATCGACAGACCTGGTCACGGGGCCGTGCACACCGCTGCGGGACCGGCATGAGCCAGCGTGCATCCTCCCGAAGGCTGTGCACATGGACGCAAGTGGCGCCGGACTTGGACTTTGTCCGTACGGGAGATGAAGGGGACATGTGGGGCGTTCGCCCGCCGGGTCTTCAATCTGTGACTGCCTCCGAGCCCAGGGAACGCACGTCGTGTGCACTCCCCGGGGCGGGCCTCGTGCGTCAGGTGCGCGTCGGGTGTGTGTCAGGTGTGCGGCCGGTTCGTGGCGGCGGTGTGCGTCACGCCTGTTCGCAGAACGGGACTTCCTCGGCGGGCTTCAGCGCTTCGGCCGGGATCCACTCGGCGTCCAGGGTGACCAGCCAGCGGTTCTCGTTCGAAGCGGGGCCGGAGTAGGTGTAGCAGAGCACCTCCGTGCCCCGGCCCTTGTCGAGGCGGCCGAGCTTCCGGTCGGAGGTGCTCGGGCCTTCGTACTTGTCCGTCGTCCGGGTCGCCTTCGCCGAAACGGTGACGTCGGGGCCGCAGTGCGCCGCCTCGCCGTCGAGCTTCACATAGCGGCCGGAGACCCACTTGGCGTCGCCCTCGGCGCTGACCAGGTACCAGTCGCGGTTGCCGGAGACCTGGGTGCCCTTGGTCTTGCAGTTGACGGTGATCTCGGCACCGTCGTCGTAGGCGTAGGTCGCCGGGGCGTGCGTGCTCGGCGCCTGCCGCGCGGTCAGGCCGCCGTCGGCGTGCACGGTCCCGTGCGGGAACACCTTGGCAGCACTGGCACTGGACTGCCCGACGGCGGCGGCAGCGGACAGCGTGAGCGCGGCGGTGCCCAGTACGGCGCCCACGGCGACGACGGCGGTACGCACCCGGCGGGTACGGGACGTGCGGTGACGGAACTGCATGATGCTCCTCGGGTGGGGCGGTCCGGGTGACCGCTTCAACCCGGAGAGAGTCGCGAACGTGGGGGTTTGTTGCCGGGAATCGCCGGGGTTCGGGATTTCTTCCTTGGGGCGGGGGCCGTGCGAGGTCCCCGTGCGCGGTTCGTTCGAGGGCTGCCTCAGCCGTGGAAGAGCAGTGAGAGTCCCAGCCAGGTGGTCACTGCCAGGACGGCCATCAGGCCGACCGCAGCGGCGGCCAGCTTGCCGCCGGACATTCGGGACTGGGGCTGGGACTGAGACTGAGGCTGGTTCTGGGACTGGGGCAGGGAGGGAGACTGCGACGGGGACGGAAGCGGGTTCGCAGGCGGGTTCAGGGTGTTCGCAGGCGGGTTCACCGTGTTCGCGGGCGGGGTCGGTTCGTCGCGGCCCGGTTCCGGGAGCAGCAGGGTCCCGCTGCCCCGTGCGGGAGCGGCGGTGGTGACGCTGTTGCTCGCCTTCGCCAACTCCGCGTGCAGTTCCCGCAGTTGGGCGGCAAGCGTCGCGGCCGTAGCCGGGCGTTCCTCGGGGTCGCCGGCCAGGGCGGCCCGTAGGATCGTGTCCACCGCCGGGGGCAGGCCCAGTTCACCGGCCACGGGCGGAGCCGTGCGGTGGAGCGGGCGCGTCGCGACATCGCCTATGCCGCTCTCGTCGGCGAACGGGCGGCGGCCGGTCAGCAGGGCGTAGACCACGGCCGCGGTGCTGTAGACATCGGCGCGCCGGTCCAACGGGAGCTGTCCGTGCGCCTGTTCCGGGGCCATGAACCCCGGCGTACCGACCGCCATCGTCAGCCCGGAGGCCTCCGCGAGCCGCTTGGCCATGCCGAGGTCGGCGATGACGACCCGGGCGTCCGCGACGCCGCCGTCCGCGTCCCCGGCGCCGTCCGTGTCCCCGTCCCCGTCGCCGTGGGGGCCGGAGGAGAGCAGCAGGTTCGCCGGTTTGAGGTCGCGGTGGATCACGCCGTGCCGGTGCAGTACCTCGACGGCGTCGGCGATCTCGGCTCCCCGCAGCAGCGCCTCGGCGGCGGGGACGGGGTGGGTGCAGAGGTCCTGGACGGTGCCGCGGTCGGCGTAGTCCATGACGAAGAAGGCGCGGCCGTCGGGCAGCCGGCCGATGTCGTACACGCCGATGACGCGCGGGTCGGTGATCCGCCGCAGCAGGCGGGCCTCGTCCAGGAAGCGCCCGCACACATCGGCGTGATCCAGCCAGTTCTCCGCGATGACTTTGACGGCGACGGGGACGTCCAACTCGTCGTCGTTGCCCAGCCAGACCGTGCTGAAGGCGCCCGCACCGATCCGTCGCCGTACGCGATAACGTCCGATGACTTCCATGGGGCACCATGATGGCAGCCCCTCGGACGGCGCCGGAAAGCGAGTGAGGGCGGCCGGGCCTCGACGGAAAGCGAGTGCATGAAGCGGAGCACCACCATCGGCACCCTGTGGGCGGCCGCCGCGGTCGGAGTCTGCCTGGGCGTGGCCGGTTTCCTGGCGATCCCCTTCGAATCCGGCAGCGACGCCGCCGCACCGACCGGGCCCGCCCCCACGTCCTCCAAGCCCCCGGCCTCCTCGCCGCCGCCCACGTCCCCGGCCTCCCCCGAGGCCTCCGGCCCGCCCTTCACCCGGAACGCGCTGCTGCTGCCCGCCGAGTTCGTACGGTTCGGATGGGGTACGGCGAAGCAGACCGCGGTCTACGACAAGGCCGGCAAGGACCTGGGACTGCTCTGCCTGTCGGGAGCCGCGGCCGCCGAGGGCGCGGCGGAGGAGTACGCGGGCACGTACCGGGGTCTGCAGACCGAGGCCGCCGAGGTCGTGGCCCGTTACCCGGACTCCGCCGCCGCCGAACGGGCCCTGGAGCGCCTGTCCCGGCGGGTCTCGGCGTGCGAGCCCGGCGGCGGAGCGCTGGCGGCCCGCCCCGGCACCCGGCACGAACCCCGTCTGTCCGGAGTCGACCGGGCCATCTGGTGGGACACCGACGCGAACCGGACGGCGCCCGGCGCGCGTCCTGACGAACGTGGCGTGATCGGTCTGGCACGAGTGGGCGACCGGCTCGTCGCCCTGTCCCTCACCTCGACGAGCAGTGACCCCGCGACGACCGTCCAGTGGGAGCCCCTGCTCGGCCAAGCAGCCCGGAGACTGGCATGACCGGCACGACCGGAACCATCGGAACGACTGGCACGACCGCAACGACCGGCACGACCGCAACGACTGGCACGACCGGAACGACCGCGGACCACCTCGCCGACCCCCTGGAGGACCTCCGCGCCGCCGCGACCGCGGGCGACCGGCGGGCGCTGGACGCGCTGCTCGCCGAGCTCCGCCCGCTGATGCTGCGCCGCTGCGCCCGCCTGCTGCCCTGCGTCGACGACGCCGAGGAGGCCTGCCAGGAGGCGCTCCTGTCGGTCGCCACCCATCTGCGTTCCTTCAACGGCTCGGGTTCGTTCCGAGGCTGGGTGATGGTCATCACCTCCAACTCCGCCCGTGCCACCTACCGGCAGCTCAAGCGCAGGGCCGAGACGGTCGCCTCCGTGCCACCGGAGGCGGCGGACCCCCGGACCACCAGCGTCATCGCCGGATCACGCCTCGACCTGCTCGAAGCCCTCGACGACCTGGAGACCGCCCACCCGGAACTGGCCGAGGCCGTCGTCCTGCGCGACCTCGCCGCCCTCACCTACGCCGAGGTGGCCGAGCGGACCGGAGTACCCCTGGGCACGGCGAAGGCCAGAATCCACCGGGGGCGGCAGTTCCTGCGACCGCGGTTGTCGCTGCGCGAGGGCTGACCGCGCACGCGGCGCGGGCGGGGCGGCCGCCCGGAGCCCGCCGCGGATCTGCGGATCTTCAGCCCTTGTGCGCCCCGTTCGGCCAGGACGTGACGAAGAACCAGGTCAGCCAGCTCGCCGCGCACAGGAACGCCAACGCGGAGGCGGCCATCGCCGAGCCCAGGCCCTTGGGCGACAGGACGTTCTCGGACGGCGCGACCGGCGCGACCAGGTCCGGGGACTTGGCGTCGTAGACGAGCGTGGTCCGGTCGCCCACCTGGAGCGGCGGATCGGAGAACGGTCCGAAGCTGTGGGTACGCGTGGAGCCGTCCTCGGCGACCACGTACTCAAGGAGCAGCATCGTTTTGTCATGCCGCCGCGACGTCTCGACGCACGTCGCGTGGGTGCGCACGCCGCGCTTGCGCAGCTTGCGGCTCGTGTCGTACGCGTCCCAGGAGGCACCGAACCCGACGAGTCCGAGCACTGTCACGCCCAGCGCCAGCAACACCGACACCTTTGTTCACCTGCCCCCGTTCACCGGGCTCCTCCACTGGAGCCGGAAATGTGATCGTACCGAGCGGCCTGCGAACTTCTTCGCATGACGTCGAAGTGCCCCTCGAACGCCGCCGCCCTGGGGGATCGAACCGGTCACCGGACTGCCGGTGGCGGTGGGCCCCTACGTAGAGGACGCGGCGTGGGCACAAAAGGTCGCGGTCGGCGACGGACTTGAGGATGAAGGCGGGGGCGTCGGCGCCGACTGCGAGCGGCTTTGCGGTACGGCCCAGCGGTCAGGACCGGCCGACCGTGTCCTGATCCTCCGCCACGTCCTGCGGCCGCGGGAGCGACTCCCCGGACTCGGCAAGTGCGTCCGCCGGTGCCTCGGCGGGTGCCTCAGCCGATGTCTTGGCCGGTGTTTTGGAAGGGGCGGCGGACCTGCCCAGCCGGGCGGCCAGGCCCATCGCGACGGGCTCGGTGAAGCGGGCGGTGAGCGGGCCGACGATCACCAGGATCAGTACGTACGCCGTGGCCAGCGGGCCGAGGGAGGGCTCGATGCCCGCCGTGACCGCCAGCCCCGCGATGACGATGGAGAACTCGCCGCGGGCGACCAGGGTGCCACCGGCTCGCCAGCGGCCCTTGGCGGAGACACCGGCACGTTTCGCGGCCCAGTAGCCGGAGGCGATCTTCGTGAGCGCGGTGATCATGGCGAGGGCGAGGGCGGGCGCCAGTACCGGGGGAATGCTGGAGGGGTCCGTGTGCAGGCCGAAGAAGACGAAGAACACGGCGGCGAACAGGTCCCGCAGCGGCGCGAGCAGGTTGTGCGCGCCCTCGGCGACCTCGCCGGACAGGGCGATACCGACCAGGAAGGCGCCCACCGCGGCCGACACCTGGAGCTGCTGGGCGAGACCGGCCACGAGCAGGGTCAGGCCGAGCACCACGAGCAGCAGTTTCTCCGGGTCGTCGCTGGAGACGAAACGGGAGATGTGGCGGCCGTAGCGCACCGCGAGCAGCAGGACGAGACCGGCCACGCCGAGGGCGATGCCCAGGGTCATACCCCCCGCCGCCAGACCGCTTCCGGCGAGCAGCGCAGTGACGATCGGCAGGTAGACCGCCATGGAGAGGTCTTCGAGGACCAGGATGCTCAGGATCACCGGGGTCTCCCGGTTGCCGAGCCGCCCGAGGTCGCCGAGCACCTTCGCGATCACGCCGGAGGAGGAGATCCAGGTGACACCGGCGAGAACGACCGCCGCCACCGGGCCCCAGCCGAGCAGCAGCGCCATGGCCGCTCCGGGCAGGGCGTTGAGCGCGGCGTCGACGAGACCGGCCGGATACTGGGTCTTGAGGTTGGAGACCAGATCGCTGGCCGTGTACTCCAGGCCGAGCATGAGCAGCAGCAGGATCACGCCGATCTCGGCGCCGATCGCCACGAACTCCTCACTGGCGCCCAGCGGCAGCAACCCGCCTTCGCCGAAGGCGAGCCCGGCCAGCAGGTACAGCGGAATCGGCGAGAACCGAAAACGTCCGGCGAACCGGCCGAGCAGCCCCAGACCGAGGATGATCGCGCCGAACTCGATCAGGAAAATGGCGGAGGAGTGCATGTCCGCTCACTCCCGCCCGAGTATCGCGGCGGCAGCCTCCACGCCCTCGCGGGTCCCGATCACGATCAGGGTGTCGCCGCCCGCCAGCCGGAAGTCCGGCTCCGGGGAGGGGATCGCGTCGGCGCGACGCAGTACGGCCACGATCGAGACACCGGTCTCGCTGCGCATCCGGGTCTCGCCGAGCAGCCGCCCGTTCCAGTGCGAGGTGGCGGACAGTTCGACCCGCTCGGCCACCAGTCCCAGCTCGGTCGTGGACAGCAGACTCGGGCTGTGGTGCGCGGGCATCAGCGCGTCGATCAGTGCCTCCGCCTCCGCCGAGGCCAGCCGCACGGACAGCGCACAGGCGTCCGGATCGTCCTCGCGGTACGCGCTCAACGTCCGTGATCCGTCCCGGTGCGCGACCACGGACAGGCGACGCTGCTCCCGCGTGGTCAGGTCGTAACGGACCCCGATCCCCGGCAAGGGCGTACGGCCCATACGCGCAGCGCCCATCTCTCACTCCCTGTCCGATTCCGCTATTTCTTTGGAGAAATTTTAATGACACCCTAACGAGCGCCCGCAGCCCGGCCTCCGGGCGGGCAGCACGGGAAGGAACGTGAGCATGATCGAGTGGGTGTCGCGCAGAACCGGGGCCCGGCCGGTTCCCGAGCCCATGGCCACCTCGTTGGTGTGGGCGGCGGCGTCCGGCTGCGCACTGGTGCTGGTGGGTTCCCTCAACGCCCTCGTGGGCCCGGGCCGTGCCTCACTCGCCCTGATCGCCCTGTCCCTGCTCGCGGCCGTCCTGGGCCTGCGCGCCCACTTCGCCGCGGCCCCCGGCACCGCCGTACTGTGCTGGCTCTTCCTCAACGGCTTCGCCATCCCACCCGCGGGCACCCTCACCTGGGCTGGACACCGCGACACCTTCTGGCTCACCTGCCTGCTCGCCGCAGCCCTCCTGGGTACCACCCTGGCCCGACTGCGACAGGCCCACGCCGCTTATCGCCGCGTCACGCCGGGGGGCGGGGGGTCCGGCGGGCTCGGGGCGGGTGGGGGAGCGGGGGAGCGGGAACCGCGCGGGTAGTGAGCGCGTACTACCCCGGCACAGCAATACGAGGGCGGACCCTGGGCCGGTGATTCCAGCCCAGGGTCCGTGGGTCGTACGCCGCGGGGTGTCCGTACGCCGTGGCGTGTCCGTACGCCGTGGGGTCAGCTCTTGGGCATGAGGACCGTGTCGACGATGTAGACGGTGGCGTTGGCCGTCTTGACGTTGCCGCAGACCACCTTGGAGGAGTCGTTGACGGTGAAGGACTCGCCGGAACCCGCCGTGGTCAGCTTCGCCTTCGCGAGGGTGTCGTAGGAGCCGTTCTCCAACTGCTGCGGCTTCAGCGGCTGTCCCACCACGTGGTAGGTGAGCACCTTCGTCAGCGCGGCCTTGTCGCCGAGCAGCTTGTCCAGGTCGGCCTTCGGAACCTTGGCGAAGGCGTCATTGGTGGGGGCGAAGACGGTGATGTTCTCGGCGTTGTTCAGGGTGTCGACGAGTCCGGCCTTCTTCACCGCGGTGACCAGGGTGGACAGCGCCGGGTTGTTGGACGCCGCGGTGGCGACCGGGGCCTGCGCCATTCCGTCGAAGGACCCCGCACCTTCCTTGGGCACCGAGGGACAGGCGGGCCCGAAGGGTTCGGACATCGCCGAGGTGCCCTCGGAAGGCGAGTCCTGCGAGGGCGCCGCCGAGGAGGAGCCCGGCTTCTTGCCGCCCTCGCCGCTCTTGTCGTCACCGTCGTCCGAGCAGGCGGTGAGGGCCAGCGGAAGAACGGCGGCGGCCGTGACGGCCAGGACGGTACGGCGCATCGTGTGGGTACGCATGGTGATCTCCTTCAGTGGTCGATAGGGGGAGGAGGGAGGGGGCGGGAACGAGGGGGGAAGGGAGGAGCGGGCGGGGGTCAGGGCACGTTGACCACCACCGAATGCCAGCCGGTCGCGCCGTCCGGGACCGTGCCCCGGCGCTCGGAGGTCTGGGTGGCGCCGGTGCCGTCCGTAGCGCGGACCTCGAGGGTGTGGTCGCCGGAGTCGGCCTGCCATTCCCACACCCACTGGCGCCAGGTGTCCTTGCCGACCTCGGCGGAGAGCCTGGCCGGTTGCCAGTCGCCGCCGTCCACGCGCACCTCGACCCGCGCGATGCCCCGGTGCTGGGCCCAGGCGACACCCGCCACCGCGACGGCGCCCGCGCGCGGGGAGGAGAACGGCCGCGGGGTGTCGATACGGGACTGGGTCCTGATCGGAGCCTCGCGTGCCCAGTCGCGGCGTACCCAGTAGGCGTCGAAGTCGTCGAAAGTGGTGAGCTCCAGCTCCGTGAGCCACTTGCAGGCCGATACGTATCCGTACAGGCCGGGGACGAGCATCCGCACCGGGAACCCGTGCGTGAACGGCAGCACTTCGCCGTTCATGCCGACGGCCAGCATCGCGTCGCGCCCGTCCATGACGGTGTCGACGGGGGTGCCCAGGGTCATGCCGTCCACCGAGCGGGCGACCAACTGGTCCGCCGGTCCGCCTTCCGCGGGCGGACGGACACCCGCCTCGCGCAGCAGACCGGCCAGCGACACCCCGAGCCAGCGGGCGGTGCCCGCGTACTTGCCGCCGACCTGGTTGGAGACACAGGTCAGGGTGATGTCCCGTTCGATCAGCTCGCGTTCGAGGAGATCGGCGTAGCCGAAGCGGAGCTCGCGGGCAACGCCCTTGCCGTGCAGGCGCAGACGCCAGGTGTCGGCGTTCAGGCGGGGGACGACCAGCGCCGTGTCCACCCGGTAGAAGTCCCGGTTGGGGGTGACGAACGAGCTCAGGCCGCGTACGCGCAAGTCGGAGCCGGAGGGGCGCGGACGGGCGGGCGAGGCGGGCCGCGGCAGCCTGATCGCCTCGCGGGAGGCGGCGGCATCCGCCCTCCGGGAGGCGGTCAACTGCCGTCCGGCCAGCCCCGATCCCGCCGAGACCAGTGCGGTGGCTCCGGCCGCGAGCAGCAAACGACGGCGACCGAAGCCCGACGGCCCGGGCCCCAGGCGCCCGGAGCCGCCGGGCAGCATCCCGGAGAGCAGCCAGAGGACCAGCGCCCCGACCAAGGCCCCGGCCACCGAGGGCCAGACATCGGAGCCACGGGCGGCGGGACGGCCCGCCGCGGCAACAGCACCGAGCACCCCGAACAGCAGCACTCCCGCAGCGCCCAGAGGACGCGCCCGCAGACAGACCAGACCGAGCACGAGCGCGAACAGGGCCAGGAGCACAAGGATGCCGAGCTGAAGCACGACCTTGTCGTTGCTCCCGAAGTTGCGGATCGCCCAGTCCTTCACCGGGGCCGGCGTCCGGTCGATCACCGCACCCCCAACTGCCGTCACCGGCGAGGCTTCCGGCCGCAACGCCCCCGCAAGCAGCTCGGCCAGACAGAGGGAGGCGAAGGCGGCGAGCAGTCCGCACAGGGCGGCGAGGGGGTAGCGGAGCCGGGGGTGGTGAGCGGGGGGTGGCTGGTGCTGCCGGGTGGGGGAGCTGGGGGCTTGGTTCTTGGCCGGGGTCGGGGGAGGGGTCGGTGCCGGTTCCGGGGTCGGTTCCTGTGCCGGTTCAGGGGTCGGGGGCTCGGCGGGCTCCGGCTGCTCTCGGTCGTCCGGGCGGGGGCCCGGTGTCTGCTCGCTCACGGCCGTCATTCGGTCCGGCGGGCCGTACGGCTTGGTCGTTGGCGGCGAACTCATCCCTTGGGGGGACTTCTGCGGAGGGGACCAAGCCGTGGGGGGTTGGGGTACGAATGACTGGTTCGGTCTTTACTGCGGTTCTGCTGTGCAGTGCAGTGTCGTGCTGCTCTGCTGTTGTGCTGGGGGCCTCGGGTTCCGGAGAGTCAACAGGCCGGTGACGTACGAGGGTTGGCGACCGGCCGCTGCCGTAAGGGTGGGCCGTCGCCTGCGGAGCCGACGGCCCACCCTCGATGATCAGGCTCCGGTGCCCGTCAGCGGCGCGTACACCACGCGGGTGTCGGCACGGAGATGGCCGCGGGGCCTGCCGGTCTCCGCTACCGCCCCGGTACCTCCTTGCGCTGCCCCGCAGCGAAGTAGTCCACCAACTCGGCTTCCAGAGCGGGCACTTCGTACGGAGTTCCGCCCTCTCGCAGGGAGCGGGTCGCCATCGCCCCGGCGGCGACGCTCATCCGGGCCGCGACGGGCGAGGTGTCCGTGTGCCCGCCCTCGCGGGCGAAGCGGCAGAACTCCTCGATGATGCGTTCGTCGGCCCCGCCGTGCGAGCCCTCCGCCTCGGGCACCCGGTACACGAAGTCGGCGTCCGCGCGGTAGGAGGAGGGGCCGGTGTTCCAGACCCGTACCTCGTCGCCGGGCCGGTCGCCGAAGTTCTCCAGGCGGCCCTCGGTGCCGATGACCGTGTAGTTGCGGAAGTAGTCCGGGCTGAAGTGGCACTGCTGGTACGCGGCGATCACGCCGTTGTCCAGCCGCATGTTCATCACCGAGACGTCCTCCACGTCCACGATGTGGTGCAGGTCCCGGCGCTTGGCCGGTGGCCAGTCGAACTCGCGCAGCCAGCCGTCCGGACGGGGGGTGTCCGGTGCGCGGCGCGGCAGGTCGCCGTAGACCATCAGGTCGCCCATGGCGTTGACCCGCCGGGTGTAGCCGCCGGCCAGCCAGTGGATCACGTCGATGTCGTGCGCGGCCTTCTGCAGCAGCAGTCCGGTGGTACGGCGCCGGTCGGCGTGCCAGTCCTTGAAGTAGTAGTCGCCGCCGTACG
This sequence comes from Streptomyces sp. NA04227, assembly GCF_013364195.1. NCBI lineage: Bacteria > Bacillati > Actinomycetota > Actinomycetes > Kitasatosporales > Streptomycetaceae > Streptomyces > Streptomyces sp. NA04227. Next base: position 3,378,605 of record NZ_CP054918.1, on the reverse strand, counting down.
AGACGAAGTGGCGCACCCAGACCGTCTTCGGCTCGCCGATGTCACCGCGGGCGACGAGGTCCCGCATCAGCCGGACGACGCCCATGTGCCGCATGTTGTGGCCGACGTAGAGCCGGGTGCCCGTCCGGTGGGCGGTTCTCAGGATGGTGTCGCACTGCTCGACGCTGATACCGAGCGGCTTCTCGACGTAGACGGTCTTGCCCGCCTCGAGGGCCGCGCAGGCCAGGGCTTCGTGGGTGTCGTCGGGGGTGGCGACGATCACCGCGTCGACACCCGGGTCGTCGAGCAGCCTCCGGTGGTCCTCGACGGACACCGCTCCCTCGTACACGCCGGGTACCGTGGCGCGCACGGCCGGATCGGTGTCGGCGACCGCCGCCACGACCGAACCCCTGCCGGGACGGTGGGCGGCGGTTGCCAGGTTCTTCCGCAGTCCGAGTCCTATGACTCCGATACGCAGGTCTTCCACGTGCGGATCCTGTCCTTCGGTAACGGTCGTCACTTGCTGCCCGCGATGGTCTTCTCGTACTCCCGGCGCATCGCGTCGCCCGCGGTCCGCCGCCACGTGGGCAGGACCTCCTTCTTGTACGAGGACAGCGACTTGCGGCCGGCCACGATGTCCTTGACCGCGGTGTAGAGGGCGTCCGAGGACGAGGCGCCCTTGTTCGCGAAGGTGTCGGAGAAGTAGCCGGTGGTCGGGTCGGTGCGCCCGATCTTCATCAGCTCCACCTCGGTGGCGTGGATGGAGCGGGTGACCTCGGACTTGCCCGGCAGGTAGAGCGTCTGCGGCGCGTTGCCGAAGAAGTTGATCGCCTGCCGGGTGGTGAGCACCTCGGCATTGCCCTTGCGGTTCAGGAGTACGTCGCCGTCCTTGGAACGGGTGTGGTGGGTGCCTTCGAGGCCGTTGTCCAGGAAGAGCCGCTCCTCGGTGCCGAAGGGGGCGCTCAGGTAGTCCATGACCTTCAGGAGTGTGGGGATGCGGTCCTTGCTCACCTGCTTGCTGATGGCGGTGAACCCCACCGAGCCGTAGCCGTAGCTGTAGCTGGGCGACATCCCCTTTTCGGCGGCGAAGGGGACGACGACCTTCGCGGGCCAGTCGTACATGTTGCTGTCGTTCAGGAAGCCGGGGAAGGACTGGACGTGCAGTCCGAGGAAGCCGCCCTCCATCTTCTCCAGCGTGGTGGGCAGGTTCGGGTCCGGCCAGAAGAGCTGGGCCTGCTGGCACTTGAGGGCGAACTCGATCGCGGCGAAGTACTCCTCGGTCTCGAAGAGGTGGGTGAGCTTCCCGCCGTCCGTGCGCCACTTGTTGGGTGCCCCGTGCCACATCGCGAACTGGGCGATGTGGTTGACGTACGCCGGCTCCAGTACGTATTTCTTCCGCTTGGTGTCGAGGAGTTCCTTCGCCTTGTCGAAGAAGTCCTGCGCGTCGGCGAAGTCCACGCCGCCGACCGGCTTCCAGAAGTCCTCGTTGGCGACGTAGACCTGTCCGTGACGGCCGTAGGGGACGGCCAGTCCCCAGATCTTGCCGTTGAGGACGGCGGTGCGCCAGGCGAAGTCGGGGATGTTCGCCAGGTTCGGGTACTTCTTGACGGCGTCGCCCGAGAGGTACGAGGTGAGGTCGTGGAACTTCGCCTCGAGGAGGGCGGGGACGTTCTTCAGGCCCTGGTTCGGCGGGAACCACATGAGATCGGGGAGGTCGCCGCCCGCGATGGTGGCGTTGAACTTCGCGCGGTAGACATCGTCCGAGCCGAGACCGTTGACGATCGTCATCCGCAGCTCGGAGCCGAGACGCTTGTTCAGCTCCTTCCAGTACGTGTTCCTGTTCATCGCCGGGGCCGCGGTGGTGAAGGTCTCGGTCAGACAGGTCACCGGCTCCCCGTCGCCCGGCTTCCCGGCGACGCCGCGAGTCAGGTTCCTGGGGTAGCGCAGGTACGCCGGGTCCAGGCCTTTGGCGTTGCCCGCCAGGTCCGGGGCGGGGACCTTGGCCGGTACGAACGTGGGCAGTTTGACCTTGGCCGAGGCCGCGGCTCCGCCTCCCGAGGCGGCGGAGCCGGTCTTGCAACCGGTGAGCGAGGCACCGCCGGCGAGGGTCAGGCCGACGACGCCCGCGGCACCGAGCAGACCGCGGCGGTTGAGGTGGGTGCTGGACATGGTTCTCCTTCGGGTGCGGGCGTGCGGGGTCAGGCCTTGATGGCGCCGGTGAGTACGCCCTTGACGAAGTACTTCTGGAGGAAGGGGTAGACGGCGATGATCGGGAGCACCGCGAGGATGAGCACCGCCATGGACAGCGAGGTGGTGGCCGGCAGCACACTGACGCCGAGCGCCTTCGCGTTGAAGGTGTCGCCCTGGAGCACGTAGGAGCGCAGTACCACCTGGAGGGGCAGCTTGTCCGGGTCGTTGATGTAGAGCATCGCGTTGAAGAAGCTGTTCCAGTACCCGACCGCGTAGAACATGCCGACCACGGCGATCACCGCCTTGGACAGCGGCAGCACGATCCGGCAGAGGATGGTGAGTTCACCGGCGCCGTCGAGCCGGGCCGCCTCGTACAGCTCGCTGGGGACGCTCTGGAAGAAGGCCCGGACCACGATGACGTTGAAGGCGTTGAGCATGGTCGGGGCGACCATGGCGCCGTAGCTGTCGAGCAGACCGAGTTCCTGGACGACCAGGTAGCTCGGGATGATGCCGGGGGTGAAGAGGAAGGTACCGACGACGATCAGGAGCAGCGGCTTGCCCCCGAGCGTGCCGGGCCGGGACAGCCCGTAGGCCAGGGCGACGGTGCACAGCAGGCTCAGGGCCGTTCCGATGACGGTGACCCCGATGCTGACCGTCGCGGCGCGGGTGATGACGCCGCCGGAGAGGACCACCCGGTAGGCCTCCAGGGTGGGGTGCTCGGGGATGAGCACATAGCCGCCGTTGGCCGCGAGTTCGGCCTTGGTGGCGAGGCTGGTGCCGATGGCGAGCAGGAAGGGGTAGCCGACCACGACGATCATCGCCACCCCGACCAGGAACTTCAGTCCCTGGGTCGCCAGGCTCGGCCGTTCCATCCAGGCCGGGCGCTCGGTGCTGTTGCGGCGTCGCAGAAGTGCGGGCATCGAAGGTGAGCTCATCGGTAGACCCCCTGCTCACCGAGACGGTGGGCGAGCTTGTTCGCGAGGACGATCAGAATGAAGCCGATGACGCCCTTCATCAGTCCGGCGGCGGTGGAGATGCCCCAGTCGCCGTCGACGACACCGTGGAAGTAGACGTAGGTGTCGAGCACCTCGGCGGCGTCCGCGCCCACCGCGTCGCGCTGGAGCAGGATCTGCTCGAAGCCGACCGAGAGGATGTCGCCGAGCCGCAGGATCAAGAGCATGATCATGACAGGCCTGATGCCGGGCAGGGTGATGTGCCACATGCGGCGCAGCCAGCCCGCGCCGTCCATGGCCGCCGACTCGTACAGCGTGTTGTCGATGGACGCCATCGCGGCGAGGAAGATGATCGCTCCCCAGCCCGCGTCCTTCCACACGGCCTGAGAGGTGATCAGCAGAATGAAGGTGTCGGGGTTGTTCATGATGTTGCCGACGTGGATCCCGTTGTCGTTCAGCGCACTCGTGACCGTGCCCGCGCCGCCGAAGACCTGCTGGAACATACCGACCACCACGACCCAGGACAGGAAGTGCGGCAGGTAGACCACCGTCTGCAGCAGCCGCCGGGTCTTCGTGCTGATCAGCGAGTTCAGGAACAGCGCGAGGGCGATGGGCGCCGGGAAGTAGAGCAGTAGCTGTACGGCGCTGATCTCCAGGGTGTTCCACACCGCCGTCCAGAACGCGGGCTGTTCGAGCAGCACCGTGAAGTTGGTCCAGCCGACGAAGGGGCTGTCCTGGAAACCGAGGTACGGCTGGTACTCCTGGAAGGCGATGCTGTTGCCTGCCAGCGGCACGTAGAAGAACACCGCGAAGTAGAGCATCCCCGGCAGACACAGCAGGAGGAGCATCCGGTCGCGACGGAGCCGCGCCCGCAGCGGTTGCCGACGGGCGGACTTCCGCCCCTCGCCGGGCCTGCGCCTGCTGCCCCTCTGCCGGGCCACACCCTGCCGGACATCCGGAGAACCGGAACCGGCAGGCGTGTCCGGGCGGGGCGAGTAGGACGTATCGGCCGACACATGCACCTCCTGCGTCGAAAACGGAACACATGGACGGCAGCCCCAGGCCCGGCGGGCACACGGTGAGCTGCCACTCCGCGACCCGGAACCGGAACCGGAAGCGGGGGCCGCAGGAGTTCCCAAATCCTGGATCCACTTTCACCGAATGACAAGAGTTGTTCGGTAACTATTATTTTCGAGCATCTTTACGCATCACTCGGGTCTCGCCCGGAGGGTGGACAGGTGCCGCCCCCTCCTTGGGACGGGACTGGCGCATGGCCCTAGCAGGGGTTACGGTGCCGGGGCAGCGCTGTCGGCTCGCCTCCGGGTGCGTGCGCGGTCGTGCGTTGGTGTATCTTTCGGCGTCGCCCGAAGTAACGGGCGGCGAGGAAGACTTGCGTGGCCGGGTGCTCGTCGGGAGTTAGCGAGAAGCCCGCCGGGGTCGGTGGGCTTCTCCTGGGCGTGTACTCCGGGCCGCCGTGCGGTGAACGCGAAGTGCCGCGTCTGCAGGGGGTGTTCGAGGTGTGCGTCTACCGTCCGCCCGGGTGATGAAGATCGTCGGGGGCGTCGGCGGATTGCCGGATCTCCTCCCGCTTTCTCCCAGGCAACTCCAGAAACCACTCAGGGGTCTGACCCGCAATGCGGATCAGGCCCCTGAACTGGTACTTCACTGTCGGGGTGGCGGGATTTGAACCCAGGACCTCTTCGTCCCGAATGAGAGTTGGGCGTGATCGTTAACAGGCCGGATCGGCAACGACGCGACGACATCCACGAAGCCTTCCTCGGCCTCGCCACATGCCTGATCACCCACCGCCACGTCCAACGCCTTTGTTAAGACCTCTAAAGGCACAGGAAACGCGGCGGAGTTCCTGGTACTGGTTTTGTTCACGATCTGAAGGTGAACGAAGCCAGATCCTGGAGCGCAGCTCATGTGCAGTCAGCCGTACGCTTTCGGAGCTGAGTTCCGAACGTGGTTGTCGGCACGGCAGATCCAGCGCCGATGATCCGCGCCGATCAGGGGCCATCAGCACCACCCAACCCGGCGCCCGCGGCAAGCCCTGCCGGGCCTCCTTCATTGAGATTGTGCGCCGTGCCGTTGTCCCGTTGCGGTGAGCTCCGAGCAGGACTCGTCGGCGCCGTGCGCCTCGATCCGGACCTGCGACGGCTCTGTCGCGCCTGGAGGGAAATCGAAGGTGAAACAGCGGTGTGCCATGGTTTCCGTCTGACCGAACAGAGTGAGCGGACGCTCGTACACACGAGAGAACTGAGCCACGATCCGGGTTCCGTTGTCTGTGAAACTCATGGTGTGAAGCGCGCCGTTGCCTCGCATGTTGCCGGTTGCCGACGTGAGGGCTTCCAGCACTTGCTCTCGGGAGGGGCGGCCGTCGGCGGCGGCCTTGGCAAGGAGGCTGTCTGCGAAGCGCCGTGCGTCGGCCCGCGTGCTGTCGAAGGCATCCCGTTCTCTGGCGGAGGCGCGGGAGTTCGCTACGACGAACGAGACCATGAGTGCCGCGGTGAGGGCGAGAAGGACCGCGCCCAGGATCTTCGCCCAAGGCGCGGCCCTACCTCGTTGTTCAGTCGTCATGCCTGCCTAGAGTTTGCCGACCGCGCGGCTGAAGGCCGCCGCATAGGCGGAGGTGCCTACGCCGTTCGGATGATAGCTCTCGCGACTGACGCACCAGGAACCGCCGAACTCGCAGCGGAAGTCCCCGTCGCCTTCCGGGGCTGTCACGATCTTGTTGATTCCTTCGTTGTCGTCACAGGCCCGCTTGCCCTCGAAGTCGGAGTCGGGGGATTCGAAACTGACCGGCAGGCCCTGCTGCTTGAGTGAGTCCACGAGTTGCTGTTGCTTATTCTCCATGTACTCGCCCATCGTGTTCAGCCAGCTCACGTCCTCATTTCCGCCGACACCACTTAGGCAGAACCCTGCGTTTTCGTTGAACAGTCTGGGATAGCCGAGCAGGACGATTTTTGCGTTTACGGCCTCGGCATGGATCTGACGCAGTACTTGTTCGATCCCTGGGAGGGCGCTGTCAATGCCCTGCTTGACGTCGTCATCCGAGGGGCATCCGAGGGTCGCGCACCCCTCCATCACCTTCGGGAATCCCGCGTCGTTTCCCCCGATAGTGAGGGCAACGAGATTGGTGTCGGCGTTGAGGACCCCGGAGTCGATCTGGAACGTCTCGTGGAAGTTTCCGTCGAATCCCCACTTCTCGTTCCCGTCGCCGTCAATCGGGGTGCCCGAGAGAACCTGCCATGTTTTGGCGCCCGAGCAGGAGACGTTCTGGAATTCGACTGAGGTTGAGAAAATGTCGGCTAGCGTTCCAAGTGTGGCGCTTTGGCCGGGAAGGGCAGTCTTACGGGCCCATGAGTTGATGCTGCGTCGACAGGCGTTCCAACGGGACGTGCCGTAGTCGCCGTCGGACTCCTTGGAGTAGTTGCCCGCCCCCTCGCCTGAGGTGTAGGAGTCTCCGAGTATTGCGATGTGTTGAGGTTTTCCAGGGAGTGGCTGGAAGGCGACGGCATCGAAGGCCACATCGTCGTCACCGGTTCCATCGCGCGTCTGAGTGCTGAGGCGGACGCGGGGAGTTCCGCTCATCTTGTACGAACCCAGGGATACCCAACCGTTGGCGAGGCGCTTTTGGTTGAGGTGGCGGTATTCGGTGAAGCTACCGGTTCCGGTGTCAATCTCGTATTTGGCCTGCTGTGAATGTGCCCCATGATCTGGCAAGTGCACGAGGACGCGCATCCAGTCGCTTCGTGACTGGTCGAGTTTCCACGTGCCGGTCATGTTCAGGCGACTGCCCTTGGCGTCGTCGGTGCGACTGTGGCCGAAGTAGAAGTGACCTCCGAAGCCGGCGCCGAGTTGGTGCAGGTCGACCTTGGCCGGCCATACGGTGGCCGCAGTGCCGTCATGGGCCTTGCCTCCTTCTCCGGCCCCGAAGTCGAAGGTGAAGGAGCCTTGGTTCGTCCAGTCACTGTTTGCGCAGTTCGGCCTGACAGACGGAGATCCCTCCGGCAAGTCGTCTACGATCAGCGACCCGGAAGGGAGGCCGTTGTGCGTGCAGTTCGGAGCATAGGCAGTGCCGTCCGCCTGCTCGGCATCGTAATCCGGGGAGGTGAAGCGAAAGAATTCGTTGCCGCATTCGTAGCTGCAGTTGCTCTTCCATTGCACTGATTGGTTGAACCAGCATTTGAAGTCTGTGCGCGTGCAGGGGCCTTGACCGGGTTCGTTTTGAGCGTCGTCGCCGATTTTCGATGGTTCGCACCAGTTGTAGGGGCCGCAGAACAGGTCCTCCGGCGGCTTCACACGGGCACGGTTGTACTTGGCGGAGCCTTTGATCGTGGCGTCCTCGCTGGTGCCGTTCCACCAGGCTGCACGGAAAGCTGGCACGAGTGTGCCCGGGGATTCGAGGAACGACGGGGGGTGTGCGGCGAACCCTAGAACCTTCTCCGGATATGGCCAGTTCTGCGGGCGGGCGGCGTCGGCGGCATCCTCGTTTCCGAGGCGATCCTCCATGAACGGGGTGCGGCCAGCGTCCCATTCAGGGTTGGCCGGGTTGTTCGCCCAGCCCACGCCCCAGGGTTCGTTACCGTTGACGTTCTCGTAGAAGCCGGAGTTGTATGCCCACAAGGCGAAGAACCAGTTCTCCAGCTTGGTCGGGTCACCGTCGTGTACGGCCAAGCCCGCTTTGCGAGTCTGGTTCCACTTCGACACGAGGATCTGCAGCCCGGCGGCGACATTGGCAGCGTAGTCGAGGGCGACGGCGCGCTGCTTCTGGTAGTCCCAGGCGGTGCCGCCCTTGCCGTGCTCACGCCCTGCCATACGCATGTGGTCGGTTACCTGGGTGATGCCGTAACCACAGTCGGCGTCGGACCAGTCAATGTCCCAGTCGTTGCTGCTGTCCCCGTCGTAGTAGTCGATTCCGTAGTAGTTCCCGATCAACGGGTTTCCTGTCACGCCCGGCACGGCAGAGCGGGCCGCCTGCCACATGTTCGACTCCTGCGCAGTGATGCCGAGCATCACCTGGGCCGGCACCCTGCCGCCGCCCTCCAGTGCGGGGTTGGGGAAGAGGGTCTGCGGTGAGTAGGCGGGCATCCCGAGGTTCTTCCAATTTGCTGGCCTCGAGGCGCCGATGTTCAGCTTTCCGGTGATCGCTTTGTCGACGGCCCACTCCACTTGCCGCGGCTTGGGCTGCATAGCCTGGTTACGCGGGTCGTTGCGTGGAACGGAGCACGTGCGCTCGGACTCGACGATTTCCGTACGGCTTCCGCTGGTGTCATACGCACGCGCCAGGTGGATACCGTTTCGCTCGCTTCCCCCGGTATTGCTGGTGCCCTGGGTCCTCTTCAGAAGGGGGGAGGGGGCCCGGGAGGTCTCCCACCGCGGGGCCATGGTCTGGAGCGGGGTCACGGTGAAGTCCGTGTGCTTTCCGGTCCGGCGGATCGTGAGAGAGATGTTGACCGAGCGGGCGTCCGTAGCTTGTTCCGGATGCAGGTACTTCGGGGAGCCCTTGCCATCCGCCCATACAGTGTTCTGAATGACCGTCGTGCCTGCGGAAGAGAGGGTCGCGTTACTGCTCGTCCCTTTGAGGCGCCTGACGGTCTGAGGGAGGCGCTTCGCGGCCTTGACGGCACCGGTTAGGTAGACGTCTCCCCCTCGCCGCGTGAGGCCGGTATCGCTGAGAGGGCCCGTCCCCAGCTCGGACAATTTTCCGTTTGCCCATCGGCGGACGGTCGCCGTCTCCGCCTGCTGGAGGCGGTTGCGCTGCACGCGTTCGAGGAACACGTAACCGCCGTCGCTGTCCTTGCTGATGCGATATGGCACTGTTTTGGTCGTTGTGAGGGTTTTCTTGTGTCCGGCGGTGTCGATTTCCACCAGTGTGCGGCCCGACGCGGCAGCGACCTTTCCTCCGTCGGCTGGGGAAGCGGAGGTGATCTGGCCGTGCGCGACAATCGGCCTGCTCAACTTGCCCGTTACTGCGTTGACTCGGATGAGGCGGGTCTGTTTTTTGTTCTCTCCTGGGGACTGGGTGAGGATGGCCTCATCGCCCGTGCCGCAGCCGGGGTTGTAGTAGGAGAGCGAGGCGTTGACCGGGAGTTTCTGTACGCGTCCGCTGGCCAGGTCGACGACTGCGGTGAACCCTCCTCGGGCCATCAGTACCGGGTCGTTGGTGAAGGTCCGCGGGGCATAGACGACGACGGCTCGTTTTCCAGACCCGGTTAGGCACACGTTGCCGATCCACTGGTCTGCGTCGAATCCGGGTTCGGCGAGGGAAGCCAGGGTCTTCCATGCGTAGCCGCTCTTCTCCGTCGCGGCCAGCAGATGGAAACCTTGTGCGTCACCCGTGGTGGTCCAGGCGATGTCTTGCGAGTTGCGGTACTCCGGGCCCAGCATTTCGGCACGGTCGCCCGGGGGCAACGAGGCGGGTGAGGTTCTCGTCGGCGGCGGGGCCGGGTCCGCCTTCGAGGTGGTGTTATCGGCCCAGGCGTTGGCGTGCAGGAAGCTAGCTAATATCCCGCCGGTCAGCGTGACGGCCAAAGAGGCCCGGAGTCGTCTGTGGGGTCTCAACACTCGTCCTTTCCATCGGGTGCTCCGCCATGCGGGACTGCACACCTTTGCGCCAGGCGCGGAACTCTTGGTCCGGCGGCGTCCTGTACATGGAGGGGAGGACTGCATACGTGCGAGGCCGCCGCACCACACGGACGAACCGTGGGTTGCGGCGGCCACACATGGCCAGGCGTCAGGCAGCCTTGGCCTTAGCTACGGCCGCGCGTACGGCCTCGGCTGCCTCGTTGAACTCGGGGAGGCGCTTGGCGATCTTTTCCCGCTGGCTTTTGCTTTCCGCGTCGAACCACGTCTTGGCTACGCTGTGTTTGTCACGACAGGCGATGTCCGCCTTCGCGGTAGCGATCTCCAGGGGGGTCACCTGGGCGGGATCACTGAACCGCGGGTCATCGCTGGCGTCCATCGGCTTCTTGTAGGCATAGCCTTTGTCTTTCATGCAGTTCGACCATGCCGCGAACACATCGATGACCAACGGGGAAGTCTGCGAGTCGACGAAGGCATCACTGCTCACCTCCTGGACCGCGGCCGCCGGCTGAGCGGACGGCACACCCTGGTCCGCCTCGGAAGCGCAAGATTTCACAGCCTCGGCAGGCGCCCCGGACTCGTCGACGGCCCCCTCTTCCATCGCTTGGTCGTACGCCTCCTGCTCATCCACTGCCGGGTGGTACCCACGCGTTGACGCAAGTTCTGCGTCGTGAATGCCGTAGCGCCAGTCGGTCAGGGTCTTCCCGCCAATCTCGGGCAGCTCGGGCGCGGGCTGCCATTGAGCGTAGCCAGCCTTCTCCATGCACTGGTCGATCAGTTCGTCGCGCGCTACTGCGACCAATCGGCTTTCCTGGCTGGTGGCCACATATGCCTCGATCGGCAAACGCCACGTGCTGGGATCGTTCGGGTCGCCCACGGACGCTTCTGCTACTTGCTCCGCTGGGGCGGGGGCGTTCGCGGGGGCGGCCGCACGGCGGGCGGAGTCACCGCCGTCGTCACCAGCGAGGTGGATCACTGTGAATGCGCCGCCGGCAAGGGCAACTGCAGCCACCGGAGCCAGGGCTTTCATCGACCGCTTCATCTTGTTTCCCCTCCGCACCCTCGTCATCAGCTGGTCCACCTGAACGAGGCGTTCTCGTTGTAGACGTTCACGAACCGGTCGATGTGCTGGTACGGGGCCATGACGTCCTGAGCGCCCTTGTAGCCGCTGTTGTAGTAGACACGAGCCCAGTACTTGTAGTGCTCGTTTTCTCCGGAGGCTGCGTTGTTCTTGACGTGCTGCCCCGATCCGGGCCAATAGCCGCTAGCACCTGGGATGATGCAGAACTTGATCGGATGGCTACTGGGGTCGCTACCACCGGGATAAACATGGTCGAAGTCGTACACCGAGTAGCCGATGTTCCGGTACGACCCGCCTTGGCCGGAGTTGTAGTAGAGATGAAACTTGAACTGGGAGACCGAAGGGTACTCGCAGGTTTCCATGCTGTAGAGGTTCGCGTCGTCGTATGACGATGCCTGTGCTGCCGGTGTCATGCCTAACCCGAGCAGCAAAAGCGTTCCTGCTATGAGTGCAGTCGATCTTCGCACGACTCTCCATTCCTTCCCGATCACACAAGGACCGAGCCCCCCCAGGGCTCCGGCATACAAGAAGAGGCGCAGCCTGCCTGCCACGCGCCATTCGTGCGTCGCGCAGGCGGTATCCCTCCAGCGACCGACCCTAAGCGGGCATCTTGACGCGATCACGCAATCGATGACGCCATGTCTCATTGTCGCCGCACCGACACTGCACGTCACCAATCGAGGGGAAGTGTGCCTGAGCTGTGTGTTCCCGCTCAAATTCTGGTGGATCTCGTGCACATCTGTTCATCAAGGTTGACTGATACACACTCAAGACAATCCATCGCACTGAGTCCGGGTTCCCACCGTTCCTTGGGGTGCGTACCGGTGGGTTCGGTCTGAGTCTTCGCTCGAGCCGTAACGGGCCCCTGCCCCGGACGCGAGATGTTGCTGCGGCGGGCGTGATGTTCCCCCGCCGTCCTCAATGTGAGGGGGGCCCGGGGGCGTCTCGCTCCGCGGGCGAGGCACATAGAGACCTTCCGGACGGAAGGCCCGACGGTCCTTCTCTACAGGTTTCGGCTGCGAAGGGGCCGAGGCGAACTTCGCTGTATGCCGCGTGCGGCTACGGCTTCCAGGTCCGCAGGTACTCGGCGATGGTCCGTACCGTGCAGCGCGGATCCCGCAATTCGATGGCCAGTGACCGCAGTTGGTGCACGGATCACACAACCGAGCCAGAACCCGTTCTTGTGAACAGAGCCACTGGTACTGAACCCGAGCCGGGGACTCCGCCGTGCCTGCCTGACGTCACAGATCGAACCGAGTCGCCTGTACGTTCACCAAGGTCCGCAGTTCAACCAGGCCCAACAGCTCGTCGCGCAAATGCAGTTGGGCGCGCCAGTTCAGTTCCTCCGCTCCCAGCAGTCCCGGAACCAAGTCAGGGTCGCGAACAGGCTCTCCCTGTTGAGGTCTTCCTCCAGAACGGAGAGGCGGAAGCTGGGCCGCAGCTCCAGCTTGCCTTCCGAGATCGAGACGTCCTCCATTTCGTTCACCCGGTCCAGCAATTCGACGCGCAAGGCCCGGTCTGTGAACGGCTCACGGTTCGCCATGTGGGCGAACACGATCTCCCCTGTTCCGCCGCGCCCGCTTCCGGGGTAGAGCGTCAGCGGCCAGATGCCCTGGCCCGGGGCACCAGCCTGGCCCAGCATGAGGAACGCGCTCGTGGTGACCTCGCCGGCTCCGTACCCGATCCATCCCCCGAGGCTCTTCCAGTGTGTGAGCAGCTCGTGGACGGCGGAGACGGTCGCTGGGGCGTCGTCCGCCGTGAGTTGGCGCAGGAACCGTGCGGCTCGGGTCTCGTCTCCCTGCCCCGCCGGACCAGTCGGCGCAGCCGCCTCTGCGGGCTGCCCCTCGGCACTCTCAAGGAGCAGGGCGAGATCATCAACGGTGAGGCGCTGTGCCGGGTCCGCCGCACCCGCGATCGTGAAGTGGATGCCGTCGGCGCTCAGCCGAGCACGCACGTCCCCGCCGTCCTGCCCGGTCCATCGGAAACCTTCAGCGATCTTGCCGTCGGCATTCAGCACTCGATAGGCGTTGACCACGCCTTCGCTGTTGGCGAGGTGAGCGCCCACGGCTTGGGCGCCTGAGCCGATGAACGCAGCCAGATCTCCGTAGGACGTCCAGGTGCCGTGCGGAAGCGCGGCGAGTACCTGATGGGCGAGGCGCCAGTCCCGGCTGCGCTCAGCGCGTCCGACACCGCTCAGAGGGGCTGGCCACATACGGATCGCCCGGTCGGCGAGATCGTCGGCCCGCGCCAGGATCTCCTTGGCGCCCCAGCGGTCGGTGGCGGCGATGCGCCGGTTCATCTCCAGGTGGCTGCCGTTAAGCAGCCCCTGCTTGCGCTCGAAGGGGTGGTTCGACAGCTCCGAGTTCACGCCGGTCAGCGTCAGATTGCCGAGTGTGTGCTGCAGCCGGGAATGCAGCTCTTCCGCCGTCTCGCCCTGTGTGGCGTCGTCGTTCAGCATGCGCATCCACTCGTCGCCGGGCGACTGCGGCATCACATGCTCGATCGTCAGCTGCGCCGATGCGAAGTCGACCGGTTCGGGATGGTCGTAACTCTCCTCCATCCGCTGGAGCACCAGCCTTCGCTGGTTCGGCCGCCCGTACTGGTAGAAGGGCGCGGTACGGATCTTCTGGCGCAGTTCCTCGTCATCCGGCCAGAACCGGTTCTCGGCAGAGAGGAGTTGGTGCAGTCCGGTGGCCACGCCCACATCCCGCGGGAGCTGCGCTGGCACGGACTGGAAGATCCTGTTGAGGTTGTTCGTCGGCACACGGCAGATCGTCCGTCGCACCAGAAAACTCTCGATGTACGACAGGGCCTCGGCGGCTTCGTCGTCGTCGACTTCTCCCCGCTCCCGCCAGTCGAGTATCAACATCAGCGCTGGATAGGTCACGACGGCCTGCCAGTCGTGCAACCGCTTCAGATACCCGCGGATCAGAGGATGCGCCTCCTCTTCGGGGCGGATCACCTTCCGGAAGTGGACGCTGCGGCGGTGCAACTCCATGATGTACGCCTCGATGTCCGCCTCTGTCTGCGTCCCATCTGAAGCCCCGCCTTCGAAGCGCTGCTGTTGAGCGGTGTACAGGTCCTGGCGGCGGACCCGGTCGTCTCCGTCAAGGACCAGCTGCAGCCACATCAGTTGTTCGAGCTCGTCGTTGCTCAGGCTGTTCTGCAGCGGTAGCCAGTGGGTCTCGTACACCTGCTCGCCGCGGGCCCGCAGGCGCATGAACAAGTAGTTGCGCAGCAGGTCGGCCTGACTGAGCTTCAGCCCGGTGTTGTTGAGCGACTCGAAGATGCGGTGCACGTTGTCGCGGCGCTCCGCCGTCACGGTGACCAGCGTGAGTCTGGACGTGATTGCCTGCTCGATTCGCAGCACATCCTTGGGCGCTGAAGTGCCGTCCGTCTCCATGAGCTCCAGCAGCTTGCGCTGGAAGAAGCTATAGGCCGCAGCGACCCTGTCTCCCGAAGTCTGCTCCCGCCGCCCACCATGAACGTGCGCGGCATACTGTGGCCGGTCTGCCTGGGTGGGCAGCAGGCGGAGGCGATCGCCGCCCTTCTTGCGCTTGTTGATGAGGTATTCCTCGTCGATGCGCTCTGCCTCGTCCGGCTCTGCTTTGGCCACGTGGTCGCGGATAGCGGTGAGCGCGAGGGAGAGAGTGGTCAGCCGCTGCTGACCGTCGACGACGAGCCAGCGCGGGAACGTCGCCTCGTTCTGCGGCGAGGGGGCAAGCACGACAGAACCGAGAAAGTGCGTGCTCACCGTTGAATCCGCACCCACCAGTTCTGCCTGGTCCAGGATGTCGCCCCATAACTGTGCCAGCTGCTTCTCCGTCCAGGAGTACGTCCGCTGGTAGAGCGGCACCTGGAACTGCTGGGCTCGTCCCTGCACCAGGTCGGCGAAGTGCGATTCCTCGGCCCGCATGTCGGTTTTCGTCCTCCATCGTCTCGGCCCGTTCGAGCTCTGGGAAACGACGATATGGCTCAGCGCTGAAAAGCACGTCGCGTTTGCCGATCACGCTCACTCGCTCCATGCCGCGTCCTGGGGTGCCTCTGCGGTAGCGCTGGCGACAGGTCGTTCGCGAACGTGCAGGTGCGGGTCACCGCAACCGAGACATGTTGGTTCTGCTTGACGACCACCTGCTGGGAGACCCCGACCAAGATCTTCTCCCAGATTTCTCCCAAACGATCACCGGAGACGCAGGAAGGGCCTGACCCGCTATGCGGATCAGGCCCTTTACCTGGTGTTTCTCTGTCGGGGTGGCGGGATTTGAACCCACGACCTCTTCGTCCCGAACTAGGTGCGGGGACGGCTGTCACCTGGGTGGTTACGCTCCCCGCAGGTCAGGCTGTTGGTCTGCGTTGGTCTGACGCGGCGTCGTTCGGCGGGGCTTTCATGATCCACTCCCCGCTCACTCCCCGATGTCGTGGCCCTAAACGCCTGATGCTTACCGCTTAGATCGGCAAGACTCCAACTATGGACGCAGGACTCGCAGCCGTACTCGGTGCCACTGTCGGTGCCGTTGGCACCGGTGGGGCGGCCGCCATCAGCGCCCTCATGGGCCGATCGCAAACTCGTCTTCAGGTACAAGCAGAGCATGACCGGATTCTTCGTGATGCGCGACGCATCGCCTATGCGAAGCTGGCGGAGGCTCTCAGCAGGTCAATGAAGGCAATGCAGCAGTGTGAATTCAGTATCCGCACATATAAGGTTACTCCAGAAACGCGTCGACAAGAATTAAGGGACGAGGTAGACGCTGAGTCTGCGGAAGCAGAAATGCTCTATCAGGCACTGCCGCCTCATATGGCATTGGTCAGCATTGAGGGGCCTGTCGAGATATCCCTAGCGGCCGCGGAAGCACACAAATCTCTTTCGCAATACCGACTGGCCGTCGTCCGTTTCCGGCACGTCCTCCTCGATGGAGAATCTTTCGATAGCCTTATGGTCGAATCTGAGCGGCGTCGAGAAATAGCAATTCGCAAGCAAAGTGATTTTGTGTTCGCGGCGTCCCGGATACTTTCTGGGGCATGGGTTCGTTCGGTGAGCTGAACTGGATCTGGATGGGTGCCCTTGCTTGTCAGGCGGCCGATGGCTCTACGTGGCATTGAATAGGAATGAATTCTAGGCGGCCCATCCTGCGCCGAGTCGCCTTTAGAGGTGCAACCTTCTGATCCGTAGTTCTACAGAGATCGGTCATTGGAGGTCATATGCGCCACCGGGAGGTCGTGAGGGCAGGTGCCAGTCGCTGGCCGTTGCTGGAGTTTCTGTGCCTCGGCGCTGTATAGCCGATGCCGTCCCCTGCTGCTGGCCCGGTTATGGCTTCTGAGTAGATCTCGTCTGTATTTCGGCCGACGACAGTCAGCCACGACGGCGGGCGTGTCGAACGATCAGGCGCACGTGTGCTGTACCGATGCTGGCCTCAGCCATGCTGGCTGGGCGTCGAACAGCGAAACCCGCGACGGATGGTGATGGCGCCGAAGCCTTAGCTCGCTTACAGTGCTCACCCGTCACCCAGGCGTGCAGTCGGAGCAACCTTCTCACACGGGGGCCGCGCCTTCAGGCGACAGCCATGGCCGATCGTTTTGAGCGTCGTTGCCGCTTGGACTTCTTACACTCCTTGCATTGTGTCGATCCGTGAAGCTTACAACGCCTCCCCTCACGAATCGCTTTACCTATGCCCTTAATTTTCAAAGGCGGAGTTCTCCGTGTTTTTTTTGCCGCTGTGCGCGCCTCGGATTTCCCTCGCCGGGTTCCGGTTGACCTTTCCCTTCTTTTTTGCGACTCGCGGTCGGTCATGATTCGTTCCCTCTTCCCGTCCCAAAACGCCAGGCCCAGAGATGCAATATAAATTGCATCGCACCTCCGGCTGCGACTATGTAACTCGCAATCCAGCGAGGTAGGTTTTCGCTTGATTCCCCTCTGGGGACAAGTACAAGCCCTATTCCAACTGCCAGTAGGACAATCCCGATGTGGTAAGTCCACTCGGCCGAGTGTTCCCATTTTCGCCCCCTTTTGGCTTCCGCCTTCTGGTCCTGATGGAGGCGCTCACTGTCTTCCTGCGTCCACGGAAGCGGCCGCCATTCCGTTATCTCAGCGTGCGAGTACATCAGAGCGCGCGCATTGAATCCGCACTGCACGCAGGTAACAAGGGACATTGCGGCGAGAGTTAGAAGAAATAGAGACCAGCCTGGGTATCGGATCTCCTTGGGGGCCTGAGCGATGACACCGACGATCGCCG
Source organism: Streptomyces sp. NA04227 (assembly GCF_013364195.1). Taxonomy (NCBI): domain Bacteria; kingdom Bacillati; phylum Actinomycetota; class Actinomycetes; order Kitasatosporales; family Streptomycetaceae; genus Streptomyces; species Streptomyces sp. NA04227. The sequence goes on along the minus strand of NZ_CP054918.1, from coordinate 3,361,584 downwards.
CCGAAAAACCTGCCAGAAGCGCAGCGGCCCCGCTGAACATCGACTGGCGGGCAGGCGTTAGTCCGAAGGGCGCAGGCTCATGCCAGCGCATCGGCGGTTGAGGTCTCGACTCGGGACTAGAAGACGAACACCTCCGCCGACAGGTGTGTAGGCGCATAGTATGCCTCCCCTATCCGAGGCCTCATGTCCATGATTGAGCGTGTGCTCTCCGCCTGCAACTGACCGAGCCGGCGGAGCGAGTTCGGCCGGTGTCCTTGCCCGGTTTGGGGTCGGGAGTGGCCAGGGGGCCGAACGCTGGCCAACCTCAGCTGTGCTGAAGGGCCGCGCTGCAGCGGCCCTTCTTGCGTTGCTGAGGAAGTATGCGCTGGCGCTGCAAGGCGGTCGGCTCACTCCCCGGGTGGATCACTTCCATGATCCACTCCTCGCTGCCCAGAGGCTGCCAGCTTAGGCAAAAGGCCCGACCTGCTGTTTCTCTGTCGGGGTGGCGGGATTTGAACCCACGGCCTCTTCGTGCCGAAGCAATTCAGGTAGGGGCTCCACCTTGCTGCTACATGCTCGTCACTTGCTGAGATGGTCCGTGGGTGTCCGCGCTTGTTCGCCGCTGCAGATCGGCGTTGTCACGCAGTTAGGCACGCAGGACCTCGGGCGAAGCATCAGCTCGCCTCGCGCCTACGGACTCCGGGTCGCAGAGCAGCGGTACGTATCGCGTTGGGTTCACCTCTTGGCGAGACCGTGCGCTCTGTCGCGGACCCTGGGCAGCCCTTCCCTGCCCCGCGAGAGCCAACCTGAAGAAACCCACCGCGTCGAGACTGATGACTGCATATCATCACTGACGTGTTCACGGCAGGCATAGGAAGGATACTCAATGACTATCGGGGTTCCCTCTAATGAGGTGAGCACCACCGACGCCTTAATTCAATATCGTCGAGACATTGCTGATCTTAAGCAGCGAATAAAGAACCGTCGATTGCAGGTAATCGGCCTTTATGGGACTCCAATCCTCCTGGTTTCCTCGGTTTCTGTGGGAGTCATTGGGAAGGTCTATTTCTGGCTGCACAGCGACGTGCCCTCTGCAATCACTAATATCTTCGGTGGATTTCTGGCGTTTTGCGTACTCGCCACCGTAGTGCAATTCTTTGCCGAATTCAGCGTAGACACGCCATGGGAAGATGCTAAGACGTCGCTTAAGAGTCTGAGGCTCGATCTTGAGTTAGCCGAAGAGCGTCGTATCCTCGAAGCCCGGAGGCTGACTCCTCCTGCCATCGAGAGGCAATCCTCATACAGGGAGCGCTTGCCTGGAGAGATTGCCCGACTTCGGGTTGAGTCCGCTCACTACCGTCGCCTGCATCTCTTCATGCAGTGGTTGCTCTTTGTTGGCTCCGCGGCTGTGTCCGGTGTCACGGCGTGGTACGATCCGCCCCAGCCTGCAAAGGGTATTCTGATCGTTCTGGGATCTATCGTCACTGTGGTAACAGCCGCTTCTGGCTACTTTAAGCCCCGCGAGAGGGCTTTTAACCTCCAACAGACGGCAGATAGCATGGAGCAGCACATTACGGCTCTTGAGTTGGGTATCGCTCCGTACAACTATGTCGATGACGAAGCGAATATGGAGTCATTCGCTACCACCGTTGAAAGGCTGCGGGCGGAACAGCGCATGCGAGAACAGCAGCTAGACCAGCCTCAGCAGGGTCAGAGAGAGGTTATTTAGCGGTCTGATGTTGATAATCTGTTTCGAGCGGCGCGAGCCCAGGCCGTGCGCGGGCCTTGAACACGTAGAGATGCTCTATTAATAACTCAGTCTGCCCCGGCAGCCGTGGCGTCATCGTCTGGTGATCGTGCTGGTGGAAGGAGCAGGTCCCTCTCGGGGTGGTTCTCGCCCTTCACTTTTCCCTGAATTCCCAGGTCCTCGCGGGCAGCTTCGTGGAAGTCGTTGATACACCGGAACACGGCGCGGTTGCGCTCGCGCCATTCATCCAGCGTGCCCTGGGTTTCGCCGGTGGCCTGCCAGTCGATCTCGGCAAGAGCGGCATTGAGGTCATGCCCGGCCTCGATGGCGTCGTCACCGCCGAGCAGCATCACGCGTTCGAAGGCTCGGCCCCAGGCCAGGCTGGCGTCGGCGAGTTCGTGGCGGAGGTCCCCTTCGTGCCGTTCCAGGGTCTGCAGACCCTCGCGCTGTTCGTAGAGGCGCTTGGCTGCTGCGATCTTCGTCTTCGTGGCTTCCACGTAGTCGCCGTAGGTCTCGACCTTCTTGTCATCCCACCGAGTGAGAAGCTGGTAGCGGTTCCTGCTTCGCTCCATGAGGAAGTTGGTCACGTGCGTGGTCAACGCGCCGAGCAACACCGCGGCGACGGTCACCAACTGCTCGCTGGTCCCCAACGCCCTCGCCCCTAACGCCCACTCATAAAGATGACTGGATGATCTTACGAGTGTTCGTCGTTGGTGGGGCATGGGAGGCTGAAACAGGGGGTGTCACGGTTGCTGCCGGGTAGTTCGACCTGGTCAGAGGGTAGGTGTGACTCTGTGACGGCTGTGACACCCAAGTGTTTCAGCCAGGCTTTGCGTGCACGGCGAAGAAGGGCGATCGAGATGAGTGGCCAAGTGCCGGACGTCGTCGTGACGCTCCTGCGCGGCTACGTGCGGCGTACCCCCGGAGCCGTTCTCAAGGGCGACCTGGTGCGGTCGTTCCTGAACGAGCGTCTGCGGGATGAGCCTCGGCAGCGAGTCGTGGACGCCGTGCTCGACGCCCGATTCGCCGTGGACACAAGGGACTTGATCCAGCGGTACCTGTACTTGTTCGGGGTGTGGGAGCCGCACATGACTGCCTGGCTGCGGCGGCGTCTGCGGCCTGGCGACGGGTTCGTCGACGTCGGGGCAAACATCGGGTACTACAGCGTCCTGGCATCGCGCCTGGTGGGCGAGAGCGGCCGGGTAGTCGCCGTCGAGGCATCGGCTGACTTTCACCGCAGGCTGCTTCAGAACGTCCGGCTGAACGACTGCCGCAACCTTCGGGCGGTGAACGCAGCGGTGTCCGACCGCGAGGAGACCCTGAAGTTCACCCTCGCCAGCTCGGCGAACATGGGCGCCAACAGCATTGTTCCGTACGACGGTGCGGCTGAGTCTGTCTTTGAGGTCGACGCGCACCCCTTGCCGTCTCTGCTGGAGAGCTCTGAGATCGCTGCCGCGCGCGTAATCAAGATCGATGTGGAGGGGGCCGAAGGTGCGGTGGTGCGTGGGCTGCTGCCGCTGCTGCCGGACCTGCGTGACGACGTAGAGATCACCGTGGAGGTAACTCCCGAGCGCATGGCCCAACTCGGCGACTCTGCAGACGAGTTGCTGGATGCCATGACATCCCATGGATTCCATGTGTACCGACTGGTGAACGAATACGCCGCGGAGAGCTACCCAAGAGCCCTAAGCGGGCCTCCGGCCGTACCCACGCGGTGGCGGGGGCCGATCGAGGCTGAGAGCGATCTGATCTTCTCCAGAGTCGACGCCGAGCAACTTCCGTAGGGCCAAGCCGGGCGCTGTAGGTACCCGTGAGCGGGGCCGGTCAGCGCTTCAAGCTGTAGTGGAGAAGGCGGGACCGTACCTTCTCTTCCGCCAGGCCGAGCGCTTTGGCGACTGTTTCAGGTGACAGCTCGTCGGCCTGCACTTCGTACGCGGCATCGCGGCCGACTCGTACGGCGATGCGCTCCAGGGCTGCCACGGCCTTCAGGGCAGCGAGCGGTGCCTGATAGCTCAAGTCGGCGAGCTTGTCGTCCAGTTGTTGCACCAAGTCCTCGACTTCGGCGGGGAGAGGAACGGATTGCGCCTCGACACTGGCGATGTGCCCTTCCCAGTCCTCGTAGGGGCCGGAAGTGTCGTACGCGCCTGGAACTCGTTTGTCGACCTCGGACCAGTCGATGGGGTACAGCGATTCGCCGCGCCAGCCGCACGAGCACGAGCCGCGCATGTTGGTTGCCCGGGGTGCTCGGAAGGTGCCGTCGTACACCCACCAGTCGGTGGACTTGTGGAAGTTGGCTCCGCTGCCTACGTCGAAGTACACGGGTTTCGGCTCTTCGCCGTCGGTCAGGACTGCGCCCGGTCGTCCCTCGTGGGACGATCCGAACTGTTCGGTCTTCCATTCCATGGCTTCTACGTCTCCCCTGATCGGGGCTGCGGCCGGGGCGCGTTTACGCTGGCCGCTGCAGCCCTGCTGTGAGACGACGATGCCCGATTCGACCGGCAAGAGGCCGTTGAATACCCGAACTTGTGAAGAGGTTGCCTTCAGACACAGCCGTGGCCTGGCTCGGGAAGAGCCAGGCCACGGCTGTATAGCCAGGTCACCAGCGGACCGGTTCCAGATCACCCCCAGCACACCGAGGACACGGAACGACCCGAGTCCGGCCGCAGATTCCGCAGCCGTCGAGCCCGCCGCAGACAGGGCACCAGATCACGCGGTGGCCTGTGCAGCAGCCGCAGTAACTGGTTGGGCGGTCTGCGGTACCTCTGCCCCCGAGCGCTTTCTCAGCCGAACGCATCGGCCTGGAGCTGCGGCTCATCGCCGACTCCGTCGTTGTCCTTGCGCGTGTATCGCACGAGCTGATCCCTACGGACTTCGGCGATGCGAATCATGGCGTCCAGCGAACCCGCGGCCTGCACAAGCGCGACGCGCAAGTGATGGGCGTCGGTGCCGGTGTCGCCGAGTAGGGCCTGGACGCCTTCGAAGACCTCCAAGGCCTCGTCTGTGATGGCCTCTTCGACCTCGTCCGCGATCTGGGAGAGCTTGCTGTCGGGGCCAGCCGTGCTGAGGAAGCAAGCCTTGCCGTCCGGCGAGGTCCAGGGCAGGAGGCGCAGGTCGTTGATCATCGGGAAGCTTCTTCCAACTGTTCGGCGTGGGCGTGGGTGGTGAAGACGGCTCCCGAACGGAAGCCGGGGAGCGCCAGGAGCGCGGCTTCGACGATTCGGTCGGAGTCGTCCATGGCGATTCGTTCGACGCTCAGGACGGGTGATCCGGGGCCGAGGCGAAGCGTCGCGGCTTCGTGCTCGGTGGGGAGACGGGCCTCAAGGTGTTCGGCGAACGTGGTCGCCTTGATGCCGACCGCCGCCAGGCCTACTCGGATGTCGTCGCCCAGGGGAGAGCGGGCGTTCTCCGGCAGGCTGATGGATGCCACGGCAAGCGGTACGTAGATCCGGGCCAGGCTGTGCGGTGAGGTGCCTTGGCGGCTCAGGAAGACGTACTCCATGACCGGCTCTCCGCGCGGTACTTGGAGGATGGTGGCGAGAGCATCGTCTGCCCGCAGTTCGCTGCTGGTGACAGTCACGCTCAGCGCGGTGTACAGGGACGCCCTGCGGTCCGGGGTGAAGTGGTCGTTCGCGTAGGTGAGGCGTTCAAAGGGGCGCCGTACGAAGTTGCCGCGACCCTGGTACTTCTCGACCAGGCCCTCGTCCCGGAGCAGATCGAGGGCGATCCGCACCGTGGGAACGCTGGTGCCGTGCTGCTTGGCGAGTTCCGACTCGGCAGGCAGCTGATCGCCCGGTGCGTAGACGCCCGTTCCGATTCCCGACCGGAGTGCGTCTTCGATGCTCTTGTGTCGGCTCATTGCCATGGTCGACTCACACCCCCTGTTCGGCCGCGTTGCGACCGGCTTGTGTTGTTGGTTCCGGACCCGTACTTCGGTCCTGGCGTGCGGTCTTGGTGTGGGGCTGCATCAACTGGACCCCTTGTCTGCTGCTGCCGACCGGCACGGCGGACAGGTGGCAACTGCACACGCAGGTCTCGTGACTCAGCGGCGGGTCTGCCGCCGGAGTCCTCAACTCGGCCTCGCGGCACACGCTGTGTGTACCGATCAGGCAATCGGTGGAGTAGTACGGCCTCGGCTGGCGAGCAGTCATTGGCCGACCCCCGGGGCAGCGAATCGTGAGCAGTCGATCAGCACACAGGGGTGCGACCGTCCCCATCGCTGAGCGCGCTCGACGGCGGTGCGCACATAGGGCCGGACGAGCATCTGGTCTTCGACGACCAGCGGCTCTTCGTGCCGACGACGTCGCTGGAGCGTGGAGGCCTTGCTGCACGTAGCCGGTACCGAGGCCGGTCGAGCTCGCGGAGATAGCGAACCGAGCGTGGCATCGAGGGGTAACTGAAGGCGCTGGGGCCTGGCCCTGCGCACGAGTCGGCGGATAGTTTCGAACACGCTGTCAGCTCCCTAAAGCTGATGGTCCTGCCTCCGGACGGCGGTGCTTGCCGTCACGGAGGCTTCTTTCGTGAAGGCCGCCCATAACCTGCGGCCCTTCTCGCTGCTGTCGACGAGGCCGAACCAGTCGGCCTTGTCCAGCGCGGTGACGAGCTCTTGCCAGTCCTCGGAGGAGACCGGGTGCAGCACCTCCGCCTCGACGGACAGGTGGTCACCGTGGTCCGTCAGTTGCGGCGTGAAGCCGACCGTGGAGAGGAACTCGGCCATGTGTTCGGCCCGAGCTTTGGCAGTCGGCACTAGCTCTCCCCGTCGCAGTGGAATCACAGTGAGTAAAGCTAGTTAACTAGATTAGAGCTAGTGGACTAGATTTTCCATATGGGCGAGCAACCTCCCTACCTCCGGACCGCCGACGTTCTCCGGCGGCGCGTGGCGGAGCAGGAATGGACATCCGGTGACCGGCTTCCCTCGCGGGCGCAGCTCGCGGAGGAGTTGGGCGTCGGCGACAACGTGATTCGCCGGGCCCAGGAACTCCTCATCTCGCAAGGGGTGTTGGAGGGGCGGGCCGGTTCAGGGACCTACGTCGCGGAGCCGCGTGAGCGGCTGCGCATGGTCCGCTCGCAGCACCGCGAGCAGCGCGGCGGTTCTCCGTATCGCGCGGACATGGCGGCGTTGGGCAGGCGTGGGGCCTGGGAGAGCCGGACGGAGGCCAAGGTCCCTGCCCCGCCGGAGATCGCGGGTCGACTCGGGCTCTCCGAGGGGGACCTGTGCGTCCGGACCTCGTACGAGTTTCTCGCCGACGGCAGGCCCGTCCAGCTCTCGATCAGTTGGGAGCCGTACGACCTGACGGCGGGCACGCTCATCGTCATGCCTGAAGGCGGTCCGTACGCCGGGAAGGGCGTCGTGGAGCGTATGGCGGAGATCGGCGTCGCGGTCACGCATGCCGTGGAGCGGCCGGAGCCCGGCGAGGCCGACGCCGACGAAGCCACCCTGCTCGGCGTGCCGCGCGGCGCGTTGGTGACGCGTATTCAGCGGACGTACTACAGCGACAAAGGGCAGCCGGTGGAGACGGCGGACATCGTCGTCCCGGCTGCCCTCTGCGAGATCGTTTACGAGGTGCCGGTCAACCCGTGACCGGGTTCTCCTCCGCCGGGTGGCGCCAGCCGTAGAGGCCGAGCGTGCGCGCCCGCGCCTCCACGACCGCCATGCGGGCGTCGCGCTCGGCCGGGTCGACGTGCGCGGCCTGGCCAGTCACCTGGCCCTCCCACTTGCGGTAGAGGAGCCCCACCTCGCTGGAGAACCAGCCGCGGCTCACGGCGTTCAGGGCGAGCAGAAGGCCGGTGTCCTCGGAGGCCGGAAGGGCCATCCAGCCGCCCAGAGCGAGGAGCAGCTCGCGGCGGACGAACAGGGTGGCCGGGTGGACCTGGGCGCGGTAGTTGTTCGCCGTCCAGAAGTCGAGCACAGCGCCGCGCTCGACGGGGCCGTGGTCCGGGTCGCCCGGGAAACCTGCGGTCGAGCCGTCGGGGAGCAGGTCCAGGACGCGTGAGGTCGCCCATCCGACGGTCGGGGCGTTCTCCAGCGCCGCGAGGTCGCGGGCCAGGGCGCCCGGCGGGAGTTGGTCGTCGGCGTCCAGGACCTTCACGTACGCGCCGTCCGCGTGCGCCAGGGCCATCGTGCGCGCGGTGCCGGGGCCGCCGGCCCGGCCCTGGTGAAAGGTCACCCTCGGGTCGTCCGGGACGTGCGGCGCGACCTGGTCGCTCTTGCCATCCTCCTGGATTAGCCAGTGCCAGTCCCAGCCGTCGGGGAGTTCCTGTTCGCACAGCGACTTGAACGCGTCCGGCAGGAAGTGCGCGGACGGCGGGTGGACGGCCGTGATGACGACGATGCGTCCAGGCACGGGGGTTACCACCTTTCCAGGCGAGTGGTGAAGAGCAGTTCCGTGCGGTCGCCGGGCAGCGTGATGTCCGAGACGTCCACGACGCGGTCCTTGATGTCGTACGAGATCTTGCGCAGCACGATCACCGAAGTTCCCGGGAGGAGTTCGAGCTCCTCGGTCTCCTCGGGGGTCGGCGGGCGGGCGGTCACCCGTTCCTCGATGCGATCGAGTTCGATGCCGACGGTGTGGAGCTGGTTCTGCGTGCCGCCGGGCCACGGTTCGTTGGCGTCGTCCAGGAGATCGGCGTTGCCCTCGACCATGCTGTGGACCAGGTGCGACGTGACCAGGTTGAACGGGGCTGTTTCAGCCGCGTAGCGGGTCCGGTAGGTGCGCTTCAGGAGCGGCGTGCCCTCAGGGAGCCCGAAGACCTCGGCGAGTTCCGCGGTCGCCTTTGTCTTGCGGTATGAGGCGTAGAAGACGAGGTCATCGATTTCGAGGCCCGTGTCGTGCTCGGTGGCGCCGGTCTGCTTCCGGAGCTCGACCGACTCGCGGGCCCGGTCCTTCTCCCACTGGTGGCGGCAGTTGTCCCGCAGGGCCTTCGTGCGCGGCTTGCGGACGAAGTTGCCGATGCCGTGCCGCTTCTCGATCAGCCCCTCTTCCTGGAGGACCGAGAGAGCTCGCTGCACGGTCGGCCCGCTCTTCCCGGACTCTTTGACGAGGGTTGCCTCCGAGGGGAGCTTGTCCCCGGGGGCCAGCTCACCTGCGCGAATGCGCGCGCGGAGCCCTCCCGCGATCTTCTCGTAGGCAGTCGCCATATTTGCTCACTCTCCTGTCACCCAAAGGCAAGCTCACCATACGACTCCTAAAGAGGTCTTGACGACCCGAGGAGGGGTACGTCATAGTCCTAGCAACTCCTAAAGAGGACTTGAGGACAAGTCCTCTTTAGGAATCTCCTGCCTGGACTACTGCCCGGGCGCCACCCCGTGGCGCCCGGCTCGACCTCCCGAGGGGGACCCTGATGAAGCTCGCGATCGGCGATGTCGTCCGAGACCGCAGCGACCGCATGCTCTGCACGGTGGCCGGGGTGACCGCCAACGCCAACGGTGTCTGCGTGGCGCTCGTCGCGTCGGGTGGTGGCGTACGCGTCGCATTCCCCGGCGACATCGACCTTGTGGCCCGCCGGAGCACGCCGGTGACGTTGCTGCGGAGCCTGATGGCCGTGGTGTTCCTGGTGTTCGCCTCGTTCGCCGGTGCTTGCGGTGTCATCGCCGCCCAGGACCTCGGTGCTGACTGGCCGCTGATGTTCGTGACCGGACTCGGCTCGTTCTCTGCCGTGTCGCTGGCCTACCAGCTCTCTCTCCGCCTCGTCGGCCCCCGCCGGTTCCACGTCTGAACAGCGGTTTACGTCAGCGGCGGTGGCCGACGGGTCAGGTAGCCCACCGCGCTGGCTCTCCCATCCCATCCCGGTCTGTGCCATCTCGGTCTGAGGAGACCCATGCGTATCTACATCGGAAACCAGGAGGTCCGAAGCGACTTCGAGTTCGATGAACTCGCCTTCGGAGTGCACGAAGTCCCGGACGACTTCCGTGAGTTGTTCGCCGGACCGGCGCACGAGTCGGACGAGGAGCGGGCGGTCCGCTCGCAGGTGGCGCGCGAGGTTCTCGCCGAGCTGCTCGAAGCGCGGCGGGGGCGGCACGCCGTCGACACGGCGAACGCCGACTACGCACTCGCGCTGAGCGGCCTGGCGCCGGTCAAGAACGGCGCCGATGTCAGCGCCGGACCCTGGATGAGGACCGCCTGATGATGTCGACGCAGATTCCGTTGAGCGGCGACGAGACCCTCTACGCGGCTGTAACGGCGCTCTTGGGCCTCGTCCTCCTGTACTGGTGCCTGCGCAAGCTGTCGCGCAGCACACGGCTCGGTACTCCGGCCGTGCGCGTCGCGGCGTTCGCCGCCGTCTGCTGCACCGCGTACAGCGCGGACACGAGCTGGCGGTTCGCCGCGGATTTCCTCGACATGGGGAGCGTGGCCGAGAGGGTCGCGATGTTCAGCGCCGCAGAGGTGGCCCTGTTCGCGACGGCCCTTCTCGCTCGGCAGAACCTCCACGGTCCGAAGGGAGCTCCGGGAGCCCCGGGCGTGCTGGTCTGGGTGATCACGGGGGTGCAGATCATCCCCGCGTACGCCGAGTCCGGGCTCGTCGGTGGCACCGTCCGCGCCTTCATCGGCCCTGTCATGGCGGCAATGCTGTGGCACCAGGCCATGGGGATCGAGCTGCGGCACAGCAAGCCCGGCACGGAGTCCAACGGCCTCACTGCCGTGATCGGACGTGAGCTGCGCGAGCGCCTTCTCTCTCGTCTCGGAGTCGCCGAACGCGACCGGGACGCCGCCCAGATCACCCGGGACCGGGCCACGGCGCGTGCGGTCGCGCTGGCTTCTCGTCTGGCTGAGCAGACGCCGGAGCAACAGGGTTCGTGGCGCGGTCGACGGACGGCTCGTCGCCTTTCCGTCGCCGTGGCCAAGGCCGCCGTGGGCGACGATGCACGCCAACGCCGTTCACTGCTCGACCAGTTGGCCGCGCGTCGGCACGCCGTCGGGCTGGCCACCATCGAGCTGCCCTCCCCGTGGGAGGAGTTCGGCACCGACCCGGCGGCATCGGCACTGGCGGCTCAGGTCCGGAACCAGATGCGGCACGCGACGGACGAGATCCGCCGCAACGGGCATCCCGCTCTGCTCTTCGCCGATGTCGGTGCAGGTCAGCGGGTGAACACCGTGGAGCGTTCACCTGAACGTGCCCCGGGTGGCGAGGCAGCCGACGAGGAGACTCGCGCCGACCAGGCCGACCAGGCGGACAAGCTGCCGACCGCCACCGCCCAAGCCGTGATTCACGAGTGCTGGGGACAGGGCCTGACCGTCCGTGAGACCGCGAAGCGGGCGACGCGCGCCCCCAGTTACGTGCACAGCGTCTTCGTGAAGCTCGACAAGGAACAGGGCGTCCGCCCGGGCCCCGGTCAGCTCGCACTGGTGAACAGCGAGACCGCAGGCAGCCCGGCGGAGGAAGCCCTCCAGACCGCCGACTCGTGACGAGTCGGCCACCGACCACTCTCCCGTTCCACCGGGGCCCGGCCGCTGCTTTGGCCGGTAGGGCCAGGCCCCGGCGTACCTCCCGTCAGGAAGGAAGTGCCAGTGAAGCACGGGGACAACAACGACGACGAGCGCGAGCTGTTCGCCCGTCTTGAGAAGGAGATGAGTCCCGATTCCGAGGGCGCGGTGTTCGACTTGGACAAGCGCCGTGCGGACCGACCGGAGCTCGACGATGCCCCAGTCGCAGGAAACGAGGACGAGGACGACCTGACCAACCCCGACGAGCCCACATTCGTCGACCAGCCGGGCGGTCCGGCCAGCCCCGGTCTGATGGACCGCATCCTTCGGTCCAAGCGCCGTCCGGTTGTACCTACTTGGGCCAGGTCGACCCAAGAGTTCAAGGCCGCCGGGAAGGGAGTCGCCGCGTACGCGGGGCACGTTGCAGCCTTCCACGCCGTACGCACTCCCTGGTACGGGGCGCGGCTCGCGGCCCGGGCACCCGTCGGGGCGGCTCACTTCGTCGGAGGCTCCGTTCGCTGGGTCTTCGATGCCGAGGGAGAGCCATTCCGGCGAGCCGCCGCCGCCCATGAGGACATTGGCGAGTACCTGAAGCTCTCGCGGCAGCGGGACCGCCGGGTGCGCTGGCGGTCCGTGGTCGCGGTGATGGCCTCGATCGTGGGCCTCACCACTGCCTTGGCCCTGTACGTCCTGGCCCCGGGCTGGCTGCTTGCCCTGGCCGGTTCCGTGGTCGTCATGGCGCTGGGCTGGCTGGGGCAACCGGCCGACGACCCGGTGGTCCACAGGGCTGTGGACGTTCCGAAGGCCACGAAGCTCACCAGCGACATCGTGCTCCGTGCGCTGGGCTCGCTCGGCATCCCGGCGATCAACCAGGCGCAGTCCAAGGGCGGACCCGGCTTCAACTTCACGGCACCGATCACCCGGGACGGTCCCGGATGGCTGGCCGAAGGCGACCTCCCGTACGGCGTCACGGTGACCGACGTCATCGAGCGCCGCGAGAAGCTGGCCTCCGGCCTGCGCCGCCCGCTGGGATGCGTGTGGCCCGAGGCAGTGCCTGACGAGCACACCGGCCGCCTGCGCCTCTGGGTCGGGGACCAGGACATGTCCCAGGTTCCCAACGCGAAGTGGCCGCTTGCCGAGTCCGGCACGGTCGACCTGTTCAAGCCGGTCGCCTGGGGAACGGATCAGCGCGGCCGGTGGGTCGGCGTGACGCTCATGTTCATCGCTGGCGTCATCGGCGCCATCCCGCGCATGGGCAAGACCTTCCTCCTGCGGCTGCTCCTGCTGATCGCCGCCCTCGACCCGCGCGCCGAGCTGCACACGTACGACCTCAAGGGAACCGGTGACCTCGACTCGGTCGGCGACCGGGTCGGGTACCGGCACCGCGCGGGCGAGGAAGATGCGGACATCGAGTACGCCCTCGCGGACATGCGGGAGCTCCAGGGGGAGCTGCGCAGGCGCGCGAAGGTCATCCGGTCGCTGCCGCGCGACATCTGCCCGGAGTCGAAGGTGACCACCGAGCTGGCGTCGAAGCGCTCCCTCGGTCTGCATCCCATCGTGGTCGGCGTGGACGAGTGCCAGGTCTGGTTCGAACACCCCAAGCACGGAGGGGAGTTCAAAGAGATCTGCACCGACCTCGTCAAGCGCGGCCCGGCGACGGGGATCGTGCTCTTGCTCGCGACTCAGCGGCCGGACCGGGACAGCCTTCCGACCGCGATCAGCGCCAACGCCTCGGCCCGCTGGTGCCTGAAGGTCATGGGGCAGATCGAGAACGACATGGTCCTCGGCACCGGTGCCTACAAGCGTGGTGTGCGGGCGAACATGTTCGCCTGGGGCGACAAGGGCATCTGCTACTTCCTCGGCGAGGGCGCCGACGCGCGGATCGTCCGCTCCGCGTTCATCGACGCGGTGGCAGCGGACCGCATTGCCCTCCGAGCCCGAGCCCTGCGCGAGCGGGCCGGAACGCTCGCCGGGCACGCACTCGGCGAGCAGCCCGAGACCGAAACCGCCTCCGCACATGACCTGTTGGCCGACCTGCTGGCGGTGATTCCCGCCGAGGAGCCGAAGGTCTGGTCAGAAACCGTCGTGTCCCGGCTGGCGGAGCTCCGGCCGGACATCTACGGCGACTGGACCCTTGAGCAACTCGCCGCAGCCGTCAAACCGTTCGGCATCCGCACGGGCCAGGTGTGGGGCAGCACCGACGACGGCAAGGGCGCCAACCGGCGTGGCATCAAGCGCGCCGACATCCTCAAAGCACTCGCGGAACGTGACGGTCGGGCCGACGCCGCATAGCGACATTCGCCGCTAGGCCTAGTGGCCACCCCCGCTAGGTCTAGCACCCCCGCTAGCGCCACAAAGTGGCTCTGAGCTGGCAACTAGCGTCTAGCGCCCGCTTCCCCGCATCCCCTTCATCCAGCCGAATCCTGCCCTGAGAGGGGTACCTGTGCTGTCCCTGCTCTCCTACGCCCCCGGCCTCATATTCATCACGCTCTGCTACGTCGCGCTCTGCGCGGTCAGCCCGTTCGGCACCTGCCTCAAGTGCAAGGGCTGGGGCTCCAAGATCCGCGTCGGCCGCTACACGGGCCACGTCCGCCGAGGCCGCATCTGCCGCCGCTGCCAGGGCTACGGCCAGCGCATCCGCTTCGGCCGACGGCTCTACAACCTCGCCTGCGAACTCCGCCGCGACGGCACCCGCTGACGCTCACCCCCAGGAGGTTCCGCCTTGACTCTCTCCATCTCCGCAGTCGTCCTCTTCGGCATCTTCGTCGCCCTGCTCATCCGCTTCAAAGCGGTCGGAGCCGGTGCCGCCGTGGTCGTCCTGCTCTTCGGCTTCTACCTCGCCCGGACCGACGCCGCCGACTCCATCGACCGCGTCATGGCCTCGCTCGCCGAGACCGTCCGCGACATCAACGCGTAAGGAAGGGGTTCGCCCATGTCCGACACCAACATCCCGATCCCGCTGCCCGGCATCTCGCTCATGGCGGCCGCAGAGCTCCGCGACGCGCTCACCGCGATCGAGGAGGGCAAGGCCGCGACTGCGGTAGCGGCACTCCTCGCGATCGACCCCGAGTCCTGGCAGGTGATCGAGAAGCGTCTCGTCGCCGTCATCGGCGCCGATCTCCGGCAGCTTCTGACGGCCGCCGTCCGCGAGCCCGAAGCCGCCGCCGAACCGCCGCTGGGCTGACGGCCCCCTGTCGTCGCCGACTCCCCGGGGCTGGCGGCGTGCAGAGGACCGTCAGCACGTGAACGGTCTCGACCGAAAGGAATGTGGATGTCCGCGTCATCGCCGGAACACCCCGCTTACATTGGCGCTCCTCGCATCGTCCCGGAGATGGGATGGGTGCTCGATCAGGCACGTGGGCGTCAGCCGGGCACCGAGCCGAACCGTGAGTTCTGGCTCAGGAAGGCCGCCCTCTTGGACCGCGTCGCGCTGGAGGAAGAGGCGACCTACTCGGCGCAGGTGGCGGCGAAGGCCGTCGCTGTTGCCGAGGAAGCGGCCCGCAAGTTCGTCGAGTACGACGTCGCCCACTTCGGCCTGAGCCGTCGTGGCGAGGAGCTGAGCACCGGAGCGGACTGGCGCGAGTACGTCCGCCAGGCATACCGCGCCTGGAGGCGCGCTCAGCAGATCTGAAGTCGCCCCGGGGACAGCGGCCGACGGGTCAACGAAGCCCACTGTCCCCGGGCCTCCCCATCCCATCCAGGACACAGGAGGTGCCATCAGGATGCACCAGATCTCACCCCGCTCGCTCCTGCTTCGGAGCGCTCTGTCCGCCGCCGAACGCGGTTGGCGCGTTTTCCCTCTCGTACCCGGCGTCAAGCGGCCCGCGATTCGTTCCTGGGAGTCGCGCGCCACCATCGACACCAGCCGGATCACCCGTTGCTGGTCGACCGCGACGTACAACTACGGCGTGGCCTGCGGCCCTTCGGGTCTCGTGGTCGTCGACCTGGACGTCCCCAAGCACGACCGGGACGTTCCCCCGGCGAACGTCGACCGGGCCGTGACCGACGGCGCGGATGTGTTTGCCGACCTGGCTGAGAAGCACGGGCAGCGCTCCGCCATCGAGACGTTCACCGTCCGTACGGCGAGCGGCGGAACCCATCTCTACTTCACGGCCCCCGCCGACGTGGAGCTCCGCAACAGCGCGGGCGCCCTCGGCTGGAAGGTCGACACCCGGGCGTGCGGCGGCTATGTCGTTGGGGCTGGCAGCCGAGTGGATGCCAAGAGGTACACCGTCGTGCACGACACGGCGCCCGTACCGCTTCCGAACTGGCTGGCTCGGCTTCTCG
This sequence comes from Streptomyces sp. NA04227, assembly GCF_013364195.1. Taxonomy (NCBI): domain Bacteria; kingdom Bacillati; phylum Actinomycetota; class Actinomycetes; order Kitasatosporales; family Streptomycetaceae; genus Streptomyces; species Streptomyces sp. NA04227. Next base: position 3,346,152 of record NZ_CP054918.1, on the reverse strand, counting down.
CCCCCGCCGCCCTTCCACCTCAGCGCCCCGTCGCCGTACCGCTGACAGCCGACGGAAGGCACAGCTCATACCTGCTCGCCGCTCTGAACGGTGAGCGGGACCGCGTCGCCCGAAGCGCGGAGGGCGGACGTAACGATGCCTTGTACCAGGCGTCCGTCGCGCTCGGCCAACTCGTCGCGGGCGGTGAGCTCACCGAGGCCGAGGTGACCGAGCAGCTCCTGGCGCCCGCCCTCGGCGTGGGCCTGGCGGAGCCGGACATCCGCCGGACGATCGTCTCGGGCCTCTGGGCCGGAGCCAAGCGCCCCCGCACCATCGCCGGGCGGAGGGCCGCGTGAACGACCCGCACAACCTGCCCCACCTGCATTCCACTCCGGCTGCCGAACCTCAGCCCCTGCAGCCCGCACAACAACGCATCCGCACGGCCTGGACCGCGGACGAGCTCCTGGCGGCTGAGTTCCCCGACCCGAAGTGGGCCGTGCCCGGGATCATTTCGGAGGGAGTCAACCTCCTCGCCGGCCCTCCGAAGGTCGGCAAGTCCTGGCTGTCCCTCGGACTCGCCCTCTCGGTCGCGGCGGGAGGGCAGGCCATGGATAGCGTGCCCGTGGACGCGGGACCGGTCCTGTACCTCGCCCTGGAGGACACCCCGCGCCGCCTTCAGACCCGTATGCGCAAGATCCTGGGCACGGGCGGTCGCGCCCCGGCTTCGCTGACGCTGGCCACCTCGTGCCCGCCGCTTCCCCAGGGCGGGAACGAGGCGATCGCCCAGTGGATCGAGCGGAACCCGGAAGCGCGGATGGTCGTGATCGACGTGTTCGCCAAGATGCGCGGCAACTCGGCCCCCGGAGCCTCCGCGTACGACGCCGACTACGCGGCCGTGGGCCACGCGAAGCGCATCGCGGACCACTACGGCATCGCCATGGTGCTCGTGCATCACGTCCGCAAGGCGGCGTCGGACGACTTCCTTGCCGAGGTCTCCGGCACCAACGGCCTCGCCGGAGCCGCCGACGCGACGCTCGTACTGAAGCGGGCACGGGGCCAGGCGGACGGGGTTCTCCATGTCACCGGGCGCGATGTGGACGAAGCCGAATACGCGCTCCGGTTCTACGCGGAGGCGGGGGCCTGGCAGCTCCTCGAAGGCCCGGCGGCCGAGCACACCATCGGGGACACCCGGGCAACGATCCTCCGCTTCGTACGGGAGAACCCGGGCGCCAAACCGAAGCAGATCACGGCAGGAACCGGTCTCCAGCCGGACCTGGTCCGCCAGACCTGCGCGCGCATGGCCAACGACGCACAACTCATCAGGAAAGACGGGGGCTACGTCGTCCCCGGAGAGAACGGGGGACAGGCATGAGCAGTCACAGCAGTCACAGTGTCACCGCCGCAACTCTGCCCCAACTCTTCAGGCCTGCCGAAGTCGCCGAGGCACTCGGCTGCTCGGAGTGGTGGGTGAAGGAACAGGCGCGCCAGCGCCGGATCCCCTTCACGAGGGCCGGTGGCGCGTATCGCTTCACCGCCGAGCACTACGCCGAGATCGTTCTCGTCTTCGAGGAGCTCCCGCTGCGAGATCAGCGGACCCCCACTGACCAGACGCGTTCGCGTGTACGGGTGACCCACACGATGCCGACGAATTCGGCGTCTGCGTCGCTGCGAGCCAAGAAGCCCCGGCGGGTTGTTCGCACACAATCCGCACTGGCTGCGTGAGCGGATCGGAGAAGGACTGTGGGCTACGGCGAGAAGCGTCGGAACTACTACCGGGGCCGGTACTGGATCGCACCTGGTGTGCTTCGCACGGTTGTTGACGCCAACGGCGAGACGGTGCGGTTCACCTCGAAGCGTGACGCCGCGAAGGCGGCGAACGACATGGAGGCCAAGGTCCGTGCTGGCACTTGGCGTGACCCCACCGCGGGTCGCATCACCTTCGGGGAGTACGTCAATAAGTGGTACGCGGCGCAGGACCTCGCTGCTTCCACCATGCAGAACTACAAGCGGCACATCGAGGAGCACCTGCTGCCTGAGTTCGAGGACAAGGCAATTGCCGACATCCAGCCGACGGACGTACAGGCGTGGGAGAAGGAGGAGAGGAAGAACTACGCCGCGTCGAGCGTGAAGACGTGGCACGGCACGCTTCACTTGATCCTCGCCGACGCCGTGGACGAAGGGCTTCGGGACGCCAACCCAGCGGCCAGGCGGCGCGGTAGGGGTAAGCGTGCAGGCCGGTCACGGAACCGAGGTCCTGAGAAAGTGGTGACGGACGCGCTTGGGATCCTGCTCATCGCTGAGCGCGCGGCGCTGCTGTCCGGCCGCGACGACGAGTTCGTTGGTGTGGTGACCAAGGGCTATACCGGCGTGCGCTGGGGCGAACTCGTGGGCCTGGAAACCGAGTTCTTACGACCGGCGGCAATCCGGGTCGAGTGGCAGCTCTACGAGCTGGACACTGGAGAGCTGCACCGCTGCCCGCCGAAGGACGATTCATATCGCACAGTCGATACTCCGGGCTTTTTGTCGCGACTGATCACTGAGCACGTTCGGCGGACCAACCCACAACCGTGTGTCTGCCACGGTCTTACCTATGTCTTTCGCGGACTTGGTGCGGTCAACAACTCCGCGCGCAACCAGGGCGTCAAGCTGACTGACGTGGCTCGGCGGGCGGAAGTCTCCACCGGAACGGTTTCCAACGTCCTCAACAGGCCGGAAATGGTGAGGGAGTCGACCCGGCTTCGGGTGCAGGCTGCAATTGCGGAACTTGGGTTCGTGCGTGGTGGTCTGCCTACGGAGACAGCGGCGCACTGGCGCAGAACGGGATTCGCCACGTGGCTGTTCCGGCCTGCGGCAACGGGCTGGTACCCGAAGAAAGCTCCGCAAGAGGCGCATCCTGTTCCTGTCCTGGCCGACTCGTGGCCTGGGGTCCCGGTCCGGGGGCGAAACGCCTCCGGAAGAGCCGAGGCCTGCTGGGTGCCCATCGCGAATGGGCTGACCCCCCACGGGCTGCGTCACTCGCACAAGACGGCGATGGACGATCTCGGTACCCCGCCAAAGCTCAAGGACGAGCGCCTGGGGCACGAGGACGGTTCGGTCCAGGCCCGCTATTCGCACATCACTCCCGGCATGCGAGCAAGGCTCATGGAAGGGCTCACGGACCTGTGGGAGGCGTCACTCGACGCACGGCTTGCGATGGCTTCGCGCTCGGCCGTCGCAGTGCTGGACGCTCTCCTGCGGGAGCGCCGTTCGCTGCACTGAGCCGAGGGCGGGGAGTGGCTGGGGAGTGAAATTCCATGATCCACTCCCCAGCCACTCCCCGGAGGGCACCCGCACACGAGTCAGGCCCGGTCTCCTTGGAAGGAGACCGGGCCTGATCTGCGTTTTTAGCTGTCGGGGTGGCGGGATTTGAACCCACGACCTCTTCGTCCCGAACGAAGCGCGCTGCCAAGCTGCGCTACACCCCGATGTCGCTGTTTGTGCTGAGCACGTCGCGGCGACATCGATAACTCTAGCGGACCCTCGCCCGGAGACGAAATCCGGTTTCCGGGGGGCTCGGAGGGGCCCCGACCTGGAGAGTCGAGAGTCGCGGTGTGGTTCGGCGCGGGCCGGGGCGTACGTCCCGTAGAGAGGCGTTCCCGGGTCAGGTGCGCTCGACCCGGGTCAGTCGCGCTCGTCAGGTGCGCTCGACCAAGGTGAGGAGCGTGGCCTCCGGGGGGCAGGCGAAGCGTACGGGGGTGTAGCGGTTGGTGCCGCAGCCCGCTGAGACGTGGAGGTAGGAGGTGTGGTCGCCGACGGTGTGGGTGGAGAGGCCCTTGACGCGGTCGGTGTCGAGGTCGCAGTTGGTGACCAGGGCGCCGTAGAAGGGGATGCAGAGCTGGCCGCCGTGGGTGTGGCCGGCCAGGATCAGGGGGTAGCGGTCCTCGGTGAAGGCGTCCAGGGTGCGCAGGTAGGGGGCGTGCACGATGCCCATCGAGAAGTCGGCGGAGGAGTCGGGGCCGCCGGTCACCCGGGCGTAGCGGTCGCGCTTGATGTGGGGGTCGTCCAGGCCGGTCAGGCCGATCTCGATGCCCTCGATCTTGAGGGTGCCGCGGGTGTTGGTGAGGTTCAGCCAGCCCGCCTCGTCGAAGCCCTCGCGCAGGTCCTCCCACGGGTTGTGGACCACGCCGACCGCGGGCGGGTTGCCGTTGAGGCCGTGCTTGCCCGCGGCCTTTTCGAACAGGTAGCGGGCGGGGTTGCGGGGTTTGGGGCCGTAGTAGTCGTTGGAGCCGAAGACGTAGGCGCCCGGGAAGTCCATCAGCGGGCCGAGTGCGTCCAGGACGTCGGGCACCGCCTCCGTGTCGGAGAGGTTGTCGCCCGTGTTGATCACGAAGTCCGGGCGCAGACCGGCCAGCGAGTGCAGCCAGCGCTGCTTCTTGCGCTGGCCGCTGACCATGTGCACGTCGGACACCTGGAGCATCCGCAGCGGGCGCATACCGGGCGGCAGCACCGGGACCGTCACTCTCCTGAGCCGGAACGACCGGGCCTCGAAACCGGCGGCGTAGGCGAGCCCCGCCGCGCCGAGAGCGGTGATTCCCAGAGGTAGTCCGTATCGCGCGCGCATAACCCCATCGTTGCAGACATCGCCGCAGCCCCGCAGTGCGGGCGGGGGCCTGTGGAAAACCCCGGCGGGGGCCTGGAGGAGAAGTGGCGGGCCCTGTTCCCGGTCGCGAGCTCGGCCGTCAACTCGCCTGTGCGCCAGCCGAGTTCGTCATCGTGTCCGGCCCATCCTCATCCGCCGTCCCCGCTCCCGTGCCCGTCCCCATTCCTGCCCCCGCCCCTGCCTCTGACCCTGCCCCCGTCCCCGCCCCTGCCGGACCCTCGTCCCGCAGCGGCAGGGCGAGGAGGAGGCCGAGGGTGATCCAGACGTAGGCGTTGGAGCCTAGGAGGCCGCTCGCGCCGTCGGAGTCGAAGCGCCAGGCCCAGACGAGGCTGCTGCACAACGTCACGTACAGCGCGCCGGTGAGGAGCAGAAGGCGGCGGCGGGGGGCGGGGCGGGAGCGGAGGGCCGTTTCGAGGAGTACGGCGAGGGCGGGGATCAGCCAGACCAGGTGGTGGACCCAGGTCACGGGGCTGACCAGGCACGCGGCCAGGCCGGTGAGAGCGAAGCCCGCGCGTACGTCGCCGACCGCCGCCGCCCGGCGGACCCGATGTGCCCACACGGCGAGGATCAGCACCACGCCGAAGGCCCACAGTGCCCGGCTCGGCTCGGCGGGTTCGCAGACCCGGGCCAGTACGCCCTGCCAGGACTGGTTCGAGACGTAGCCGAGGGAGCCGACGCGGTCGGTGTTCCACATCGCCTCCGTCCAGTAGGTCTTCGAGGCGGAGGGGGTGATCCAGGCGGCGAGGCCGGTGGCGGCCACCGCGACGGAGGTCGCCACCGCGGCGGCGCGGCGCCTGCCGGTGATCAGCAGATAGCCGATGAAGATCGCCGGGGTCAGTTTCACGGCCGCCGCCAGGCCGATGGCGATGCCCGCCCACTTGCCGCGGCCGGTGGACAGCAGCCACGCATCACCCAGTACGAGGGCCAGCAGGAGCAGGTTGACCTGGCCGAAGCTCACCGTGTCCCGGACCGGTTCGAGCAGGGCGAACAGACACAGCGCGACCGCGAAGGCGAACCAGCGACTCCAGCCTTGGCGCCGTACCGTCCCGCCGAGCGACCAGGCCAGGATCGCGCAGGAGGCCGCGAGGTTCATCAGGAGGCAGAGCACCACCGCGCTCGGCCAGTCGAGCAGCGCCATCGGCAGCATGCAGACCGCGGCGAAGGGCGGATAGGTGAAGCCGTAGTGGGTGCCGGGGACGAGGTAGTCGTAGATACGTCCGCCGTCCTCGGTCCAGTACTCCACCGTGCCGTAGTAGACGCGCAGGTCGAACCAGTCGCGGAAGAGCGGAACCGTGACCAGGAAGACCGCGCTGGCCGCCGCGAGCACCAGGACCAGCGGGATACGGAAGCCGGGGGAGGCCAGCAGCCCCGGGTCCGGGTCCGGGTTCGGGCCCGAGACCGGGGCCGACTTGGGCTGCGGGGACGGCGGCCGGGTGTTCTCCGGGGGCGTGGGGACGGTCACGGGGACACCTCGTTCGCGGTCGGTACGGGGAGTTGGGGAGGGAGGGGGCGGCTGCGGCCATACGGAACGTCGAGGACGTACGGAAGGCAGGGGACGTAAGAGAGGCGGGGGACGTAACAGAAGCGGGAGAGGCGAGAGAAGCCGGAGAAGCGAGGGAAGCCGGAGAAGCAGGAGAGGCCGGGGCGTTCGCGCAGGCTCACGCGGTGCGTCCCGCGAAGGGGTTGCGGGTGCGGTTACGGCCGTTGCCGTTGCCATTGCCGCGGTCGTCGTCCGGCCCGGACGGTGAGCGCCATGAGCGGGCGGCGAGGTGGGTGCAGGTGAGGACGGCCACGGCGAGTACGCCGCCCAGGGTGGCGAGCGCCAACTGACGGGCGTCCGCGGCGAATCCGCTGGGCAGGGTGGCGAGGGCGAGGACGCCGCTCGCGATCGTCAGCACCCCGCGGCCCCGGCCCTGCGGCGCGGCGGCCGCGATGAGGAACAGTCCCCACAGCACGTACCAGGGACGGATCGCCGGTCCCAGGACGGCCACGGCCAGGAGGCACAGACCCAGGGAGTGGACGGTGCCGAGGGTGTGACGGCGGCGCCAGACCAGAAGGACGACCGTGCCGGTGCCGAGCATGCCGAGGGTGTGCCAGAGCGGGAGCGCATATCCGGCGAGGCCGGTGCCCGACAGCAGATGGCCGGTGAGGCGGCCGAGGAGGTTGGTCAAGGACCAGTTCTCAGGGGAGGCGGGGGTGCGCAGGGCGGCGATCCAGCCGTAGCCGGTGCCCGTGAGCGCGGTGGTGACGACCGTCGTGGCGCCCGCGGTCGCGGCGGTGAGCGCGGTGGCCAGGACCCGCTGCCCGCGGCCGTCGAGGCGTCGGCACCACAGCACCGCGACCGCCACCAGCCCGAGCGCCGCCGGGGCTTTCACCAGGGCGGCGAGGGTGATGAGCACCGCGCCGACCAGGGGGTACGTGGCGGTGCCGAGCAACGCGTACGTCGGGGTGGCCCGCTCGGTCGTAGTCCCCGGGACCCGCGAACCCCCCTTGCGTGCCTCGCCGTTGACTCCGAGCACACGAGCACTGCTCCCGAACGTGCGAGCAACGCCCCCAAGCCCGCGAGCAACACTTCCAAGCACGCGAGCAACGCCCCCAACCACGCGAGCCACGCCGCTCCCCCCGAGCCCGCGAGCCACGCCGCCCCACTCGCCACCCCGAGCCACACCACCGTCCCCAACCCCGCGCGCCCCACCGCTGACCCCCACCGCCACCACCAGCCCCGCCCCGAGCAACCCGAGCATCACCGCGTCGTTGTGCGCGCCGGCGACCAGGTGGAGCAGGACCAAGGGGTTGAGGACGCCGAGCCACAGGGCGGCGCGTTCGTCGGCGCCGCAGTGGCGGGCGAGGCGGGGCAGGCACAGGACCATGAGGCCGACGCCGAGCAGGGCGACCAGGCGCAGGCCCGCGATCCCGAAGGCGCCGTCCGGGCGGGAGGGGTCGGTGACTGCCGAGGCGAAGGCGAGGAAGACCGGGCCGTACGGGGTCGGGGTGTGCTGCCACACCGCGGGGATCTCGTCGGGCAGCGGACCGCCGAGGTGCGCGGGGCCGTGTACGTACACGTCCATGTGCGCGTCGACCATGGCGCCCTGCGCCAGGTAGCTGTACACGTCCCTGCTGAACAGCGGCGGCGCCACGAGCAGTGGGGCGGCCCAGAGCCCGAAGGTGGCCAACAGCGTGCGGCGGCTGGGCGGTTCGGCGCCGCGGACCGTACGGCCGAGCAGCATCCAGGCCGCTATGAGCAGCACCAGACCGAAGTACACGCCGACCAGACCCGTCGCCGCCCGGTCCGCCCGCAGCGCCAGCGCCTCACGGATCGGCAGAGCGCCTGCGCTCGCCCCGCCCGACGCGAGGACCAGCGACCCCACCAGCCCGAGGAGTTGGCAGTGGCGCGGTTCGAGGGGGACGCGCAGAGCCGACATGGCCGAGACAGTGGCAAGACCCGATGGCCGAAACCGGGCCTCGATGCCACGGCTGGGCATCTGCGGGGTGTCGGCTTGTTTACGTCCGGCGGAGGTCGTACGTCGGGCCCGCCGGTGGCTGTTGTGGTGTGCATCTACCCGTATTTGTGGGCGAGTTGGGCGCTTGTTTCCTGGTCAGGGTGGAGGTGCACAGTCCGGTTGACCGGTTTTTCGGCGGGTTCGGTCACCGCTGATGTGGAGGTAATTCCGGCCAACTGTGAAATGGCGGATGGCGGAGAGGGGTGCCCGAGTTGGCCGCGGGGCGCGTCTGCTCCGTAAGGTCACCGGCGTCCGTGGTGGGCCGTACGGCTCGGCGTCGCCCTCTCCGCCCTCCGTCCCGCTCCGACGCGCCCCGCCCCGCTCCGTCCCGCTCCGCCCCGGAATTGCGGGCGCGCCGTACGTCCCGGACCTGCGACACTGGGGCGCATGACCACGCTCAAGGCGAAGTTGAAGGATGACCTCACGGCCGCGATCAAGGCGCGCGACGAGCTGCGCTCCGCGACGCTCCGGCTCACCCTGACCGCCGTCACCAAGGAGGAGGTCGCGGGCAAGAGCGCACGCGAACTCTCCGACGACGAGGTGCAGAAGGTGATCGCGCGCGAGGCCAAGAAGCGCCGGGAGGCGGCCGAGGCGTTCGCCGAGGGCGGCCGTGGCGAGCAGGCCGAGCGCGAGCGGGCCGAGGGCGTCATCCTCGACGAGTACCTGCCCAAGCAGCTCAGCGACGAGGAGCTGCGCGACATCGTGGTGCAGGCCGTCCAGGAGGCCAAGGCCGCGGGCGCCGAAGGGCCGCGCGCCATGGGTCAGGTCATGAAGATCGTCAACCCGAAGGTGGCCGGTCTCGCCGAGGGCGGCCGCGTCGCCGCCGAGGTGAAGCAGCAGCTCGCGAACGGCTGAAGCCAGGGCTGGAGCCAAGGTTGAAGCCAGGGCTGAGCCCAGGGCTGAAGCCGTGGCTGGGGCCGAGGCGCTGCGGCGGCCCGGCCGCCGTGCCCGCCGCCGCACGCGTCGCAGGTGTACGGCCGCTCCCGTCGCACCAGAAGGGGCGCCCCCGGTCCTCTCGGATCGGGAGCGCCCCTTCTCAGGTGTGCCCGGCCGGGCTCGACGCGCCGCTCAACTCGGCGACCGCGGCCGCCGCTCAGCGCAGCGGCCAGCCGCCGTTTCCGCCGCCGATGTCCGAGCCGCCGCCACCGTTGCCGTTTCCGCCGCCGATGCCGCCGTTGCCGTTACCGCCACCGCCGTTGTCCCCGCCGCCGATGAAGTCCGGCGGGAAGGAGATCTCGGGCCACGGGTTGGTCGGGTCGTGGTCGCCCGGCTTGCCGTCGTCGCCGGGCCGGTCGTGCGGGGGCTTCGGGCGGTCGTGGCCCCGGTCGCCGGGAATGCGGACCAGGTTCAGGCCGGGGGCGGGCTTGCCCGCGAGGGCGCCGAGCATGGCGTCCTTCCAGATCGGGCCGGGAACCTCGCCACCGAAGACCTTGTCGTACGGCACGCCGCCGATGTCGATGTTGACCATCCGGCGCTCGTGCTTCGGGTCGCCGACCCACACCGCGCCGGACAGGTTCGGCGTGTAGCCCACGAACCAGGCCGCGTACCTGTTGTCCGTCGTACCGGTCTTGCCCGCGCTCGGCCGCGCCGCGCCGAGCCCCGCCTGCTTACCGGTGCCGTCCTCCACCACGCCCTTGAGCAGCGTGCTGATGGTGTCCGCGGTCTTCTGCGACATGGCCCGGCTGCACCGCGACTTCGGCACCTCCATCGACTCGTTGTCCGGTCCGGTGACCGACTCGATGGCGACCGGGGTGCAGTAGGTGCCACGGGACGCGAAGGTCGCGTACGCGCTCGCCATCGTCAGCGGCGACATCTCCGCGCTGCCGAGAGCTATCGACGGCGCCTGCGGAAGCGGCTGTCCGTTGGCGGGCGCCACCCCCATCCCCTTGGCCATCTCGGTGACCGGGCAGATCCCGATGTCCGAGATGAGCTGCACGAAATAGGTGTTGACCGACTTCGCCGTCGCGTCCTTCATGTTGTACGGGCCGCGCTCGGACTTGTTCTCGTTGGTGAGCTTCTCCGACGCGAGGTTCTTCCACTGCTTGCCGTCGCACTGGGCGACCGGGCTCGGATACGGCATCTCGAACGGCGAGGAGTAGCGCTGGTTGGCGGGCTTGCCCTGCTCCAGCGCCGCGGCGGCCACGATCGGCTTGAACGTCGAGCCGGGCTGGTAGCCCGCGCCGCCGCCCATCGAGTGGTCGACCGAGAGGTTGATCGTCGTCTCGTCCGGCTTGAAGCCGTACGGACGGGACTGGCCCATGCCGAGGATCTTGCCGGTGCCCGGCTCGACCAGCGAGACCGCCGTGGCGACCTCGTCGGACTGGTTGACGTGGGCCTGCACCGAGTCCTGCACGGACTGCTGGGACTGCGGGTCCAGCGTGGTGCGGATGGTCAGGCCGCCCTGGTTCCAGACCTTCACCCGGTCCTTGCGGGTCTTGCCGAAGACCGGGTCGTTGAGGAAGGTCTCGCGGACGTAGTCGCAGAAGAAGCCCGCGCCGCGGACCGCCGTGATGCAGCCGTTCTCCGGCTTGCTGACCCGCAGCCCGAGCGACTTGGTCTTCGCGGCGTCGGCCTCGGCCTGCGAGATGTCGTGCAGGTCGGCCATCCGCTGGAGCACCGTGTTGCGGCGCTTCATGGCCGTGTTCGGCGCGGTCACCGGGTCGTAGGTGCTCGGCGACTGGACGAGCCCGGCGAGGAGTGCGGACTGCTCCAGGGTCAGGTTCTTGGCGGAGGTGGAGAAGTACCGCTCGGCGGCGGCCTCCACGCCGTAGGCCTGCTGCCCGAAGAAGGCGATGTTCAGGTAGTTCTCGAGGATGCGCTTCTTGCCGAGTTCCTTCTCGACCTGGATCGCGTACTTCAGTTCGCGGATCTTGCGGCCGAGGGTCTGCTGGGTCGCCTCGGCGACCTTGTCGGCGTCGTTGCCCGCCTCCTCGACGAAGACGTTCTTCACGTACTGCTGGGTCAGCGTCGAGGCGCCCTGGGCCACGCCGCCGTTCTGCGCGTTCTCGTTCAGCGCGCGCAGGATGCCCTTCATGTCGACCGCGCCGTGCTCGTAGAAGCGGGCGTCCTCGATCGCGACGATCGCCTTTTGCATGTACGGCGAGATCGACTTGAGGTTCACCACCGAGCGGTCGCGCTCGTAGACCGTGGCGATCCGCTCGCCGCGGTTGTCCAGGATCGTGGTGCGCTGACTGAGCGGCGGGCGCTTCATGTTCGCGGGGATGTCGTCGAAGCCCTCGACGCTGCCCTTGGCCGCGAGTCCGAGCGCGCCTGCCGCGGGCAGCGCGATACCGGCCAGCAGTGCTCCCGCGAGCACGCTGACCCCGAGGAACTTGGCGACCTGTTGGGCGGGGGACAGGCCGGAGCCCGGGCGCTTCTTTCCCATGGGGGCCAGCCTACGTTCCCAAACGCCGGACAGGCGTATATCCCTTGGCCTAAGCTGCTCTCAACTGTCACGGCAATGAAGCCTTGTGGCGCCCCCCACCGTCCCCGAATCCGGTGGCTCCCGCCCGAATCTCACCCAAGCGTCCCCCCGCGTCCTTTTTGAGCATCCCGAACTGCCCCGCTTTGTCGGGCTTGTCGCGTATGCCCTCGGCTCACTCCGTTGGGTGATCTGCCGCGTACCCATAGTCCGTTCGGGCCATGCAACTTTGGGCCCGCAGGGGGTGTTGCGCTCTGCCCACGTTCCGTAACGTCCTCAACTGGTAGCGGTGCATATGCCGCTGCCGCCGTGGGGGAGCCTCGATTCGGGAGAGGACGGCGCCGGTATGGGCTGGGTAACCGACTGGAGTGCGCAGGCGGCCTGCCGCACTACCGATCCGGATGAACTGTTCGTTCAAGGAGCAGCGCAGAACAGGGCCAAGGCGGTCTGCACCGGATGTCCGGTGCGCACTGAATGTCTGGCCGATGCGCTCGACAATCGCGTCGAATTCGGCGTGTGGGGCGGGATGACCGAGCGGGAGCGCCGTGCGCTGCTGCGACGCCGGCCCACGGTCACGTCGTGGCGCAGACTTCTCGAAACCGCACGCTCCGAGTACGAGCGCGGTACGGGCCTGTTGTCCCTGGAGGACGACGAGGTCTTCGAGAGTTACGCGGCGGTCGGCTGAACCGACCGTCGGTACCGGCACCCACATCGCACGTGCGGCGCCGGAGAGTTCGGTGCCAGGGCCCACGCTGCCCGGTACGTCGGCGTCGGCAGGCCGACGTGGTGCCGCACGGCCGCACGCCGTGTCGTGCGGTGCGCTGCGGTGGTGCGCTGAGTTCTGCCGTGCTGCGTCGTTCTGTCGTGTTGCATTGTGCGGCGGTGCGCGCTGCCGTGACGCGTCCAGCTGCCCGTGATGCGTCCATCGGTGTTCTGTTGTGCGGTGTCGTGCGTTCGGTTGTGCGGTGCCGTGCCGCCAAGAGCTTGATGCCGTACGGGCATGGTCCCGGGTGCGCCGATGTCGATGCCGATACCGAATGCGGCGGCCGTCCGCTCAGTCCGCGTCCGGTGAAGTGCCGAGCCCGGCGGATCCGTTGGGCGTGGTGGCGAGTCGCTCGCCGATGTCCCTGAGGCCGTCCAGGTCGTGTACGTCTCCGGGGAGTGCGGCCACTTCGGTCACCGCCACCTCGGGGTGCAGGGCGGCGAAGCGGTCGCGGGTGCGCTGTTCCCGTGCGAGCAACTGCATACGTTCGGCATGCAGGCGCAGCAGTCCGGCGGTTACCTTGTCCACGGTCGGTCCGTCGGCGGGGGAGCCCTCGTCCTCGGTGGCCGCACCGGCGCCGAAGGCCGGGGCGGAGGCAGGCGAACCGGGTTCCTCCACAAGGGAGTTGTCGCCGGCTTCGGGGGTACGCCCGTCAGCTTTCCCGTCACCAAGATCCACAATGCCCGCCTCGGCAAGATTTTCCGCCGCCGCCAGCGCACGCTCCGCCGACAGGTGCGCGGCACCGCTGCTGTGCACCCGGTTCAGCACAAGGCCGGCCAGCGGCATACGTTCCTCCGCGAGCCGCTCCACGAAGTACGCCGCCTCGCGCAGCGCGTCCCGCTCGGGAGCCGCCACCACCAGAAAGGCGGTGCCCGGCGCCTGCAACAGCCGGTAGGTGGCGTCGGCACGGGTACGGAAGCCGCCGAACATCGTGTCCATGGCGGCCACGAACGTCTGCACGTCACGCAGCAGTTGACCGCCGAGCAGCTTGCCGAGCGCCCCCGTCATCATGGACATTCCGACGTTCAGGAACTTCATCCCGGCCCGGCCGCCCATCTTCGCCGGGGCCATCAGCAGCCGGATCAGCTTTCCGTCGAGGAAGGAACCGAGCCGCTTGGGCGCGTCGAGGAAGTCCAGCGCCGAACGCGAGGGCGGGGTGTCCACGACGATCAGGTCCCACTCCTCCCGTGCCCGGAGCTGGCCCAGCTTCTCCATCGCCATGTACTCCTGCGTACCGGCGAACCCGGCGGACAGCGACTGGTAGAAGGGGTTGCCCAGAATCGCCGTCGCACGGTCGGCGTCCGCGTGCGCCTCGACGATCTCGTCGAAGGTGCGCTTCATGTCCAGCATCATGGCGTGCAGTTCGCCGTCGCCCTTGATGTCGGGGACCTGCCGCGGGGTGTTGTCCAGCTCGTCGATGCCCATCGACTGGGCGAGCCTGCGCGCCGGGTCGATGGTGAGCACGACCACCTTGCGGCCGCGCTCCGCGGCGCGCAGGCCGAGTGCGGCGGCCGTAGTCGTCTTGCCGACACCGCCGCTGCCGCAGCACACGACGATGCGGGTGTCCGGGTCGTCGAGCAGCGCGTCCATGTCCAGTCCGCGCCGCGCGTCGTCCAGAGGCATCAGGGCCGCGTCGCCTGGGGGCACCCCGGTCATGCCACTCCTTCCCGCCCTGCCGTCGCAGTGGTCGTCCGTCGTCCGTACCCGAGTCGTTGCCGTGCTTCCCGTGCGGCGGTCGTCGGCCCGTCCGCGTGCCGTCTTCGTCCGGTGGCCGCCATGTCATCCCAGGCGCCCGGCCCTGTACCTGTCATCGCTCCGTACCCACGCCCTGTGCCCGCAGGAGTTTCGCGAGCCGGTACAGGCCCGCCAGGTCCAATCCGCCCGCGAGGAGCGGGAGTTCGTGCAGCGGCAGGTCGAGCCCGTCGAGCACCGCGCGCTGTGCGCTCTCCAGCGCGAACCGCTCCGCGTACTCGTCGGCCTGTTCCAGAAGCGGTGTCACCAGCCGCTCGGCGCCGCCGCCGCGGCGGGCCCCGCCGAGTCCGGCCGCCGAGAGGGACTTGGCGATGGCGCTGCGCGGAGTCGAGGCGCGTACCCGCTCCAGGGCGAGGCCGTCGAGCACCGCGGGGCGGACCATGTTCACCATGACCCTGCCCACCGGCAGCCCCGCCCCGCGCAGTTCCGCGATGCCGTCCACCGTCTCCTGGACGGGCATCTCCTCCAGGAGAGAGACCAAGTGCACCTGCGTGTCCCGGGACTTGAGGGTGCGCATCACGGCCTGCGCCTGGTTGTGTATCGGGCCCATCTTGGCCAGGCCCGCCACCTCGTCGTTGACGTTGAGGAACCGGGTGATCCGGCCGGTGGGCGGGGCGTCCATCACCACGTAGTCGTAGGTGTGGCGGCCGGACTTGTCCTTGCGGCGCACCGCCTCACAGGTCTTGCCGGTCAGCAGGACATCGCGCAGGCCGGGGGCGATGGTCGTCGCGAAGTCGATGGCGCCGAGCTTCTTCAGGGCCCGGCCCGCGCTGCCGAGCTTGTAGAACATCTGCAAGTAGTCCAGCAGGGCCAACTCCGGGTCGATGGCCAGCGCGAAGACCTCGCCGCCGCCCGGCGCGACCGCGATCTTCCGCTCCTCGTACGGCAGCGGCTCTGTCTCGAAGAGCTGGGAGATGCCCTGCCTGCCCTCCACTTCGACGAGAAGTGCGCGCTTGCCCTCCGAGGCGAGGGCGAGAGCCAGTGCGGCGGCGACCGTGGTCTTGCCGGTACCGCCCTTGCCGCTCACTACCTGGAACCTGCTCACGCCTTCGAGCCTAACCAGTGCCGCGCCGGAGTACGCAGGAGGCGTCCGATCGCGGGCCCACTACGGCGAGGATCACAGTGCGGACGGCGGCGGTGCGAGGAGCTCCCTCGCGGGCGCGGGTTCGGTCGTGGTGAGGCTCGCGGATCGTGGTGCGGTACGGAGTGCGGGCAGCGGCGGGGTGTCGAGTGATTGATCATGACGGCACCGTACGCAGGACCGGCGGCCTCGTGGGGAGCCTGTGGATAACCTCGGCCGCGGACGGCCGCATGCCTGTGGACAACTTCCGCTCCGGGGGCCGGCCGACGGCACGGATCCGGTCCGGCGGCCGCCTGCCTGTGGACAGTCGACGGCGGGAGCGGCCCAGCCGATAGGGTCGGCCCCATGACCAAGTGGGAATACGCGACCGTGCCGCTTCTGGTGCACGCGACCAAGCAGATTCTGGACACCTGGGGCGAGGACGGCTGGGAGCTGGTCCAGGTCGTGCCCGGGCCCAACCCCGAGCAGCTCGTGGCCTATCTGAAGCGGGAGAAGTCCTGATGAGCGGCGCAGTCGAGGCGAAGCTCGCCGAACTCGGCCTCCGCCTGCCCGAGGTGGTACCGCCGCTGGCCGCGTACCAGCCGGCCGTGCAGAGCGGTGTGTACGTCTACACCTCGGGCCAGGTGCCCATGGTCGAGGGCAAGCTGAACGTCACCGGCAAGGTCGGCGCCGAGGTGACGGCCGAGGAGGCCAAGGAACTCGCCGCCGTCTGCGCCCTCAACGCGCTGGCAGCGGTCAAGTCCGTCGCGGGCGACCTCGACCGGATCGCCCGTGTCGTCAAGGTGGTCGGCTTCGTCGCCTCCGCCGCCGACTTCACCGGCCAGCCCGGAGTGATCAACGGCGCCAGCGAACTCCTCGGCGCCGTCCTCGGGGACAAGGGCGTCCACGCCCGTAGCGCCGTCGGCGTGGCCGTGCTGCCGCTGGACGCACCGGTCGAGGTCGAGATCCAGGTCGAGCTCACCGAGGCCTGACCGAGGCCTGATCGAGGCGGTTCCCGGGTCCGGCCGTGCGGCGGGACCCGGGACCTCTCGTACGGCTGGACCAGGGACGCGCCCTCGATCGTCGCCCACCCACCGGATAGCCTCCGGCCATGGCGAATGCTGAGTCCAACGGCCGGTCGTACCCGCCCGAGTGGCCCGAGCGCATCCGTGCGCTCGCCGCCGGGGAGCTCACCCCGGTGCCCGCGAAACGGGCCGCCACGGTGATGCTCCTTCGCGACGCGCGGGACGGCTCCGGCCCCGAGGTGCACATGCTCCGCAGGCGCGCCTCGATGGCCTTCGCCTCCGGCGCCTACGCGTACCCGGGCGGCGGCGTCGACCCGCGCGACGACGAGATCCATGTCCGCTGGGCCGGTCCGGGCCGGGCCGAGTGGGCCGAGCGGCTCGGCGTGGACGAGAGCACCGCACAGGCCGTCGTCTGCGCGGCCGTTCGCGAGACCTACGAAGAGGCCGGGGTGCTGCTCGCCGGTCCGGAGCCGGACACGGTCGTCGCCGACACCACGGGCGCGGACTGGGAGGCCGACCGCGCCGCCCTGGTCGCCCACGAGCTCTCCTTCGCCGAGTTCCTCGACCGGCGCGGCCTGGTCCTGCGCTCCGACCTGCTCGGCGCGTGGACCCGCTGGATCACCCCCGAGTTCGAACCGCGCCGCTACGACACCTTCTTCTTCGTCGCCGCCCTCCCGGCGGGCCAGCGCACCCTGGTCCACGGCGACGCCGGCGAACGCACCGAGGCCGACCTCTCCGTCTGGATACGCCCCGAGGACGCGGCGGCCGGATACGACAAGGGCGAGATGGCGATGCTCCCGCCGACCGTCGCCACACTGCGGACCCTGTGCGACCACGCCACCGCGGCAAAGGCCCTGTCGGCCGCCGCGCACCGCGACCTCACCCCGGTGCTCGTCGAGGCCCGCGTCGAGAACGGCACGGTCGTCCTGACCTGGCCCGGGCACGACGAGTTCACCACCCACCTCTCGTGACCGCCGGGCCCCGCCGCCCCGGCACGGCGTACGCCTGCGCCAGGCCCGCCGCCGAAGACGAAGAGCTCATGAACGAAGCGCGCGCGTGGATGACGAGGGGCGCGTGACACTGTGACCATCGAAGCCATGTCCGAGTCCCACAGCCCGACCGGGGGATCCTCCTCATGACGAACGCCGCAGCCCTGCCCGGCCAGCCGCGCGGAGGCGCGCTCTCCGGCCCGGCGACCGCGCGGGCGATCAACGTCCTCGCCCCCAACCCCTCGGCCATGACGCTCGACGGCACCAACACCTGGATCGTCTCCGAGCCGGACTCCGAGCTGGCCGTGGTGATCGACCCGGGACCGCTGGACGACGGGCACCTGCGCGGCGTGATCGAGGTGGCCGAACAGGCGGGCAAGCGGGTCGGGCTGACCCTGCTCACCCACGGGCACCCCGACCACGCCGAAGGCGCGGGCCGCTTCGCCGAGCTGACGGGCAGCCGGGTCCGGGCGCTGGACCCGGCCCTGCGGCTCGGCGACGAGGGCCTGGCCGAGGGCGACGTCGTCACACTCGACGGCCTGGAACTGCGGGTCGTCCCCACTCCGGGCCACACCGCGGACTCGCTGAGCTTCCATCTGCCCGCCGACCGCGCGGTGCTGACCGGCGACACGATCCTCGGCCGCGGTACGACCGTCGTGGCCCACCCCGACGGCCGCCTCGGCGACTACCTCGACACCCTGCGGCGGCTGCGCTCGCTGACCGTGGACGACGGTGTCCACACGGTCCTGCCCGGGCACGGTCCGGTCCTCGACGACGCCCAGGGCGCGGTGGAGTTCTACCTCGCCCACCGCGCGCACCGGCTGGCCCAGGTGGAGACCGCCGTCGAGGACGGCCTGACGACGGCGGCGGAGGTCGTGGCCTACGTCTACGCGGACGTGGACCGTTCACTGTGGCCCGCCGCCGAACTGTCGGTGCGCGCGCAGCTGGAGTACCTGCGGGAGCACGGGATCATCGGGCAGGGCGGGTAGCCGCAACGGCTGCCGCCGACGGGCGAGCGGCCGACGCCCAGGTGCTCGTGCGCTCATGTGCGCAACGGAAAAGCGGCCCGATTCCTGTGATCAGGAGCGGGCCGCAGTCCGTGGTTGATCTGCCGGGCTCAGCGCGAGCGCTTGGCCAGGCGTTCCACGTCGAGCAGGATGACGGCGCGGGCCTCCAGGCGGAGCCAGCCGCGTCCGGCGAAGTCGGCGAGTGCCTTGTTGACCGTCTCGCGGGAGGCGCCGACCAGCTGGGCCAGTTCCTCCTGGGTGAGGTCGTGCACCACGTGGATGCCCTCCTCGGACTGCACGCCGAAGCGGCGCGACAGGTCCAGGAGCGCCCTGGCCACCCGGCCGGGGACGTCGGAGAACACCAGGTCCGACATCTGGTCGTTGGTCTTGCGCAGGCGCCGGGCCACCGCGCGCAGCAGGGCTGCGGCCACCTCGGGGCGGGCGTTCAGCCAGGGCTGGAGGTCGCCGTGGCCGAGGCCGAGCAGCTTGACCTCGGTCAGCGCCGTCGCCGTGGCCGTACGCGGGCCCGGGTCGAACAGCGACAGCTCACCGATCAGCTCGCCGGGGCCGAGCACCGCGAGCATGTTCTCGCGCCCGTCCGGTGAGGTCCGGTGGAGCTTCACCTTGCCTTCGGTGACCACATACAGGCGGTCGCCGGGGTCGCCCTCGTGGAAGAGGGCGTCACCACGCGCCAGAGTGGCCTCACTCATGGAGGCGCGCAGCTCCGCCGCCTGCTCGTCATCGAGCGCTGCGAAGAGCGGGGCGCGCCGCAGAACGTCGTCCACGAGTTCTCTCCTTGTCGGCCTGTCAGGGGACCTTGCTCCCCGTTTTGCCGGAGGGTCCGCACAGTGCGATCAGTCACAAGTCTGCCGCACGGGCGTCCGTTGCCGTGCAGGAGGGGGCCAATTGGGGGTCGATCCCGCCGCCACAGGGCCTGCACAGATGGGGCTCACTGCTCCGGATGAGTACCGGTGAACCGTACAAAACCCCGGTAAGGACCAGGGCCGGGGTGTGCGGAGCGGCATCGGCGCGACCGATTCTGCTCTCAGTGAACACGCTGTCGCCGGGGGAGAAAATGGGCTCACCGGGTGTGCCCGTGAGACGTGAGGGGCGGACGGGGCGCGCGGCCCCGCCGCCTGACCGGGCTCGGCGAACACCGGTCCGGTGTCACCGGCGGCCCGTAGGCTGCACGCATGGCGAAGAGTTCCGAGCCCGGGGCGGGGGCCCGGCCCGCGGTGAAGAAGGCCGCGACCGGAAAATCCGCGCAAGCGCGCACGAAGAGCACCGACACGGCCGAGGCGGCCAAGGCTGCCCCGGCCAAGAAGACGGCGCCCAAGAAGACGACTGCCAAGAAGACTGCGGCAACGAAGGCACCGGCCAAGAAGACGAAGGCCGCCAAGGCAGGGGCAGCGGCAGCGGCGCAGAAGCCCCCCGCCAAGAAGCCCGCCCGCGCTCCCGAGACCCACACCGGTCTCGTCCGGCGGGCGCGGCGGATCAACCGCGAGCTCGCCGAGGTCTTCCCGTACGCGCATCCCGAGCTGGACTTCGAGAACCCGTACCAACTGCTGCTTGCCACCGTGCTGTCCGCGCAGACCACCGACCTGCGGGTGAACCAGACGACGCCCGCGCTCTTCGCCCGTTTCCCGGCTCCCGAGGATCTCGCCGCCGCGAACCCCGAGGAGATCGAGGAGCTCATCCGGCCGACCGGGTTCTTCCGCGCCAAGACCAAGTCGATCATGGGGATCGCGCGGGCCCTGCGCGACGAGTACGACTCGGAGGTCCCCGGCACCCTCGACGAGCTGGTGAAGCTGCCGGGCGTGGGCCGCAAGACCGCCTTCGTGGTGCTCGGCAACGCCTTCGGGCTGCCGGGCATCACCGTGGACACGCACTTCGGGCGCCTGGTGCGGCGTTGGAAGTGGACCGAGGAGACCGACCCCGACAAGGTCGAGAAGGCGATCGGCGCGCTGTTTCCCAAGAGCGAGTGGACGAATCTCTCGCACCGCGTGATCTTCCACGGCCGCCGGATCTGCCACGCCCGCAAACCGGCCTGCGGCGCCTGCCCGATCGCCCCGCTCTGCCCCGCGTACGGCGAGGGCGAAACGGACCCCGAGAAGGCGAAGAAGCTGCTCAAGTACGAGAAGGGCGGACTGCCGGGCCAGCGCCTGAAGCCGCCGCCCGACTATCCGGGCAGGCCCGCCCCGCCCCTGGGCGTCGTATGACGCCTGGAACGATTCGTGCACGGCAGTGCGTTGAGGTCTGACGGAGTGGGGGTGCTCATGACCTACGCGAGCAAGGGCGGGCGTACCGCTCACGAGGACGCCGTGCGCGGCGGCGGGCAGTGGGCGCCGCAGCCCACGCCGGTGGGGCTGAGCAAGGAGGGCCTGCCCCGCTGGCTCGATCCGGTGGTGAGCGCCGTCGAGACCGTGGAACCACGCCAGCTCAGCCGCTTCCTGCCGCCCGCCGACGGCGCGGGCCGCCAGTCCGCGGTACTGATCCTCTTCGGCGAGGGCGAGCGCGGCCCCGAGCTGCTCCTGATGGAGCGCGCGGGTTCGCTGCGCTCGCACGCCGGACAGCCCTCCTTCCCGGGAGGCGCCCTGGACCCCGAGGACGGCGACCCGCACGGCGACGGGCCGCTGCGCGCCGCGCTGCGCGAGGCGGAGGAGGAGACCGGGCTCGACCCGGCGGGGGTGCAACTGTTCGGGCTGCTGCCGAAGCTCTACATCCCGGTGAGCGAGTTCGTGGTGACCCCGGTGCTCGGCTGGTGGCGCGAGCCGTCGGCGGTCGGTGTGGTCGATCCGGGGGAGACGGCCCGGGTCTTCTCGGTCCCCGTGGCCGATCTCACGGATCCCGACAACCGTGTGACCTGCGTGCACCCGAGCGGCTTCCGCGGCCCGGCCTTCCAGGTGGCATCCGCTCTGGTCTGGGGTTTCACCGCCGGTGTGATCGACCGGCTGCTGCACTACTCCGGCTGGGAACGCCCCTGGGACCGGGATCGGACGGTCCCGCTCGACTGGCACTCATGACATGGTGGCCCTCGTCATGAGTGTGTCCCAGGCCGTGCCGACGCTGTCCCGGAACGATCCGTCCGGACCGCGGCCCGCCCACGGCGGACCCGGGGATCGTGAGGCGAGGCGAGGCTTGAATCGGTGAACGTGCTGGACATCCTGCTGGTGCTCGCGGCCGTCTGGTTCGCGGTGATCGGTTACCGACAGGGCTTCGTCGTCGGCATCCTGTCCGTCATCGGCTTCCTCGGCGGCGGCTTGGTCGCGGTCACCGTGCTGCCGGTGCTCTGGGACGCGATGACCGACGAGACCGAGGTCGGCACCACGACGGCGATAGTCGCCGTGGTCATCGTCATCGTCTGCGCCTCGGTCGGCCAGGCGGCCACCACACATCTCGGCGCCCGGCTGCGGCGCCACATCACCTGGTCACCGGCGCGCGTGCTCGACGCGACCGGCGGCGCCCTGGTGAACGTCCTGGCCCTGCTGCTCGTCGCCTGGCTGATCGGTTCCGCGCTGGCCAGGACCACACTGCCCACGCTCGGCAGGGAGGTCCGCGAGTCCCGGGTCATGGACGGTGTGCACTGGGCGCTGCCCAGGGAGGCCGACACCTGGTTCGACGACTTCTCCTCGGCGCTCGCGCAGAACGGTTTCCCGCAGGTCTTCCAGCCCTTCGCGGAGGAGCCGATCACCGACGTGCCGCGGCCCGACCCGGCCCTGTCCGGCAGCCCGGTCGCGGCGCAGGCCAAGAAGTCCATCGTCAAGGTGGTCGGCACCGCCGAGGACTGCGGCAAGGTCCTGGAGGGAACCGGCTTCGTCTTCGACGAGCGCCGTGTGATGACCAACGCCCACGTTGTGGGCGGCGTCGACGAACCCACCGTGCAGATAGGCGGTGAGGGCAAGCTCTACGACGCCAAGGTGGTGCTCTACGACTGGCGGCGCGACATCGCCGTGCTCGACGTCCCCGAACTGCGCGCACCCGCCCTGAAATTCACCAGCGCGGACGCCGACACCGGACAGAGCGCCATCGTCGCCGGGTTCCCGGAGAACGGCTCGTACGACGTCCGCCCGGCCCGGGTCCGCAGCCGCATCACCGCCAACGGCCCCGACATCTACCAGCGCGACACCGTCCGCCGTGACGTGTACTCGCTCTACGCGAAGGTCCGCCAGGGCAACTCGGGCGGCCCCCTGCTCACCCCCGAGGGCAAGGTCTACGGGGTGGTGTTCGCCAAGTCGCTGGACGATCCGGACACCGGATACGCCCTCACCGCCGACGAGGTCCGTCAGGACATCGAACGCGGACGGGCGGCCAACCAGGAGGTCGACAGCCAGAGCTGCGCGATGTAGCGACGGCGATGGCGGCGGCGCGAGCGGCTGTACGAGGTGGTCGCGCCGCCCGGCACTCCCGGGCGGCGAGGTGTCCCGTACTCCGGGGTGGCGAGGTGTTCGGGAGCGCCCTCAGCCTCTGCCGGTGTGCCGCAGCCGGGCGGAGACCCAGCGGGCACGTCGGCGCAGGATGCGTGGAATTCCGATCGCCGAGGTCCCGGCCCCCTGGTCCCGATGAGGCGGCCCGGTCTGCTGACGGGAGTTCAGCGGAGTGCCCGAGCGGCGGCGTGCTGCGTCACTGTGGTCGTGCGTCCGGCCCATACCCCGACGTCTGCCCCTGCCTCATGGTCGGTAACCGCGGCCCGCGCCCCCAATGGCACCCGCACTCGGTTCGAGGGACGGGTGTTCGGCCACCGGGCGGCTCAACTGCCCTCGGTGCAGGGGAAATGCGACGGCGTACGGGCCGGGGCGGCGCGCGGGCGCACGGAGGTGCGCCGGGGTGTGCGGGTGCGAGACGGGTGCCGTTGGGCGGCTGCGGGGATCGGTGGCGGCGTGCTGCTCAGCGGTCCGGCTCGGGGTCCTTCAGCCAGTTCACCAGTTCCGAGGAGAAGGCCACCGGGTCCTCCTCGTGCGGAAAGTGCCCGAGACCGTCGAACAGCCGCCAGCGGTACGGGGCTTCGACGTACTCGCCCGACCCGGCCGCGCTGCGCACCCGCATCACGGGGTCGAGGGAGCCGTGCAGATGCAGGGTCGGCACCCGCACCGGCCGCTTCATCCGGCGGTTGAACTGGAAACCGTCCGGCCGTACCAGTGAGCGCACCATCCACCGGTAGGGCTCGACCGCGCAGTGCGCCGCCGAGGGGATGCAGATCGCGCGGCGGTACATCGCCAGCGCCTCCTCGTCCGGCGGCACCGGCCCCGACCAGTCCCGCACCAGGCGGCCGACCAGTGCTCCGTCGTCCCCGACGAGCTGCCGCTCGGGGATCCACGGGCGCTGGAAGCCCCAGATGCAGGAGTTCGCGGCGCTCTGCCGGACGTCGCCGAGCATCGCGCTGCGCCAGCGGCGCGGGTGCGGCATCGAGGCCACCGCGAGACGGCGCACCAGCTTGGGGCGCATCACCGCGGCCGTCCACGCCAGATAGCCGCCCAGGTCGTGGCCGACGAGGGCGGCGTCCGGTTCGCCGAGGGAGCGGACCACGCCGGTGATGTCGAGGGCGAGATTCGCGGGGTCGTAGCCCCGCGGGGTGCGGTCGCTGCCGCCCACTCCGCGCAGGTCCATCGCCACCGCCCTAAAGCCCGCGTCCGCGAGTGCGGTCATCTGGTGGCGCCAGGTCCACCAGAACTGCGGGAAGCCGTGCAGCAGCATGACGAGCGGCCCCTCACCCAGTTCCGCGATGTGGAAACGCGCGCCGTTGGCGGCGACATCGCGGTGGGTCCAGGGGCCGTCGACTCGTACAACCGAGGCAGGCTGCGCCGATGGGGTGGCGGGGTCCGTCATGAGGTCGAGCGTGCCACATCCTTGTGCGCACCGGCGCTCGGCAGGGCCGCCCCGTTGGAGGCAGGGATCGCACGCGGGTGCGGCTTCGCGTGCTGCAGAACCGCGGCCGTCTCCTTGGCGGAGGCCACCGCCTTCTGCGGGCCCTTGCCCTTCTTCGCCTTCTTCAGGAACATCACGCCGACCAGGGCGGTCAGTACGGCGATCAGCACGCTGGTGGCGAACGACAGCAGGAAACAGACCGAAAGGTGCCAGTCGCTCCAGGCGTGGATGCCGTAGGCGAGGGCGAAGCTCAGCATCGGCAGCGAGAAGATCAGCAGCGCGGCCGCGACGACGAAGGCCGCCGAACCCACGCCCGCACGCTTCACATCCTGGCGCAGCTGAGCCTTGGCGAGCGCGATCTCGTCGTGCACCAGGGCGGACAGCTCACTCGTCGCGTTCGCGACCAGCTGGCCGAGACTGCGTTCTGCGCCGACGGGGCCGTCGGTGTTGCTCATCGCGTTCTCTCTTTCCCTTGGGCGTTCCGTTGGGGGTCCCGTCGGTCACGCGCCTCCGGCCGGAGGCGCGCCGCGCCCGCGGACGGGCCCGTTCGTCACGGGAACTGACTTGCCGTAGGACGTTTCTGGTCACAGATCATGCCGGACGCCCGTCCTCGGCGCTTCCCCCGCCCGCCACTTGGGCAAGCCTGCGGTGCTCGGCGGCCTTCTTCTCGAGCAGTTCGGCCATCCGCAGGTGATATGCCGGATCGCCGACCTCGTAGATGTCCGGGATCCCGTCGAGGTCCTCGTCGCGCTCCTCCTCTTCGTACATCCGGCGGTAGCGGGCGTCGCGGAGTTTCAGGAGTACGGAGGCCAGTACGGCGGCGGCCAGCGAGCCGACGAGTACGGCGGCCTTGACCTCCTCGGTGAGCGCGGGGTCCTCGGTGAAGGCCAGTTCACCGATGAGCAGCGAGACGGTGAAGCCGATGCCCGCCAGGGTGGCGACCGCGAAGACGTCCGGCCAGGCCAGCTCGTTTCCGAGTTCGGCCCTGGTGAAGCGGGCCGTGAGCCAGGTCCCGCCGAAGATGCCGAGCGTCTTGCCGACCACCAGACCGAGCACGACCCCGAGCGTCTCCGGCTGCGTGAACACATCCGCCAACACTCCGCCGGAGACCGCGACCCCGGCGCTGAACAGGGCGAACAGCGGTACGGCGAGCCCTGCGGAGAGCGGCCGCACGCGATGCTCGATGTGCTCGCCGGGGGACTTCTCCTCGCCCTCGCGCCGCGAGCAGCGCAGCATCAGGCCCATGGCGACACCGGCGATCGTGGCGTGCACGCCGCTGTTGTACATCAGGCCCCAGATCACCAGGGCCAGCGGCAGGTAGACGTACCAGCCGCGCACCTCGCGCCGCAGCAGGACCCAGAACACCACCAGGCCGAGGACCGCGCCGCCGAGCGCGGCGAAGTTCAGGTCGCTGGTGAAGAAGACCGCGATGATCAGGATCGCGAACAGGTCGTCGACCACGGCTAGCGTGAGCAGAAAGGCCCGCAGCGCGGAGGGCAGCGAGGTGCCGATGACCGCGAGCACGGCGAGGGCGAAGGCGATGTCGGTGGCGGTGGGCACCGCCCAGCCCGCCTTCGATCCGTCGCCGAGCGTGTTGACCAGCAGGTACACCAGCGCCGGTGCGGCCATTCCACACAGCGCGGCGGCCACCGGCAGCATCGCCGCCTTCGGGTCGCGAAGGTCTCCGGCGACCAGCTCGCGCTTGAGCTCGACCCCGGCGACGAAGAAGAAGACCGCGAGCAGCCCGTCCGCCGCCCAGTGCTGTACGGACAGGTGTAGACCGAGCGAGTCCGGCCCCACATGCCAGTGGCGTACGGACTCGTAGCTGTCCTGGAGCGGGGTGTTCGCCCAGATCAGCGCGGCGACCGCGGCGAGCAGCAGGAGTACGCCGCCGACGGTCTCCGTCCGCAGGGCGTCGACGACGAAATTCCGCTCGGGCAGGGAGAGCCGGGCGAAAACGGTGCGGCGGGCGCGGGGCGCGGCGGCCATGGCGGGAGGACCTCCAAGTGGAGGCCGGGGCGTTGTCCGCCGAGTACCGGGCCGGACCGTGCGGGTCGCGGGTGCGCGGTGCTCGGCCGGTCCTGATCCGGCCATCCGTCGTTGCGGCTTGGGAACGCTGAAAGCGCTGCCGACCAGACTTCCCGGCACACCGAGTGAACTCCGCGTCCGCCACTCGCCCTTTTCTTGGCGAGATCCTGACGCTGCCTTCACCCTACCGGGTGGCCCGCGGACGCTCCACCGGACAACCGCCCACGAAAACGCGGGGGCCGCCGAGATCACCTCGGCGGCCCCCGCGCCTCAACTCCCGTGCGCGCGGCGCCCGCACATCGCGTGCGGGTGCCGCGCGCGCGTCCTCGGCGAGCGGCGAGTTCGCGCCTTCTCCGCGCCGCGTGCTGATGCCGTGCCCGCGTCAGTCCTCGCTGGGCGCGGACGGCAGCTTGGACTGGATCAGGTCCATGACGGAGGAGTCCGTCAGCGTGGTCACGTCCCCGAGTGCGCGGTTCTCGGCGATATCGCGCAGCAGCCGTCGCATGATCTTGCCCGAGCGGGTCTTCGGCAGTTCGGCCACCGGCAGGACCCGCTTCGGCTTGGCGATCGGGCCGAGGGTCGCGCCCACGTGGTTGCGCAGTTCGGCGACCAGGGCCTCGTCCTCGCTCGCCGTGCCGCGCAGGATCACGAAGGCGACGATCGCCTGCCCGGTCGTCTCGTCCGTGGCGCCGACGACCGCGGCCTCCGCCACCGCCGGGTGCGAGACCAGCGCCGACTCGACCTCCGTGGTGGAGATGTTGTGGCCGGACACCAGCATGACGTCGTCCACCCGGCCGAGCAGCCAGATGTCGCCGTCGTCGTCCTTCTTGGCGCCGTCGCCCGCGAAGTAGCGGTTCTCGAAGCGGGACCAGTACGTGTCCAGGAAGCGCTGGTCGTCGCCCCAGATGGTGCGCAGCATGGACGGCCACGGCTCGGTCAGGACCAGGTAACCGCCCCCGCCGTTGGGCACTTCGTTCGCCTCGTCGTCGACGACGGTCGCCGCGATCCCCGGCAGCGGACGCTGTGCGGAACCGGGCTTGGTCTCCGTCACGCCGGGCAGCGGCGAGATCATCATCGCGCCCGTCTCGGTCTGCCACCAGGTGTCCACGATCGGGCACTTGTCGCCGCCGATGTGCTTGCGGTACCACATCCAGGCCTCGGGGTTGATCGGCTCGCCCACCGAACCGAGCACCCGCAGCGAGGACAGGTCGAACTTCGCGGGGATGTCGTCGCCCCACTTCATGAACGTACGGATCGCCGTCGGCGCCGTGTACAGGATCGTGACCCCGTACTTCTGCACGATCTCCCAGAACCGCCCCTGGTGCGGGGTGTCCGGCGTGCCCTCGTAGATGACCTGGGTGGCGCCGTTGGAGAGCGGCCCGTAGGTGATGTACGAGTGTCCGGTGACCCAGCCGATGTCGGCGGTGCACCAGTAGACGTCCGTCTCCGGCTTCAGGTCGAAGACCGCGTGGTGCGTGTACGAGGTCTGCGTCAGGTAGCCGCCGGAGGTGTGCAGGATGCCCTTCGGCTTCCCGGTGGTGCCCGAGGTGTAGAGGATGAACAGCGGCTGCTCGGCCCCGAAGGCCTCCGGCGTGTGCTCGGCGGACTGACGGCCGGTGATCTCGTGCCACCAGATGTCGCGGCCCTCGGTCCACGCCACGTCCTGGCCGGTGCGCCGGACGACGAGCACCTTGCCGACCCGGTCGGTCCGCGAAAGCGCGTCGTCCACGGCCGGCTTGAGCGCGGAGGGCTTGCCCCGGCGGTAGCCGCCGTCCGCGGTGATGACGAGCCTCGCGTCAGCGTCCTCGATACGGGCCGCGATCGCGTCCGCCGAGAAACCGCCGAACACCACCGAGTGCGCGGCGCCGATACGGGCACAGGCCAGCATCGCCACGACCGCCTCGGGGATCATCGGCAGATAGATCGCGACCCGGTCGCCCTTGGTGACACCGAGTTCGGTGAGCGCGTTGGCGGCCCGGCTGACCTCGTCCTTGAGCTCCGCGTAGGTGACGGCGCGGCTGTCCCCGGGCTCGCCCTCGAAGTGGATGGCGACCCGGTCGCCGTGCCCGGCCTCCACGTGCCGGTCCACGCAGTTGTACGCGACGTTGAGCTTGCCGTCCGCGAACCACTTCGCGAAGGGCGGGTTCGACCAGTCCAGTGTCTCGGTGGGCTCCTCGGCCCACGTGAGCCGCCGGGCCTGCTCCGCCCAGAAGCCGAGCCGGTCGGCATCGGCCCGCTCGTACGCCTCGGCCTTGACGTTCGCGTTCGCGGCAAGCTCGGCGGGGGGCGCGAAGCGGCGCTCCTCCTTGAGCATGTTGGCGATCGACGGACGCTCGTTCATTCCTTGGCTCCCCACATGCTGACACCGTGCCGGATGGTGTAGACCAATATCGGCATCGTGTGGATTCTTCTGCGCTTGCACGACCTTGGTCAACCCCTTCGATCCTGGCACTTCCACGGAGGTGGGTACAGGGGTCGCAGGGACCGGGCCGGGTGTGTCCCCGCGGCGGGTTCCGGCGCGTGTTCGGGAACCGGCCGGGTGTCCCGGGCGGGTGCGTCGCCGCCCTCAGACGTTCACCTCCTTCAAGTCGCCAGGTGCCACGGGGTCGAAGAGGGGATCGCCGGGCCCCAGCAGATACGCCCGGGCCTCGCCCACGTGGAAGTACATGCCGCGCAGTTCGAGGGTGCCCGCGGCAACGCGCCGTGCCACCGATTCATGCCGACGGAGGTGCTCCAACTGCTGCACCACGTTGCTGAGGCTGAGCAGTTCCGCCCGGTCCGGCGGCTCGCTGCCCGCCAGCCGGGGCCGCGGCCCGTCCCCCTCCAGCCGCGAGAGACTGGGCCGCCCGTGCCGCAGCCACCGCGCCAGGGGTGAACCCGGCGTCAGGGGCGGCGAGTTGAGCAGTGCCTTCATGGCCCCGCAACCGGAGTGGCCGCAGACCGTCACCGACCGCACGTCCAGGACGTCCATGGCGTAGTCGATCGCGGCGGCCACCGAGGTGTCCTGTTCCTCTGCGCCCGGCGGCGGCACGAGATTGCCGACGTTGCGGACCACGAACAGGTCGCCCGGCCCGCTCGACGTGATCTTCGAGGTCGCCAGTCGGGAGTCCGCGCAGGTCAGGAAGAGCTGCGTCGGACGCTGCCCCTCGCGTGCGAGCCGCGCCGGCTCGGCCTTCACCTGCGGCGCTCCATCCCTGCGGAAGGTGCTGATCCCGTCGGCCAGTTGGTGACCGGAGCCGGAGCGGGAGCGGGGTCCGGATCCGGATCCGAAGCTCAGCCCGGAGCCCGTGGCCGGAGCTGCTCCTGCCGTCTCGTGGGACCCCGCGCCCGTGCCCGTACGGTCGCAGTGGTGGTTGCGCCACGGAGTCCACGGGCGGCAGCACGCCTGGGCCGCGCCCGCGGGTTCGGCGATGCGCCCGCCCGCCCGAGCCGTGATCTCGACGGCGCCGCCCTGCGTCCGGTGCGCGTTCTGCCAGTCCTGCAGGGCCTCGTACGCGGCGTGGTCCATGAACGAACCGTCGAGCTCGACCACGGCGCGCGCCCCGCGCGGAACGAGGTGCAACGTACGGCTCAGTCTCGGCACCGCCAGAAAGGTCAACTGCCCCCGGGCGCGCACATGATGGACACCGGCCGTGTCCTCCTCGTGGGTAATGCGGGTGCGCCCGACCCGGTGCAGCGCCACCGCGACCGACGTGGCGACCCCCAGCCCGACGCCCTCCAGTACCCCGAGCAGGATCACCCCGGCCGCCGTCACCGCGTACACCGCGGCCTCGCGGTGCCGGGTGACCGTACGGATGTGGTTGATGCTCACCATCTGCACGCCGACCGCCATGACCAGCGCGGCGAGCGCGGCCAGCGGAATGAGGTCGAGTACGGGCACCAGTACCAGCGCGGCGAGGACGATCCAGATGCCGTGCAGCATCGTGGAGTCGCGACTCACGGCGCCCGCCCGCACATTGGCCGAACTGCGTACCGCGACACCGGTCACCGGCAGCCCGCCCAGTGCCCCCGAGACGACATTGGCCATGCCTTGTCCGCGCAGCTCGCGGTCCAGGTCGGCTCGCGGCACATGGACGCGGGGTTCCTGGCGGGCGGCGGCCAATTTGTCCACGGCGACGGCGGAGAGCAGGGACTCCACGCTGGCGACCAGCGTGATGGTGAGCACCGCCGCGAGTACACCGAGCACCGGGCCCTCGGGCAGCCCCGGCAGTGCGTGACTCGACCAGGAGGGCAGGTCGACGCGTGACAGCCGGAGCCCGCTGAGCGCGGCGACGGTGGTGGCCACCGCAACCGCGGCGAGCGGGGCCGGAATCATCCGCCGCGCGGCGCGCCCCCACCGGCCGGGCAGCCGGGGCCAGGCCACCAGCACCGCCAGGGTGAGCACACTCACCGAGAGGGCGGCCGGGTGCGGCGCGGCCAACTGCCCGCCCAGCGCGGCGAGGTTGTCGACCACCGAGCTCTCCGGGGTCCCGCCGAGCACGATGTGGAGCTGGGCCACGGCGATGGTGATGCCGATGCCCGCCAGCATTCCGTGCACGATCGCCGGGCTGACCGCGAGGGCGGACCGGGCCACCCGCAGGAAGCCGAGCGCGATCTGCGCGGCCCCGGCCAGGACGGTGATGGCGCAGGTGGCCCGCCATCCGTAGTGCTGGATGAGCTCGGCGGTCACCACTGTCAGCCCCGCCGCGGGGCCACTGACCTGGAGCGGCGATCCGCCCATGCGCCCGGCGACGATCCCGCCGACGGCCGCCGCGACCAGTCCCGCCTGCAACGGCGCACCGGTGGCCAGGGCGATACCGAGCGACAGCGGCAGGGCGATCAGGAAGACGGCCACCGAAGCGGACACATCGGCGCCCTGGATCCGGAACCGGCCCCGCCGGGGCGGCGGGCTGTGCGTCTCGCGGCCGCGCGCAGCGGCGTAACCGGGTGGAGGGGTTTCGGGCAGGGGCCGGATGTCGGAGTTCATGTGTCCCGTCTCTTCTTTGGGCTCGGCGCGGTCGCGTGATTCCTCAAAGGCCCCGTGAATTCGCCTTGGCGGCGGGGGCTGCGCGGCCGTGAGGCCGGCGTGCAGTGGCGGGATTACTCAACAATCAGTAAATGGATCGTAATGCAGAGTAATGAAAAGCTCGAACATTCGCGGCATTCGGGGTGCTTCTTCACCCGGAAGCGTGATTGAGGCGCACTCCGCGAAGCGCGCGCCCTCACCTGACGGGCGGTCGCCCGGGACGTGCCCGTCCCGTGCGAGGCGCGGGGCCTGTGTGCATGCAGGCCCCGCGCGTGCGGTGCCGACTCAGCCCGGCAGTGGTACGGCCTCGGGCTGCTCGCACAGAACGAAGCCTGGGTCGACCTGTGCGGCCAGGTCGGTCCCGGTGCGCTCGTTGGCCCAGCTCTGTGCGTTCTTCAGATGGAAGTGCACCATCTGCTGCGTGTAACGCGCCCAGTCACGGGCCTCGTACGTCTCGTCCACGGCGCCGTGGAGTGTCTCCAGGGCGCGCTGGTTGTGCTCCTCCAGGAGAGAGAATCGCGGCGGGCGGCCCTTCTCCATGGCGCGCACCCAGTCCGACTGACCCGCCGTCACCAGCAGGTCGTCCCCGACCTCCGCGCGCAGGAAGTCGATGTCGTCCTGCCCCTGCACCTTGTTGCCGACGACCTTGAGGGTGACGCCGAAGTCCCGGGCGTACTCCTTGTACTGGCGGTACACGGAAACACCCTTGCGGGTGGGTTCGGCGACCAGGAAGGTCATGTCGAATCGCGTGAACATGCCCGAGGCGAAGGAGTCCGAACCCGCCGTCATGT
The DNA here is from genome assembly GCF_013364195.1 of Streptomyces sp. NA04227. Taxonomy (NCBI): domain Bacteria; kingdom Bacillati; phylum Actinomycetota; class Actinomycetes; order Kitasatosporales; family Streptomycetaceae; genus Streptomyces; species Streptomyces sp. NA04227. The sequence goes on along the minus strand of NZ_CP054918.1, from coordinate 3,314,331 downwards.
CGACGACCACGTACTCCCCGCGGCCGTCCACGAGGTGGTTGAGGAAGAGCTCCACGGCGCCGGTCTTGGAGTGGTAGCAGGCGACGCCGAGGTCGGACTCGGTGAACGGCCCCGTGACCATCAAACGCACGGCCCCGCCGTCGAGTTCCACGCCGCGCGTACACGACTCGTACACCGGGTTGTCCCCGGTGACCCGCAGCAGACGCGAGCCCTCGCCCGGAGGTGTCGTCTTGATCATCGTCTCGGTGGAGGCGATGCGCGGGTTGGAGCCCCGCAGATATTCCTTGATCATCGGCAGCCGCGCGCCCATCGCGGGCAGTGCCGCGGCCTCGCCCTCGTCGAGTCCGAGGGCGGCGCCGAGGTGCTGGTTGATGTCGGCGTCGACGGCGAGAACGGGTGCGCCGGAGGCGGCGAGATGACGGATGAAGAGCGAGGACAGCGTGGTCTTTCCGCTGCCGCCCTTCCCCACGAAAGCGATCTTCATGTTCATCAACATAGTGGGGTGCGAGGCCTGTCCCGCGCACGGGCGTGAACAAGACCACTCCAACGCGGGGCTGAGCGGCGCGTTGCGTAATGTCGTCCTCATGAGGACCACAGACCCGCTCGCCCCGCTCGGCTCGCTGCCGGGAGTCGCCGATTCCGTGGCCGCCGTGCGCACGGCGGTCGACCGGGTGTACGGCCACCGGATCATGCGGCGCCGCAGCAATGAGATCACCTCGGAGGCGGCACTGCGCGGCGCCCGCGGTTCGGCCGCGCTCTCGGGGGCCGACTGGGCACTGGAAGAAGTGCGCAGGCGCACCGACTTCAGCGCGGACGCCGAGGCGCGCACGCTGGGTGCCGCGCTCCGACTGACCGCCGAGGCCGGGCAGTTGCTGTCGATCTGGCGGCAGTCCCCGCTGCGGGTGCTCGCCCGGCTGCACCTGGTCGCGGCCGCGGAGCAGTCCGACGCGGTGGGCCGTCCCCGGCGGCACGGTGAGCCCGTCGACGAACCGCTGGTCGACCTGCCGCTGCCCGATGCCGACGAGGTGTCGGGACGCCTGGACGGCCTGGCCGAACTGATCATCGACGGCAGCGAGGCGCCTGCCCTGGTCACCGCCGCCGTGGTGCACGGCGAACTGATGGCGCTGCGCCCCTTCACCTCGCACAACGGCCTTGTGGCACGGGCCGCGGAGCGCATCGTGCTCGTCGGCAGCGGACTCGATCCCAAGTCCGTCGCGCCCGCCGAGGTGGGCCACGCGGAACTCGGCGTCGATGCCTACAACAAGGCGCTCGAAGGTTATGTCTCCGGTACGGGCGAGGGTATGGGTGCCTGGATCGCGCACTGCGGACAGGCCGTGGGCCTCGGTGCGCGGGAGTCCACCGCGGTGTGTGAGGCACTGCAGCGCGGCGCGGCCTGAACCGAGGGGCGCGCACGGCGCGGATGCCCGCGCCCGGAGCGCGTCCGGCGTGCAAAATGCTGCGGCGGTACGAGAGTTCGTACCGCCGCTGGCATGTTGGCCGGGTTACCAAGCGTCCTCGAAGTAGTGCCCATCAGGCCGGGTTGCTTTGCCCTCACCTGGTGCGGCTGGCCCGTAATCGACGGGTCGACGTCGCGTGGGTGCCCGGATTTCATGCGCGGTCCGTGGGGCCTCGGTTGCGTGTTGAGGTGATCCTCTCGGATGTCCCTGGTCTCGCGGGCCGTTGACTCCTTTGTACTCCGGCTGCGGAGCAAGCGGAAGCCGGGGCCGCACTTCTTTACTTTTGGGTTCAAAGAAGGGTGAAGCGGTCACCTGTCCGGCACCTGTCAGGCCGTGGGGCGCCGCCGGTTCGCGAACCAGACGATGCCCGCGGTCGCGGCCGCCGCGCCGACCGCCGCGGCCGCCACCAGAGCAGGCCGGGGCGGCACCGGAATCCGCTGCTTGAGGCGAACCGGCCGGTGGAAGTCGAGGATCGGCCACTCCCTGGCCAGGGCCTCGCGGCGCAGTGCGCGATCGGGATTGACCGCGTGCGGGTGGCCCACCGCCTCGAGCAGCGGCAGGTCCGTCGCCGAGTCGCTGTAGGCGTAGCTGCGGTCGAGGTCGTAACCCTCGGATTCGGCGAGTTCGCGGACCGCCTCCGCCTTGGTCGGTCCGTAGGCGTAGTACTCGACCTCACCCGTGAAGCACCCGTCCTCGCCCACCACCATGCGGGTCGCGACCACGCGGTCCGCGCCCAGCAACTCACCGATGGGTTCCACGACTTCGGCCCCCGAGGTGGAGACGATCACGACGTCCCGGCCCGCCGTGTGGTGCTCCTCGATGAGGGAGGCGGCCTCTTCGTAGATGATCGGGTCGATGAGGTCGTGCAGGGTCTCGGCGACGATCTCCTTCACCTGCTGCACGTTCCAGCCGCGGCACAGGCCCGAGAGGTACTCGCGCATGCGCTCCATCTGGTCGTGGTCCGCGCCGCCGACGAGGAACACGAACTGGGTGTACGCGGTACGCAGTGCCGCTCTGCGATTGATCAGCCCTCCCTGGTAGAAGGACTTGCTGAACGTGAGCGTGCTCGACTTCGCAATGACCGTCTTGTCCAGGTCAAAGAAGGCCGCTGTCCGGGGCAAGGAGTGGTTTTCCACATGCCGAGCATATGCGCCCGCCATTCGGCGTACCGTGGGGCGCGTGGGTTTGCCTGAGAAGGGCCTCGGGTACACCATGAAAGTCACGGATCGTTCGCGACCGTGCTAACCCGGTCCGGCTCCTCCCCCCCCGAGCCGGCCGTGGAGACGACCCCCGCTCTCCCCCCCGGCGGGGGTCGTCGCATGTCCGGAGGGGTTTCTTCCGGATCATCCCGTAGCGGAGTGCGCTCGGGGACTTCAGTGCGCCGGTCGAGCGCCGTTCGCGCCCCCGCCAAGATCCGTGACCGTCCGTAACCGGCCGTCGGCCCAGGGAAACGGTCGCGCGCGTCGCCGGGACGGGTGAAAGCGATATTCGCTCCCGTCGAGTTATCCACAGGTTTTTACCAAGATCCACAAGATTTCCCGGATGCCTGCACCGTGATTCCCGCGCCTCCTGCTCGTGAAGTTCATGAGCGGTTCGGTTTGTGGAAGCACGTGCGTCCGACCTGATTCGGCACGAGCTGGAAACCGCCCGCTCCCGCTTCGCGGCCCAGGAGCCGCGGGCTCGACGGGGAGCCCGCGCAGGCGCGGCGAAAGGGCGGACAGACATGACGGGAACCATCACGCGCGCACCTGGGCCGACGGCGGAACGAGGGCCGGACGGACCACTGATCGTCACCGAGGACACGGCACTCCTCGACGACCTGCTGCGCCTGTGCGCGGCGGCCGGCGCGAGGCGGCCACAGGTCCACCACGGTGTGCCCAGGGCCCGCGGCACCTGGGAAGCGGCGCCCCTCGTACTCGTCGGAGACGACGCGGCGGGACGGGTCCGCACGGCCGGCCGCAGAGCGGGCGTGCTCCTCGTCGGCCGGGACCAGGACGACGCCGGAGTGTGGCGGCGCGGCGTCGAGATCGGCGCGGACCATGTACTGGTGCTGCCGGGCGACGAGCAGTGGCTGGTGGACCGGATCGCGGACGCCGCCGAGGGCGCCGGGCCACCGGCCTTCACCGTCGGCGTCATCGGCGGCCGAGGTGGTGCCGGGGCCTCCACCCTGGCCTGCGCTCTCGCGCTCACCTCGGCACGCGCGGGCAACCGCACTCTGCTCGTCGACGCCGACCCACTGGGTGGCGGACTCGACGTACTCCTCGGCGGCGAACGGGCGTCGGGGCTGCGCTGGCCCGCCTTCGCCGAGTCCCGCGGCCGGGTGGGCGGCAGCGCCCTGGAGGAGTCCCTGCCGAAGCTGCACTCCCTGCGGGTGCTGAGCTGGGACCGCGGCGAGACCGTCAGCGTCTCGCCCGAGGCGGTACGGGCCGTGCTCGCCGCGGCACGCAGGCGCGGCGGTGTGGTCGTCGCCGATCTGCCGCGCCGGGTGGACGAGAGCGCGGGCGAGGTCCTCGCCCAACTCGACCTCGGCCTCGTCGTCGTCCCCGCCGAACTGCGCGCGGTGGCCGCCGCCCAGCGCCTCGCCGGTGCCGCCGGACTGCTGCTGCGCGACCTGCGGGTCGTGATCGCGCCGCCGGGCCGGTCCGGTACGGGCGTGGGCGGGCTCGCGGCCGAAGAGGTCGCACGACTTCTTGGTCTGCCTCTCGCGGGTGAACTCCCGGTCGAGTCGGGGCTGTTGGCGGCGCAGGAGGACGGCATCCCGCCGGGCGGCAACGCGCGCGGACCACTTGCCCGGTTCTGCGCCCGCTTCTGGGCACAGGTGCCGGTCGCGGGAGGTGCCACATGAGCGCCGTCGTCGGGGCCCGGATGCTCGACGGCGTACGCCAATGGCTGGCCGAGAACGGCTCCGAGCCCACGCCAGCCCGCGTCGCCGAGGCCCTGCGCGCCCAGGGCCGGATCCTCGGTGACACCGAAGTCCTCGGAACCACCGACCGGTTACGTTCCGAACTGGTCGGCAGCGGCCCGCTGGATCCGCTGCTCGCCGACCCCGCGGTGACCGACGTGCTCGTCTCCGCCCCGGACCGGGTCTGGGTCGACCGCGGCACGGGCCTCGAACTCACCCGGGTCGCCTTCCCCGACGCCGCGAGCGTGCGCCGACTCGCGCAGCGCCTCGCAGCCGTCGCCGGACGACGACTGGACGACGCCCGGCCCTGGGTGGACGCACGACTGCCCGACGGCACGCGGCTGCACGCGGTCCTGCCGCCGGTCGCCGTGGGCTGCACCTGCCTGGCCCTGAGGGTGGTGCGGCCACGGGCCTTCACGCTCGCCGAGCTCACCGCGGCGGGCACCGTCCCGCCCGGCGGCGAGCGGATCCTGCGGGCCCTCATCGAGGCGCGGCTGTCCTACGTCATCAGCGGCGGCACCGGCTCCGGCAAAACCACCCTCCTCGCCGCCCTGCTCGGACTGGTCGGACCCGGCGAACGCATCGTCCTCGCCGAGGACTCGGCGGAACTCAAACCGGACCACCCCCATGTGGTGCGGCTGGAGGCCCGCCCGGCCAACCAGGAGGGCGCCGGGCTCGTGACGCTCGAGGACCTGGTGCGGCAGGCACTGCGCATGCGACCGGACCGGCTGGTGGTCGGCGAGGTTCGCGGGCCCGAGGTGGTGCACCTGCTCGCGGCGCTCAACACCGGCCACGAGGGCGGGTGCGGCACCGTGCACGCGAACGCCGCGGCGGACGTCCCCGCCCGCCTAGAGGCCCTCGGCACGGCCGCGGGACTCGACCGTGCAGCCGTCCACAGCCAACTCGCCGCGGCCCTCTCGGTCGTGATCCATCTCGTACGAGACCGCTCCGGACGGCGCCGCCTGGCCGAGGTGCATGTGCTGCGGCGTGATGTGGCCGGACTCGTCGAAACCGTTCCGGCGCTGCGCTGGGGCGCCGAAGCCTTCGTGTTCGAGCGGGGCTGGCCCCACCTCGAAGCGCTCCTCGCGAAGGGGCGGTGAGCACGGTGTGGGAGGCGTGGGGCGCGGTGTGGAGAGCGTGCGGCGCCGTCTGTCTCGGCGCTCTCTGTACGGGGGGTGCGGCCTGGCTGGTCACCGATCCGGCCCAAGGTGTGCGCCGTTTGCGGCAGTTGCTCGGCGGCGACGGTGAACGGTCGGCGCGGCGCGCGCTCGGTCTGGCGGCCAAGCGGGTCCGGATACGCGCGGGGCCCGAGTGGTGGTGCCTCGCCGCCGCAGCGGGAGTCGCGCTGCTCGGCCGGTCTTTGCTGCCGCTGGCCCTCGGCGGACTGGCCGTGCCCGTGGTCCGCAGGGCGATCCGGGCGGCCGCCGCGCGCGGGGAGCGTGACCGGCGGGCGGATGCCGTCATCGCCCTGTGCGGGCTCTTCGCCGGTGAGGTGCGGGCCGGACGGCAGCCCCCCGGGGCGCTGCTCGTGGCGGCACGCGAGTCCGGCGGCCTCGGCGAGGCACGGGCGGCGGTGTGCGCGGCGGCGCGGTTCGGTGGGGACGTGCCCGGTGCCCTGCGCGCGGCGGCGCGTGAACCTGGCGCGGGAGGGCTGATGGGACTCGCCGCTTGCTGGAACGTCGCCGTGGACCGGGGCGCCGGTTTGGCCGCCGGTGTGCATCGGCTGGAGGAGGCCTTGCGCGCCGAACGCGGTCAACACGCCGATCTACGGGCCCAGTTGGCGGGTGCGCGGTCCACGGCAGCACTGCTCGCCGGGCTGCCGGTGATGGGGCTCGCCCTCGGTACGGCACTGGGCGGGCACCCGCTGCGGATTCTCCTGCACACCCCCGCGGGCTTGGGCTGCCTCGCGGTGGGCCTTGCCCTGGAGTGCGCGGGCCTGTGGTGGGCGCTGCGGATCGTACGAGCGGCGGAAGAGCAGTGAACACACCGGCCGAACCGAACTAGCCGATCGACGTGGCCCACCCGAGACGAACCGAACGAACTGAAGCGACCCGAACGAACTGAAGCGACCGAACGAACCGCGGCAACCGAACGACGTGAACGACGAGATGCACGAACTGAACGACCCGAACGAACTGAACAGACAAGTTATCCACAGCTTGGGAGTGGTCCTGTGCGCAATGACGGCAGTGTGGTGGATGGTGGAGACAGCGCGGACGGCACGGAGCCGGAAGCGCGGAATTCGACGCCTGACAAGGCTGGTGGGCGTCGGCCCCGTGCCGGGTCACCGGCAGCGGGAGGAGCCCCGGAACAGCAGGATCCGGGACCGCGTACGCCGTTGGATTCCGGTGTGCGGCGCGGTGTGTGCCTGCTGTGCGGTACTCGGCGCCCCGTGGGGGGTGCTCGCGGCCCCGGTGGCTGGCTACGCGTGCTGGAAATGGGTGCGCAGACCCCGGCCGGTACCGGACTTCGACACCGCCCGGGCAGCGCGCGAACTGCCCCTGGCCGCCGACCTGTTGGCGGCCTGTATCGCCGCCGGAGCCGACCCGGTCGAGGCGGCGCGGGCGGTCGGGATGTCCTTGGACGGCCCGGTGGGCGCCCGACTCGTCTCCGGCGCGGCGGAGTTGCGCCTGGGCGGCCGACAGGACCGGGCGTGGCAGCGGCTGGCCGCCCTGCCCGGCGCGGCCCCGCTGGCCCGCCTGCTGGAGCGCGCGTCGGAGTCGGGTGCGCCTGCTGCGGAACCTGTCGCCTGTCTGGCGAGGGAAGCCCGGGCTGAGTGGGGCAGAGCCGCGACCGCGCGCGCCCGCCGCGCGGCCGTCCTCGTGACCGCACCCGTGGGGCTCTGTTTCCTCCCCGCCTTCCTCGCGATCGGCGTACTGCCCGTCGTGATCGGTCTGGCGGGAGGGCTGATGAGAGGAGGTGGCTGATGAGAGGGGGAGGCGTATGAGCCGGCGGCTGTAGCGGGTGCAACAGCACAGCGGGCGTGGGCATATGACGGCGCGCGGGGCGGAGACCGCCACCGGGATGGCCGAGGGACGGCATCACGGCACGGCACCCGAGCCGCGACGCGGCAATCGAACAACGAGTGAGTTTCTACGGCGAGTTCTTCTTCGAGGACCAGGAGGTTCGAATGACACAGGCAGTTCAGGCGGTTCAGGCAGTTCAGATGGTGCGGGCAGTTCAGGTGACGCGGGCACGGGCGCTCATCGTGCGGATGCGCACATTCGGCAGGGACGCGGGGATGGTCACGTCCGAGTACGCGATGGGGATCGTCGCCGCGGTCGGATTCGCCGGATTGCTGTTCAAGGTGATCACCAGCGGCCAGACGCGCGAGGCACTTCAAGGCATCGTCGAGAAGGCGCTCAGTGGCGGGTGAGAGCCGCGGCAGCGGCAGCTCCGCCGGGCCGGTTGCCGACGGCGCGGGCAGGGACAGGGGCGGCGCAGGCGGCAGGCGTAGGGACCGGGGCTTCGTTACGGCGGAGGCCGCTGTGGCGCTGCCGGTCCTCGCGGTGTTCGCGATGGGCCTGATGTGGGCGCTCCTCACCGCGGCGGCACAGATCCAGTGCGTGGACGCGGCCCGGGTGGGCGCCCGCGCAGCCGCCCGTCAGGAGCCACCGGACGCCGTGGTCGCGGCAGTGAAGAAGGCGGCGCCGGGAGGGGCCCGGGTCGAAGTCCGCCGGGAGGGAGGTCTGGTGAAGGTCAGGGTCGTCGCCGACTCGCCGGGCCCCGGGCCGCTCTCGGTCGGCCTGGAGCACGAGGCAGCGGCCCTGGCGGAGGAGACCGTGGGCCGGGAGCCCGCAGGAGGGGCTGAGGAAGGGGCTGAGGACAGGACAGCGGACGGGACAGAGGACGGCACGGAGGGCAGGGCCAAAGAGGCCGAGGGCGACGGCACAGGAAGCGAGGGAAGCAGTGTCGACAGTTCAAAGGGCTCAAGAGGCTCGGGCGGCTCAACTGGCTCGGGTGGCTCAAGCGGCTCAAGCCACCCAAACAGCAGAGGAGGTGCCGCATGACGCGCACACCGGCAACCGATGACCGATCGCCCGGGGAAAGAGACCGCGACCGGCCGCAGGCGCCGAGCTCGAGCTCGTGCCGCTCACGAGCTCGGCCCCGAGCCAAGGCAGGCCGTGAAACGGGGTGTGGCACAGGGCCTGAAAGACGTTGCCACGCGCAGCAGTTGGCGCGAGGGCCGTGCAGAGACCTGGGCTCCGCGACGGTGTGGGTGGTGGCTGCCCTCGCCTCCTTGTGTGTCGTGTGCGGTGCGTTCCTGTGGATGGGGCAGGCCGTTCTGTCCCGCCACCGGGCCGCCGGGGCCGCCGACTTGGCGGCGCTGGCCGCGGCCGACCACGCGGGGGAGGGGCGGAAGGCCGCCTGCGAGCGGGCGGCGAGGGTGGCCGGAGCCCAAGGCGCACGCCTCGTCCGGTGCGCGATCGCGGGGGAAGTTTCGGACGTGAGTGTCGCGGCGGGGATGCGACCGTTCGTCGCCGAGGTCCGGGCCCGCGCGGGCCCTGCGGGTGGGCCGGACCTCTCCCCGGCGCCCGGTCACGACTCCCCGCCATCAACTCCAGACCGCCCTGGCGAAAGGACACATACAGGAATACACATCTCCCGGTAGGGCACCTGCCGAAGGCACCCACCGGGAGGGCACCCACCGGAAGGAGACCTACCGGAAGGAGACCTGACGAAGAGACGAAGATCCCTTACGCCCCCTGAGGAACCGCCTCAGCCGCCCCTGAGGAACAGCCCTCAGCCCCCCGCCCCCGCGAGCAGCACACGCAGGAGCCGCACCGCACCCGCCTTGTGCAGTGGTTCGTTGCCGTTGCCGCACTTGGGCGACTGGATGCACGACGGGCAGCCCGCTTCGCATTCGCAGGAGGTGATGGCCTCCCGGGTCGCGGTGAGCCACTCCTGGGCGGTGTGGAAGGCGCGCTCGGCGAAGCCGGCGCCGCCGGGGTGGCCGTCGTACACGAAGACCGTGGGGAGCAGGGTGTCGGGGTGCAGGGGTACCGAGACGCCGCCGATGTCCCAGCGGTCGCAGGTGGCGAAGATCGGGAGCATGCCGATCGAGGCGTGTTCGGCGGCGTGCAGGGCGCCGCCGAGGAGCTCGGGAGGGACCCGGGCCGCGTCGACCTGGTCCTCGGTGACGGTCCACCAGACGGCGCGGGTACGCAGGGTGCGGGGTGGCAGATCGAGTTTGGTCTCGCCGAGCACCTCGCCGGTGAGCAGGCGGCGACGTAGGAAGGAGACGACCTGGTTGGTCACCTCGACCGAGCCGAAGCACAGCCGGGCCTCGCCCCAGGGAACCTCGGTCTCGGTCTCCAGTACGGCGATGGACGTCGTGTCGCGGGCGACCGTGGAGTACGGCGGGCTGGCCTCCTCGACGAGGGCGACCGAGTCCTCCAGATCCAGGTTCCGCACCAGGTAGGTACGGCCCTGGTGCAGATGGACGGCGCCCTCGTGCACCGTGCCGTGGGCGGCCGAGGCGTCCACGGTGCCGAGCAGGCGGCCGGTGCCCTCCTCGACCACCTGGACGGGCCTGCCGCCCTCGCCACGTATGTCGGTGAGGTCGGCGGCGCGTTCGCGGCGGGTCCAGTGCCAGGACTTGGTGCGGCGTCGCAGCAGTTGGGCGGACTCCAGCTGGGGCAGCAGACCGGGGGCCGTCGGGCCGAAGAGTTCCAAGTCCTCCTCGGTCAGCGGGAGTTCGGCGGCCGCGGCGCACAGGTGGGGGGCGAGGACGTAGGGGTTGTCCGGGTCGAGCACCGTGGACTCCACGGGCCGCTGGAACAGGGCTTCGGGGTGGTGCACGAGATAGGTGTCCAGCGGGTCGTCGCGGGCCACCAGAACGGCGAGGGCGCCCTGTCCCGAGCGCCCGGCGCGTCCGGCCTGCTGCCAGAGCGAGGCGCGGGTGCCCGGATATCCGGCGATGAGGACGGCGTCGAGTCCGCTGACATCGACGCCGAGTTCGAGGGCGGTGGTGGCGGCGAGACCGAGCAACTCGCCCGAGTGCAGGGCCTTTTCGAGGGCGCGCCGTTCCTCGGGGAGGTAGCCGCCGCGGTAGGCCGCCACGCGCCGGGGCAGCGTGCGGTCCACCTCGGCGAGGCGTTCCTGGGCGATGACCGAGATCAACTCGGCGCCGCGCCGGGACCGTACGAAGGCGACCGTACGGACGCCCTGCACGGTGAGGTCGGTGAGCAGGTCCGCGGTCTCGGCGGTGGCGGTGCGGCGCACGGGTGCGCCCTTCTCGCCGCGCAGTTCGGTGAGCGGGGGTTCCCACAGGGCGAAGACGAGTTCGCCGCGCGGCGAGGCGTCGTCGGCGACCTCGCGCACCGGAACACCGGTGAGGCGGCCCGCGGCCGTGGCGGGCTCGGCGGCGGTGGCGGAGGCGAGCAGGAAGACGGGTTCGGAGCCGTAGCGGGCGCACAATCGGCGCAGGCGGCGCAGGACTTGGGCGACGTGGGAGCCGAACACGCCGCGGTAGGTGTGACATTCGTCGATGACGACATAGCGCAGCGCGCGCAGGAAGGAGGACCAGCGGGGGTGCGAGGGCAGGATCCCGCGGTGGAGCATGTCCGGGTTGGTGAGGACGTAGTTCGCGTACTGGCGCACCCACTCGCGTTCCTCGATGGGGGTGTCGCCGTCGTACACGGCGGGGCGCACCGAGCGGCCCAGCGGCCCGGCGAGTTCCTTCACGGCCCGGCACTGGTCGGCTGCCAGGGCCTTGGTGGGCGCCAGGTACAGGGCGGTGGTGCCACGGCCGTTGGGCGCTTCGGAGCCGTCGAGGAGCGTACTGAGCACCGGTACGAGGTAGGCGAGCGACTTGCCGGAGGCGGTGCCGGTGGCCACGACCACCGAGGCGCCGTCCAGCGCGTGCTCCGCCGCCTCGGCCTGATGGGCCCACGGATGTTCGATACCGGCCTTCTGGACCGCCGCCACGATCTCTGGCCGGATCCGGTCCGGCCAGATGGCATGGCGACCCGCACGCGGGGGCAGGTGCTCCGTATGGGTGATGCGCGAAGCCCGGCTCGGGCCCGGGGCAAGGCTGTCCAGTACTGCCTTCGGGGCGAGCCGTTTCGGAGTGTCGGCCCGGCCTGTCCGGGCGCGATGATTCTCGGCCATCGGGACCGAGTGTGTCACCGACGTGCCGGACAATGGTCAGAAGGCGTCGTGCACGCCCGCCGGTAAGTGATTGAATGCCATCGCGGCTGGCGATCCGTCTTGGGGGGTCATGCCGAGGTGTCCCTAGGGCGACCGCTCGAGAGCAAGGTGCTGGAGGATTCGTGGACCTGTCCCTGTCGACCCGTACCGTCGGCGATCGCACGGTCGTCGAGGTTGGTGGCGAGATCGATGTTTACACCGCGCCCAAGCTGCGTGAGCAGCTGGTCGAGCTGGTCAACGACGGGAGTTTTCATCTCGTCGTCGACATGGAGGGCGTGGACTTCCTCGACTCCACCGGTCTCGGCGTGCTTGTGGGCGGACTGAAGCGTGTGCGTGCACACGAAGGCTCGCTGCGACTGGTGTGCAACCAGGAGCGCATTTTGAAGATCTTCCGGATCACCGGTCTGACGAAGGTCTTCCCGATTCACACCTCGGTCGAGGAAGCGGTCGCCGCAACCGACTGAGATCCTGGAGGTCCGGGCCCCGGCCCGGAGCGATTCAGGTGGGGGACCGGGCCTTTGGGCCCGGCCCCCTGACAGTTCGTCCGTACATCCGAGGGGGATGCATGGCCACCGTTGAGCTCCGCTTCAGCGCGCAGCCCGAGCACGTCCGGACCGCCCGGTTGGTGGCGGCCGCGGTGGCGCGCCGTGCGGGGGTGGACGAGGCCGTCCTCGACGAAGTACGGCTCGCCGTCGGTGAGGCGTGCAGCCGGGCCGTCGGTCTGCACCAGGCGGGCAGCATCTCCGCACCCGTGCAGGTGCAGCTCATCGAGGACGAGAAGCAGTTCTCCATCCAGGTCGGCGACGAGTCGCCCGGCAGCGTCGGCTCCGCCGCCGGGGCCGAGGACGACGCCGAGAGCGAGGACGAGATGGGCCTCGCGGTGATCAGCGGACTCGTCGACGATGTCGAGGTCTCCGCCTCGGAGACCGGCGGGCTCATCCGCATGACCTGGCCGACCACGCCGCAGCCCGTACAGGGCTAGGGCGCGCGAACTCGCTCATTCGGCTTCAGCTTCGGGTTCGCCGAGCCCGCCTTGAAGCTCTTCTTGGGCTCGCTGAGTCCCTCCCGGACCGCTCTGAGCCTCTCCCGGCCCCGCCGAGTCTCTCCCAGACCTGCCGAGTCCTCCCTGGGCTCGCTGTTCAGCGGCTCCTTCCCCGGCGTTTTCTCGCCACCCGGTCCCGCCTCGCCACCCGGTCCCGCCTCGCCGCCACTGCGCCACACCCTTGGCCCGTGTCGTGGGGCCACTCCCACGGGCCGGTCCGAGCCAGAACCCTCAGCACCGCGGTCGCGGGACTGGACTGTTCGGCGGACGTGCGCCGAGGGCCGGTGCCTTGTGGCTCCCGCGGTGCCCGCCCACGTACCGCCCCCGAACAGCGAAATTCTCCCCGGGCGGCCCGCTCGTAATTGTGGAATGCCGGTGGGAGTGGCGGTCGGGGCTTGTGGGTCAATGCTTCAAGGGCATTAGCACTTTCGGGCTGATCCGGATGTGGTGATCAATTTCCGTGGCGTCGGCGGGCAGTAATTCCTTTTGCCGTGCTCTGTATTGATCAGGGCTGGATCCCTAGAATCTCCGTCCACATCGTGAGCTCAGCCCAAGCGTCAAGGAGGACGAATGGCGGGGCTTTCCCTCCCTCAGCGGATCGACCATTCCCCCACCCTCGCAGCCGCGGAACTGACCGACGACAACCGGCTCATCGTGATGCTCATCGCTGCCGTCGCGCTCGCGGCCCTGGTGGTCGCCGCGGTGCTGGTCCGCCAGGTCCTTGCGGCAGGCGAGGGTACCGACGGCATGAAGAAGATCGCGACCGCGATCCAGGAAGGCGCGAATGCCTATCTGGCCAGGCAGTTGAGAACTCTCGCGGTATTCGCGGTGGTGGTCTTCTTCCTGCTCCTGCTGCTGCCCGCGGACGACTTGAAAGAGCGTGCCGGGCGGTCGTTGTTCTTCCTGATCGGGGCGGCGTTCTCGGCCGCCACCGGCTATATCGGCATGTGGCTCGCGGTGCGCAGTAATGTGCGTGTGGCGGCAGCGGCCAGAGAAGCGACACCCGGTCCCGGTGAGGTGCCGAAAGATCTCACCGCCGTTTCGCACAAGGCAATGAAGATCGCCTTTCGTACGGGCGGTGTGGTCGGCATGTTCACCGTCGGGCTCGGACTGTTCGGCGCCTCGTGCGTCGTACTCGTCTACGCGTCCGACGCGCCCAAGGTGCTGGAGGGTTTCGGCCTGGGCGCCGCGCTGATCGCCATGTTCATGCGGGTGGGCGGCGGCATCTTCACCAAGGCCGCGGACGTCGGCGCGGACCTGGTCGGCAAGGTCGAGCAGGGCATCCCCGAGGACGACCCGCGCAACGCGGCCACCATCGCGGACAACGTCGGCGACAACGTGGGCGACTGCGCGGGGATGGCGGCCGACCTCTTCGAGTCGTACGCGGTGACGCTGGTCGCCGCGCTCATCCTCGGCAAGGCCGCGTTCGGCGACGCGGGGCTGGCGTTCCCGCTGATCGTGCCCGCGATCGGGGTCCTGACGGCGATGATCGGCATCTTCGCCGTGGCGCCCCGGGCCTCGGACCGCAGCGGGATGTCGGCCATCAACCGCGGCTTCTTCATCTCCGCGGTGATCTCCCTGGTGCTGGTGGCCGCCGCGGTCTACGCGTATCTGCCGTCCTCGTACGCCGACTTGGACGGGGTCACCGACGCGGCCATCAGCGGCAAGGACGGGGATCCGCGGATTCTGGCGCTGGTCGCGGTGGCGATCGGCATCGTGATGGCCGCGCTCATCCAGCAGTTGACGGGCTACTTCACCGAGACGACCAGGCGGCCGGTGCGCGACATCGGCAAGTCCTCGCTGACCGGGCCCGCGACCGTCGTCCTGGCCGGTATCTCGATCGGTCTCGAATCGGCCGTCTACACCGCGGTGTTGATCGGTCTCGGCGTCTACGGGGCGTTCCTGCTCGGCGGAACGTCGATCATGCTGGCGCTGTTCGCGGTCGCCCTGGCCGGTACGGGGCTGCTCACCACGGTCGGTGTGATCGTGGCGATGGACACCTTCGGGCCGGTCTCCGACAACGCGCAGGGCATCGCGGAGATGTCCGGTGACGTCCAGGGCGCGGGCGCGCAGGTGCTCACCGACCTGGACGCCGTGGGCAACACGACCAAGGCGATCACCAAGGGCATCGCGATCGCCACCGCGGTGCTCGCCGCCTCGGCGCTGTTCGGCTCGTACCGCGACGCGATCGTGACCGCGGCCGACGACGTCGGGGAGAGCGTGAGCGGCAGGGACGCGCCACTGAACCTGCTGATGGACATCTCGCAGCCGAACAACCTGGTGGGCCTGATCGCCGGGGCGGCGGTGGTGTTCCTGTTCTCGGGGCTCGCGATCAACGCGGTCTCGCGGTCGGCGGGCGCGGTGGTCTACGAGGTGCGGCGGCAGTTCCGTGAGAAGCCGGGGATCATGAACCACACCGAGACCCCGGAGTACGGGAAAGTCGTCGACATCTGCACGAAGGACGCGCTCCGCGAACTGGCCACACCGGGGCTGCTCGCCGTGATGGCGCCGATCGCGATCGGCTTCACGCTGGGCGTGGGCGCGCTCGGCGCGTATCTCGCCGGGGCGATCGGCACCGGCACCCTGATGGCGGTCTTCCTCGCCAACTCCGGTGGCGCCTGGGACAACGCCAAGAAGCTCGTCGAGGACGGGCATTACGGCGGCAAGGGCAGCGAGGCGCACGAGGCGACGGTCATCGGCGACACCGTGGGCGACCCCTTCAAGGACACCGCGGGCCCGGCGATCAACCCTCTGCTGAAGGTGATGAACCTGGTGGCGCTGCTGATCGCGCCCGCGGTGGTCAAGTTCAGCTATGGCGAGGACGCCAGCCCCTGGGTCAGGGCGCTGATCGCGGTGGTGTCGCTCGGCGTCATCGTGGGCGCGGTGTACGTGTCCAAGCGCCGCGGCATCGCGATGGGCGACGGCGGCGAGGGCGGGAAGGGGGACGAGCCCGACAGCCCCGTGGAGTCGGCGGGTACGGCACCGGTGACGTAGCGCTCGCGGGGCGGCCAGGGCCGCCCGGAACGGAGCGGGAGTCAACGTGCGGACGGGCAGCGTGAATTGACGCGCTGTCCGTCCGCGCCGGTTTCCGGGGGACCCGTGAGCCTTCTCTCTCTTGGTGCAAATGGCTTCAATAACACCCATACGGGTCTCGCGCCGCGCCGATGTGGCCCGCCCTGCGTGTAAGTTCCGGGGCCGAGAGCCATGGAAGGGACCAAACCGGTGAACAAGAAGCTGGCTGCCGCACTGTCCGGCGGTGCGGTACTCGTACTGGCGCTGTCGGGCTGCGGCGACGACGACAACGAGAAGCTGAACTCCTGGGCCAAGTCCGTCTGTGACGACGTACAGCCGCAGGCGAAGAAGATCCAGAGCGCCAACGCCGCGATCCAGAAGGAGACTTCGGACACCAGCGACCCGAAGGACGTGCAGAAGGCCGACTCCAAGGCCTTCCAGGACATGTCCGACGCGTACAAGGCGATCGGTACCGCCGTCGACAAGGCTGGCGCGCCCCCGGTGGACGACGGCGAGACCAAGCGCACGAACGCCGTGAAGGAACTCAACGACATCTCCGCCTCCTACGCGGGCCTCAAGCAGCGCGTGGACAAGCTCGACACCGGGAACCAGTCCAAGTTCGCCGACGGTCTGAAGGACATCGCCACCGAGCTCGACCGGCTCAGCAAGAGCGGCAGCAACGCCCTGCAGAAGCTGGAGGAGGGCGAGGTCGGCGAGGCCATGGCCAAGCAGGAGAGCTGCAAGAACGCCTCCGCCCCGCCGCCCGCCGAGGGCTGAGGGGCCGGGCGCCCCGCCCAGGGCTGATACGCCGGGCCGACACGCGTGGCTCCGGTTGCTCACGGGCAGCCGGACCCCGCGTCCTCCCGCAGCCCGTCAGGACGCGCCTTCTCGAAGTGAACGGCCGTCAGCCGCCGCCCCGGACACCGCGCGACAACGCGGCGCCCGGGGCGGCGGTCCGGCGTCGGCTCAAGATGCCGCGGTGTGCGGATGCTGCGATGTAATGGGGCGTGTGAGTACCTCCCGCTCGGCATCCCTGTCCCTGAACCTGCCCAACGGCGACCGCGGCGACATCGCGGTCCGGCTCCGTGAGGCGCTGCTCGCCGCCGAATTCACCGCCGACGGTCTGCTCGACCTGCTCGGTGCCCCGGCCTACGCGGCGCTCGCCCGCAGCGAGACGGTTCCCGCGCTGCGGGTCACCCGCGGCGACTCGGCCCTGGAGACCCTGGTCCGGCTGTTCCTGCTCCAGCAGCCCGCCCCGCGCGGGCGGGTGGCCGAGGTGCTGCCCCTGGACGCCTGCCTGGAGGGCGGCTGGCTGGTGGCCACCGGCTCCGGCGAGGTCGCGGCCGCGGTGGACGTGCGTCCGTACGGCGGTCCGGGCGGCGAGGACTGGTACATCGTCTCCGACCTGGGCTGCGCGGTGGGCGGCGCGGGCGGCATCGGCAGTGGCGCGGAAGGCGTGGTCCTCGGCGTCGGCGGCGCCTCGACCACGCTCGCCGGGATCACCGTGCGCACCCCCCTCGACTCGGCCCTGGACCTCGGTACCGGCTCCGGCATCCAGGCCCTGCACGCCGCGCAGCACGCGACCCGCCTCACCGCGACCGACCTCAACCCGCGGGCCCTGGAGATCACCCGGCTGACGCTCGCGCTGTCCGGGGCGCCCGAGGCGGAACTCCTCGAGGGCTCGCTGTTCGAGCCGGTCGCGAACCGTACGTACGACCTCATCGTGTCGAATCCGCCGTTCGTGATCTCGCCCGGCGCCCGGCTCACCTACCGGGACGGCGGGATGAGCGGGGACGATCTGTGCCGCACGCTCGTTCAGCAGGCGGGGGCACGGCTGAACGAGAGGGGGTATGCACAGTTTCTGGCCAACTGGCAGCACGTCGAGGGCGAGGACTGGACGGAGCGGGTCCGCTCCTGGGTACCGGCCGGGTGCGACGCGTGGATCGTGCAGCGCGAGGTGCAGGACATCACGCAGTACGTGGAGCTGTGGCTGCGCGACGCGGGTGACCACCTCGCGGACCCGGCGGCGTACGCCCAGCGGTACGACGCCTGGCTGGAGGAGTTCGAGGCGCGCCGCACCAAGGCGGTCGGATTCGGCTGGATCACGCTGCGCCGCAACGGCACGGCCGAGCCCTCGGTGACCGTCGAGGACTGGCCGCACCCGGTGGAGCAGCCGCTCGGCGACACCGTGCACGCCCACTTCATGCGCCAGGACTATCTGCGCGCACATGACGACGCGGCGCTCCTGGAGGCCCACTTCGAGCTGGCGGCCGAAGTGGTGCAGGAGCAGGTGGGGCTGCCGGGGGCCGAGGACCCGGAGCACGTGGTGCTGCGCCAGCACCGCGGGATGCGCAGGGCCACCAAGGTGGACACCGTCGGCGCCGGTTTCGCCGGGGTCTGCGACGGCACGCTCAGCGCCGGGCGCATCCTGGACGCGATCGCCCAACTCATGGGCGAGGACCCGGTGTTGCTGCGCGACCGCACGCCCGCGCAGATCCGGCTGTTGGTCGAGCAGGGCTTCCTGGAGCCCGCCTCGGGCTGAGGAGGCGGCCGGCGCGCGGCCCGGGAGCGGCCCCGGATGTGAACCCGGTCGCATCCGGCCCGGCGCCGCCCCTCGCCTTCCGCCCCTGTGACCCGTACCGCTTCCCGCGCCCCCGCCGTGATCCGCAGCTGCACACGCGCGGGGCGCGGCAGCAGGTGGGACGGGGGATCGAGGGGGCGGGGCGGGGGCAGGTGGCCGGTCCGTGCGGCAGGAACGACGGTAGTCGGGTTACCGTTCGAGTGGCCGTTGCGGGCTTTTCCCGTTTGACACGGGGGCGGGCTGTACCGTCACACTCCGCAGCGTCGCACCAATTCCGCCCCGGGCCCAAGGGTCGAGCGGGGCGCCACAGCGCCGACGGAGAGAAGAGCGAAGTTGTCCCCGACCAGCGAGGCCGCGCAGGGCGGCCGCCGACTCGTCATTGTCGAGTCGCCCGCCAAGGCGAAGACGATCAAGGGCTATCTCGGCCCCGGCTACGTCGTCGAGGCGAGCGTCGGGCACATCCGCGACCTTCCCAACGGCGCCGCCGAGGTGCCGGAGAAGTACACCGGCGAGGTGCGCCGCCTGGGCGTGGACGTGGAGCACGATTTCCAGCCGATCTACGTCGTGAACTCGGACAAGAAGGCACAGGTCAAGAAACTCAAGGACCTGCTGCGCGACTCCGACGAACTCTTCCTGGCCACCGATGAGGACCGTGAGGGCGAGGCCATCGCCTGGCACCTGCGGGAAGTCCTCAAGCCGAAGATCCCCGTACACCGGATGGTCTTCCACGAGATCACCAAGGACGCGATCCGGGCGGCCGTCGCCAACCCGCGCGAACTGAACCAGAAGCTGGTCGACGCCCAGGAGACCCGCCGCATCCTCGACCGTCTCTACGGTTACGAGGTCTCGCCGGTGCTGTGGAAGAAGGTCATGCCGCGGCTGTCGGCGGGCCGCGTGCAGTCGGTGGCGACCCGGCTCGTCGTCGAGCGGGAACGCGAGCGCATCGCCTTCCGCTCTGCCGAGTACTGGGACCTCACCGGCACCTTCGCGACCGGCCGCACCGGCGACAAGTCCGACCCCGCGACCCTGGTGGCCCGCCTGGCCTCGGTCGACGGCAAGCGTGTCGCGCAGGGCCGCGACTTCGACTCGCTCGGCAAGCTCAAGAGCGACACCCTGCACCTGGACGAGGCCGGTGCCCGCGCCCTGGCCGCCGCCCTGGAGCAGACCGACTTCGCGGTCCGCTCCGTCGAGTCCAAGCCCTACCGCCGCTCCCCGTACGCGCCGTTCCGCACCACCACCCTCCAGCAGGAGGCCAGCCGCAAGCTCGGCTTCGGTGCGAAGGCCACCATGCAGGTCGCGCAGAAGCTGTACGAGAACGGCTTCATCACCTACATGCGTACGGACTCCACGACGCTCTCGGAGACCGCGGTGGCCGCCGCCCGCGCGCAGGTCACCCAGCTCTACGGCGCCGACTACCTGCCGCAGCAGCCGCGTACGTACGCGGGCAAGGTGAAGAACGCGCAGGAGGCGCACGAGGCGATCCGCCCCTCGGGTGATCGTTTCCGCACCCCGGCCGAGACCGGTCTGACCGGCGACCAGTTCAAGCTGTACGAGCTGATCTGGAAGCGCACCGTCGCCTCGCAGATGAAGGATGCGACCGGCAACAGCGTCACCGTCCGCATCGCGGGCACCGCCTCCGACGGCCGGGACGCCGAGTTCACCGCCTCCGGCAAGACGATCACCTTCCACGGCTTCCTCAAGGCCTACGTGGAGGGCGCCGACGACCCCAACGCCGAACTCGACGACCGCGAGCGCCGTCTGCCGCAGGTCGGCGAGGGCGACGCGCTGTCCGCCGAGGAGATCACCGCCGACGGGCACGCCACCAAGGCGCCCGCCCGCTACACCGAGGCCAGCCTGGTCAAGGAGCTGGAGGAGCGGGAGATCGGCCGCCCCTCCACGTACGCCTCGATCATCGGCACCATCCTCGACCGCGGCTATGTCTTCAAGAAGGGCACCGCGCTGGTGCCCTCCTTCCTGTCCTTCGCCGTGGTCAACCTCCTGGAGAAGCACTTCGGGCGGCTCGTCGACTACGACTTCACCGCGCGCATGGAGGACGACCTCGACCGGATCGCCCGCGGCGAGGCCCAGTCCGTGCCGTGGCTCAAGCGCTTCTACTTCGGTGAGGGCGAGGGTTCCGGCGCCGCCGCGGAGGCGGGCAACGGCGACGGCGACCACCTCGGCGGCCTGAAGGAACTGGTCACCGACCTCGGCGCGATCGACGCCCGTGAGGTGTCGTCCTTCCCGGTCGGCAGCGGCATCGTGCTGCGAGTGGGCCGCTACGGCCCCTACATCGAGCGCGGCGAACGCGACACCGAGGGCCACCAGCGCGCCGACATCCCCGGGGACCTGGCTCCCGACGAGCTGACCGTCGAGCTCTCCGAGGAACTCCTCGCCAAGCCCAGCGGCGACTTCCCGCTCGGCACCGACCCGGCGACCGGCCACGAGATCGTCGCCAAGGACGGCCGCTACGGCCCCTATGTCACCGAGGTGCTGCCCGAGGGCACCCCGAAGACCGGCAAGAACGCGGTGAAGCCGCGTACCGCCTCGCTGTTCAAGTCGATGAGCCTGGACACCGTGACTTTGGAGGACGCGCTGGGGCTCATGTCGCTGCCGCGCGTCGTCGGCAAGGACGCGGAGGGCGTGGAGATCACCGCGCAGAACGGCCGCTACGGCCCGTACCTGAAGAAGGGCACGGACTCGCGCTCCCTGGAGACCGAGGACCAGCTCTTCGGCATCACCCTGGACGAGGCGCTCGCCATCTACGCCCAGCCCAAGCAGCGCGGCCGCGCCGCCGCGAAGCCGCCGCTGAAGGAACTCGGCGAGGACCCGGTCAGCGGAAAGCCGGTCGTGGTCAAGGACGGCCGCTTCGGCCCGTACGTGACCGACGGCGAGACCAACGCGACGCTGAGGTCCGCCGACAGCGTCGAGGAGATCACGCCCGAGCGCGGCTACGAACTGCTCGCCGAGAAGCGCGCGAAGGGCCCCGCCAAGAAGACGGCCAAGAAGGCGGCGAAGAAGGCCCCGGCCAAGAAGACCGCCGCCAAGAAGACCACCACCGCGAAGAAGACGGCCGCCAAGAAGACCACGACGGCCAAGAAGACCGCGGCGAAGAAGACGACGACGGCGGCGAAGAAGGCCGCGGCGAAGTCGACGGCCACGTCGACTGCTGCGTCGGCGGAGAGTGGTTCCGAGGGCTGAGCGGTCCCGGTCCGCCCTCTTCATGCCGTTTCAAGAGGGCGCGATGCCTTCTCAAGAGGGCGCGCACGAACGCA
Organism: Streptomyces sp. NA04227; assembly: GCF_013364195.1. NCBI lineage: Bacteria > Bacillati > Actinomycetota > Actinomycetes > Kitasatosporales > Streptomycetaceae > Streptomyces > Streptomyces sp. NA04227. The sequence goes on along the minus strand of NZ_CP054918.1, from coordinate 3,292,913 downwards.
TGGATCCGCCCCGGTGCTGTTGAGCGCCGGGGCGGATCGCTGTACGGGTGGGGCGTGGGCCTGCGGGCGGGGCGTGTGCCCGGCGGGTGTGCACGCGGGCGCGCAAGCCGACCCGTGCGCGGGGCCCGTACGACCGTCCTTCGTACGCCCGCTCGCGCCCACCGGTGCCCGGTTCGTGAACAGCAGGCCGTTTCGCCCCGGCCATTAGGTGTCGATGCGGTCCCATCCTCGGGCGGCCCGACAGCGCAAGGGGGCCTGCCGATAGGCTGTCAGGATGACGCGAACCGAGCAGCGGGCGGCCTTGCAGGCGGTCCCCGACGACGATCTCGCCGCTGATTCACGGGAGCGCGCCGTACGCGCGCTGCTGCGTGCGCCCCAGCTGAAGCGGCTGTGGAGCGCACAGCTGGTCAGTGGGGTGGGCGATGTCCTGGCACTGCTCGTCCTGGTGCTGCTCGTACTGCAGACCGCGATCCAGGAGAGCGCGTTCGGCGGCGGATACCGGGGTGTCGCGTTCGCGGTGGCCGCGGTGTTCGGCGCGCGCATCCTCGGCACGCTGCTCTTCGGCGCGGTGCTGCTCGGCCCGCTCAGCGCCCTGACCGCACCCGGCAAGAAGCCGGAGAAGAAGGGCGACAAGCGCGAGGGCGGGCTGCTCGACCGTCGCTGGACGATGGTCGGCGCCGACGGCGTGCGCGCGCTGCTGCTGATCATCGCGCCGCTGTGGATCGACTGGTCGCCCGCCAACGCCCTGGCCCTGCTCCTGGTCACCGCCTTCGTCGTCTCGGTCGCCGAACGCCTGTGGACCGTCTGCCGGGAGAGCGCGGCCCCGGCCCTGCTGCCCCCGCCGCCGCCGGAGGGCGCCAGCGTGCGCCCCCTGCCCGACCACCAGGAGGCGCTGCGCCGCCTCTCGCTGCGCACCGCCTTCGTGGCCGTGCCGATCGCCGCCGCCGCGCTCGTCGTGGCCTCGCTCCTGACGAAGGCGCTCGGCACCGGCATCGACTGGTTCGGCGCACACCAGGCCGCACTCGGCTCCTACGTCGCCGCGGGCCTGTTCGCCGCCTCCCTCTCGGTGATCGTCTTCCTCGAACTCCCCGACACCGCCACCCCGCGCCCGCGCTCGCCGCTCGAAGGCCTGCGCCGCCCCAAGGCGGGCGGCGACCGGGACAAGGGCCGCACCGGCGCGATCCCGCTGCTCGTCCTCGCCTGCGCAGCCGTCGCGGGCGCGATCTCCGCCGCGGTGGCGGTGGCCGTCCTGCACGGCAAGGACCTCGACGGCGGCCCGGTCACCTACGGGCTGCTCGTCCTCGTACTCACCGGCGGCACCGTCGCCGGAATCCGCACCGCGCCCTCCGTACTGCCCGCCCTGTCCAGGCGCCGCCTGCTCGCCCTGTCGCTCGCGGCCACCGGGATCGCGCTGCTGGGCGCCGGGCTGGTGTCCGACCTCGCGAGCGTCGTGGTGATCCTGGCGCTCGGCGCGAGTGCCGCGGGCATCGCGGCACACACCGGGCACACCCTGATCGACCAGGAGACCGAAGAGCCGCGCCGGGTACGCATGACGGCCCATCTGCACGCGGTGGTACGGGTCTTCGTGGCCGCCGGACTGCTCGCCGCACCGCTGCTCGCGGCGGCGATCGGCCCGCACCGCCTGGAGAACGGCGACTTCGTCTTCGCGCACGGCGGCGCCGCGTTCACGCTGATGCTCGTCGGCGCACTGCTGCTGCCGGTCGCCGCGCTGGTCCTCGCGAAGACCGACGACCGCTCCGGCGTCCCGCTGCGCCAGGACCTGCTCGAGGCACTGCGCGGCGCCGACGCGGCCGAGGCGCTGCCCGCCGAGGGCTTCTTCATCGCCTTGGAGGGCGGCGACGGTTCGGGCAAGTCCACCCAGGCCGAGGCACTCGCCGAGTGGATCAGGTCCAAGGGCCACGAGGTCGTCCTCACCCGCGAGCCCGGCGCGACCCCGGTCGGCAAGCGGCTGCGCTCGATCCTGCTCGACGTCTCCAGCGCGGGCCTCTCGCACCGCGCCGAGGCCCTCCTGTACGCGGCCGACCGTGCCGAACACGTCGACACGGTGGTTCGGCCCGCCCTGGAACGCGGCGCCGTCGTCATCACCGACCGCTACATCGACTCCTCCGTCGCCTACCAGGGCGCCGGACGCGACCTGTCGCCGACCGAGGTCGCACGCATCTCGCGGTGGGCGACCGGCGGCCTGGTGCCGAACCTGACCGTACTGCTCGACGTCGCTCCGGAGACGGCCCGCGAACGCTTCACCGAGGCACCCGATCGGCTGGAGTCGGAGCCCGCCGAGTTCCACGCCCGCGTGCGCTCCGGCTTCCTCACGCTGGCCGCGGGCGACCCCGGCCGCTACCTGGTGGTGGACGGCGGGCAGGAGCCCGAGGCCGTCACCACCGTGATCCGGCACCGCCTCGACCTGGTACTTCCGCTCTCGGAGGCCGAGGTCACGGCGCGCGAGGAAGCGCGCAGGGCGGCCGAGGAGGCCGCACGCCGGCGCGCGGAGGAAGAGGCACGGCGCAAGGCCGAGGAAGAGCGCCTGGAGCGCGAACGCCAGGCCGAGCTGGAGCGCATCCGCGCCGAGGAAGAGGAACGCAAGCGCCGCGAGCTGGAGGAGGCCCGGGCCCGCGAGGCCGAACGCCAGGCCGAGGCCGCACGCCTGCGCGCCGAGGAGGCCCGCCGCCGCGCCGAGGAGGAGCAGGCCCGCCTGCTCGCCGAGGAGCAGGCCCGCGCCGCCGAGGAGGAGCGCCGCCGCAAGGCCGAGGAGGAGGCCCGCCGCCGCGCCGAGGAAGAGGCCCGCATCCACGCCGAGGCCGAGGCCCGTCGCGTGGAGAAGCAGCGCAAGGCGGAGGAAGCGCTGCTCAGGGCCGAAGAGGCCCGCCGCGCGGCGGCCGCGGCTGCCGCCGAGGCGGCTGCCCGGGCGGAGCGCACGGCTACGGAGTTGCGGGAGTCGGCGGCCGGTGGGGCGCCGAGGCCGGAGGCGGCCAAGGAGTCCGAGGGCTCGAAGGGGCCTGGGGGCTCGGGGAGTTCGGAGGGGTCGGGTAGCTCGGAGGGATCGGGCAGTCCGGCAGGACCGGGCACGGCTCGTGTCGGCGATCCGGACAACGAGACGACCGTGGAGAACCCGGTGCCGAGGTCGGCCGAGACCGCGCCGCAGTACCCGGACCATGAGATCACGGTGCCTACGCCGGTTGTGGGCGCGCCCGGGTCTTCTTCCTCTTCTGACCTCTCTTCTGAGCCTTCGGGCTCTTCGGACCACGACGAGACGACGGTGCTGCGGCCGGTGGACTCGGGTGCGGGTGCGGGTGCGGGTCCGGGTTCGGGTTCGGACGCGGAGGAGACCGCGGTTCTGCCGATGCCCGGCGCCGAGGGCCCGGGCCACGGGGCCTCGTCCCCGGCCGAGCCGGACGAGACGGCCGTGCTGCCGCCGGTACGCGAGGACCGGGGCGACCCGCTCGACCGCGTACCGCCGCACTACTTCCGCGACGACCAGCAGGCCCCGCCGCCCGGCGGCGACGACCGCACCTACGAACTCCCGCAGATCGACCCGGAGTCGGGCCGCCCTCGCCGTCGCTCCGACTGGGCGGAGGAAACCCCGCTCGACGACCTGCCGACCCTGGCGGACGAGCTGCTCGGCCCGCACGAGGACCACGCGGGGCAGTCGGAACCCACGGACCAGACGGGTCAGACGGGGCAAAACGACCGGGTGCGCCACGAGGGGCAGGCGGAGGACGGGAAGCCGCGCAAGGGGCGGTGGCGCTGATCGAGTCGGCGGCTTCTGCGGAGTCGGCTTGCCGGTGAGGTGAGTTGGCTCTGTGGGGGTGGAGGTGGCTCCGGCCCGGTACGAGGGGCTGGAACTCTCTCCGTACCGGCCGTGTGGCGAATGTTGTGAGAGGACCCGGGTGCCGTGATGGGCGGGCCCGGGTCCTTTTTTGTGTGGCTGGGGTTGTGTGCGGCTGGGCTTGGTCGGGTTGGGTGGCTGTGGCTGTGGCTGTGGCTGTGGCTGTGGCTGTGGCTGTGGCTGCGACTGCGACTGCGGGCTTGGGGCGGCGGGGCGTGGGCGGGTGCTGGGAGCTGTCGAGGGCCTGTGGATGAGGACGCCGCACCTGGCCGAGGGGCATCTCCGCCCAGGTGCGCGGGAGTTATCCACAGGCCGCCCGGTTGTCGGAGCTGTGCACCAGAATGGGCCTCGGACGCGAAAGCCGACGGTCGGCAACGGCCGGCCATCGGTGCGTTGTCCGCAGGTCAGATGGTCGGCAGATCCGCGGCGGCATGCGTCCCACCGAAGCGGGCGGCCCTGCTCAGCGGCCGTACGGAGCGAAGTACGAGGAGAGGACAGGAGGGGGTGACGTACCCATGACGGTGTGGGACGACCTGGTGGGCCAGGAGTATGTCGCGGAGCAGCTGGATGCCGCGGCACGGGACGCCGACGCGCTCGTCACAGCCGTCGACAGGGGAGAGGCGCCCCCTGAGGCGTCGAAGATGACGCACGCCTGGCTGTTCACGGGTCCGCCCGGCGCGGGCCGGGCCACGGCGGCGCGCGCCTTCGCGGCGGCGCTGCAATGTGTGAGCCCCGACCGGGCGCTCGGCGGCTCGCCGGGCTGTGGGTTCTGCGACGGCTGTCACACCTCGCTGGGCGGTACGCACGCGGACGTGGAGGTAATCCGTACCGATCTCCTGTCCATCGGTGTGAAGGAGACCCGCGACCTGGTCCGCCGGGCGCAGCTCTCCCCGGCCGGAGGACGCTGGCAGGTCATCGTCCTGGAAGACGCGGACCGGCTCACCGAAGGCGCGGGCAACGTCCTCCTCAAAGCCGTGGAGGAACCGGCTCCGCGCACCGTCTGGCTGCTGTGCGCCCCCTCCATCGAGGACGTGCTGCCCACGATCCGCTCCCGCTGCCGTCTCCTCACCTTGCGCACGCCGCCCGTGGACGCGGTGGCCGATGTGCTCGTACGCAGTGACGGCATCGATCCGGACCGGGCGGCGACAGCGGCCCGGGCCACCCAGGGACACATCGACAGGGCACGCCGCCTGGCGACCGACGAACGGGCCCGGTCCCGCCGCGCCGCGGTCCTGAAGCTCCCGCTCCGAGTGGCGGACGTTGGCGGGGCCCTACGAGCCGCACAGGAACTGGTCGACGCGGCGGCGGAAGAGGCGGCACAACTCGCCGAGGAGACCGACGCGAAGGAGACCGAGGAGTTGAAGGCGGCGCTGGGCGCGCAGAGCGGCGGCCGCATGCCCCGCGGCACGGCAGGCGTCATGAAGGAACTGGAGGACAAACAGAAGCGCCGCCGCACCCGCACCCAGCGCGACAGCCTCGACCTCGCCCTCACCGACCTGACCGGCTTCTACCGCGACGTCCTCGCCCTCCAATTCGGTGCCCACTCCGCCCTGGCCAACACCGACGCCGAGGAATCCCTGACTCGGCTGGCAGGCACGACCACACCCGAGTCGACCCTGCGCCGGATAGAAGCGATCGGCGCCTGCCGGGAGGCTTTGAGCAGCAACGTCGCACCGCTGCTCGCGGTGGAGGCGATGACGTTGGCGCTGCGGGCGGGGTGAGGCGGCGGAGTGAGGCGGGACGAGTTGTGAGAGAGGGGAGGGTGGTGGCGGGGCGGGAGTTGGGCTGCTCTGTGGGTCGTTCAGGGTGGGCTGAGCACCTGAGGTGACTTGTGTTGGGCGGAGTGGGGGCGGCGTGGGGGAGATGGGGAGGGAGGGGAGGGGGGAGGGGGAGGCCCCCCAAGGCGCGAGGGTGACCGAACCCCACAGCAGCCCCCCACCCACATCCCCCACCAACCATCACCCATACGCGCCACCCCCACCCCCTCCACCTCAAGTGACCATCACAACGCGCACAGTTACCCTCGCCGAATGAACTCCAGCCCCAGCGGCCGCCGTCGCCGTCCCACCCCCTCCCGCACGGCAGGCCCGCTGCGCGGCCTCCCCACCCTTCTCGGCCCCCGCCCCACCCGCGCCCCCCGCACCGCGAACGCCCCTGGCTCCGACCTCAGCCGCAGCCGCCCCCTCCCCACCTCCCCCCGCACCACCCACCTCCTCGGCACCCTCTCCGCCCTCACCCTGCTCGCCACCTCCACCGCCGCATGCACCTCGACCGGCTCGCACACCGACGCCTCGATGGCCGCGCTGCCCGAGAAGACCCCGCCGTCCCTGAGCAAGTACTACGAGCAGAAGTTGTCGTGGCGCAGCTGCGGCGGCGAAGGTTTCCAGTGCGCGACGATGAAGGCGCCGCTGGACTACGAGCAGCCCTCGCGCGGCCACGTGGAACTGGCCGTCTCGCGCAAGAAGGCGACCGCGAACGGCCGCCGCCAGGGCTCGCTCCTGGTCAACCCGGGCGGTCCCGGCGCCTCGGCCATCGGCTACCTCCAGTCGTACGCGGCCCTCGGCTACCCCGCGAAGGTCCGTGGCACCTACGACATGGTCGCCCTCGACCCGCGCGGCGTGGGCCGCAGCGAACCGGTCACCTGTCTGGACGCCAAGGGGATGGACGCGTACGTCCGTACCGACGTAACCCCCGACAGCAAGGCCGAGCAGGACGCCCTCGTGGCGGCGTACAAGAAGTTCGCGCAGGGCTGCGAGCGCCGCTCGGCGGAGTTGCTGCCGCACATGTCGACGGTGGAGGCCGCCCGCGACATGGACATGCTGCGCGCACTGCTGGGGGACCGGCGGCTGAACTACGTGGGAGCGTCGTACGGCACGTTCCTCGGCGCGACGTACGCAGGCCTGTTCCCGGACCGGGTCGGCCGCCTGGTGCTCGACGGCGCGATGGACCCCGCGCTCTCGGCCCGCCGGATGAACCAGGACCAGACGGCCGGGTTCGAGACGGCCTTCCAGTCCTTCGCCAAGGACTGCGTACGCCGTCCCGACTGCCCGCTGGGCCCCAAGGGCACCGCACTGCCCAAGGCGACCGCGAACCTGGCCGCCTTCTTCGAACGCGCCGACGCCAAGCCCCTGCGCACCTCCTCGAAGCAGCGCCCCCTCACCGAGGCACTGGCGACGACGGGGGTGATCGCGGCGATGTACGACGAGGCCGCCTGGTCACAACTGCGCGCGGCCCTGAACGCGGCCATGAAGAAGAAGGACGGCACCAGCCTGCTCGCCCTCTCGGACAGCTACTACCAGCGCGAGACGGACGGCAAGTACACGAACCTGATGTACGCCAACGCCGCCGTCAACTGCCTGGACCTGCCACCCGCCTTCGGCTCCCCCGACGAGGTCACCGCAGCACTGCCCACCTTCGAGAAGGCCTCCCCGGTCTTCGGCCGCGGCCTGGCCTGGTCCGCCCTGAACTGCTCCTACTGGCCGACCAAGCCCACCGGCAAACCCCGCCGCATCGAGGCCCGCGGCGCGGCCCCCATCCTGGTCGTCGGCACCACCCGCGACCCCGCCACCCCCTACGGCTGGGCCCGCTCCCTCGCCACCCAACTCGACTCGGCCACCCTCCTCACCTACGAAGGCGACGGCCACACCGCCTACAACCGAGGCAGCGCCTGCGTCGACGCAGCGGTGAACACCTACCTGACCACTGGCAGGGCCCCGCGCGAGAACACCCACTGCTCATAACAACCGCCGCACCACCACGGCGTGCCCGCGCCTCACTGCCACGGCCCCGCCCTGCCGCAAGATCGCGGCGGGGCCGATAGCTCCTCCGCGTCTCGGCTCGGGCACCACGTGGGGGCGCCACGTTGGCGATCGTGCCGCCCGCACACGGCGTAGTCGTCGCCTCCACTGAAACGGAAAACCCCAGTTCAGGGAGATCTGAACTGGGGTTCCAGTGGAGCCGCCTTCGGGATTCGAACCCGAGACCTACGCATTACGAGGTCATTTAGGCCCCTCGCTTGACCTGCTGTAGACCACTCACAGGCCGGTTGACCTGCGGAAACGGCATCTCGCCATATCCCCAGTTATCCCGGCCAATCCCGTTCTCACGTGTACGCGGTGCGTACGAGAAACAGGGCGGCGCCGCCACATGCGGAGACATGATCGGCGGCGCCTACGGCCGGACCCCTACTCAGCAGGAGTCCGAACCATGAGCCACACCGTATCTGCCATCGACTGGCCCGTCGACCAGCCCATTCCGTACACCGTGGCGCCGCTCGCGCTCGACGGCGTGCCGAACGCCTGCCCGTCCTGGTGCAAGGACCCCGGCCACCGTGCCGACTACTGCGTGAGCGAGCGCGCCGAACTCACCACCGTGAACGGCGGCGCCAACTTCCACGCGTACCTGTTCCGCACCGAGGAAGACGAGCCCGTCGTCGCCGTCTTCAGCGAGGACAACCACGGCGCCGAACTCGACCTCGCCGGCCTCGACAAGCTGATCGACGACACCGAGGTGTTCCTGCCGAAGCTGCGTGCCCTGCGCAGGCAGCTCGCCGCGAGCGCCCGGCCGGCGGCCGACGTTCGAGAGCCCCTGCACGGCGCCGACGCCGACAGAGTGCGCGACCGGCTGCGCGAGCCGAGCAACACCGACGTCGCCGCCCGCGTCGCGCGCCGGCTGCTGCTCGACTACGCCCGCGTGGACTACAGCGACGTGTTCGCCCTGAACCAGGCGTACGGCGCCGTGACCGAGGCTCTGCGCATTCTGCTGCGGGCCGTCGACATCGAGGGCGGTGCACGCGCGTGAGCACCGACCCGACCCGTACATGGATCCGGCGGGCGTCGACCGCGGCCGGGCTCGCGTACACCGCGATCGCCGAGTACGAGCTCGCGCGTCGGCTCGGCGCGCGGCCGCCGATCGCCGTCATGCTGCCGATGAGCATCGACTGCTATGTGATCGCCGCGCTCAAGTGGTTCCGGCCGCTCGACGTCGCCCTGTCGCTCGTGCTGATGTGCGCCGCGCAGGTCGCCGCTCACGCCCTCGAAGCGGGCGTAGTGCACGTGACGCTCGAACTCGTCACGGTCGTCTCGCTGCTCGTTCCGGTGGCGCTGTGGCGTACTCACGCACTGGCGCGCGACGAGCACCAGGCAGCCGCCGAGCCCGCCGTCGAGTACGCCGTGCCCGTCGAGGTCGAGCGGGTGCCCGAGGCGTACCCGGAGCGGCCGACGCTTCCGCAGCCCGTACCCGAGGTCGTACCCGCCGGGGCGCGGCTGCTGCCGATCATGGCCCGTCCCAAGGCGGTCGCGTCGCGGCCGGCGGTCGCCGCCGAGGCGTCCCGCGCCCGCGCCGAGGTACGCGCCGAGTACGTGCCCGAGGCGCCCGCGCCCGACGTACCCGTCGACGAGGTCGACCCGCTCGCAGCGTTCGGGCTCGGCGACACCGCACAGCAGTTCCGCGACGAGCTGCTCGCCGGCGAGGTGCCCTCGATCCGGGTTATCAAGGACCGGGTGCGGTGCGGGCAGCCTCGCGCCGAGGCGCTGCAGAACGCGTTCCGCGCGTTCGTCGACGCCCGCGCGCGGCAGGAGGTGCGGCCGTGAAGTGGCTCATCCTTGGCGCGCTGCTCGGGCTGCTCATCGCCTTCCCGTCGCTGCTCGCGCTCGTCGTCGCCCTGGTCGCCGCCGTCGCCTCGCAGCCCGTCGTCGTCGCGTTCGCGCTCGGGCTCGTCGCCCGTCCGTGGCTGCATGGTCTGCGCAGGTGGGCGCGGTGAACGACGACCTCGACAAGGCTGCGCGCGAGGCTGTCGAGGCGGCCGACAACTCCGAGCAGCTCAAGCTCATCGCCGCCGTGCTGCAGGCGCAGCAGCTCATGCAGGCGGTACAGCCGCACCAGTGCCAGCACCAGGCGCCGCGGCAGCAGTTCAACGCGTTCAAGTGGCTGACGATCGGCGGCGTCGTGTCCGTCTGTGCGCTCGCGCTCGCCGTCGCCTCGGTCGCGGTCGCCATCGGCGGCGTATGCGCGACCGCTTGTCTCGTCGTCCTGCGCTCGCTGCTGCGCGACTTCCAGAACGACCGCTGATACGCCACGGGGCGGCCGGACCTCGCGCGGACACGACCGCCCCGTGCTTCCGATCACCATCTGAGCAACCGGAGCACCATCATGACCGACACCGCCGTGCCCCCGGCAGACACCCGATCGAGTACACCCGTACCCGTCGAGCCCGAGCAGCCGAGTACGCCCGTACTCGTCGACAACCCGAAGTTGCCTGCGCCCGGCGTGCACACCGAGCGGCGCCGCCCGATCATCGCCTCATGGCTGACCAGTCGGCGCGATTTCCTCGCCACCGCCCGGCAGGCGAGCAGCCGCGCCGGGTACGCCTCGCTGTATCACGGGCTGCGGGCGCCCTGGTACGCGACGCAGTTGACGATGATGGCGCCGCGGGGCGCCTGCCGGTTCGTCACGGCCACGGACCGTTGGGTGTGGGACCGTGAGGCGGCGCCGCTGCGCGACTGGGCCGTGCGGACCGAGGACGTCGACGAGTACCTGAAGTTGGCGCGGCTGCGCGCCGGCCGGGTCCGCCTGCGCCTGTTCGTCACGGTCGTCGCCGCGGTGTTCGGCCTCGGGTTCGCCCTGTGGCTGTACGTCATGGCGCCCGACTTCCTGTACGTGTTCGCCGCCGGCGGCGTGCTCACCCTCGGGTTCCTCGGGCAGCACCAGGACGCGCCCGTCATCGGGCCGGCCGTGCTGCGTACCGAGGTGCAGAAGCTGACCAGCTCGATCGTCCTGCGCGGGCTCGACTCGATCGGCAACCAGAAGATCAGCGCCGCGATCAAGAAGGGCGGCGACATGGACGGCATGCGCTTTACGGCCGAGATCACCCGCGACGGTCCGGGCTACCGTGCCGACCTCGATCTGCCGTACGGCGTCGTGCCCGAGGACGTCATGGAGAAGCGCGAGGCGCTCGCCTCGGGCCTGCGGCGCAAGCTCGGCTGCGTGTGGCCGGCGGGCGATCCCGACGAGCATCAGGGGCGCCTCGTGTTGTACGTCGGCGACCGGCCGATGAACGAGACGAAGAAACCGGCGTGGCCGCTGCTCAAGTCCGGTCAGGTCGACCTGTTCCGGCCCGTCGTGTTCGGCAACGACCAGCGCATGCGGGACATGTCCGTGACGCTGATGTTCGCGGCGATCGTGATCGGCTCGATCCCGCGCATGGGCAAGACGTTCCTGTTGCGGCTGTTCCTGCTGATCGCCGCGCTTGACCCGCGGGCCGCGCTGTACGCGTTCGACTTCAAGGGGACCGGCGACCTCGGCGCCCTCGAACCGGTCTGCCACCGCTACCGGGCCGGCGACGAGCCCGAGGACATCGAGTACGTGCTGCACGCCCTGCGCGAGCTGCGCGAGGAGCTGCGGCGCCGGGCGAAGGTGATCAAGTCGCTGCCTCGCTCGATCTGCCCCGAGTCGAAGGTGACGCCGGCGCTCGCGAGCGACAAGCGGTACGGGCTGCACCCGATCGTCGTCGGGCTCGACGAGTGCCAAGTGCCGTTCGAGGACGAGAAGTACGGCGCCGAGATCGAATCGATCTGCACCGACATCACGAAGCGCGGGCCGGCGCTCGGCATCGTCGGACTGTTCGCCACGCAGCGCCCCGACGCGAAGTCGCTGCCGCCGGGCATCTCGGCGAACGCCGTGCTGCGGTTCTGCCTGAAGGTGATGAACCACCAGGCCAACGACATGGTGCTCGGGACTGGCGCGTACAAGTCCGGTATCCGCTCGACCATGTTCAGCCGGCTCGACCTCGGCATCTGCTGGATGTCCGGCGAGGGCGACGACCCGCGCATCGTCGCCTCGGCGTTCGTCGACGCTGTCGGCGCCGAGCAAGTCGCCGCGCGCGCCCGCCGGATGCGTGAGGAGTACGGCAACATCACCGGGCACGCCCTCGGCGAGGGGCCGGCCGCGGCCGCAGGCGTCGACATGCTCGCCGACGTCGTCACGGTCATCGACGCCGCCGAAGACCAGGTGTGGAACGAGCGTGTCGCCGCCCGCCTCGGCGAGCTGCGCCCGGACGTCTACACCGGATGGACAAGCGCCAACGTGACGGCCGCGCTCAAGCCATGGGGCATCACCGTGCGGGACGTGTGGGGCACGAACGACGACGAGGAGAAGACCACGCGCCGCGGCATCAAGCGGGCCGACGTCGTCGCCGCCATCACGCGCCGTGATGCCGACCGGGCGGCCGCCTGACCCTCGTACGGCTGCTAGGTCTAGCACCCCGCCCTGCTAGACCTAGCAGCCCCGCTAGCGGCACAAAGGCGCCCTGACCAGTGATCTAGTAGCTAGCAGGGCGCCCTCGGGAAACGGGAAACACCCACTTCGGAGGGGGCAGACACTCCATGCTCATTGCTATGACCGCGGCCGCGCTCGGGCTGCTCGCCTACGCGGCGTTGTGCATGCTGCAGCCGTTCGCCCGGTGCCGGAAGTGCGGCGGCGACGGCGAGAAGCACGGATGGCTCGGGACCAGGACGTGCAGCCGCTGCCACGGCGACCGCTACCGGCTGCGCGTCGGCCGGCGCCTCCACAACGCATGGCGGCGCACCTACCGCGACGGCACTCGCTGAGATCGACCGCGGCCCCTGCCCAACCTCGGGCGGGGGCCGTCGTCATGCTCCGGGCTGCTCGTCGAGGTCGATGACGAAGTCGACGATGGTCGTGTCGCCGCGACGGACGATCGGGTGCGCGACCTCGACCACGCGGCCGGTATCGGAGACGTGCCGACGCGTGTACCGCAGGACCGGCACGCCCGAGCCGATCCGCAGCGTCGCCGCCTCCAGATCGGTCGGCATGGCGGTCGTGAACGACTCGCGCACCTGCGTGACGCGAATGCCGAGGCTCGCCATCTGCGCGCGAGTGCCGCCCGGCCACGGCTCGTTGATCGGGTCGGCGACCGGCGTGTCAGCCACATCGGACCACCGGACGTAACTCGTGCTCATCTGCGTCGGCTGGTCGTTGTCGTAGAACACGAAGTGCCGCGCGAGCAGCCGCTCGCCGACCTCGCACTCGAACAGCGCCGCCAACTCGGGGTCCGCCTGCACCTTCTCGAACCGCTTGTCGAGTCGGTACTCGGACCATCCGATGCCCTGATCGCGCGTGTACGGCGTCGACTTCGCGCCGGGCGTCGACCGGTACCGGTCCGCTGCCATGCGATGGATCGGCGGCCGCGGCCGAACTCGCGTGCCGGCGCGAGCGCGAGCCTCGATCAGTCCCTCGTTCGTGAGCAGCCGCAGCGCGTTGCGGATCGTCGTTGGCGACACGTCGCCGTACTCGGCGCACAGCTCGGGAATGGTCGGGATCTGATCACCCGGCCCGAACTCTCCGCCCGGAGCGATGCGGCGCCGCAGGTCGGCGGCGATCCGCAGGTACTCAGGCTGTGCCACCGCTGCACCCCATTCCGAGTGATCAGGTCAATCTGAGTACACATACTCTCCCGTCCCGCTTGACCAGCGCCAATCCCGGCGACAATCTGAGTACAGATAAGCACTACCTGTACTCAGATAACGGCCGTCACCGGGGGTCAACTATGCCCGAATCGGGTCATACGTGGCAGAAGGCTTTCAAGGGCGAGCCGATCGAGGCAGCCCACGTGCGTCTGTGGACTCGCGGCCGCGTGAAGCACCTCGACGCCCCGCTGATCGCCGACGAGTTGTTCGTCGCCGTCCTCGGCTCGGGTGCGGAAGTCATCGAGATGACCCTGTCGACGGCCGGTAAGCGGATCCGCCTCACGGCGTCGGGACCCGAACCGCTACCGCTGATCAACAGTCACGGACCCGGTTGGATGCTCGTCTCAGGACTCGCCGACCGCGTCGGGCTCACGACCGACGAGTGCGGTCTGTGGGCGCAGTTAGGGACAGTCCGGTGACCGCGCGCCTCAAGCTGCCGTCGGCCGACGATCTCACCTACGCCCAACACCAGGGTTGGGCCTGCTGCCTGTGTGGCAAGTCGCTGTGGACCAAAGTCGGCGGCGTCAGTGTCGGCCGCGCCCGAGGCGGCGTCGGCGCGCACTCGTTCGACATCGAGGTGTACGCCTGCCCCGACTGCGCTCCGGGCTCGGCGACCCCTGGGGGGTGACTCCCCCCGCCCCCCGATCTTCGGCCCGGGAGGTGCTGCGGCTGTCGGTCTGTACGGGTCTGGGGAATTCGGCTCGGCGCCCTTTTCTCGCCGTGTGACGCCCCGTTGTGGCCTTGATCGCCGCCGTCCGGGGTGATTCGAACCCCCAACTCGGCAGGCGTCCGCCTGTCACGTCGGCGTGTCGCCGCTGCATATCGCGCCTGGTCAGAGACCTAAAAGCGTTCGCGCACAGTAGAGCGCCCCGCCGGCCGGGATGGCGACGGGGCGCTCGGGGTGGCGCTGGACAGTCAGGGCACCATGCGCAGTGCTCGTGTCCATGGCTCCCCGCTCGCCGGAACTGACCGAACAGCGAGCGGGGTGACTTTGACGCCTGGTCTGTCAGGCGGCCGACGAGTCGCCGGCCTCCCACTCGTCAAGCCGTGTGCGGGCCGCGCGGCCGCGCTCACCGCCCTGTCGGGCGATGTGAGCGAGACTCGCTCGGTTCACCGCGGTGTCGTTGAGCCGGGCGAACTCTTGCGCCGGGCCGTCGCTGGAGAGCGGGCCGATCAAGTCGCGGTACAGCTTCCGGCCGCGCTCGATGCCGTTCGTCCTGGTGCGCTTCGCGTCGGACATGGTGCTTCCTCTCTTAGGCGCTGATCTCGCGGTACTCGTTCCACTCGGATCCGTCGCCGGCCCGGACGCGAACGGGACGCTTGAGCTTCTGACCGGTCTTCTCGACTGCCTTGCCTCCCCGCTCGATGGCGTCCGACTGCTGCGTCTCCCACGCCTTCCGCAGCTCGTCGAGCTGGGGCAGCCACAGCTCGACGCCGGGCGTGCGCAGCACCCACAGAAGCCACTCGCGGTCGTGCCGTACATCGAACGGGCGGTTCGGGTTGGGCACGGGCCAGGGCGGGCGGATGCCCTCACCGCCGGGCACCCACTCGGGCCACACCTCAGTGACGTTGGCGACCTCGGACCACAGCCCGAACACGGCGCTGAACGAGACATCGCGGCCCCGTACGTGGATCTCGCGGCCTCCCGCAGCGCCAAGGGTGAGCGCGTACTGTCCGTCGCGGATCCGCTTGTACCGGGTCACGTAGGCGTCGAACCCCTGCCATGCGGCGATCGCCTCGGGACCGCGGTCGATGGCGCTCTGTGCGTCGTGCACGCCGCGGAGCGACTCGGCGGCTGGCCGTGCCTCGGCGAGCAGCTCGTCGAGGGCGGCGCGGAGCATGGGCAGCGCGCCGTCGGCGCCGGCGTTGAACGCCATCTCTCGCTTCTGCTTGAGGCGGTTCTCGACGCCGAGCAGCACCTGCAGCTCTGCCTCGTAGAACTTCGCTGCCTGCTGCGCCTCCCATGCGCGCCGGCCGAGGTCGGCGGGCAGGGGCTCGTCGGCGTCGAGCGCGGTGAGTGCCTCGGCGACGAAGTCGGGCTGCGGCAGCGCGGCCGGGTTGCGAAGCTGCTTGATGCGCTGCTGCAGCTTGGCGTCGGCCGCCTCGACGGCTCGGAACCCGGGGATGGTGTCGACGGCGGCGTCGACCGGGTCGCGCCGCTTGCTGCTGTCGTCAGTCATGGTCGTGCCTTTCATGGTCATGCTGCGGCGGGTCCGCAGTTCGGGTGTGAGGTCTGGCCGGGCTCGATCAGCGCCATCGGGAACCCGCACTCGGAACAGAGAGCGGTCGCGGAAACAGAGAGTGGCTGCGAACTAGCGCCCGCAGTGCCCGCAGTGCCCGCAGAGTCGTGTTCGGGCACGTCAGGCAGGGTGTCGGCTGCGGGTGCTGCGCTGAGGTGAGCACCCGCGCGAGCGCCCGCAGCGCCCGGCGAGCGCCCGCTGCGGGTGCTGCGAGAACCGGCGCGGGTGCTCGCGTCTGCCGTAGCACCCGCGCGTTCCTGCTGCTCAGAGCCCGTTGCGGGTGCTGTGGGCGCTGCGGGTGCTGTCTTGCGCCTACTCTCTGACGAGGTGAGCCGGTAGAGGCGCGAGCGGTTGCCCCTCGGCTGCCGCTGCGAGTCGTCGACGTCGACGCCGATTGTCCGCAACGCGGGCGCGAGCCGCTTGAGTTGGCCGGCCGCGCGCGTCGAGTCCTTCGGCCACTTCTTCGGCAGCCGCTCGGGCGTCTGCACCGCGTCGAGAAGTTCCTGCGCCGTCAAGGTGACGCCGTCCGCCCCGGCCGTGTCGACCAGGGCGACGACCGCCTGTGCGAACGGCTCGCCGTCGAGGACGTCGGCGACGGCGTCACGGGCGCTCGACTTGTACGAGTGAAGCGTGTCCCACCCCTGCACCTGGTCGACTGCGGCGAGGATCCGCGCGAAGTCCGCCATGCGCGGGCGCTCCGTGAGGTGCACCTCGGGCAGCACCTTGAGCACCTGCGCGAGCAGATCGAACAGCGACGCAAGGATCGAGGCGTGAGCCTCGGCGTACACCGCGTCCAACTCAGCTTCCTCGCGCCGCTTGTGGTCGGGAATCAGGTTCAGCTCGATCGTCAGCAGACGCTCGGCGAGGTCGCCCGCGAGCGCGCCGGCGTCGATGGTCGTCATCGCCAGGACGCGCCGGAACTCCAGCACGACGACGTCGTCGTCGGTGTAGAGCGCGCGGTCGACGATGCCGTCGCCGGTCACCGCCCGACACAGGGCGTCGGACAGCCAATCAGCGATGATCGAGACGTTGTCGAGGCAGAGCGCCCATGAGTTGAACGCCTGCGTCGCCCATGCCTTCACGTCGCGCGGCGCCGTCCGTTTCGGGGCGCCGGACGGGTCGATGATTCCGATCACCATCGCCGCGCCCTTCGACTTCCCGGTGCCCTGCTCGCCGCGGAACGTCAGGATCGGGTGCGGCAGATCGGGAATGAACGAGGCGACCAGCCATGCGACGAGCAGCCGGAACCCCTCGTCACTGGTGTTGAGCAGCTCGCGCAACTTCGTGAGACCGTCGCCGTTGGCGAGCGGCTCGGGCAGCGGTTTCATGGCACCCGACCGGCGAAACAGGATCGGCGAGCGCGGCTCACGGCGCCATCCGTCCGGCCCGATGATGACGCAGCGGCCGTCCGACGTCGCCAGGTCGACGACGATCTCGTCGCTGTGCCGAGCAACTCGCAGGTGGGGCACTCGCGGGTCGGCGGCGGCCGCGACACCCTCAAGCACGGTCATCGCGTCGGCGAGCGCCGACTGCGACGGCACCGAACCGTCGTTCTCGTCGGTGTAGATACGGGCGAGTTGCGACCGCAGGCCGGCCTTACCTCGCAGCGGCAGCGCAATGTTCGGGCCGTCCTGCTTCACGCCGTACGGTCGTCCGTCCTCGGACATGAACAGCTCGTACCGTTCGCGGGCGAGTGCGACGAGCTGCGATGCCTGCGACGGCCCGCGCCCTTTCCCCTCGTCGGCGAGGCCGGCGCGGCGAAGGATCTCGCGTGCCTTCTCGTCGATGTTGTCGTCGTCGTCCTTGCTCATGCACGCTTCCTCGTTGGTGCGTTGCGGGCGCTGGTCACCGTGCGCTCGGCAGCGCGTTCGGGATGCCCCAGGGACACCGCGGCGTCGACCAGGGCACGGGTCACCGCGTCGGGATCGACGCCGGTCTCGAACGCGCGACAGGCAGCCCAGTACAGGCGGTTGTTCAGCTCGCCCTCGGGTGCCTGCAGCACGAACTTGACGAGCCCGGTGAGCACCGCCGACCGCTGTCGGCCGGGCAGCACCTGCCGAGCGGCGAGCGCCGGCCGCTGTACGGGTTTGGGGGTCATCAGGTCGACCAGGGCGAGCGGTGCACGCGCTACGGGGTGCATCGCGGCGACCCGGTACACGCCCCTCGGCGTCCATGAGCCGGGGCCGACCAGGTACCCGCCGTATCCGCGGACGTCGATGCCCGGCCCGAGTTTGCTCGCGCTGTTCTGCACCGTGACGCCGGCCGGCCCGGTGAACCACAGATGCAGCCCGCCCGAAGGCGTCGCGATGACGATCGTCTCGGGCACCTCGAACCCGTGCTCGTTGGCGAGTGCACGCAGCGCCTCGACGCCGTCGACGCCGTTCTTCCGGTCGAGGTCGACGCCGAGCAGCGGGTGTTCTCCGCGGCCGCAGGCGATGCCGTATCCGGTGGCGTGTGGTGCGGCGGCGAACAGGTCGGCGACGCGGTGCTCGTCGTCGGTCGCGTCGTACACGCCGTGACCGGGGCGGCCGCACTCGCCGCGGCACTTCGGCGTACCGGGCGGGTCGCTGCGATGCGGTGAACGGATCGCCGGCAGCTTCGCCCGCCCGATCGGGAAGACGTGCAGCCCGCGATGCGTGGCCTCGGTGGCGGCGACAAGCGCCTGCCGCCACGCCGCGCCGTGTGGCACGATGTCAGGTGACTCGCCCGCCAGGTAGTCACTCGCCCCCGCGACCTGTTCCCGCAGGCCGGGGGCGCTCTCGTTGTCGAGGGTCATGCGGCGACCCCGGTGTCGACTTCACGCTCGCGCATCCATGCGTCGACGGATGCGCGGGTGTACCGGATTCGCCCGCCTCTGCCCGGGGTGAGCTTGACGTACGTCGGCCCGATGCCCTGCCAACGCCAGTTGGCCAGAGTCTGCGGACTGACGCCCATGATCTTCCCCGCCTCTACCGGCGTAAGTCGCTGGCTTTCCATGAGAACTCCTGTCGAGATTTTCTCGATGAGTACTTGCATCATCGCGGGATAGTCCGTGATGATGTGGAGCGTAGCCGGGATGATTCCGGTCCGCAAGATCCGGGGTTCTGTCGAGAAAAGCTCGACTGATAACGTCCGGATCATGACGACAGGACGTATCGAGTTGGGACCGACCGGGCGGACTGTTGCCGCCAACGTGAAGCGCCTGCGGGAGGCGCGAGGGCTCACTCTTCGAGCGCTCTCTGCAGAGTTGAAGGAGCGCGGGCGCCCTCTCAGTGCCGACGCGCTCAACAAGATCGAGAACGGCTCGCAGCCGGAGGGCCGTGCCGTACGGCGAGTCGACGTCGACGACCTCGTCGCGCTGTCGGCCGCCCTCGGCGTCGGGCCGCTCGCGCTGCTGCTGCCCGTGGACACCGAAGCGAACGACACGATCGACGTCACCGGAACAGCGCCGATCAGCGCCCTGTCGGCGTGGCAGTGGGGCATCGGCGACGGGCCCATCGAGCTGCCGAAGGAACGCGGCACCGCTGCGGCCGGCCGTGCCCTGTACGCGGCGACGGCGCACTACAAGGTGCACGGACTGCCGCACTGGCTCGTCGAGCTGCAGGACGAGGTGCGCGACGACCATTCACGACTGGTCACCGCCGAGCACGACCGGCAGCAAGAGAAGGAACCGGGGGGTACAGATGGCTAGGGTCTGGATCGAGGACCGCGCCAACCACGCCGACTATCAACAGGCTGTGGAGAAGTGGCAGGCGGCGAAGCGTAAGGGCAGCAAGCGGCAGGCTCCGGGCCGGTGGCGGGTGCGGTGGTACGGCCCGGACAACAAGCCGAAGGCGAAGACGTTCGCCAAGCTGCCGCAGGCCGAGGCGGAGAAGGACGCGATCACGGCACGGCTCGACAAGGGCTCGTACCGCGACCCGCAGTCCGCCAAGGCGGCCGTGAAGGTGATCGCCGAAGAGTGGTACAAGTCGCTGCGCCGACAGGGGCGGACCACGAAGCACGACTATCGCGAGTTGCTCGACAACTACGTGATCCCGCAGTGGGGCGACTGGCAAGTCGGCGCGATCCGGTGGGAGGACGTATCCGACTGGATCGACGACCTGATCGAGAAGCCGGGCAAGTCCGGCCGGAAGCTCGGACCCGCCCGGATCACGAAGATCTACCGCGTGTTCTCCATGGTCATGAAGCGGGCCGTGCAGACGAACCGCATCGCGGCGAACCCGGCGACCGAGCACGAGCTGCCGCGGCGCAACGAGGACGACGAGCACGTCTATCTGACGCACGAGCAGCTTGAGCGGCTCGCCGAGGCGGCCGGCGAATACCGGCGCCTCGTCCTGGTGCTGGGGTACTGCGGTATCCGGTGGGCCGAGGCGAGCGCCATCAAGGCGAGCCGAGTGAACGTCGACACCCGCCGTATCCGCATCGTGCAGGGGTACACCGACGTCCGCGGCGCGCTGGAACTCGGACCGGTGAAGAACCACGAGAAGCGGTCGGTGCCGCTCCCTCGGTCGTTCGCCGAGGAACTGCGCGAACTCACCGCCGGCCGGAAGCTCGACGCACTCGTGTTCACGGCGCCCGAGGGCGGGCCGCTGCGGTACTCGAACTTCCGGCAGCGGTTCTTTGACCCTGCGGTGAAGGCGGCCGGGCTCGACGGGCTCGGCATCACGCCGCACAAGCTGCGGCACACCGCGGCGTCGCTCGCGATCGCGGCCGGCGCCGACGTGAAGGTCGTGCAGACGATGCTCGGGCACAAGTCAGCGGCGATGACGCTCGACGTGTACGGGCACCTGTTCCCGGATCGGCTCGACGAGGTCGCCGACGCGCTCGACGCCGGACGGGTCGCCGCACTCGACAAGATTCGTGCGTCACTCGCGGAAGCTGCGTGATCAAAGTGACGTGTACAAAATGCGTACTGCCCGCTCGGGCATCTCCGAACGGGCAGTGATCAACTGGCCTGTGACCAGCGGATAAAGCTGGAGCCGCCTTCGGGATTCGAACCCGAGACCTACGCATTACGAGTGCGTTGCTCTGGCCATCTGAGCTAAGGCGGCGTGCCTGCGCATCCATATGGTGCGGCTGGCGGCCTCGCCAAGTCTACACAGTTTCGGAGGGTGCTCCGTACGCGGACGAGAGGGGCCACCGTAGGTCCGTCGGGGCCGTGCTCAGGGCGCGGGCAAGGGGCTGAGCTGGGGGTACCGGCGAGGCGAGCCGGGGCACGCCCGGCCCGAGACCGTTGCGGCCATGTCCATTCGGCCCCTCGGGCTGAGGCGCGAAAGATCCCGTCGTCCTGTGCCGTTCCTTTCGGCGGACAGTGAGGTCACCTCAAGGCGATGAGTTTCTGTGGCTCACCACGTCTGAAGAGGGGGACGGTCACGTCTCTCGGGCGAAGGAGCCGTATCGGCCATTGGGCCTCGTCCGTTGAGGTCGAAAGCGTCGCCCGTCGCGGGCGGGCGGTCATCGGAGTTCGAAGTGAGCCAAACAGAGAGCGGTGCGCGATGAAGCTGGTAGTGCAGGAGTTCCTGAGCCTCGACGGTGTTTCCCAGGGGCCGGGTGCCCCCGACGAGGACACCAGTGGCGGGTTCACGCGGGGCGGGTGGTTCGTGCCGCATCTGGACGAGGACTTCGAGCGGCTGGCGGGGGAGTGGCTCGGTGAGGCGGATGCGTTTCTGTTCGGGCGCCGTACGTACCAGAACTTCGCGCGGGACTGGCCGAACATGACCGATCACCCCGCCGCCGCCATCCTCAACGGGCTGCCGAAGTACGTGGCCTCCCACAGCCTGACAGAGGCCGGGGCCACGTGGAATCCGACCACGGTTCTGTCCGGTGATGTGCCCGCTCAAGTCGCCGAGTTGAAGCGGCGCCCCGGCCGGGAGCTGCAGATTCACGGCAGTGCCGAGTTGGCCCAGTCGCTGCTGGCCGCCGGGCTCGTCGACACCCTGCGGCTGGTGATCGCTCCGGTCGTCGTGGGGCAGGGTCGACGCCTCTTCCCGGACGGTGGCGCGCCGGTCGGACTGCGGCTCGCCGGTCACCGGACGACGCCGGGCGGGCTTTCGGTGCACACCTTCGAGTCGACGGGAGTTCCGGAGTTCGGGACCTACGGGGCGGACGCGTCGTAGTCCCCGATCTGCCGTACGGGCGCGCCCTGCACCGCTGTCATACGGGCGAGCCCTACACCGCTGCTACACGGGCGCGGCCGACACCTCCTCGCCTCACGATGCCGCAGGCTCCGCGCCGCCCCCAGCTTCGTCCCGCCCGTCACTCCCACCTTCGTCCCCACCGCCACCCTCACGGTTGTTCTCCCGCACCGCCTCCAAGTACGCGCCCACCGCATTCCTGTTCCGCGTCAGGCATTCGATGCGCTGGGTCATGCGGTCGCGTTCGCGTTCCAGGGTGGCGAGCATGTCGGGGGTCGCGTCGGAGAAGACGATGGCGCGGGGCTTGTCGAGGCAGGGGAGGATTTGTTTGATGATCCGGGTCGGCAGCCCGGCGTCGAGCAGTCCTCGGATTTGCAGGACGCGGTCCACGAGGCGGGCGTCGTAGTCGCGGTAGCCGTTGGCGCAGCGGGCGGAGACGATCAGGCCCTGCTCCTCGTAGTAGCGCAGCAGCCTGCGGGACGTGCCCGTTCGCTCGGAGAACTCGCCGATGCGCATCCGTTTCACCTCACAGACGCCGGAGTTGACCCTCACCCGGAGTTGACCACTGCCCGGAGTTGACCTTCACCCGGAGTTGACCACCGCCCGGAATTGACCATCACCCGGAGTTGACCACGCCCCGGAAATGACCGTCACCCGGAGTTGACCAACCCGGAGTTGACCCTCACACCGATGTGAGGGTTTGAGCATACGCGCATGACAACCCACAGTACGGATACGGAAGTTGACCCCGCGGCGAGGACCACAGCGGCCGGCACCCTCCCCTCCCGGCACTCCTGGCCCTGGCCACCGCCGTCTTCCTCACCAGCCTGACCGAGACCCTGCCCGCGGGCCTGCTGCCCGAGATGAGCGAGGGGCTCGGTGTCACGGAGTCGGCGACGGGGCAGACCGTGACGATCTATGCGGTGGGGACCGCGCTCACCGCGATTCCGCTCACCGCGGCCACGGCGGGGTGGCGGCGCAAGCGGCTGCTTCTGGTGGCCATGGGGGCGTTCGGTGTCGCCAATACGGTGACCGCGCTGTCGTCGAACTATCCGCTCACGCTGGTGGCGCGCTTCGTCGCCGGTGTGGCCGCGGGGCTGGCCTGGGCTCTGCTGGCCGGATACGCCCGCCGTATGGTGCCGGTTCACTTGCAGGGCAAGGCGGTTGCCGTGGCCATGGCGGGGATACCGGTCGCGTTGTCGTTGGGCGTGCCCGTAGGGACCTTTGTGGGCAAGGCAGTTGGCTGGCGTACGGCGTTCATGCTCATGACCGGGCTCACCCTGATACTGCTCGCCTGGATCACCGCCGTACTCCCCGACTACCCGGGGCGGCGGCCACAGGACGACCGGCCCCCGGCCAATCCGCCCACGCCCACCCCCGCACCCTCGCCCGAATCTCCGCCCGCACCCTCGCCCTCGATGTTCCGGGCGCTGACCACCCCAGGCATCCGCCCCGTCCTGTTCGTCACCCTCGTCTTCGTCCTCGCCCACACCATCCTGTACGCCTATGTCGCGGCCTTCCTCGACCGAGTCGGGATGAGCGGGTCGACCGACCTCGTACTCCTTGACTTCGGCGGCGCTTCCCTCTTGGGCATCTGGTGCGTCGGAGCGCACATCGACCGGCGGCTGCGGGTCCTCACCGTCGGCAGCACCTTGCTGGTCGGTACGGGCGCCGCAGCACTCGCGATACCGGCCGACAACCACGCCCTGGTCTACGTCGCCGTACTCCTGTGGGGCCTCGGCTGGGGAGGCGTACCGACCCTGTTGCAGACGGCGGTTGCCCAGGCGGGAGGGGAATCGGCGGATGCCGCGCAGGCCGCGCTGGTCACCTTGTGGAACGCCGCCATGGCCGCCGGAGGCGTCATCGGCGGCGTCCTCCTCGACAGCCTCGGCGCACGGTCCTTCCCCTGGGCCGTCCTCGTACTGATGGTGCCGACGCTGGCCGTCGTCCTCGCGGCTCGCGGGCACGCCTTCCCGGGGCGGAAACGGGAACCGGCGACAGCCTGAGCCCGGTCCGGACCGGTCCGGACCGAACTGAGCCCCGCCCCGCAACGCGCAACGCGCAACGCGAGGCGAGACGGGGCGGGACTCAGCCACTCACCGCACGCCCAACGCCACGATCTGCGTCACCTCGTCCTCCGCGAAGTTGTCGTCACTGACCAGCAGCAGGGTGCGTTCGCCGTTCGGCAGGGTCGGGCCCCAGGTCATGCCCTCGGTGTTGTCGACCGTGGACAGGCCCAAGTCGTGGAAGTCCGCGACGAGTTGCTTACGCATCGGGGTCACGTTCTGTCCGGCGAGGGAGTCCAGGTGCCGGATCTCGGTGGCGCCGCGCGTGGTGGTGTCGTAGATCCGGATCTTGAAACCGGCGCCCGCGACCCAGGTGCGCTCCAGGACGAGGTAGCGGTCGGGGTCGTCGGGGAAGGCGAGGATCGCGGGGACGCCGGTGTCCGGGGGCCAGGGGCTGGTCGGGTCCGGCTTGGTGAAGATCTTCTCCAGGGGGTACGCGAACTGCCCGAGCACGTCGCCCCTGCGGTTCTGCTGGGTGACGCGGACCAGGGCGCCGCGTTCCAGGTCGGGCTCCGGGCCGTCCTGGAGCAGCGGGCCCTCGACGGCGCTGGTGAGCACGGAGCCGCGGGCGTCGAAGGTGATCGCCTCCACGGCCTTGTTCCGCCGCAGACCGCGGTCGCCCAGGGTGATCTCGTAGTTGGGGGGCAGCGGCAGTTGGCCGCGGTGTGCGCCGGTGCGGGTCGCGAACTGGATGGACGGCTGGATCACCGGTGCGTCCGCCGACTTCGGCCGGTCGCCCTCCTGCGCCCACCAGTAGCGGCAACTGCGCGGGTCGACCCGCAGTTCCTCCGGGTCGACCGCCTTGCCGTCGCCCGCGCTCGCGCCCGGGTAGACCGAGCCGTCCGGCTGCAGGAACGGGTGCGTACCGGTGAAGTCGACGGCATGAACTCCGGCGTTGTCCACGGAGATCCGGGCGGTGTAGAAGCGGGCGGGCTGGAGGTACGAACGGTCGTCGCTGATGAGTACGTACTCGCCCGTGCAGGGGTCGCGGTCGATGCCGGACAGGCCGCCAACCGTCGTGTCCCGGAAGGGGAGTTTGTGCGGAACGATCTTCTCGCCGAGCAACCGTGCCTGGGCGCCGAGGTCGGGCCGCTCGGCGGTGTCGTCCGGTTCGGCCGCGACCGCGGGGGCCATCGTCGTCGCCAGGACCAGAGCCGCGGCACAGGCGCGGCGGATCAGGGAAGCTTTCATGACTGTGATCTTGGCCCGGTGCCCGCCCGAGCACAGTCACCCATGCGTGTGATCGATGTTTGAGCCAGGTCCCGGCGTCGACGCCCCCGGCCCCCGACACGGTCCTACGGCACGGAAGTTGCGGTCGCACAGGCGCGAACGGGCAGGTGCGGCGGGGCTCGCCGTACGGGTCGTGCACACGGTCCGTCATACGAGCACTGGTTGACGCCACGCTCGATGTACTGCTCAATTGGTCCCATGACTGCCCAGCAGCGTTTGGTCTCGCGCGACCACATCGACTTCGGTCGAGTGTGGTCCGCCGCGTGTTGCCACTGACTCGGCAGCGGGCCGTCCGACCGGCCCTCTCCCTCTTCTCCCCGGCGCCTCGGTGACCCTTTCGCGGTCCTGATCAGCCGTCGTTTCCCCGGTCGCCGCTTCCCCGGTCGTCGCGTCCCTGACGCGGGCGGGCACCGACCCGCACCGCACAGGGCGCCGCACGCGCGCAGGCACCCCCGCGCGCAGACATCCACGCCACGCGTACCCACCCTCGGGCCGGGCCCACTCCCGGCCCGGCCGACTCGCTTCGAGCCGGTTCTCGATGCCTCGTCCGACGCCTCAAGTCCGCGTCGTACAGGGGCACTTGAGCCCGAAGACCTGAAGAGAGGCCGATCCCCATGCCCGTGGAACTCCGCGGCATCGCCGCACCCGGCAACGGTTCCGCGTCTGCCCCGGGCACCCCGGCGGTGCGCCCATGACGTACCTCACCCGCCCGACCTCTCCGGACGCGCCCACCAGCGCTCACGCGTCCCCGGACCCGCGCCCGTCCCAAGGCGACCTGACGGTGGTCCACGTCCCCGTCTCCGACCCCCGTGTCGAACCGCTCCTGCGCGAGCTCGGCGATGAGTACTCCGCCCGGTACGGCAAGGACGCCCATGCCGAACTCGCCCGCTATCCCGACGAGGAGTTCACCGCGGCACACGGCGGCGTACTGCTCCTGCTGCTTGAGGACGGCCGGGCCGTGGCGGGCGGCGCGTTCCGCCAATTCGACGCGAACACGGCCGAGTTGAAGAGGATCTGGACGCACTCGGGTCACCGTCGGCGCGGCCTTGCCCGCCGGGTCGTCGCGGAACTGGAGCGGGAGGCGGCCGCCCGTGGCTACCGGCGTGTCTACCTCACCACGGGCCCGCGCCAGCCGGAGGCCCGCGGGCTGTATCTCACCAGCGACTACACGCCGCTGTTCGACACCGCCGCCGACCCGGAAACCATCGGCCCGCTGCCGTTCGAGAAGCACCTTCCGGGCCCTTCCGCCGATGCCCACGCCGAAACAGCTACCGAAGACCTCACCACGCGCGAAGACGTCTCCACTCGCGAGGACCTCTCCACCCTCAAGGTCGTCCCCGCCCGTCACTATCTCCGCTGGGCCGCCGCCGTCGCCGTGCTGGTCCTGGCCGTCCAGTTCCTGCACGGTCTTGCCACCAACCCGGTGTGGGAGTGGGACGTCTTCCGGGCCTATGTGCTGTCCGAGACGATCGTCGAAGCGGTCGGGGTGACCCTTCAACTCACCGCGTACGCGACGGTGTTGGGGTTTCTGCTCGGTACGGTGCTGGCGTTCATGCGGCTGTCGCGCAGCCCGGTCCTGAAGACCGTGGCCTGGACGTACGTATGGATCTTCCGGTCCATTCCGATGATCGTGCAGCTGGTGTTCTGGTTCAATCTGGGCGCCCTGTACGAGGAACTCGGCGTGGGCATCCCCTTCGGGCCGGTGCTCTGGTCCGTGGACAGCAACGCGCTGATCGGCACCATCGGCGCGGCGCTGATCGGGCTCTCGCTGCACCAGGCGGCCTACGCCGCCGAGATCGTGCGCGGCGGTGTACTCGCCGTGGACGGCGGGCAGTTGGAGGCCGCGGCCGCGCTGGGTATCCCGCGGCTGCGGCAGATCCGGCGGATCGTGCTGCCGCAGGCCATGCGCGCCATCCTGCCCACCGCGGGCAACGAGATCATCGGCCTGCTCAAGGGCACCTCGGTGGTGTACGTGATGGCGATCGGCGAGCTGTTCTACCAGGTGCAGGTCGTCTACGGCCGCAACGGCCGGGTGATCCCGCTGCTGATGGTCGCCACCGCCTGGTACGTGTTCCTGACCTCGGTGCTCTCCCTCGCCCAGTACTACGTGGAACGCCGTTACGCGCGCGGCACCGACCGGACGCCGCCGCCCACGCCGCTTCAGCGCGCCCGGCGACTCGTACGGAACCTGCGGACCTCGGCAACGGCCCCCACCGCCACCGCCACCGTCACCGCCACCGCAGCCGCCCCGCACCCGCCCAGCCCCAAGTCCCGTACTGCCAGGGAGATTTCATGAGCGAGGTCGTGAGCCCCACCGTGAGCGAGAGGGCCGATGGCGAGAAAGCCGATGGCGAGAAGGCCGACGCGGCGGCCGAGCCGACAACTGGTGGCCCCCGCCCCGTCATGGTCGACGTCCGCGGTGTGCACAAGAGCTTCGGCGCGCTGGAGGTGCTGCGCGGCGTGGACCTGGAGGTCCGGGCCGGTGAGGTGGCGGTGATCCTGGGCCCTTCCGGGTCGGGCAAGTCGACGTTGCTGCGCACGATCAACCACCTGGAGAAGGTCGACCGAGGCTGGATCGGCATCGACGGCGAGCTGATCGGGTACCGCCGCTCGGGCCGAAAGCTGTACGAGCTCAAGGAGAAGGAGGTGCTGAAGCAGCGCACCCACATCGGGTTCGTCTTCCAGAACTTCCACCTCTTCCCGCACCTCACGGTCCTGGAGAATCTCGTCGAGGCGCCGGTCTCCGCGCTGCGGCGGCCACGAGCCGAGGCCGTCGCCACGGCGGAGCGGCTGCTCGCGCGGGTGGGTCTGGCCGACAAGTCGGCCGCCTATCCACGGCAGTTGTCCGGTGGGCAGCAGCAGCGGGTGGCCATCGCCCGTGCGCTCGCCCTCGCGCCCAAGGTGCTGCTCTTCGACGAGCCCACCTCCGCGCTCGACCCGGAGCTGGTCGGCGAAGTCCTCGATGTCATCAAGGACTTGGCGCGCAGCGGCACCACCATGATCGTCGTCACGCACGAAATCGGCTTCGCGCGCGAGGTGGCCGACACGGTGCTGTTCATGGACGACGGCGTCGTCGTGGAGCAGGGCCCGCCCACGGCGGTACTCGACAACCCGCGGCACGAACGCACCCGCGCCTTCCTCTCCAAAGTCCTCTGAGCGGCACCGCCCCCAGAACCGCCCCCAGCACTGCCCTCCCGCCAACTTCCCCTGATCCCTCGCCACTTGGGATCCCGCCCCGTCCCACGCAAGGAGAACGACCGTGACCGTCCTTTCCCGGATACGCCGCCGGCCTCGCACCGAGCGCCCCCTGCGCCCCACGACCTCCCGCCGCACCGGCGCGATCGCCTGCGGCACCGCCGCCGTGCTCATCCTGGCCGCCTGCGCCAATCCGGACGACGGTGCCACGACCGAGGTGCCGGATGCCAACGGCACGGGGGACAAGGGGAGTTCGGGCAAGTCCACGATCCGGATCAACAACAGTCCGGACCAGAACCGCGTCACCACGAAGAAGGTCGACTCGATAGCCGCCGAGGTGCCCGCGAGAATCCGGGAGTCGGGCAGGCTGCGGATCGTCGCCTCGGCCGACAGTTCGCCGCCGCTCGGCTTCTACGCGACCGACGACAAGACGCGGATCGGCGCCGAGGTCGACCTCGCGTACCTGGTGGCCAATGTCCTCGGTCTGAAGCCGGAGTTCACCCAGGTGGCGTGGGAGAACATCTTCGTCGGGCTGGACAGCGGCAAGTACGACGTCGGCTTCAGCAACATCACCGACACCGAGGAACGCAAGGAGAAGTACGACTTCGCCAGCTACCGCAAGGACGACCTGGCCTTCGAGGCGAGGAAGGGCAGCGGCCTGAAGGTCCGGGACTACCGGGACGTGGCGGGCCGGACGGTCGCCGTGGACAGCGGGACCAACCAGGAGAAGGTCCTGCTGGCCTGGAGCGACCAGGCCGAGCGCGCGGGCCTCGAACCGGTGGACATCAAGTACTACAAGGCGTCCACGGACACCCAACTCGCCCTGCGCTCGGGCCGGATCGAGCTCTTCCTGGGCCCGAACCCGACGGCCGCGTACCGCGTCGCCTCCGCCGGAAAGACCGAGATCGTCGGCACCCTGTCCGGCGCGGGCGACACCCTCCAGGGCCTCATCGCGGCCACCACCAGGAAGAACAACGGCCTGGTCGAGCCGCTCGCCGACGCGGTGAACGAGATCATCGACAACGGGACGTACGCAGAGGTTCTCAAGCGCTGGGGCCTGTCCGGCGAGGCCGTACCGGAGTCGAAGATCAACCCGCCCGGCCTCCCGAAGACCGCCAAGTAGCGACGCCGGCGACCAAGTAGCGACGCCAGCGACGAAAGCGACGTCCGCGACGACCAGGAAGGCCCCTTCCATGTCCTCCCCTTCTCCCACACCTCCCTCCTCTCCCGCGTCCACCCCTTCCCTCGCGTCCTCCTCCCCGGCCCCCTCCCCATCCCCGTCCCCGTCCCCGTCCCCGTCCTCGCACCTCCACCTCGCCGTAGCCCTCGACGGCGCGGGCTGGCATCCCGCCGCCTGGCGTGAACCGGTGGCCCGGCCAGGGGAGTTGTTCACCGCCGGCTACTGGGCCGACCTGGTCGCCGAGGCCGAGCGCGGGCTGCTCGACTTCGTCACCTTCGAGGACGGACTCGGCCTCCAGTCCACGGACTTTCAGGGCTCGGACGGGCGAACGGACCAGGTACGGGGGCGACTTGACGCCGTGCTCGTGGCCGCGCGTATCGCCCCGCTGACCCGGCACATCGGTCTGGTGCCGACCGTGATCGCCACGCACACCGAGCCGTTCCACCTGTCCAAGGCGATCGCCACCCTCGACTATGTGAGCGGCGGCCGGGCCGGGCTGCGCGTCCAGATCTCGGCGCGTCCGAACGAGGCCGCGCACTTCGGCCGCCGCGAGGTGCCCCGTATCGACCCGACATCCGGGCCGGACGCGTGGAAGGCGGCGGCGCCGCTCTTCGACGAGGCGGCCGACTACGTCGAGGTGGTGCGGCGGCTGTGGGACAGCTGGGAGGACGACGCCGAGATCCGCGAGGTCGCCACCGGCCGGTTCGTCGACCGGGACAAGCTGCACTACATCGACTTCGAGGGCGAGCACTTCAGCGTCAAGGGCCCCTCGATCACTCCGCGTCCGCCGCAGGGACAGCCCCTGGTCAGCGCGCTCGGCCATGAGACGGTCCCGTACCGGCTGGTGGCGCGCGCGGCCGACGTCGGATACGTCACCCCGCACGACGCGGACCAGGCGCGCGAGGTGGTCGCGGAGATCCGTGCCGAGCAGGCGTCGGCCGGGCGGGAGGGTGAACTCGTCCATGTCTTCGGCGATTTGGTGGTGTTCCTGGACGAGGTGCCGTCCGCCGCGCGGGAGCGCAGGGAGCGGCTGGACGCCCTCGCCGGGCAGCCGTACACCAGCGACGCGCGGATCTTCGCCGGGACGCCCGCCCAACTTGCCGATCTGCTCCAGGAGTTGCATGCGGCCGGGCTGACCGGGTTCCGGCTGCGTCCGGCCGTACTGGGCCACGACCTGCCCGCGATCACCCGCGGCCTGGTCCCCGAACTCCAGCGCCGGGGCGCCTTCCGCCGCGGATACCAGGCGGACACCCTGCGCGGACTCCTCGGCCTGCCCCGCCCCGCCAGCCGCTACGCCGCCGCCCGCCCCCGCGCGGCCGCCCCCGAGCCCGGCACTCCCACTCCCGCCTCCGCCACCGCCTGATCCAAAGGTCCCCTCGGCCACGCGCCGAAGGCATCGCACGGCGCGAGCCGAAGGCAGCACACGCCACGCGCCGAAGGCAGCACGCGCCACGAGCCGAAGGGACCGCACCACATGAGCCGAAAGGCGCATCGGACATGAGCCGAAGGGACCGTACGACATGAGCAAGCCGCAGAAGCAGATCCATCTGGCCGCCCACTTCCCGGGCGTGAACAACACGACGGTGTGGAGCGATCCCGAGGCCGGCAGCCACATCGAGTTCTCGTCGTTCGCGCACTTCGCGCGCACCGCCGAACGCGCCAAGTTCGACTTCCTGTTCCTCGCCGAGGGGCTGCGGCTGCGCGAACACGGCGGGAAAATCTACGACTTGGACGTGGTCGGGCGCCCGGACACCTTCACCGTGCTCAGCGCGCTCGCCGCCGTCACCGACCGCCTGGGCCTGACCGGCACCATCAACTCCACCTTCAACGAGCCCTACGAGGTGGCCCGCCAGTTCGCCAGTCTCGATCACCTCTCCGGCGGGCGGGCCGCCTGGAACGTGGTCACCTCCTGGGACGCGTTCACCGGCGAGAACTTCCGTCGCGGCGGTTTTCTGCCGCAGGAGGAGCGGTACTCCAGGGCCAAGGAGTTCCTCGCCACCGCGCACGAACTCTTCGACTCCTGGCACGGCGACGAGATCGCGGCCGATCCGGAGAGCGGCACCTTCTTGCGTGACGCGCGTGCCGGTGCCTTCGCGCACCGGGGCCAACACTTCGACATCGAAGGGCAGTTCAACGTGCCCCGCTCCCCGCAGGGCCGCCCGGTGATCTTCCAGGCCGGGGACTCCGAGGAGGGCCGCGAGTTCGCCGCCTCGGGAGCCGACGCGATCTTCAGCCGGTACGCCACGCTGGAGGAGGGCCGTGCCTTCTACGCGGACGTCAAGGGCCGCCTCGCCAAGTACGGCCGTACCCCCGACCAGTTGCTGATCCTGCCCGCCGCGACCTTCGTGCTCGGCGACACCGACGAGGAGGCACACGAGCTGGCGCGGGAGGTGCGGCGCAGCCAGGTCAGCGGCGCCACCGCGCTGCGGCACCTGGAGTTCGTCTGGAACCGCGACCTGTCCGGCTACGACCCGGAGGGGCCGCTGCCCGACATCGACCCGGACCCGGGGGAGCACACCGTCGCGCAGGGGCGGGCCCAAGTGCGCAGCTACCGCGACCCGTTGGCCACCGCCCGGGAGTGGCGTGAACTGGCCGCGGCCAACAACTGGTCCATCCGCGACCTGGTCATCAACACCGGCAACCGCCAGTCCTTCGTCGGCGCTCCGGCCACCGTCGCGCAGGCCATCGACGAGCTGGTGCAGGCGGACGCCTCGGACGGGTTCATCCTCGTCCCGCACGTCACACCGGGCGGCCTGGACGTCTTCGCGGACAAGGTCGTCCCGCTGCTCCAGGAACGCGGTGTCTTCCGCACCGAGTACGAGGGCACCACCCTGCGCGACCACCTCGGCCTGGCACACCCCGCCGTGGCCGAGCCCGCCGTCCCGTACGCCCACCGCTGACGGGAACCCCGGCACATCCCTCACAGAGGAGAACCCCACGATGTCCCAGATCCCTCTCGGCGTCCTCGACCTCGTCCCGGTGTCGTCCGGATCCACGGCGAGCCAGGCCCTGCACAACACCATCGAACTGGTCCGCAGGACCGAGGAGTTGGGCTACACGCGGTACTGGGTCGCCGAGCACCACCTCAACCCCGGCGTCGCCGGGACCTCGCCCGCCGTCGTGCTCGCGCTGACCGCCTCGGCCACCTCCACGATCCGGATCGGCTCCGGCGCGGTACAACTCGGCCACCGCACCGCCCTGTCCACCGTCGAGGAATTCGGCCTCATCGACGCCCTGCACCCGGGCCGCCTGGACCTCGGCCTCGGCCGCTCGGGCGGCCGCCCCACCGCCCCGGGCCGTCCGCCCGCGCCGTCCGCCACCCCTGTCGTCGACGGCCGCGCCCCCAACGGGCTCCTCATCCCGCCCAAGTTCTCCTTCGAGCACCTGCTCGGCTCGCCCCGGTTCGCGCTCCACCGCCGGCTCCTCCAGCTGCCCGGAGCCGAATCGCAGGACTACGGCGAGCAGATCGACGACATCCTGGCGCTGCTGCGCGGCACGTACCGGACGGCGGACGGCATCGAGGCGCACATCGTCCCCGGTGAGGGCGCGGACGTGCAGGTGTGGATCCTCGGCAGCAGCGGTGGGCAGAGCGCCGAGGTCGCGGCGCGCAACGGGCTGCGGTTCGCGGCGAACTACCACGTCAGCCCGGGTTCCGTACTGGAGGCGGCCGAGGCGTACCGGGCGGCGTTCGAGCCGTCCGAGGTCCTCGACAAGCCCTATGTGACCGTCTCCGCGGATGTCGTCGTCGCCGAGGACGACGCCACGGCGCGGGAGCTGGCCACCGGCTACGGCCCCTGGGTGCGCAGCATCCGTACCGCCGAGGGCGCCATCGAGTTCCCGACGCCCGACGAGGCGCGCGCCTTGGTGCGGGACTGGACGGACGAGGACCGGGCGCTGGTCGAGGACCGCGTCAGCACCCAGTTCGTGGGCTCGCCCGAGCGGGTCGCCGACGGGCTGGAACAGCTCCAACAGGCCACTGGCGCCGATGAGTTGCTGATCACCACGATCACCCACGACCACGCCGACCGGGTCCGCTCGTACGCACTGCTCGCGGAGGAGTGGCGGCGTCGGTGAGCGGGCGCGGGCGTTCGTGCGCCCGGCCGCGGACCCGGAATACCGGGCCGTCGCGGCCGGGTCACGGCGCCCCCTTGGCCACTTCCCTAGTTTTCCTATCGATTTACTAGGGATATGCTGGGCCGATCGAAGGCCGATGAGGCGGGGAGCGGACGTGACGGTGGTGGACTGGGCGACGCAGCAGGGAGCCCGCGTGGCAGGCGTACGGGAGACCGGGGCACCGGACCCGGAGTTCCGGGTGGAGGCCCTTCGGCCCGAGGTGGCCGGGGCGGGAAGCGCGCGGGATCCACGGGACGAACTCGACGAACGGGAAGCGCGGGACGAGGCGAAACGTTCCGAGCAGGCCCGGCACGCGCACTGGCTGCACATCGCCCGTGAGGTGGCGGACGACCTGGCCATCGACGCGGTCGACCGCGAGCAGGCCGGAAGGCCGCCGCTCGACGAGGTCGCCAGGCTCCGCGAGTCCGGTCTGCTCACGCTCCTGGCCAAGACCGAACACGGCGGCCGGGGCGCGGGCTGGCGCACCGCCTACGCCGTGGTGCGCACGATCGCCGCGGCCGACGCCGCCATCGGCCAACTCCTCGGCTGTCACTACTTCCTGTCCTTCACCGCCCGCTTCTTCGCCACGCCCGCACTCGCCGCCCGCGTCGAGCGTGAGGCGGTCGCCGGGCGCTGGTTCTTCGGCGGCGGCATCGCCTCCGACGACACCCCGCCGACCCTCACCACCGGCGGCGCGTCGTCCGCGGGCCATCTGCTCACCGGCCGCCAGTCCTCGGTGACCGGCGCGTTCGTCGCGGACCGGCTGGTCGTACGGGCCGCACGCTCCGGCGGCGGCGAGCCACTGGCCGTCCTCGTCGACCCGGCGCAGGCCGGGGTCGTCTACGGCGACGGCGAGGGCGGCGGTTTCGGCCAGCGGCTGGCGGGCGGCGGCAGCGCGGAGTTCGACGCCGTACCGGTCGCCGCCGACGCCGTCTTCGGCTCGCTCTCCGCGGACGAGGGGGTCCTGTCCCCGTTCGCCGGGCTCGCCGCACCGGCCGCCCGGCTGGTCTCCGTCCAGCTCTGCCTCGGCCTCGCCGAAGGTCTGCTCGCCGAGGTCCGCGAGTTCAGCAGGGCGGCGGGCTCCGCCTGGCCGCCGCCCGCCGCACAGCCCTGGCCGGGCGGGCGCGCGCAGGACCCGTACGTGGTGAGCGCGTACGGCGAGCTCACCGTCACCGCCCGCTCCGCCTCCGCGCTGGCCGACCAGGCGGTGCGGGCGCTCACCCGGGGCCTGGCCCGCGGCGAGGACCTCGACGACGACGAGTGCGCCGAGATCGCCGTGCTCGCCAGCGTCGCCGAGGCCGCCGCCGCCCGGGCCGCGGAGGAGATCACCAGCCGCGCCCTGGAGGTCGTCGGCCCGCGCGCGGCGCCGCTGCGGCACGGCTTCGACCGCTTCTGGCGCAACGCCCGTGCGCACACCCTGCGCGAACCGGTCGCCCACCGGCTGCGGGAGGTCGGGGACTACTTCCTCAACGGGGCGCACCCCGCTTTCGCCCTGCCCGCCTGACGCGGCGCGAGGGTGGCGGATAATCGCGGTATGCGGATCTCGGCGAAGGCGGACTATGCGGTGCGGGCCGCCCTGGAGCTGGCCGCGGCGGGCGAGGACGTCTCGCTGAAGGCGGAAGCGATCGCGGCCGCGCAGGGCATTCCGCACAAGTTTCTCGAAGGCATCCTCGGCGATCTTCGGCGCGGTGGGCTCGTGGTCAGCCAGCGCGGCGGCAAGGGCGGCTACCGGCTCGCCCGCCCTGCGGACTCGATCGCCATCGCCGACGTCATCCGGATCGCGGACGGCCCGCTGGTGTCGGTACGCGGCGTACGTCCGCCCGAGCTCTCCTACAGCGGACCGGCCGAGTCGCTGCTGCCGCTGTGGATCGCGGTACGCGCCAATGTCCGCAAGATCCTCGGCGAGGTGACGCTCGCCGATGTGGCCGCGGCCGAACTGCCCGCCGAGGTCCTCGGCCTGACCACCGACCCCGAGGCGTGGACGAATCCCTAGCGGACCCGGACACAATGGCCTCGCCGTTGCCTTCCGATCCGCAACTCCGCTCAACTCCCCGCTTTTATTGGGTAGTTGGCGACCCTCAACTCTCCCCAAGATCCGTCGGCGCATTTCGTCCGGTGGTCACGTGCGCCTCGGTAGGGTCGGCTCGGCGGGGACGTGCCGAGTCGGGAGCACCGGGGGGACCGGGCCGGAGCGGACTGCGGTCCTCGCTGCCACCGCCCTGTGACCCGCGGGCGCCGCGCGCCCGCGTTTTCGAACTGGAGAGCTCCATGCGTCGAGTTCCGCGCACAGCCCTGTTCGCCGCCGCTGCCACCGCACTCGCCACCGTGCTCGGCGCGGCCACCGCCGCCGGTGCCACCGAGCCGGAGCTGCCCCGACTCGCCCTGGCCCACGGGAAGTTCGCGCCCGCGAGCGAGGCGGGCAAGGCCGCCGCGGTCACCTACGACACCAAGCTGGCGCCCGAGGGCGCCCAGGCCGGGGTCGTGGAGTGGGCCGGTGCGGACGGTGCCACCCGGATCCACCTGTTCGTGAAGGGGCTGGTGGCGAACCGTACGTACGGCGCCCATGCGCACACCAAGCCCTGCGGCAAGCTCCCCGCCGACGCGGGCCCGCACTACCAGGACAAGGTCGACCCGGTCACGCCCTCGGTCGACTCGCGCTACGCCAACCCGCACAACGAGGTGTGGCTCGACCTGAAGACCGACCGCCGCGGCGCCGCGTACACCATGGCCAAGAACAACTGGCACTTCCGCGACGGCGGCGCCCGCGCGGTGGTGATCCACGAGATGGCGACCGCCACCCACGACGGTCACGCCGGTACCGCGGGCGCCCGACTGGCCTGCCTGAACGTGCCCTTCGCGTAGAGCTTCCCGAACACCCCCTGTGCGTAAGGGAGTTCCTGACGTACGAGAGTTCGTAGGCAAGTGCCGTCCCCCGGTCCCGTCCGCCGCACCGGACGGGACCGGGGGACGGGGCTCAGCGGCCCGGCAGGGCGACCGAGAGCGAGTGGCGGAAGACGTTCTTCGGGTCGTACTTCTTCTTGGCCTGCTGGAGCCTGGCGTAGTTGCCCTTGTAGTAGAGGCTGCTCCAGGCGATGCCCGAGGTGTTGATCGCGGGGTCGGCCATGTCGGAGTCCGCGTAGTTGATGTAACAGCCGTCGCTCGTGCCGTCGAGTCCGGGCACCCCGCCGGTCGCGGCGAAGAACTTGGCGTACATCTCGCGCAGCCAGGCCGTGTGCACGGCGTCGTCGGCGGGGCTGTTCCAGAAGGTCTGGAAGAGCGCCTTCAGTACCGAGCCGCGCTGCGCGACGGCGGTGGCATCCGGGGCGACGGCGTTGACCTTGCCGCCGAAGGAGTTGAGGATCAGCATCGCCCGCGGGTTGCGGTACGTGGCGTCGGTCAACGCCGCGTGCAGGGCCACGAGTTGGTCGTCGCTGAAGTTCCGGCTGAGGTAGGCCGACTTGTGGGCGCCGCGGATGGTCGGGTCGTTGAGGGTGGTGTTGCCGATGCCGAGCAGCCGCACGGCCTGCAGCCAGGGCAGCTCGCGGCCCCCGTTGAGCTGCGGCATCGCGGCGAGTTCACCGGTGGGCTGGGTCAGCGCCTTCAGGGTGGTGCCGACGCCCGCGGTGATGGCGGCGTGGTAGTCGTCCATCAGCTGGCTCGCGCCCGGCACTGCCGAGTCGATCTGCGTGAACAGGCCTATGGCGCCGCCCGCTTGGGCGGACACGTTGATGATGCTGCCCAGTTGGTTGTACTTGGAGTCGGGCGCGCTGTTGGCCTCGTGCCAGGCGCCGATGTTCTTCATCAGCCGTACGAACGAGGCCTGGTCGAGCCCCGACCACGGGATCGCGTTGGCGCTGAGCAGCACCTTCGACGGCGGCTTGATGAGCTGGCCGCCCGGCTCGGTGCCGCTGGCCCCCGGTGAACGGAACCAATACCGCGTCACCAGCCCGAAGTTGCCGCCACCACCACCGGTGTGCGCCCACCACAGTTCGCGGTTGGGGTCGGACGCCTCACGGGTCGCGCGGACGGTGCGTACCGTGCCGCCCGCGTCCACATGGACGACCTCGACGGCGTACAGATGGTCGACGATCAGGCCGTGCGGTCGGGACATGACCCCGAATCCGCCGCCCGCCACATGCCCGCCGATACCCACCGAGTAGCAGATGCCGCCCGGAACGGTCACGCCCCAGCCCTTGTACAGCGCCTCGTAGACGTTCAGCAGCCGGGCCCCGGGCTCCACGTAGAAGGCCCGCATCGCGGAGTCGTAGCCGATGCCGGTCATCTCGGAGAAGTCGAGGATGACCTGGGTGTCCTTGTGGCAGACGAAGTCGGCGAAACAGTGCCCGCCGCTGCGCACCGACACCCGCTTGCCCGCCTTCACGGCCGCGTCCAGCGCGCTCACCGCGTCGCCCGTCGACTTGATCATCTTCACGTACTCGGGCGCGGCGACGTAGCGCTGGTTGTTGCCGGTGGTCAGTGCCGGGTAACGCGGGTCGGCGGGCAGCACCTTGGCGCCCTCGGCCCCGGCGGCCACCCCGGCCGCCTCCGGCGTCGTCCCGGCCGAGGCCTCGTCCAGGCCGAGGCCCGCGGCTGTGGCGCCGCCCCCGACGACAGCCCCGCCCGCTACCAGGGCGCCGCGCTTGAGCAAGGACCTGCGGTGTATGTGCGACATTGCGTGGCACGCCTCATTCCATGCAGAAGTCGACGCGCCCCGCGGACCCGCCGAAAGAGGTAACACGCATTCCTTTCGCGGAATGCGCGGCATTACTTCTGGGGGAGTGGGGGCCTGGATTGTCGGCACGGCGACTGCGGAAGGACAACCGTCCGGTTTCCGCGGTTGGACGGTGTGGTGGGCGGCGGGTATGTGCCTCGCTACGTGCGGTTGTACGAGGTGGGAGCGGGGTTCCGGCTGTCATCCGGCACGCCGCTGATGGGCCTTCCGGGGCCGTGCGGAAAGTGGAAGCGGAATGTGGCGGCCCGTAGGTCGCTTACCCGTGGGGTGGACGGGAAGCGGAATGCCGGGTGGTGAACGCGGGTACGTGGAGGGGGAGTTCCGTTGCTTCCGGGAACCGTTCCGCATTCTTGGTGCCGTCTTGGTCTCGCCTTGGTTGGCCGGGTGGAAATCGCCGTCGAATGTCAGAGCAGAGACAAATTCCGCTGAGGATCGTCAATTCTTTGTGCGCCCGCGCGGGTTCGTACGCGGGTCCGTGGGTGTGCGGGTGAAGCGTGCCTGCGTGTGCGTAGGCGGCGGCTCGGTGTCGAGCCCAAGTCCCTTGTATACGCGGGCAGTTGAACATCCTCGGGTATACGGAAGGCGCGCCGCCCGAAGGGGCGACGCGCCGGTGGTGCGGGTCGGAGGCCTGAACTCAGGAAGAGACCCCGCAGCTGGACGCCGACCAGAAGCGGCCGGAGCGGAAGTCGACGTGGGTGTGGTCGCTGTGGCCCGGGTAGCCGGGGCCGAGGATGCCCGGGAAGCCGTGGTTGCGGGCCTGCTTGGCGAGGGTGCACAGCGAGTGCGGGCCGGAGCCGAGGTCGGCCGCGTCCCCGTACAGATGGCGGCTGTTGGAGGCGCCGCCGACCGCGTTGTTGCAGGCCTGCGAGCGGAAGCCGCTGGTGACGGTGACCGGCTGGTCGCCGAGCGCGTGCCGCAGGGCCTCCAGCTTCCACATGGTGCGCAGGGCGTTGGCCTTGGCGGTGGACGCGCTGACGTTGCCGCCGGACCAGTCGCCGTTGCAGCGGTTCAGCTCGGCGTAGGTGAAGTGCACCGGGGTGCAGTCGGCGTCCTGGAGGGCGTACAGCTTGCTGAAGGTGGCGGGACCGGCGACGCCGTCGGCGGCCAGGCCGTAGGCGGACTGGAAGCGCTTGACGGCGGCGGTGGTGGCCGGGCCGTACTGACCGTCGACCGCGAGGACGCCGCCGTAGCCCGGGTATCCGCCGACGCGGATCTGGAGTTGGGTGACGTCGCCGCCGGAGGCGCCCTGGCTGAGCGTGCGGTTCCAGGTGTAGCACTCGTCGGCGTGCGCGGTGCCTGCCGTGGCGACGGCACCCACCGTCAGACCTGCCGCGAGCATGACAACACTGAGCAGAAGTCTGAGCGGACGGATCATGCGCTGGAGCATCGAACCTCCGGGTGAAGAGAACGGTAGAGAACGGGAGAGAACGGGGCGGTACGGAAGAGAACGACAGGCGAGGGTGGTGCGCGGTGGGCGTTGGGCGGTGGGCGCCCTGGGACGTCTGGACCCCCGCCGGAACGCGCCACCGCTGAGAGTGGCGGGACGGTCGACGCGCGTCAACCCCCTGCTTTCCGCCGCCAGTTGAGCCCTGCCTCGGCCCGGATTCCTCGTTCCAGGGTCACTTGGCGTCCGCGTAGCACTCGACCACCGCGGTGGTGAACGGAAACCGCACAGGGGTCTCGCCGAAGGTGAGTCGAGCGGCGAGGTCGGCCGACTCCGCGATGGCGCGGCACACCGTCTCCGCCTCCTCGGCCGGGCAGTGCACGATCACCTCGTCGTGCTGGAAGAAGACCAGTTCGGCCCGGAGCGGGGCGCAGGCGCGGCGCAGGGCGGCGAGCAGCAGCAGGGCCCATTCGGCGGCGCTGCCCTGGACGACGAAGTTGCGCGCGAAGCGGCCCCGGGCGCGGGAGTCGGTGGAGGCGTATCCGGGCGTGAACGCTTGGGCCTGGCCACTGTCCCCGAACTGCCCGCCGCTGTCCGGGAGTTCGCCGTCGCGGTCCCCGCTCCCGTACCCCGCCCCGCCGGAGGGGTCCGCCTCCGGCTCCTGCGGAATCCCCGCCTCTTCCTGCTCGCCCGCACCGGCGGCGGGCGGGCAGGTGCGGCCCAGCCAGGTGCGCACCAGACGCCCCTCCGCGCCCGCCTTCGCCGCCTCGTCGACATAGGCGACCGCACGCGGGTAACGGCGGCGCAGGGCGGCGAGGTTCTTCAGCCCGTCGCCGGAGGTCTGCCCGTACACGGCGCCGAGGACGGCGAGTTTGGCCTGCTCGCGGTCGCCGGAGAAGGCGCGGTCGGAGACCGACTGGTAGAGGTCCTCCGGCCGCCCGGCGACCTCCATGAGGCCGGGGTCGCGGGAGATCGCGGCGAGTACCCGCGGCTCCATCTGGTCGGCGTCGGCCACCACGAGGCGCCAGCCCGGATCGGCGACCACCGCCCGCCGGATGACCTTGGGGATCTGCAACGCGCCGCCGCCGTTGGTGACCCAGCGCCCGGTGACGGTGCCGCCGGGCACGTACTCCGGCCGGAACCGCCCCTCGCGCACCCAGTCCTGGAGCCAGGACCAGCCGTGCGCGACCCAGATCCGGTACAGCCGCTTGTACTCAAGGAGCGGTGGCACGGCGGGGTGGTCGATGTCCTGGATCTCCCAGCGCCGCGTCGAGGTGACCTTGATCCCGGCCTGCGCGAAGGCCTTCACCACGTCCGCGGGCAGTTCGGGACGCACCCGGCGGCCGAAGGCGGCGGACACCTCCTCGGCGAGTTCGGCGAGCCGCCGCGGCTCCACCGAGGAACCGCCCCGCGCGCCCCAGCCCGCGTACCGCTCGCCGAGCAGTTCGTGCAGCACCGACCGGTGCACCTCGGCGCTCCACGGCAGCCCGGCCCGGTTCATCTCGGCGGCGACCAGCATCCCCGCGGACTCCGCCGCGGTCAGCAGCCGCATCCGCCCGGGATGCTCCGCCCGCTCGTGCCTTCGCTGCTGCTCGGCGTAGACCTCGAGGAGTTCGGCCAGCGGTACGTGCACGGGCCCCGGCTCGAACAGGGCCGACTGCGAACCGGGTTCGGCGGCACGCTGCGGCGGATCGGGCGGTACGGGCAGCCGGTGCAGCCGCGCCCGGGCGGCCGCCGCCGAACGCGGCTCGCCCAACCGCCCCTCGTGCCCGAGCAGCAGCCCCTCCGCGGCCTCGATGTCGTAACACCGCTCGACCCGTACGCCCGCTTCGAGGAGTCGCGGATACACCGCCGCCGTCGACCGCCACACCCACCGCCCGACTTCGGGCCGGGTGCGCACCGCCGCGACCAGGTCCGGCTCGGTCCGCACCGGCCCGGCGGGCAGCCCGTCCCGCCCGAGCGGCGCGAGCTCGACGCCGCCGCCCTCGACGAGGGCGAGGGCCCAGCGGGTGAGGCCGGGCTCGGCGTCGGCGGCAGCGGGCTCACCGGGCTCACCGACGTCGCCGGTCTCGCGGTTTTCGGTCACGAGTTCGATTGTGGCAGAGGGGTCGGACATTTCGGGGGAGCGACGGGAGCTGTTCAGGCATGCATGCCACCAGCTCTCCGTTGACGACCATGACGTCCTCGGGATTGCCCAGTAGCGCACTCAATCGCTCGTACTCGCCCGCACTTGCCCGTACTCGCTCGGAATCGCGTGTAATCGCGCGTAATCCCGGTGGGTGAGGCGGACCTCGCGTGCGACTAGCGTGGCTCCGCATGACGCAGACGCAGACGCAGACGCACAGCGAGACCGAGGTCACCGCGGAGCTGATCCGGGATCTGCTGCGTGACCAGCACCCCGACCTGGCCGAACGTCCGTTGAGCCTGGGCGCGCGCGGGTGGGACAACCAGCTGTGGCGGCTCGGTGACGACCTCGCCGTGCGGCTGCCCTGGGCCACGCAAACCGCCGACGAGTTGCTGCTCAAGGAGCACGCCTGGCTGCCTGGGCTTGCCCCGCGCCTCCCGCTGCCGGTCCCCGTACCGCAGCGCCTCGGCCAGCCCTCCGAACGGTTTCCCCGGCCCTGGATCGTCACCACCTGGGTACCGGGGGAGCCCGCGGACCGTTCTCCCGCCATGCGTGCCGCCGAGTCGGCCGACGCCTTGGCCGCCTTCCTCACCGCACTTCACCAACCCGCCCCCGACGGGGCTCCGTTCGGCCGCGACCGCGGCGGGCCGCCGGCCCGGTACGCCGGGGGGTTCGCCCGGCAACTCGCCGCGGTCACCGCGGCGGGGCTGGTTCCCGACCCGGACGCCGTCCGCGCCGTATGGGAGGACGCCGTCGCGGCGCCCGACTGGTCCGGCCCGCCGCTGTGGCTCCACGCCGACCTGCATCCGGCCAACGTCCTCACCGCCGACGGCACTCTCTGCGGCGTGATCGACTTCGGCGACCTCTGCGCGGGCGATCCGGCCTGGGACCTCGCTGCCGCCTGGCTGCTGCTGCCGGACGGCGCCGTCAACCGCTTCCACGCCGCATACGAGCCGGCCCCGGACGCGGCGACCCTGCGCCGTGCCCGGGGCCTGGCCGTACTGAAAGCCCTCGCCTACCTCCTCATCGGGGACGCCGGGGTCCACGGCCGCCCCGGCGGCAAGCCCACCTGGGGCCCACCCG
This sequence comes from Streptomyces sp. NA04227, assembly GCF_013364195.1. NCBI lineage: Bacteria > Bacillati > Actinomycetota > Actinomycetes > Kitasatosporales > Streptomycetaceae > Streptomyces > Streptomyces sp. NA04227. Next base: position 3,250,120 of record NZ_CP054918.1, on the reverse strand, counting down.
CCCAGGCCGCACTGCGACGCCTGACCGCGACGGCGCACCGCTGAGCGGGCCCAGCCCTCGGTCTACCCCCGTTGCTCGGGTGCGCGGCTCTCGCTCTTCCCCTCCCCGAGCCGGTACAGCTCGGGCACGGATACCTTGATCGGCTCCTGTGTGGTCCGGGCGATCACCACGACGGCGGGCTCGTGCGGGTCGGGGTTCTCCTCGCGGTGCGGGACGAACGGCGGAACCAGGAAGAAGTCACCTGGCTCGGCGGGGAGTCGGACTTCCTTCGTGCCGTCGTGGTAGACGAACACGGGGTGACCGCTGACCACGTAGATCCCGGCCTCGGAGTCACCGTGGTGGTGGTTGTCCGTCGCGCTCAGCGGTGGGTTCTCCACCATGCCCATCCACAGCTTCTTCGATCCGACCGTGCCGCCGCTGATGGCGGCGAAGCCGTCCAGTTCGTCGGACCGGACATGGTGGACACGGTTGTTCGGCGGCGGCGCGGTCCCGTCGGCCTCGGGCGCGGTCCCGGTGTCGTGGTTGGCAGTCATCGTGCAGAGCCTCCTGAGGGTTCGGCGTTCCCGACACGAACCAGGCTCCGCCGTCGTGGCCGCACCGGCAACTGCTGTTGCCGGTATGGCAAACGGCGTATCCGTCCGTCATGGATCTCCTCAACGGCCCGCTCGTACGGAAGGTGTCGAGGGCGACAACTCCCGCCACCCCTGCGCTAGTTCGTGCTCTCCGCGCGCCCTCGCCCGAGGAACCCGCCCACGACTTCCACGAACCCCTCGGCGTCGTCGAGCCACGGATAGTGCCCTGCCCCAGCCTGTACGACGAACTCAGCCGCCGTCGCCGCGAACAGCCCGGCGAACGCGGCCGTCGACTGCGGCGGACTGTTCAGGTCGAACTCACCGGCGAGCAGCAGGACTTGACCCGTGTGGGCGGCGAGCGCCGCACGCGTGGCCGCCGGGTCGAAGGCGCCCTCCGAGCCGAAGGCGGCGACGGCCTCCTGGTTGCTCGGTGCGCCCAAGGCGTGCAGTTCCTGGGCCGCCGCGTCCCAACGGCCGCAGAAGAAGGGCGCGATGGCCTCCGCCGCCCCCTCCGCGGGCTTGCCGGCGGCGAGCGACTCCAGCGCGGCGAACGCGGCCGGGAACCACGGCTCGTCCTTGCGCAGCAGCGCGGTCTCGCGCCGGGTCTCGGCGCTGATGGGGATGTCGACGGCCCGCGTGCTCGGGGTGATCAGCGCCAACTTGCCGACGTGGTGCGGGTATCGGGCCACGTACTGCGCCACGATGTTCGCCCCCGCACAGTGCGCGAGCAGATCCGCACGCGCGAGCCCGAGATGCGCACGCAGCGCCTCCACGTCGTCGACGAGCCGGTCGCAGCGGTACGAGGACGTGTCCTCGGGCACGGCGGAGCCGCCCGTCCCGCGAAGGTCGAGGAGGACGAGCGGACGGTGCGCGGACAGACCGCCGAGGTCGCCGAGATAGCCGGAGTCGGTGGGGCCGCCGGGGAGGCAGATGACCGGATCCAGGGCAGGGTCGCTGGCCGGATCCAGGGTCGGATCGTGGGCCGGGTCCGTGGCCCGGCCGAGGGCCGGGTCACCGTTGCCGCCCCCGCTGACGACGCGGTAGGCGAGCCGGGTTCCGTCCGGCGCGGAAAAAGTGGGCATGGCCAGGGAGCCTGTCACCCGCCGCCGCACCCGGCAACGACATTAAGCGGGGCGAGCCGAGCGGCGAACAGGCCCCGGCAACGCCCCGGTCGACAAGCGACGAGCGACTGGCGACAGGCGGGTCAGCCGAGGTGGAGCGGCAACTTCCCTGCCAGTGCGCCGAGTTCACCCGCCTCCGCCTCCGTGGCGGCCCGGCGCCCAGTGCCGATCAGCAGCGCGTCCCGGTCGCTGAACGAGGCCGGGAAGGCCGCCCCCGCCACCCGTTCCAGGAGCGCGCGGGCGGCGGCCAGCCCCTCCGCGGGAGGTTCCGTCGTGGCCGTGGCCGGGAGGTGTGCGCCCAGGTCCAGGTGGTGCAGCGTCCACTCCAGTACGTACGCCGTGAGGTAGTCGCCCGCCGTGAGGACCTCGTCCTGCGTGCCCACCCGTACGTCCGGGTCGGCCAGCACAGCCGCACGTCCCGCAGCCGAACCCACGTCGTCGAGGTGGAACTTGAGCAGGTGCGGTTCCTCGTACGCGGCGGCCAGCCGGACGATCAGCGCGTCGAGCGGGTCCTCGCCGGTCGGCGGGACGTCGTTGGTCTTCCAGTACGTCGCCGCGTCCACGGTCGGCTCGCCCTCGGCGGGGGTGACGAGCGTGATCAGTACGTCCTGCGCGTCGATGACCAGGTGGCACACGAGGTCCCGCACCAGCCAGCCCCGGCAGCCGGACGGCTGCGCGAAGTCCTCGTCGTCGAGTGCGGCGACCGCCGCGAGCAATGCCGTCCAGGAGCGTGAGAAGAGATCCACATCGGCACGGTAGTGCGGGGCCGGAGGCCGGACAAACGGATTCCCTACGAAGCGGCCCCGAGCCCTCGGCCCTCGCTGCCCTCCCCGAGCGCCTCCCGGTCCAGGTCGAGCAGGCCGAGCACCTGATCGAGGAGCTCCTCGGAGGCGAACTCCGCTATCCAGCAGGCGAATTGGCGCGTCAGCTCGGCCCGATTCGAGGCTTCGTCGCTGTCGCTGTCGCTGTCGCTGTCGCTGCCGGTGCCGGTGTGGGTGTCGAGGGGCGTGAGTCCGAAGTTCTCGCGCAGCCACGCACGGTACTTCTCGCCTGCGGGGGCGAGGTCCGCACGGTCCTCGGGGTCTTCCGGCTCGGCGGCGAGCAGCCGGAAGAGTTCGCGCAGGCCGTCGGCTTCGAGCGCCAGGTCCCCCTCGTCACCGAAGAAGATCACGGGAAGGGTGGCGAGGTCGGCGCGGTCGTCGCAGCGCCACAGGGCGTAGTACGAGCCGGAGGAAGTGGCGTAGGCGAAGGGGATCAGCCGGTCGAGGGCGGCGTCCGGAAGGTCGCCGCAGAACCAGTCCAGGTCGTCGCCGAACTCGAACAACTCGAAGCCCGGAGCGAAGAATTGGCCCTCCAGACTCGTCTCGAAGTCCCTGAGCAGATTCAGCTCGGAGACGGGGGAGTAGGGGCGGGCGTCGTCGTCACTCATCGGGTTCCTCTGGAGGGGCACGGCGATGCGCCGGGTCGGCAGGGTGAGCCGGGCCGCGCCAGGCGACCGGATACCGCGGACGGTAGTTGCCCGGTCTGACACCGCCCCTGACACCCGTCCTGACGCCGGCTGCCGTCCGCCCGCTCACCCACTCCTCCTCAACGCCACGCCCAGTCAAGGCTGTTGAGCCATACCAGGATCGCGACGGTGTAGAGCACGTACAGCGCCACCTGGCTGTACAGGTAGGCGGCCACGCAGGACACGATGCCGAGCGCGACCCGCGTTCCGCGCTCCCGCCGCGTACGGGGGCGCAGCCAACTGGCCGCCAGCAGCCCGAGGGGCAGCAGATAGCCGAGGCTGAACGCGAGCGGCAGCGGGATCGCCCGGTAACCCAGGTACCCGGCCACGAGTGTCAGCGCAGTGAAGAAGGCGGGGGCCAGCCACCATCCGGAATCGGGAGCGGAGGGGTCCGCCTGGCCCGGGGTCCGTCCGGGGTGCACGGGACCGGCCAACTGCCCGGCGAACCAAGGGTGTTGGCCTTGCGGCGAAGGGGCGTACCCCGGGTGTGGTGCCTGCGAGTGGGTCATGCGACAAGTTCACCGCCGAGGGCAGCCGCGCGGTCAGGGTGCGGATACTCATCCGCGCGGAGGGGGGTACTCAGTCGCCCCCAAGGCGGTAGGTAACGTTCAGATAACTGGACCAGGCCTATTGAAGTTTCCCGGAGTAATGCTTTCCATTAACTCTTCCGACACCTTTGATGCTCTTGACGCCAGTGATGCCCCCGGTACCCCTGATGCCGCTGGTGTCTCCAGTGCCTCTGATGTCGGCAATACCCGCCGCCCACTCCTCCCGGTGTGCACCCCCCACGCCGTGCGCCCCGCCCAGCTACACAACCAGGAGATCCCCCATGCCCCGTTCACCGAGAGCACGCGTCAGCCGTAGGGCCTTTCTGGGTGCCACGGCCGGTGTCGCCGGTGTCGCTGCCGCCGCCGGTGTGCTCCCCCAGGCGCTCCGCGAGGCGCTGGCCTCGCCGACTCCCGCCGGGGGCTCGGTCGAGGACATCGAGCACATCGTGATCTTCACCCAGGAGAACCGGGCCTTCGACCACTACTTCGGTTCCCTGCGGGGGGTGCGCGGCTTCGGCGACCGCAACGCCGTCAAGCTGCCCGGCGGCGATTCGGTGTGGCAGCAGCCGGACGACGACCACGCCGACGGCCACATCCTGCCGTTCCGGATGGACACCACCAAGACGAGCGCGACGTGCGCCAACGCCCCGGCGATGGACTGGCCGACCGACCTCGGCATCTACAACGGCGGACGCTACGACGCCTGGAACACCGCACGCGACGCGGGCCTGGGCATGTCCCACTTCGAGCGCCCGGACCTGGAGTTCTACTACGCGCTCGCCGACGCGTTCACGATCTGCGACCACTACTTCCAGTCGACGTTCACCCAGACCAACCCCAACCGGCTGCACCTGTTCACCGGCTGCAACGGTTCCGCGGTCGGCCAGGACTCGGTGATGAACAACGACTACCCCGACGAGGGCTGGACCTGGACCACCTACGCGGAGCGCCTGGAAGAGGCCGGGATCTCCTGGAAGGTCTACCAGGAGTCCGACAACTTCGACGACAACGCGTTCGCCTGGTTCGCGAACTTCAAGAAGGCCGAGGCGGGCGACGCGCTGTACGACCGGGGCATGGCCACGGTGGACGACCTGGAGACCGCCTTCGGCGACGACGTGGCGAACGGCCGTCTGCCGAAGGTCAGTTGGATCGTGGCGCCCACCGCGGAGTCCGAGCACGCCAACCACCGCCCGGCGGTCGGCGCCGACCTCAGCGCGCGGCTGCTGACCAAGCTCGCGGAGAACCCCGAGGTCTGGGCCAAGACCGTGTTCCTGATCAACTACGACGAGAACGGCGGCTTCTTCGACCACATGCCGCCGCCCGTGCCGCCGGCCTCCGAGAAGGAGGGCCTGTCGACGGTGAGCACCGAGGGGGAGATCTCCGACGGCAAGCCGATCGGCCTCGGCTTCCGCGTACCGATGCTGGTCATCTCGCCCTGGACGCGCGGCGGTTACGTCTGTTCCGAGGTCTTCGACCACACCTCGGTACTGCGGCTGTGCGAGCAGGTCTTCGGCGTCGCCGAACCCAACATCAGCCCCTGGCGCAAGGCCGTCACCGGCGACCTGCTCTCCGCCTTCGACTTCACCGGCGCCGCCACCGACTGGCCGGACCTGCCCGACACCAGCGACTACGTCGAGGACGCCGAGAAGCAGTGCGAGGAACTGCCCGCGCCCCAGGTCCCGGGCGCCCAGTCCATGCCCGTACAGGAGGAGGGAACCCGCAAGGCGCGGCCGATCCCGTACGCCTTCGAGGCCAAGGGCCGCGTCGCCGCCGACGCCTTCCGTATCGACATGACCAACAGCGGGGCGCGGGGCCAGTGCGTGTACCTGTACGCCAACGACTTCCGCGGTGACGGCCCGTGGCGGCACACCGTCGAGGCCGGCAAGTCGCTGACCGACTACTTCATCGCGGGCAGCCCCGAGGGTGCGTACGACCTGTCCCTGTACGGCCCCAACGGCTACCACCGCCGATTCCGCGGCAACCGTCTCACCGCGACGAAGGAGGGGAACGCGAACCCCGAGGTGACCGCCGTGGCCGACGGTGAGAACGGCACCCTCACCCTGACGGCGAAGAACTCCGGCACGGCGGAGTGCAAGGTCACCGTCAAGGCCAACGTGTACCTGGACGAAGGGCCTTGGGAGGTCACCCTGGCCGCCGGGGAGAGCGCCGAGAAGTCCTTCGACATCAGCGGCTCCGCGCACTGGTACGACCTCACCGCGACCGCCGACACGGACGACGGCTTCCTGCGCCGCTTCGCCGGTCACGCCGAGACGGGCAAGGAGTCCACCACCGACCCGGCGGCGGGCTGAACCGACCGGCCCCGGGAGCCCGCGCGTACGGGCTCCCGGGCCGTGGTTCTACGCACCTTCCCCTTCTCCGAGAGCGCCCGACACCACCGGGCCCGCGTCCCCGCGTGTGTCCGCGTCCCCCGCCCCGCCCAAGGCGCCCAAGTAGTCGTCCAGCAGCTCGACTTGGCGCTCCGGAGAGAACGTCGCGGGGTCGAACAGCGACTGCACGATCAGCCCGAGTACGAAGGACTGGGCGCCCTCGGCGAGGCGGGCCGGGTCGCCCGGGCCGATGTCGCCGCGCGTCTGGGCCTCGGCGATCAGCTCGCGCAGTCTGTCGCGGCTGTGGCCGTACTTGCGGGCGTAGTCGGCGCTCAACTCCGGGTCGGCGAGGGCCGGTTCCCAGGAGGAGACCCAGATCCGGTTGCTGGTGGCGGCCTCGGCGGTGAGCGGCAGTATGGCGAGCAGGGAGGCCCGGATCGCGGAGAGCCCCGCCGTGCTTCCGCCGCCCTGGGCCCCCACACTCCTGCGGCGGGCGGCGGTTCGCTCCTCCAGAAGGTCCAGGGCATACGCGAGAAGGTCCCGCTTGGCGGGGAAGTAGTGCGTCAACAGGCCGGTGGTGGCGTCGAGTTCGGCGGCCACGGCGCGCAGCGTGAGGCCGCCGAAGCCGCGCTCGGCCAGGACCCGCCAGACGGCCTCGGAGACCTCGCGGCGGCGGGCTTCGTGGTCCCCCTTGGTGCGTGGCATGCTGCTACGGTACATAATCGTAACGCTTGTTATGTGAACAGGGGGACCGTGAAATGCCCGCCAACACCGCGACCGCGCCCGTCACCACGCCCGCGACGAGCTCGGGAACGAAGCTCGCGCCCGCGCTCTTCTCCCTCCCCCTCCGCGACAACGCCCGGCTCGCTCCCCTGGAGGTCTGCCATGCGGAGGAGTTCGCCGCGCACATGGACCGGGCCCGTGACCACATCCGGCCCTGGGTCGGGGCGGGCTTCGTGACCGACGGCGTCGAGGCGGCGCGGGCCCTGCTGCATCGCTATGCCGAGCGGCAGGCCGGGGACGGCGCCCGCCTGTTCGGGATCTGGCTGGACGGGACGCTGGTCGGCGGCGTGATGTTCACGGACTTCAACGCGGCCCTCGGCCAGTGCGAACTCGGCTGCTGGACAGAGCCGTTGGGCGAAGGACATGGGCTGGTCACCCAGTCCTGCCGGGTCCTTCTCGACTGGGCTGTCTCGGGCCGGGGGCTGCACCGCGTCGAATGGCACTGCCGGGCCGACAACGGCCGCAGCATCGCGGTGGCCGAGCGGCTCGGCATGACGCTCGAAGGGGTGCGCCGCGAGGCCTGGCCCTTCGATGGCCGCCGTTTCGACAAGCAGCTGTGGGCGGTCCTCGCCTCCGAACACAAGCCGGAGAGCCCCTGACCGAAGGTCAGTTGAATTCCTACGGATCCCGACGGATCCCGACGGATCCGGAGCGAGGGCCTCACCGGTCTCGAACGGGCAAGCCGGGCTGCTGAATCGGTCCATCACGACGTGCTGAACGAAGCGACGCCTCGACTTCACCGGGTGGTGAAGAATTGGTAGGGTTCCCGCTCTCAGCACCGAGGAAGTGACCCCTTGAGCAGTGCCGATGCCCGCCCCGCCGAGGTCAGCAGCGAGTCGGCTCCGCCTCGGGAGAGCAAGGGCGAGCGCACCCGTCGGCGCATCCTGGACGCCGCGCGCGGGCAGTTCGGCCGCTACGGCTTCGAGCGGGCCACCATCCGCGGCATCGCCCAGGCCGCCGAGGTCGACAAGGCCTCGGTGATCCAGTACTTCGGCTCCAAGCAGAAGCTGTTCCGGGAGGCCGTCACCTGGCCCGCCCCGCCCGCCGAACTCGCCGAGACGGACGCGGCCCACGCCGCCGAGAACTACCTGGGCGCCCTGCTCGGCACCTGGGCCGCCGACCCGGACAGCCCCGTCTCCGTACTGCTGCGGGCGAGCATGACCAGCGAGGAGGCGGCCGGACTCCTGCGGGAGCACGTCACCCAGCAGGCCGTCGACCCGGTCGCCGAGCGGATCGAGGGCCCCGACGCACGGCTGCGGGCCGCCGTGTTCGGCGCGGTCACCATGGGCATCGCCACCCAGCGGTACCTGCTCGGCATGCCGGACCTCGCCGAGGCCCCCCTGGAGGACGTCCTGCGCATCGCCACCCCCGTACTGCGCCAACTCCTGGACCCCGAGGCGACTGCTCCGGAGGCGACCGCTCCCGAGACGACCGCTCCCGACACGACGGATGAGGACGCCAACTCGTAACCCTTGAAAGGCAGTTGAAGGTCTCCTCTGTGACAGAGGGCAACGGAGAACCCCCGGGCGCGGAACGCGTCCCGGGGGTTCTCCGTACGAGTACGAGGGTGCTTTCGTTGGTCGGCCTCAGCCCAGCTCCTCGTTCTCCTCCTGCTTGCCACGGTTGACCGCGATGACCACGACGAGCGTGGCCGCGACGAACACGGCGGTGCCCACGGTGAACGCCTGGGTGTAGCCCTCGGTGAGAGCCTCCTGGGCGCGGGCCACCAGGTTGAAGTCCTTCGTGGCAAGGCCGCGGAAGAACTCGTCGCTGGCGTGCGGCAGCTTGTCGTCCGCGGTGGCGGTGGCCACGCTGGACAGGGCGGCGAGGCCGAGGGCGCCACCGATCTGCTGGGAGGCGTCGAGCAGACCCGAGGCGATACCCGCGTCGTTCCGGTCGGTGCCGCTGACCGCGCTGAGCGTGACGGACACGAAGACCAGACCGACACCGAAGCCGGTGATGAGCATGCCCGGCAGGATGCCCGAGACGTACTCGGAGTCGGTATCCAGCATCGACAACAGGAACATGCCCAGGGCGCCGATCGCCGCGCCGCTGCCCGCGATCACCCGCGGCGGCACGAGCGGAAGCGCCTTGGGTGCCAGCCAGCTGGCGGACATGCCCAGACCGACGATGAACGGCAGGTAGGCCAGACCGGTCTCGAACGGGGTGTAGTCGAGGATCTGCTGCATGTAGAGGGTGAGGAAGTAGAACAGGGCGAACATGGCGGCGCCACCGAGCAGCATGGTGGCGTACGAGCCCGACCTGTTGCGGTCCTTGAGCAGACGCAGCGGAAGCATCGGGTACGCGACCTTGGTCTGCAGGAACAGGAACAGCGACAGCAGGACCGCCGCGGCCACGAAGGACGCGAGCGTGAGGGGGTCGGTCCAGCCCTCCTCGCCGCCGCGCGTGATGCCGTGGACCAGCGAGACCATGCCCGCCGTGGCGGTGATGGCGCCCGGCACGTCGAGCTTGCCGCGCTCACGGCCGGTGTCGGCCAGAACACGCGTGCCCAGGAGCACGATCAGGCCCACCGGGGCGTTGACGTAGAGCACCCAGCGCCAGGAGAGGTGCTCGGTGAGCGTGCCGCCGAGGATCAGACCGATCGTGGAGCCGAGACCGGCCATGGCGGCGTACACGCCCATGGCGTTGTTGCGCTTCTTGCCCTCGGGGAAGGTGGTGGCGATCAGCGAGAGTGCCGTCGGCGAGGCGATGGCCGCGCCGACGCCCTGCACGACACGGGCCGCGATGAGCTGCCATTCGTTCTGCGCCATGCCGCCGAAGAGGGAGGCAAGGGTGAAGATGAGCAGACCGATCTGGAACACGCGCTTGCGGCCGAAGAGGTCGCCCGCCTTGCCGCCGAGGAGCATCAGGCCACCAAAGGCCAGTGCGTAGGCGTTGACGATCCAGGCCAGGTTCGAGCCGGTGACCTCGAGGTCCTTCTGGATGCTGGGCAACGCGATGTTCATGATCGTGTTGTCCATGACCAGCAGAAGTTGTGCTCCCGCGATCACTAAAAGAGCGAGGCCCAGCTTGGACTGCTCCGGTTCGGGCGGCGCCGGTGACGGATCACCGATTTTGTCGGTGCCGGTGGCGGATGACATGAGAACCCTCCAATGGTGACCGGCGTGTCCGACCGGCCGGTCCGCGCCGCCACGAGCGCGGTTCCGCATGAGAAGCACGGTTCCACATCCCGAGGACCCGGACGGGCCGTGGTGCCCGCAGGCCTGAATGTGCAAGTACTGAGGTCTAAAAGTGTACACGCGTTGAGTTTTGGTCTCGCGTGCCACCTGGCTCCTGCGGCCTAGCGGAGGTTCCGGTTCCCGCCGAGTACGCACTCCCCGCCAGTCACACCGCTTACGCGTCGAAGTACCGCCGATATGGGCTGAGTTGAGGCAAGAGGTTTCCTCTGCCCCCTTCGTCACCGCGTGAGCTTTGTCACGCGGAGCGGTGTGAGGTGTGACCGCGTCCCGCCGGGCGACGCGCGCCCGCGCGACACGGCCCGCCACGGACGAACCGCCCGCCTGGCCGTAGGCTCCGGGCTGTCGCCCAGTGCGTCTGTTCCCGACTCCGTCCCAGTCCCCGCTCTCGCCCTTCTCTCTCCCCGTCCATACCGGTTACCGCTCTTCGACCGCCTCGCCCAGGACCATGCCTCAGCACTCGACAGTCGACCGCGCTCTCGCGACGGCCCTCGCCCCCGACGCCGACACCGTCCACGGCACGAACGCCGCCGTGGACGCCGCCCTGGACGCGGCAGCCTCGATGCTGGCCGCCGATCCCGCCTGCGACACCGAACTCACCGGCCGCGGCGAGGAATTCGTACGCCGCGCCTGGCAGCACGGCTGGCAGCCCGCGGATCTCGTACGGCTGGTTCGCAACCGACTGTCGGAGGACCACGTGCGCCAGGTGGCAGCTCTGATCCTGACCGAAACGAGGCGCTACGGTCACGCCCTCCCGCATCGTTGGCCGGAGCAGATGGCATCTCTGGCCGAACTAGCGGACCCCGTACTTCCGGGGGAGGTGGACCCCGTACTTCAGGGGGAGGCGGAGCCCGTACTGCCGGGGGAGTACGGGCCCTCGGAGGGTCCGCGGAAGCGGTCGCGGCGCGGCCGGGACGGCTCCGGAAAGGGGAGCCGGGACGGCTCCGGGAAGGGGAGCCGGGACGGCTCCGGGAAGAGGAAGGCGAGCCCCGGCCCCGCCCTCGACCGCTTCTCCCGCGCGACCCTCGTCCTGGAGCTGTACCGGTTGCTGAACCGGCTGCCCCGTCTCGGACCGGTCGGCCCGGTGCCCGGCGAGAAGTCGACGGCGCCGGTGCCCGGGGAGCCCAAAATGCTCGCGCGGATAAGGGCGTTGCTCGCCAAGGCGGAGGCGACGCCCTATCCGGAGGAGGCCGAGGCGCTCAGCGCGAAGGCGCAGGAGCTGATGGCGCGGCACAGTGTCGACGAGGCGGTACTGGCCGCCGGCCGCCCGGCCCCCGATCAGCCGGCCGCCTGCCGGATCGGGGTCGACGCCCCCTACGAGACGGCCAAGGCGGTCCTCCTGGACGCCGTCGCCACCGCCAACCGCTGCCGCGCTGTCTGGAACAGTGCGCTCGGCTTCTCCACCGTGGTCGGTTTCGAGCCGGACCTGGAAGCGGTGGAACTCCTGTACACCTCCCTCCTGGTCCAGGCCCACTCCGCGATGACCAAGGCCGAGGCCGCCCAGCGCCAGGCGGGGCGCAAACGCACCAAGACCTTCCGCCAGTCCTTCCTCGCCGCCTACGCCCAGCACATCGGCGACCGGCTGGCGGCGGTGGCCGACCAAGTCACCCGCGAGCAAGGCGAGTTGCTGCCGGTCCTGGCCACCCGCGACCTCGCCGTCAGCGGCCGCACCGAGGAGATGTTCCCGGAGACGGTGACGACGAGGGTGCGCGGCGTGAGTGACCTGGCGGGCTGGGAGCAGGGCGCGGAGGCGGCGGAGCGGGCGGCTTTGCGGCCTGCGAAGGGGGAGTTGGGGGAGTCCGGGCGGGGGTGTCGGCGTCGATAGGGCCGCGGGTCCGGCGAAGTCGGCTGGGCGGCTTGGCAGTTGGGCGGGTACCGGAGGAGCGCTGGACGGGTACCGGGGGGCCGCCCGCCCGATACCCGCCCGATACCCGTCCCTGCTGGGACTACTTGGCCTCCGCCATCACCGCCGCGAGGTTCTTCGTCCATTCGTAGGTGGTCGGATGCAGGTCGTTGTCGCCCTCGGCGACACCGTCACGGTCGACCGCGTAGGAGAACAGGCCGCCCTTCTGGGCCCCCGAGGGCTGCCACTTCGCGTAGGCGTACGCCCGGCTCTTCTCGAAGGGCGTCTCGGTGTCGTACCACCTGTTCCCGTCGGCGTCGGAGTTCTCCTCGTAGAAGCTGAAGCCGATCAAGAACTTGGCGGAGTCGATGCGCGGAGCGAAGGTCTCCCAGGTGCCCTGGAGGCTGGAGACGTCCCTTCCGTAGGCCTGGAGGAGCACCCGGTCCGTGAGTGAGGCGACGTTCTTGAAGAGCGGGTGCTCGCCGTCCATGTTGGTGTCGTAGTAGAGGATCTTGTCCGGGCCGAGCTTCTCGCGAAGTGCCTTGTAGACGCCGGTGGCCTGCTTCAGCTGGTCGGCGTCCAGATTCCTCTCGACATCGATGTCAATACCGTCCAGTCCGAACGGGGTGACCTTCTCCTCAAGGATCTTGTCGGCAAGGGCCTTGTGCCCCGCGTCGTCGTTCGCGAAGTCGTCGTTCAGCAACTCGTCCACGAAGACACTGGAGATGACCTTGGTCCCCTGCTCGTGAAGCTTGGGGACGTACGTCTTGCCCAGCGCGGACTTGAACCCCTCGGAGTCGAAGGCGCCGAAGGCGATCGCCACGTCGACATCCTTGGGGAGTTCGGCCATGGACGTGGTGTTGGAGGCGTTGTACGCCTTGTCGCGCCAGACCCGGAAGTACGAGACGGTCTCGGGCTCGGCGTCGGCCTTGCCTTCGGCTGTGTTCTCGGTCCTGTCCGCGACGGGCGCCGACCGGTCGCCGCCGGTCTCGTCCGCCCTGGCATGCGCGGGGGACAGGAGCAGTGATCCCAGGGTCACCGAAGCCGCCGCCAGCAGGCGGAGGGGGGTCAGCTTCATCGGTGTTCTCCTACTCGTTCTCGTTTCGGTGGTTTCAACTCGCGGTGCGGCAGGGGCGGTTGGCCCGTCCGTGCGCCGCTTCCGGCACTGCGCGGCAAGGTACGGAATGCCGCGCATAGTGCATCGGATCGGACAGAAATCCTTGAAAGGGAACTCAAGGGCTTTAGCTGACGTCAGACTCTGGTGACTGGAGCGACTGAGGTCAAGACCTTTGGCGGAATTCGGAGTTGAGGTGGGGGGAGCGGAGAGGGGGGAGGGGAGCCGATCGCGGTGGAGGGAGGGCGCTGGGCGTGTCCGCGCCTTCCCGCCCCGCGGGCCGAGGTGCTCATGGGCGGTTTCGTGACGACCCCCGTCCCATAACCGACGGGCTTGTGCCTGTGCCCGAGACCGTGCGCATGCCCAGTCCCGCGCCCTGGAGTTCGCACCACACCGTTTTGCTGTGTGCGCCCTGCTCCACACCCCACCGCCGGGCGATCGCGTCGAGCAGGGCGAGCCCGCGGCCGGACTCCTCGTCGTCGGTGGCTCGTCGCAGGACGGGCCACCGCTGCGGGTCCGGATCGGTCAGAGCCACCCGGATGCACCCGCCGCGGCGAGCCGTCACACACAGCGAAACGACGGTCCCGGCACCGACGTGCGTAATCACATTGGTCACCAGCTCACTGACGCACAGCTCGGCGTCGCAGCCCGCACCGACCACGGCCCGCACCGCCTGCCGCAGCTCCCCGACCGCCTCGGGAGCGGCAGCGAACTCCCGCTCCAGAAGCGTCCGTTCGGTTGCCTCGTTCCCAACGCCCGTCTCCTGTACGGGTTCCCGCGTCCGCATCACCCCTCGGCCGCCTTACGCAGCACGGTGGTGAGCGCGCGAGCCGTACCGAGGTTGCAGCGCCCGAGGGTGACCAGCCCGGCGCGGTGTTCCGGACTCGTGCTCGCGAAGGTGACGAGGTCGACGCCGAGCGAGGGAAGCACGATGCCGTGCGCGGCCAGTGCCTCCCGCAACTCTTCGGCGATCAGGGTGGCGTCGTCGGCAGCCGGGCGACCGGTGGGTGTCAGGCCGCAGGTGCAGCGGGGGTTGGGGCAGGGGAGTTGCATGGGGAGCCTTCCTGTCTTTCCGTGACGATCCGATTACACGGTGCCGTGACGGTGCGTAGTCTGGAAGGGCTTTCTGGTCCACAGCGCGTATCGCGGAAGGCGGGCACAACCATGGCCGTACGCAAGGACATTGACGGGTCCGCCAGCGTCCCGGAGTTCTACGGCAAGGAGCTTCGGTACAAGCGGGAGGCTGCGGGGCTGACGCTGAAACAACTGGTGGCGGGTAGCTATTACGGCGTCAGCTACATGAGCGAGATCGAACTTGGTCAGCGCCGGATGCCGGAGGACCTGGCCTGCCATGTGGACCGGGTACTGAAGACGGACGGCTTCTTCGAGCGGCGGTGCGAGGACGTACGCAAGGCGAAGAAGGGGGCGCATGCTGCGTACTTCGCGGCCATTGCCGAGTTGGAAACCCGGGCTTTGACCATCGAGGAGTGGAATCCGTCTCTGATTCCTGGGCTGTTGCAGACGAAGGCGTACGCACAGGCGGTCATCCATGTGACGCATCCGCTCGACCTGCCTGAAGAGGTCGAGGCCAAGGTCAGTTCCCGCATCGAACGGGCGAAGCTTTTCGATAACCTGAGGCGCCCCGAGTACTGGGTGATCCTGCACGCTTCCCTGCTCAGCGTGCCGTTGCTGCCACCGGCAGAGATGGCGGAGCAGTTGGAGCGGATCGCCGCACTTGCGCAGCGGCGTCGGATCGTTCCGCAACTGCTGGAGTGGAACGCTGCTACTCGCCCGTTTATGACCTTGCAGCTCAAGCTCATGACGTTCGCGGACGCCCCGGACGTCGTCTATACGGAAGGCGCCTATCACGGACTTCCGATCGACGATCCAGCCCTCGTCGCCCAGTATCAGAAGGCATACGATCGGCTCAGGGCCGCTGCACTGTCACCGGAGGCGTCCCTGGCGATGATCGAGTCTGCGGCAGAGGACTATCGAAATGGCAAGCACCCAGATTGATTTGACTGGCGCGACCTGGCGGAAGAGCAGCTACAGCAACGGCGACGGTGGCGACTGCGTGGAGGTCGCCGACAAGGTCCCCGGCCTCGTCCCCGTCCGCGACTCCAAGAACCCCAGCGGCCCAGCCCTCGTACTGACTGCCCTCGCCTGGTCCCCCTTCGTAACCGCCCTGAAGGCAGGCCAGTTCGCAGGCTGACGGACGAAAGGCCCGCCCAGAGCCAAGAGAGGCCCCGCATGTCGGAGACCGGAGCCCTACTGTTTCGCGAAGCCTGGATCGCCGGGGTGCGAGAGTCGACAAGCACTCAGATTGATTTGACTGGCGCGACCTGGCGAAAGAGCACCTACAGCAACGGTGACGGCGGCAACTGCGTGGAGATCGCCGAGGGTTTCTTGGGTGCCGCGCAGTGGCGGAAGAGCAGCTACAGCAACGGCAGCGGCGGCAACTGCGTGGAGGTCGCCGACAAGGTCCCCGGCCTCGTCCCCGTCCGCGACTCCAAGAACCCCAGCGGCCCAGCCCTCGTAGTGACCGCCCTCGCCTGGTCCCCCTTCGTAACCGCCCTGAAGAGCGGCCAGTTCGAAGCCTGAGCGGCGAGGCTCAACACTCAAGCGCAGAAGGGCCGTTGCCCCACACCGAGCCAAGTGTGGGACAACGGCCCTCCGTTCGCGTGCCCGGAGCCCCCAAAGCCCCGGCTCAACCACGACCTCCCCGAACCCCCGGAGACGCCCCACGTCGCCAGTAAGCACGGGTCCGGAGAGGCCGCGTCCCCACGGGCTCGTGCATCCACGTGGCCGCCGAGCGACGACTGCCGTGGACCGCACGCACGAAACCCGCAGGCCCTGCGCGCCCCCGTCCCTGGCTGCCGTTGAGGACGGGGGCGCCGTATCGGTGGCCGCCGGAGGAGGCGGCCGGTGGGAACTACCGTGAGGAGTAGGGCAGTAGCGCCATCTCGCGGGCGTTCTTGATCGCTCGGGCCATCTGACGCTGCTGTTGCGACGTAATACGAGTCACCCGGCGCGAGCGGATTTTTCCGCGGTCGGAGATGAACTTCCGCAGCAGGTCGGTGTCCTTGTAGTCGATGTACTCGATGCCTGCCGCGTCCAGCGGGTTGGGGCGGGCCTTGGCCGGGCGCCGGTCGGTCTTGCGGGGCATGGTCAGATCTCCAGGAGGGTGTCGAATGCGGAGCCGAGGCGCTGCCAGGAGTCGGGGCCCGCGGCGTACTCGGCGTCGGTGAGCAGGCAGGAGTCGAGCACCTGGACCAGGCCGTCCCGGTCGAGGCCGGGGGAGGTGAAGACGAGGTGCTGGCAGCGGTCGCCGTGTTCGGGGTGCCAGTCCAGGGCCGCCGCCGCGCGCCGCACCGGCGGGACCAACTCCCAGGCGGCGTCCGGCAGTGAGGCCAGCCAAGGCCCCGCGCCCTCCACGCACAGCGCGCCGCCCGCCGCGTCCCAGTGCAGCAGCGTGTCCGGCCGGTCGGCGAGCCAGAACCGGCCGCGGCTGCGGGCGGCGGCGCAGGTCAGGTCCTCCAGGGCCGCGTACAGCCGCTGTGGATGGAAGGGCCGGTACTGCCGCCAGACCAGCGTGCCGACACCGGCCTCGTCGGCCTCGGCGGGCAGCAGCGCGCAGGCGGGATGCTGGGCGGCCGCCGCCGCCTCGACGTCGAAGCCGCGCCCTCCGCCGAACGCCGCCGCTGCCAACTCCCCGCTGTTCACCGTCACTTGGCGGGCGGTCGGGTGCAGCTGGGCGAGCAGCGCGCGGTCCTCGTCGTCGGCCTCGGGGGAGTCGGCCAGGGCGAGGACGGGCGCGTACTCCAGCTGGCGGGCGAAGGTGTCGGCGACCGTGCGCTGGTCGGTGGCCGCCGCGGCGAGGCCCGCCTCTGCGAGGTCGTCGCCGTTGCCGAGGCAGGGGAGTACGAGGGCGGGGTCGACGGCGGTGATCACTGAGGTGATCGGCAGGCCGTGGGCGGCGATCACCTCGGCCATCGCCTTGGGTTCGACGGAGTCCCACAGTTCGACGATGGCCAGGCGCGTCTCGTCGCCGAGCCGGTCCAGTTCGGGGACCAGGTCCTCGCGCAGCGCACAGCAGGCGCAGTCGTTGACGAGCGGGGTCTCGCCGCTGGACAGGAGCCCGCCCGCGTCGCGCACCGTACGCAGCACCGTGCCGCGCTCGGCCGCGCCGCTCAGGTCGTGGTGCAGGACGACGCTGCCCGGGACGGCCGCGAGCAGACGCTCGACGGCCGCCTTGCGGGCGGCGGCGTGCAGGCCGCCGATCAGGGTGACGGGCGGCCCGCCCGAGCGGCCGGAGTTGGCGGAGCTGCCGGAGTTTTTCTCCATCGTCCCGTCAGCCCTGCTCGCGTCGCCCGTAGCGCCGCTCGAAGCGCTCCACGCGGCCCGCCGTGTCCAGGACGCGTGCCGTGCCCGTGTAGAAGGGGTGGCTCACGCTGGAGATCTCGACGTCGACGACGGGGTAGGTGTTGCCGTCCTCCCACTCGATCGTCTTCTCGGTGCGCGAGGCGGCCGTCGAGCGGGTGAGGAAGGCGTGGTCGGCGGCGCGGTCGCGGAAGACGACGGGGCCGTACGCGGGGTGGATGCCGGGCTTCATGTCGTAGCCCTCCTGTTCTTGCGGTGCCGTGCTGGTGCTGGTGGCGAAGTGCCCGGGGGCGGGCTCAGCGCTCTTCGCGGAAGTCCACGTGGCGGCGGGCCACCGGGTCGAACTTGCGCAGGACCATGCGGTCCGGGTCGTTGCGGCGGTTCTTGCGGGTGACGTAGGTGAAGCCGGTGCCCGCCGTGGAGCGGAGCTTGATGACCGGGCGGAGCTCGTTGCGTGCCATGGGGATAGTGTACGAAAATGAACGTCGTTTTCAATAGGAGGAAAGGAGAGCCCCGTCACGGGCTCCCCGGGCCCCTTCGTCACGGGCCCCTCCGCCACTGGAAAGGAATCGCCTTGTCCGCCCACTGCATGCTGACCGGCGCCCAGCCGGGCTTCGGCAATCGCATCTCGCACTCGCACCGGCGCACCAGCCGCCGCTTCGACCCCAATGTCCAGCGCAAGCGGTACTGGCTGCCCAGTGAGGGCCGCTACGTCCGGCTGCGGCTCAGCGCCAGGGCGATCAAGACCGTGGACGCCATCGGTGTCGAGGCGGCCGTGGCCAGGATTCGTGCGCGGGGAGTGAGGGTCTGATGGCGAAGAAGAGCAAGGTCGCGAAGAACGACCGGCGTCGCGAGATCGTCGCGCGGTACGCCGCCCGGCGCGCGGAGTTGAAGGAGATCATCCGCAGGCCGGGCACCCCGGAGGCCGAACGCCTCGCCGCCCAGCGGGAGTTGCGTGCTCAGCCCAGGGATGCCAGCGCCACCCGCTACCGCAACCGCGACAGCGTCGACGGGCGTCCGCGCGGGTATGTGGGCGCCTTCGGCCTGTCCAGGGTCAAGCTGCGTGAGCAAGCGCACGCCGGATACCTTCCCGGCGTCCGGAAGGCCTCCTGGTAGCTTGCCAAACTGTTGATCCGAGCCGGTACGGGCCGCGCGCCGAGGACGGTGCGGGCCCTGCCAAGTTCCATGGGGGAGTCCATGACCTCTGCGACCTCTGTCCTCAGGCGCGTACGGATGGCAGCCGCCGTGCTGCCGGTCGCCGCCGCACTCGTACTGACCGGCTGCAGCAGCGACAGCGACGACTCCAAGGACAAGGACAACGCCAAGCCGTCGGCGGAGTCCTCCGCCCCGGCCGACGACGAGTCCGCGACCCCGGACTCCGGCGACTCCGGCACCGGCAACGGCAAGGGCCTGGAAGGCAGTTGGCTCTCCACCAAGGGTGGCAACGCCGTCGCCCTGGTGGTCAACCAGGGCAAGGCCGGGCTCTTCTCCTCGGGCGGCTCCGTGTGCAGCGGCACCGCCGGTGAGAAGGCGGGCATGCAGATGGTCGAGCTCAAGTGCACGGACGGCAACACCGACCGCAACGAGGGTCACGTCAAGTCCGTGGACGCGAAGACCCTGACCGTCTCCTGGGAGGGCTTCGGCGACGAGACCTTCCAGCGCACCGAGGGCACCGACCTGCCCTCGGGCATGCCGACCCCGGCGCCGCCGGCTTCCTGAGTCCGCGCACACCTGTACGGCCGCGGGCCGTCGGACCTTGACCGGTTCGGCGGCCCGTTGTCGTTGTGGGGTGGGCCTCAGGCGGGCCAGTCCACGATCGCGTAGAAGATGCCCCAGCTCAGGAGAGCCGCGAGCGGGGCGAGCAGGCTGAGGATCTCCGGGACGCTGGACCTGCGGACCGGGGTGGGCGGTACCCAGGCCATGACAAGCAGGGCGAGCGTCAGTGCGCCACTGACCGTCCAGACCTCGACCGCGATGTCGAAGCTGTTCGTGAACTGGTCGCCCTCCTCCTCGTTGCAGGAGTCGCAGGCCATCGGCGAGATGCCGACGAGGGCCCAACTCACCAGCAGACCCGGCAGCGTGAGGAATGTCGCCAGGATCGGGGCGATGCAGCTACGGCGACGGGGCTCGCTCACATCGGTCTGCACGGCGATCTGCATGTCGGTCTGCACGGCCGTCTGCGTAACGGACTGCGGGGCGGTCTCGGTCATGGGTCCAGCCAACTCCCTTGTGGGGCAAGGGGCATGAGCGCGCGTACTCAAGTCCGCACACAGGTGGTCGTGAGTAGGCGGAAAGGCGCGTACGAGCCCGCCGTATTCACGTACGCGACCCGCTGCCGTATCCGCGAACCAGCCCCGCCGCCGGGGGAGTTGTCCATGATCGGCGTCTGCGGGGAGTGCCCGCCCCGGTGCGGGGCAGGAGCCGCCGGGGTCGCCCTGTTTCCAAGTGGCTCGATCCCGACCCCGACAACTCCGCAAATTGGACAATCACTTGGACTTTGGAACAGGAAGGGCGTGCTCTGCGTCTCTTTCTTGTACATGCGGGATTCGACCCGGGCCGACGGACCTGCCCCGGGGTCGCGCGATCATGGGCGGTGGGCGACCGCCCCATGTGAGGCGGGCTCCGGATTGCTCTGCCCGGGTCGCTGTAATCGCGGGAACACCCCGCGTGCACGTGCATGTGCCCATGCATATGCACGGCATGACAGCTATGATCCGGACAGTTGACCGCTGCATCCAAAAGCCGACATCGGCCACTGCACCACCGGGAGTGACCAGTGCACGACGTGTTCAACGGCATGGCGGCCACGGAGCTCCACGATGTGGTCTGGCAGAAGAGCCGGCACAGCAACTCGCAGGGTTCCTGCGTGGAGTTCGCGAAGCTGACGGGTGGCAGGGTCGCCGTCCGCAACTCGCGGTTTCCGGACGGGCCCGCCCTCGTTTATACGCGGGCGGAAATAGAGGCCATGCTCCTGGGCGTCAAGGATGGCGAATTCGACCATCTCACCGCCAGTAACTGAAACGGTTCTCCGGGTAATTGTGCGACCGGCGTCTCAACTGCCGGTCCCCGCCGACCGGGTGCCCCGTATCCGGACATGACTGTGGGCCCGTCCGCGGCTGCGGTACGAGGCCTGGGAAATGCGTCCCGGAAGCCGGAAGCGGACCCGGGGTGTGCCCGGCGGTGCGGGCGTCGCGGTCGGCGACCTGGGAGACCCGGATGGTCCGAGAGGCTCGTGCGGTCCGTGCGGCCGGCGGGTTCAGAGGGCGAACAGGGCCCAGACGATCTTGCCCTGGTCGGGCTCCGGGGTGGGGTGCCAGCCCCAGCTCTCACTGAACGAGTCGACGAGGAACAAGCCCCGGCCGGACTCGGCGGCGAAGTCGTCCACGGCGCGTGCGACCGGTCCCTTGGCGCTCAAGTCCCTTACCGCACACACCAGTCGGGAGCGGTGTCGCTCCAGGTGCAGCCCCACCGCATTCTCCGCGGACTCGCAGTTTCCGAGTGCGTCCCCGGGCAGTGCGTGCCGCAGGGCGTTGGTGACGAGTTCGGAGGTGACGAGGGCGATGTCGTCGATGCGGTGGTCCAGGGCCCAGCGGCTCAGGGTGGCGCGCGTGAACTGCCGTGCCTCGCGCACCGCTTCGTAGCGGGCGGGCAGGGTGCAGGACACGGCCGCCGACGCGAATGCCGAGTCGAGCGGTGGTGGTCCCTGTCGTAAGGGTTCGAGCATGGTCAATGCCTTCGTCCCCATGCGTGGCACTCCCCGTTTCCGTAGCGCTGCTGTGCCGTGCTGCGGTGTGCGCGGACCATGCTTCCCAATGGGAAGAGCAGATGCAAGGGCAGATGCACGTGCACGCGCCCCAAATGGCAGCAGTATTCCGCTTGTCGCCTATTTATTCTGAGGGTCGTCTTGTGTGGCTCTTAAGCAAACTCTCTGTTTCTGTAACCGCCCGAGTACGGGCCGAAGCGTTTTAATGGCAGACTGCGGGCTGCTGAAGACATTGGTGAGGGGTTGACGACGTGACCGCAGGGGAGTCGTGGGGCCTTCCCCCGAGCATGGGCTCAGGCGGAGGGTCCGTCGTACGGCGGATTCTGCTGGGCTCCCAACTCAGACGGCTGCGGGAGGCCCACGGCATCACACGTGAGGCCGCCGGGTACTCGATCCGCGCCTCCGAATCGAAGATCAGCCGCATGGAGTTGGGACGTGTGAGCTTCAAGGCCAGAGACGTCGAAGACCTGCTGACCTTGTACGGAGTCACCGACGACACGGAACGCGACGCCCTGCTCTCCCTCGCCAAGGAGGCCAACGTCGCGGGCTGGTGGCACAGTTACTCGGACGTGCTGCCCGGCTGGTTCCAGACCTACGTGGGCCTGGAGGCCGCCGCCTCCCTGATCCGGGTCTACGAAGTCCAGTTCGTCCACGGCCTGTTGCAGACCGAGGCGTACGCGCACGCCGTCGTGCAGCGCGGTATGAGCGGAATGAAGGGCGCGAGCGCCGCCGAGACCGAGCGCCGGGTCGCCCTGCGCATGGAACGCCAGAAGCTGCTCGTCTCCGAGCGCGCTCCCCAGTTGCACGTGGTCCTCGACGAGGCCGCCCTGCACCGCCCCTACGGCGACCGCGCCGTCATGCGCGGCCAGTTGCAGCACCTGCTCGACCTCTCCGAACGCCCGCACGTACGGCTGCAGATCATGCCGTTCAGCTTCGGCGGCCACGCGGGCGAGAGCGGTTCGTTCACCATGCTGAGCTTCCCCGAGACCGACCTCTCCGACATCGTCTACCTGGAGCAGCTCACCAGCGCCCTGTATGTCGACAAGCCGGAGGAAGTCGCCCAGTACCGACGGGTGATGGAGCGCCTCCAGGAGGACTCGCCCGGCGACGACGGCAGCCGCGAGCTCCTGTCCTCGCTCATCCGGGAGCTGTGAGACCCGTCAACGGCCCCCGGGGCGCTGACAGTCCGTAGAACAAGAAGCGTGCTCACTCCTCCAACAGCTGTGAGACACAAGTACGATGACGTGACATCAGTCGCGCGCTCATGCCTCTGGGGTAGGGGATCACATGTCCTTCTTCACCGAACTCGCCCACCAGTACATAGACGGTGAGTGGAAGCCGGGCAGCGGTTCCTGGGACATCATCGACTTCAACCCGTACAACGGGGAGAAGCTCGCGTCCATCACCGTGGCCACCGCCGTCGAGGTCGACCAGGCCTACCGGGCGGCCGAACGCGCGCAGCGTTCCTGGGGCGCGACCAACCCGTACACCCGTCGCCGGGTCTTCGAACGGGCGTTGCGCATCATCGAGGAGCGCGAGGAGGAGATCACCGAGGCGATCGTCGCCGAACTCGGCGGCACCCGCCTGAAAGCGGCCTACGAACTCCACCTCGCCGGTGAATTCCTGCGCGAGGCAGTGCAGTTGGCGCTGCGGCCCGAGGGGCGGATCCTGCCCGCGCCCGAGGAGGGCCGGGAGAACCGGGTCTACCGCGAGCCGGTCGGCGTCGTCGCCGTCATCTCGCCCTTCAACTTCCCCTTCCTGCTCACCCTGAAGTCGGTGGCCCCCGCCCTCGCGCTCGGCAACGCGGTGGTCCTCAAGCCGCACCAGAACGCGCCGGTCTGCGGCGGCACCCTGGTCGCCAAGGTCCTCGCCGACGCGGGTCTGCCGGACGGTCTGCTGAACGTCGTGGTCACCGACATCGCCGAGATCGGCGACGCCCTCATCGAGCACCCGGTGCCGCGGGTCGTCTCCTTCACCGGCTCCGACCGCACCGGGCGGCACGTCGCCCAGGTCTGCGCCGCCAACTTCAAGCGCTACATCCTCGAACTCGGCGGCAACAGCGCGCTGATCGTCCTGGACGACGCCGACCTGGACTACGCGGTCGACGCGGCGGTCTTCAGCCGGTACGTGCACCAGGGCCAGGTCTGTATGGCGGCCAACCGGATACTCGTGGACCGCGCGGTCGAGCGGGAGTTCACCGAGAAGTTCGTCGCCAAGGTCCGTACCCTGCGCGTCGGCGACCCCGCGGACCCCGAGACCCACATCGGCCCGCTCATCAACTCCTCGCAGGCGGACACCGTTTCCTCGCTCGTCCAGCAGGCGATCGACAGCGGCGCCACGGCACTGCTGCACGGCGCCGTGAACGGCAACCTGGTGGCCCCCTCGGTCCTCACCGATCTGCCCGCCGACTCGCCGGTGCTCCAGCAGGAGATCCTCGGACCCGTCGCGCTGATCGTGCCCTTCGACGGCGAGGACGAGGCGGTCGCCCTCGCCAACGACACCCCGTACGGACTCAGCGGCGCCGTGCACACCGGTGACGTGGAGCGCGGCGTGCGGCTCGCACGCCGGGTGCACACCGGAATGATCCACATCAACGACAGCACCGTGCACGACGAGCCGGTGGTCCCCTTCGGCGGCGAGAAGCACTCCGGCGTCGGGCGTCTGAACGGCGAGTCGATGCTGGACGCGTTCACCACCCAGAAGTGGATCTCGGTGCAGCACGGGCGGTCGCGGTTTCCGTTCTGAGTCGACGCGACCAGACCGGATCTGACCCGGGCCGGGCCGGGCCGAGCCGGGCTCGACCGTTCTTGACAGACCCCAACTCGGTTGATCCGACCGGCCGTTGGGTGGTTCAACCCGCGCGCTGACCGCTCTCACGCTGACCGCTCTCACGCTGCCCGCTCTCGCGCGCGATGGCGCGGATAGCCGCGCAGATGCGTTCCAGGTCCGCCGCGTCGGCGACGTACGGCGGCATCGTGTACACGAGGTCCCGGAACGGCCGCAGCCAGACGCCCTCGCGCACCGCGGTCCGCGTCGCCGCCGCCATGTCGACGGGGCGCTCCAGCTGGACCACGCCGATCGCGCCGAGCACCCGTACGTCCTTGACGCCGGGGAGCTCCGCCGCCGGGGCCAGCCCCTCCCGCAGGGCGGTCTCGATGCCCTTGACCCTGCCCTGCCAGTCCTGGCCGAGCAGGACGTCCAGGGAGGCGCAGGCGATGGCGGAGGCCAGCGGGTTGCCCATGAACGTCGGACCGTGCGCGAGGACCGGGAACTCGCCCCGGGAGATGCCGTCCGCGACCCGCTCGGTGCACAGGGTGGCCGCCATGCTCAGGTAGCCGCCGGTCAGCGCCTTGCCCAGGCAGAGCACATCGGGGGTGATCCCTGCGTGGTCGACCGCGAAGAGGGAGCCGGTACGGCCGAAGCCGGTGGCGATCTCGTCGCAGATGAGCAACACCTCGTACTCGTCGCAGAGTTGGCGCAGCACCCGCAGGTACGCGGGGGAGTGGAAGCGCATACCGCCCGCGTTCTGCACGACCGGCTCCACGATCACCGCGGCCACCTCGTGGGCGTGCCGGGCGAGGGTGTCGCGCAGGTGGGAGACGTACGCCGGGTCGGGCTCGGCGTCGAACCCGGCGGGCGGGGCGTCCGCGAAGACCTGCCGGGCCAGGGCGCCGGACCACAGGTGGTGCATGCCGCCGTCCGGGTCGCAGACGGACATCGGCTGCCAGGTGTCGCCGTGGTAGCCCTTGCGCCAGGTCATCAGCCGCTGTTTGGCCGGGCGGCCCTTGGAGCGCCAGTACTGGAGGCACATCTTCACGGCGACCTCCACCGACACCGATCCGGAGTCGGAGAGGAAGACGTGCTCCAGGCCGTCCGGGGTGATCTCCACCAGTTTCGCGGCGAGTTGGACGGCGGGCTCGTGCGTCAGGCCGCCGAACATGACATGGCTCATCCGTCCCAGTTGTTCCTGGGCCGCCGCGTTGAGCACGGGGTGGTTGTAGCCGTGCAGGGCGGCCCACCAGGACGACATCCCGTCCACCAACTCCCGCCTGCCCATGACGGGTTCGGCCAGCCGGAGCCGGACACCGGAGGCGGAGGTCACGAGCAGCGGGTCCACGCGGCCGGGCATGGGCTCGTACGGGTGCCATACGTGGCGGCGGTCCAGCTCCAGAAGTTCGGTGGTGGGGAGGGGAGTTGGGTGGGGCGGGGGTGGGGTGACCGCGTGTGCGGGGGCCGGGTGCGAGGTGTCTGTGTGTGGGGTGTCCGTGTGCGGGGTGGCTGAGTGTGGGCCGGTGTGGGGAGGTTCCATGATCGTTATCCTCGCCGGGGGCGGGGTCGCGGCATAGGTGGACTTCGTACCAAACGCGGGCTCTGGTTGTGTATCCGTCCACCAGGGACGAATTCCCTCCGGGCGGGAGTCTGGTCGGCGTCGGGGCGGCCTCGGGTCCGCGTCCGGTCGGCGTTCGGCCGCCACCCGTGGCCACTTGCGCAACGCCTACTCTTGTGCCCATGTCTGCGATCCGTCTGCTCGTCCTCGGCGCGGTCCGCCAGCACGGGCGCGCACACGGCTACCAGGTCCGCAACGACCTGGAGTACTGGGGCGCCCACGAGTGGTCCAACGCCAAGCCGGGCTCGATCTACCACGCCCTGAAGCAGATGGCGAAGCAGGGACTGCTGCGCGCGCACGAGATCGCGCCGTCCACCGCGGGCGGGCCACCGCGCACCGAGTACGAGCTCACCGAGGAGGGTGAGCAGGAGTTCCTCGCGCTGGTGCGGCAGGCGCTCACCTCGCACGACCAGGGCATGGACGTGATCTCGGCGGGCATCGGCTTCCTGGTCGACCTGCCGCGCGAGGAGGCGATCGCGCTGCTGCGGCAACGGGTCGCCGGGATCCAGGAATGGCGGAACGCGGTCACCGCGCACTACGTACCGGAGGACGGCCCCGGCCAGCTCGGGCACATCGGCGAGATCATGAACTTCTGGGTGCACTCCGCCGACGCGGGCGCCGAGTGGACCCGTGGCCTCATCTCCCGTATCGAGAACGGCGCGTACACCTTCGCGGGGGAGGGTGAGCCGTTCCGGGCCGTACTGGCGGAGGGCGAGGAGAACCCGTACGCGAGTGGGGTTCGGCATCCGGAAGACGATCGCTGAGGTGCCGTCGCGCGCGGTGACTCGACCGACGGCCGACGGCCGACGGCCGGACCACTGACCGCTTCGACGCCCTTGCCTATTAATCAAGTTTGACCAATCGCCTCCCGGGTACTACCTTCGGGCACTCTTCAAGTTTGACTAGCCCGGGTGTGAGGGCTGGTCCCCTTTGTGGTGGGAGGGCGTGGATGAAGGAAACAGCGGTCCCGGCGGCGGTTGTCGTCGAGGGCGTGACGAAGCGGTACGGCGAGAAGCGGGCGCTGGACGGGCTGGACCTGCGGGTGGACTCCGGCACCGTGCACGCGCTGCTCGGACCCAACGGCGCGGGCAAGACGACCCTGGTCCGGATTCTGGCGACGCTGCTGCGGCCGGACGCGGGCCGGGTGGAGGTCGCGGGCGTGAACGTCCGGCGGACACCGGACGAGGTGCGGCGCCGGATCGGTCTGCTCGGCCAGCATGCCGCCCTGGACGAGGGCTTGTCCGGGTGGCAGAACCTGGAGATGTTCGGACGGCTGTACCACCTGGGCGCGCGCCGGGCGCGCACGCGGGCGGACGAGCTGCTGGCCCGCTTCGGCCTGGCCGAAACCGGCCGCAAGGCGGTCAAGCAGTACAGCGGCGGCATGCGCAGGCGGCTCGACCTCGCGGCCTCGCTGATCACCGAGCCCCGGGTGCTGTTCCTGGACGAGCCGACGACCGGCCTCGACCCCCGTGGCCGGACCGAGGTGTGGTCGGCGGTGCGTTCCCTGGTCGGCGGTGGCACCACGGTCCTGCTGACCACCCAGTACCTGGAGGAGGCCGATCAACTGGCCGACCGCATCTCGCTGTTGGACGACGGCCGGGTGGTCGCCGACGGCACCGCGGACGAACTGAAGTCGCGCACCGGCGGCGACCGTATCGACGTCGTCCTCAAGGACGGCGACCGGCTCTTCGAGGCCGCCGCGCTGCTCCCCGGCGGCATGATCGTGGACGCGGACCGGCGCCTGGTCAGCGCGCCCGTCACCGACCGGATGGCCGCCCTGACCGAGGCCGTACGCGCCCTCGGTACGGCCGGAATCGAGGCCCAGGACCTGGCGGTGCGCAGGCCCACCCTCGACGAGGTGTTCCTGCACCTCACGCACGACACCGAGGCAGTCGCAGCCGAGGAGGCAGCCGTATGAACACCTGGGCCCTGACCGATTCCTGGACCATGACCCGCCGCGAACTCGCCCACTGGGCACGGCAGCCCGTGCAGGTCGTGGTGAACCTGGCGTTCCCGGTGATGCTGCTGCTGATGTTCGGCTTCCTGATGGGCGGCGGGCGCGGCGTGGCGGGCGAGTACGTCGACTACCTGGTGCCCGGCATGCTCGCGCTGACCATGGCCTTCGGCCTGGAGGCGACCATGCTCGCGGTGACCCAGGACCTCAACAAGGGCGTGATCGACCGGTTCCGCTCGATGCCGATGACCAACGGCGCGGTACTGGTCGGCCGGGCCGCCGCCGACATGCTCCAGTCGGCCGCCGCGCTCCTGGTGATGGCCGGCGTCGGCCTCGCCATCGGCTGGCGCTGGCACGGCTCCCCGGGCGCGGTACTCGCCGCCTTCGGCCTGCTGCTCATGCTGCGTTTCGCGATGCTGTGGACCGGCATCCACCTGGCGATGGTCGCCGGAAAGCCCGAACTCGTCCAGGCCGTACAGATCCTGGTCTGGCCGGTCGGCTTCCTCTCCAACGCCTTCGCGACCCCCGGCTCCATGCCCGACTGGCTCGGCCCGGTGGTCGAGTGGAACCCGATGTCGGCAACGGCTGCGGCGGTACGTGACCTCTTCGGCAACGAGGGCGGTGTGCAGTCGGGCTCGTGGGCGGCCGAGCATGCGCAACTGCTGGCTGTGTGCTGGCCGTTGGCGCTCGTGGCGGTGTTCTTTCCGTTGGCTGTGCGGAGGTTCGGGGCGTTGAGCAAGTAACCGGCCGCAGAGAGCCGCAGAGAGCCGCAGAGAGCCGCAGAGAGCCGTAGAGAAAGGGCTGTTGACGCGGTCGCTCGGTCGCTCGCTTGCTCGGTCGGGGTGCGGGTGCGGGGTTCTCAGTGATGGAACCCCGTGGCCGCCCCCCGGTCCCGCGTCAACGGCCGTGGCTGGGCGTGGAGTTCGGGCAGCATCCGCTCCAGGTCCTCGTAGAACAGGGTCGCGAGGTCCTCGGAGAAGCCGTTGCGGCAGACGACGCGGAGGACGGAGAGGTCCTCGCGGTGGGCCGGGAAGGTGTACGCGGGGACCAGCCAGCCGTGTTCGCGCAGGCGGCGGGAGACGTCGAAGACGTCGAAGGAGCGGATGCCGTCGGCCGTGGTGAACGCGAAGACCGGGAGCTGGTCGCCGCGGGTCAGCAGGCGGAACTCGTCCAGGGCGCCGATGCGGTCGGCGAGGCGGGTGGCGATGTCGCGGCAGGCTTGTTGCACGGCGCGGTAGCCGTCCATGCCCAGTCGCATGAACGTGTAGTACTGGGCGACCACTTGGGCCCCGGGGCGGGAGAAGTTCAGCGCGAAGGTGGGCATGTCGCCGCCCAAGTAGTTGACCCGGAAGACGAGTTCCTTGGGCAGTTCGGCGGCCGAGCGCCACAGCGCCCAGCCGACGCCCGGGTAGACGAGGCCGTACTTGTGGCCCGAGGTGTTGATCGAGGCCACCCTCGGCAGGCGGAAGTCCCAGACCAGGTCGGGGTCGAGGAACGGGGCGACCATCGCGCCGGAGGCGCCGTCGACGTGGACCGGGATGTCGAGGCCGGTGCGCTCCTGGAGGGCGTCGAGTGCCGCGCAGGTCTCGGCGACCGGCTCGTAGGAACCGTCGTAGGTGGAGCCGAGGACGGTGACGACGCCGATGGTGTTCTCGTCGCAGAGCGCGACGGCGGCCTCCGGGTCCAGATGGAAGCGGTCCCCCTCCATCGGGACCAGGCGGGCCTCGACCTCCCAGAAATCGCAGAACTTCTCCCAGCAGACCTGGACGTTGACGCCCATCACCAGGTTCGGCCGCGCCTCGCGCGAGGGGTAGCGCTCCGCGTTGCGATTCGCCCAGCGGCGCTTGAGCGCCATGCCCGCGAGCATGCACGCCTCGCTGGAGCCGGTGGTCGAGCAGCCCACCGTCGCGGTCGGGTCGGGCGCGTGCCACAGGTCGGCGAGCATGGCCACGCAGCGGCGCTCCAGCTCCGCCGTACGCGGGTACTCGTCCTTGTCGATCATGTTCTTGTCGCGGCACTCCGACATCAGCACGCCTGCCTGCGGCTCCATCCAGGTGGTCACGAAGGTGGCCAGGTTCAGGCGGGAGTTGCCGTCCAGCATCAGCTCGTCGTGGACCAGGCGGAACGCGGTCTCGGGCGGCATGGCCTCGTCGGGGAGCCGGTGCTTGGGCGGGGCCGCGGTCAGTCCGGCCGCGGGGTTGGCCCGGCCGAAGAAGGGGTTCACGCTGAGCGGGCGGTCGCCGGTCTCCGGGGTTCCTCGGTGCAGCGGCACGATCGCTCCTCGGTCACGGAGAGTCAGATCAACATCACGGATACGGCCACGCTAAGCGGGACTTGCACCTCACGCGACGTGAGGAAGCAGCCTGGGGCACGTACCGAGAAGGGAAGGGCGAGGCCATGAGTTACTCGGTGGGACAGGTCGCCGCGTTCGCCGGGGTCACGGTGCGCACGCTGCACCACTACGACGAGATCGGGCTGCTCAGCCCGGGAGCGCGCAGCGGTGCGGGGCACCGGCGCTACCTGGACGTCGATCTCGACCGGCTCCAGCGGATCCTGTTCTACCGGGAGCTCGGCTTCCCCCTCGACGAGGTCGCGGCGGTGCTCGACGACCCTGCCGCCGATCCGCTCGAACAGCTGCGCCGTCAGCACCGGCTGCTGACCGGACGGATCGAGAAGCTGCAGAGGATGGCCGCCGCGGTCGAGACCGCGATGGAGGCACGGAGAATGGGCATCAATCTGACCCCCGAGGAGAAGTTCGAGGTCTTCGGCGACTTCGACCCGGACGACTACGCCGAGGAGGTGGAGCAGCGCTGGGGCGACACCGACGCCTACGCCCAGTCCCGGCGGCGCAGCGCCTCGTACACCAAGGAGGACTGGCAGCGGATCCAGCGCGAGGCGGGCGAGATCAACGAGCGGTTCGTGGCGCTGATGGACGCGGACGAGAGCGCACGGTCCGGGGCGGCGATGGACGTGGCCGAGGAGCACCGGCTGTGGATCGACCGCAACCACTACACCTGCTCGCACGAGATGCACACCTGCCTCGGTGAGATGTATGTCTCCGACGAGCGGTTCACGCAGAACATCGACAAGGCCCGTGAAGGGCTCGCCGCGTACACGCGGGAGGCGATCCTCGCCAACGCGGAGCGGCACAAGTAACTGCGCGAGTAAGCGACGCGAGTTACTGAGCAAGTAAGCGGCGCAGGTTACTTCGCGAGTAAGTGGCACAAGTTACTTCGCGAGTAAGCAGCGCACGTGAGCGGCGCACGTAAAGCGCACGTGAGCGGCGCACGTAAGGGGAGCGGGGGCGGCCGGGAGGGGGGAGGTGGGGAACCGGCCGCCGTAACCCGGCGTTGATAGCTTTGGGGCGGCGGACCGGACGCCTGCCGGCCCACACACTCCCAGGAGCACTCAACCGTGACGACGCTCGCGCTCGGCCCCAGCTGGCTGGACCCGGACTATCTGCTCGACCAGTTCGGGCTGATCGGTCTGCTCGTCATCGTCTTCGCCGAGTCGGGCCTGCTCATCGGCTTCTTCCTGCCGGGCGACTCGCTCCTGTTCACCACCGGTCTGCTGATCACCACCGGCAAGCTGGACGTGCCGCTGTGGGCGGCCTGCGTACTGATCAGCCTGGCCGCGATCCTCGGTGACCAGGCGGGCTATCTGTTCGGCAAGAAGGTCGGGCCCGCCCTGTTCAACCGGCCCGACTCCAGGCTGTTCAAGCAGGAGAACGTCGCCAAGGCGCACGAGTTCTTCGAGAAGCACGGCCCCAAGTCGCTGGTCCTGGCCCGCTTCGTACCGATCGTGCGCACCTTCACGCCGATCATCGCGGGCGTGAGCAACATGGCCTACCGCTCGTTCCTCACCTTCAACATCCTCGGCGGCGTGCTGTGGGGCGCGGGCGTCACCCTGCTCGGCGCCTGGCTCGGCAAGCACGAGTTCGTCGAGAAGAACGTCGAGCCGATCCTGATCCTCATCGTGCTCATCTCGGTCGTCCCGATCGTCGTCGAGTACCTGCGGGCGCGCTCCAAGGCGAAGAAGGAGGGCCCCGCCCCCACTGCGCAGGGACCCGGCGCCGGTACGGGTTCGCAGGGGAGCACCGCCGAGCACCACGCCGACCCGAACCAGTCGGCCGCGCCGAACCAGTCGACGGCGCCCCGGCCCGGCACCGGGCGCGGGCGGCACGCCAAGCGCTGAGCCGTACCGCTGAGCCGTACGGGCTCGGGGGCTCGCGGGCGGGCGCGGGTCTCAGAAACCGCGCGTCCGCTTCGCCGCCCGGCGGGTGGCCGCCCCCGGCACCCGGATGAACAGCCGGGAGATCTCCGAACCGAGGTTCACGCCGATCGCGATCGCCATCGCGGTGGCGATCGCCTGGCTGAGCGAGGTCAGGCCCTGGTCGAGGTCGCTCTGGGCGACGCCGAGCAGACCGAAGTAGGTCGCCGAACCTGGCAGCAGCGGGCCGATCGCGGCTGTGACGTACGGCAGCGCCGAGGCGAACCGGTAGCGCGAGAAGAGCTGTCCGAACAGGCCGACCAGACCGGCCGCGACCGCCGTCGAGGCCACCGGTGAGATGTCCCCGGCGAGATGCATGGCGCCGTAGACCACCCAGGCCACACCGCCGTTGAGGGTCACCATGAGGACGGTCGAGCGCTCCTGCTGGAGCAGGATCGCGAAGGCCAGCGAGAGCGACATCGAGGCGAGGATCTGCCAGTACGGCCGCTCCACGGTGAGCAGGGCCGCGTCCGGGTTCAGCTTGGCTCCGGTACGGACACCGAAGTACAGCACCGTCAGTACCCCGATGACGATGGCGACGAAGAAGTACAGCACTTCGAGCAGGCGGGCGGAGGCGGTGATGTAGTAGCCGGTGAGCCCGTCCTGGACGCCCGCGACCAGGGCTCTTCCCGGCAGCAGCGCGAACAGGCCACCGGTGATCACGGCCGAGGCGCGCACATCCGCGTGGAAGAGCGTGAGCGCGATGCCCATCGCCGCGGGCGGCATCGCGGCCACCACGAACTGGTAGAACTCGGGCAGTCCGCGTCCCGCGCACAGCCACGCGAGACGGTCGCCGAGCATCGCGCCGAGGAACGCCGAGACGAAGACGAGCAGACCACCGCCGACGAGCACCGAGGCCGAGGCCGCGAGCAGTCCGCTGGCGACGGTCAGCGCCCAGCCGGGATAGGGGTGCCGGTTGCGGCGGATCTCCGACAGACGGTGGTACGCCTCCTCCAGGGAGACCTCCACGTCGCGGTCGCTGAGATCGCGTACGAGGTGGAAGACGGCCGCGAGCCGGGTGTAGTCGGTGGCCCGGCGGCGCACCGTGCGCGAGGCGGTGACCGGGTCGTCCACCAGCGAGGGCTGGTACGAGATCGACAGCAGGGTGAAGGTGACATTGGGCTCGCAGCGGTCCAGGCCGTACGAGCGGCAGACCGCGAACATCGCGGCCTCCACGTCCTCGGCGCCCTCGCCGCCCGCGAGCAGGAGTTCGCCGATACGCAGGGTGAGGTCGAGCACGCGCGGGACGGCCGGGCCGGACTCCTCGTCGTGCTTCTGGAGCGCCTCGACCACCGGGCGCTCGGCGACCGGCATCCGCAGGATGGTGCGCATCCGGTCCTGCCAGGGCTCCTCCTTGGGAACCCGGATGACCGGTATCCCGCCCGGCGGAGTGAAAGCGGGGCGGGCGAGCTGCCCGTGCGGGGCGGTGAAGGCGGAGCCCTCGGGTTCCGGATGCGCCGACGGCGCCGCGAGGCCCGCGGGGACGGCGAACTCCGAGGTCGTCTGCGACTCGTCCTCGGGTCCGGTGTCCACCGGCAGTACCCCGGCGGGCTGGGAGAAGGCGCTGTGCGCCTCGTCCGACTGCGGTTTGCGGTCTTCCGGTTCCTGGTCCATCACCTGCCCGACGACTCCTGTTCACGCGCCGCTCCGTGCCACCTCCGTGCGTACGGGCCGGGGTTCCGTTTCGGGCCCGGCCGCGTACGACCAGTATGCGTACCCCGTCGCGGCGCGGCAGAACGTCAAAGGCTCCGTCCTCCCGGGAGGACGGAGCCTTCGCGGCGGACGCGGGAGGCGGTCAGTGGCCGCCCTGCTCCTGGGCGCGCTTGTACGAGCGGTCGATCTCGGCCTCGGCCTCGGTACGGCCGACCCAGTCGGCGCCCTCGACGGACTTGCCGGGCTCCAGGTCCTTGTAGACCTCGAAGAAGTGCTGGATCTCCAGGCGGTCGAACTCGGAGACGTGGTGGATGTCGCGCAGGTGCTCCACGCGCGGGTCCGAGGCCGGGACGCAGAGCAGCTTGTCGTCGCCGCCCGCCTCGTCGGTCATCCGGAACATGCCGATCGCGCGGCACTTGATGAGGCAGCCGGGGAACGTCGGCTCCTCCAGAATGACCAGTGCGTCCAGCGGGTCGCCGTCCTCGCCGAGGGTGTTCTCGACGAAGCCGTAGTCGGCCGGGTAGCTGGTCGAGGTGAAGAGGCGACGGTCCAGGCGGATCCGACCGGTCTCGTGGTCCACCTCGTACTTGTTTCGCGAACCCTTCGGGATCTCGATCGTGACGTCGAACTCCACCGGTGGCTCCTCCATGATCAACACATACTTCGGGTGATTAAGTGTCCCTCACGCAGGTGTGTGATCGCGAAAGGGGCTGGACGTCGTGCCAGAGCTCAAGCCTCGGCTGCGGCCTTGGCCGCTGGTGAAGCGGTGTGCAATGCGGCTGGACGACCTCACCGCCCGCCGGTTCACGGTGGGTGCGGCCGTCACCGGCCTGGTGCTGTCGGCCGGGCTGGTCGCGGTGGCAGGGCCCTGGGACGCCACGGGTCAGCGTAAGGCCGAGAACGAGCGCGCGGTTGCCCAGAAGAGCACGGGTGGTGCAGATCACGGCGCCCCCGGCGCACCCGGCGAGGCCCGGCCCGCGCCCAGCGCGCCCCCCGTTCTGGAGTCGCTCGGCTCCCGGCCCGATGTCGCGAACGGCCCTGCCGGACGCCAACTGTCCACCGTACTGAGGCCGTTGCTCTCGCAGCGCTCGCTCGGCGCGCAGCGCGCCGTCTCGGTGGTCGACGCAGGCACCGGCCGCAGCCTGTACGGAAAGGGCGCGGGCACCGCCCTCACGCCCGCCTCCACCACCAAGATCGCCACCGGCCTCGCCGCCCTCTCCGCGGCCGGACCCGACCACAGGCTCACCACCCGCACCGTGCTCGGCCCCGGCACCCGGCTCACCCTGGTCGGCGGCGGCGACCCCACGCTCACCGCCCGGACCGAGGCCAAGGGCAACGCCAGCCTGCGCACCCTCGCCGCGGCCACCGCGAAGGAACTGCGCGAGCGGGGCCTGCGCACGGTCGGCCTTGCCTACGACACCTCCCTGTACAGCGGCACCCCCTGGCACCCGATCGGGCGCAACGAGAACCTCGCCCCGGTCGGCCCGCTGATGGTCGACCAGGCCCGGCTCGACGACTCCACCGGCGGCACCGCCGAACGCGGCACCGACCCGGCCGCCGACGCCGCCCGCACCTTCGCCGCCCTGCTGAAGGATCACGGCATCACCGCCAAGGGCAAGCCCTACGCCGCCACCGCGCCGCGCGAGGCGAAGGCCAAGCCTCTCGCCTCGGTGTCCTCGCCGCCGCTGTCCGACCTCGTCGAGCGGATGCTGACGCACAGCGACAACGACATCGCCGAGGCCCTGGCCCGCCAGGTCGCCCTCGCCCGGCACCGCCCTGCCAGCTTCTCCGGCTCCGCCAAGGCCCTGCACGAGGAGCTCGCCTCGCTGAAACTGCCGCTGCGCGGCGCCCGGTTCGCCGACGGCAGCGGACTCGACCGCGAGGGCCGCCTGAGTGCCGGGCTGCTCACCGCGATGCTGTCCCGCGCCGCCGACCCGGCCCGCCCCGAACTGAGGCCGGTCCTCACCGGGCTGCCGGTCGCCGGGTTCAGCGGGACCCTGACCAACCGCTACGGGGCCGCCGCCCAGCGCGCGGGCACCGGTGTCGTACGCGCCAAGACCGGCACCCTGACCGGCGTGAACACACTCGCCGGGACCGTGGTCGACCGGGACGGGCGCCTGCTCGTCTTCGCCTTCATGACCGCCGGTTCCACGGCGCCGGGCGAAACCCAGGCCACGATGGACGCGATGGCCTCGGCGCTGGCGCGGTGCGGCTGCAGGTAGCCGCACCGGCGTGAACCCGGTGGCCACGCCGGGGGGCGCGCCCGGTGGCGAACGGCGCGTCCGGCGGCGCCTGGCGGGTGGCCGTGCGCCCGCGCGCTCCCGGGCGTCCAACCCCCACCGTACGGAGCCCCGAGCACGTACGGTTGACGCATGACGAGCATCGGTGGTGCCGCAGCTTCGGGGATGGTCGACTGGAATCTCGCGGTGGCGACCGCGACGCGGCTGGTGCGGCCGGGTCCGGAGGTGAGCCGCGAGGAGGCCAGGGCCGTCGTCGCCGAGCTGCGCCGGCACGCCAAGTCCGCCGAGGAGCACGTCCGCGCGTACACCCGCATGGGCGGCGACGAGGTGCACGACACCCCCGTCCTGGTGGTCGACCGGCCCGGCTGGGTACGCGCCAACGTCGCGGGCTTCAGGCAGATCCTCAGCCCGCTGCTCGACAAGATGCAGGACCGTCGCGGCTCCGGCCCCGGCGGCGCCGTGCTCGGCGCGGTCGGCGGCAAGGTCACCGGCGTCGAACTCGGCATGCTGCTGAGCTTCCTGGCTTCCCGGGTGCTCGGCCAGTACGAGACCTTCGCGCCGCCGACCCGGCAGCTCCCGGCCGGTGCGAACGGCGGGCGGCTGCTGCTCGTCGCGCCCAACATCGTGCACGTCGAGCGTGAACTCGACGTCCAGCCGCACGACTTCAGGCTCTGGGTCTGCCTGCACGAGGAGACCCACCGCACCCAGTTCTCCGCGGTGCCCTGGCTCAGGGACCATCTGGAGGGCGAGATTCAGTCGTTTCTCGGCGAGACCGAGGTCGACCCGATGACCGTCCTGGAACGCATCAGGGAGGCCGCGCAGTCCCTGGCGGGCGGTCGCCCCGAGGGCGAGCAGGGCGACACCTCGCGCTCCCTGGTCGAACTCGTGCAGACCCCCGCCCAGCGGGAGATCCTCGCCCGGGTCACCGCCGTCATGTCCCTCCTGGAGGGGCACGCGGACTACGTCATGGACGGGGTGGGACCGCAGGTCGTGCCGTCCGTCGCGGAGATCCGCGAGAAGTTCCAGCAGCGCCGCGCCAAGGGCGCCTCCCGGCTGGACGCGGCCCTGCGCAAGCTGCTCGGCCTCGACGCGAAGCTGCGCCAGTACCGCGACGGCGAACGCTTCGTACGGGCCGTGGTGGAGGAGGTGGGCATGGACGGCTTCAACCGGGTCTGGACCTCGCCGAACACGCTGCCCACGAAGTCCGAGATCGCCAAACCGGCGGACTGGATCGCGAGGGTGCACCGTAAGGCAGACTCCTGACGGGAGCCCGTCCCCAGGCAGTAAGGCGCCCTCGTAATCACCCTTCCGAGGGACCGTGACCGGCGGCATGGCGTGCAATGCTCGGGGAGCGTCCCGGTTCTGTCACCATCTAGGCACTCTGCGTGACATGGGTCGCCGGAGGTGCTCGCGAGGGCCGACCTCCGGACGGCCCGCCGAGCGCCCGAGGCACAACCCCGAACCCTGACGAAGGGAACCGGACATGGGTCCCCACCCCGCGGTCGCGGCGATACGCCTGGCGGTCCGCCGCACACTGCACGACATCCTCAACGCACGCCCCGCCGCTCCTCCCGGCCCACCGCCCGGCCCCCTCGTCCTGGTGGCCTGCTCCGGAGGCGCCGACTCCATGGCGCTCGCCTCCGCCCTCGCCTTCGAGGCCCCCAAGCTCGGCGTCCGCGCCGGTGGCGTCACCGTCGACCACGGCCTCCAGGAGGGCTCCGTGCTCCGGGCCGCCGAGGTCGTCGAGCGCATGCGGACACTCGGGCTCGACCCGGTCGAGTCCGTCGCGGTCGATGTCGGCGCACCCCACCGCGTCGCCCACGGCGCCGACCCCTCGCCCGCCCCCGGCGCCCCGTTGCCCGCCCCCGGCCGGGCCCGCCCCACCGGCGGTCCCGAGGCCGCCGCCCGTGACGCGCGCTACGCCGCCCTGGACGCGGCCGCCGACCGGCACGGCGCGTGCGCCGTCCTGCTCGGCCACACCCGCGACGACCAGGCGGAGACCGTGCTGCTCGGCCTCGCCCGCGGCTCCGGCATCCGCTCGCTGTCCGGCATGGCCGAGGTGTCCGGCGGCCCCGGCGCGCCCGCGCGCTACCGCCGCCCGTTCCTGCAGCTCGACCGCCAGACCGCCCGCCGGGCCTGCATGGTGCAGTCGCTCCAGGTCTGGGACGACCCGCACAACAGCGACCCCGCGTACACCCGCTCCCGGCTGCGGCACGAAGGACTGCCCGCGCTGGAGAAGGCGCTCGGCAAGGGAGTTGTCGAGGCCCTCGCCCGTACGGCCCAGCTGTCCCGCGACGACGCGGACGCGCTCGACGAGTGGGCCGCCCGCGCCGCTCGGACCGTGTGCGACGACACCGGACTCCTGGAGTGCGCCAAGCTCTTCGCGCTGCCGCCCGCGGTGCGGCGGCGGGTGCTGCGCCGCGCGGCCATCGACGCGGGCGCGCCTGCGGGCTCGCTGTTCGCCCGTCACATCGAGGAGATCGACCGGCTGATCACCGGCTGGCGCGGCCAGGGCGCCATCAACCTGCCGGGCAAAGTCGTGGCGCAGCGGCAGGGTGGCAGACTGGTCATCCGGCAAGGCTGACAACGAGCCACCGTGACCGGGGTGGCCTCGCAGAGCCGCTGGGACGACCGAAAGTGATGCGGGTGGACGCGAAAGACATGGGCACCGACCTCAAGTCGGTGCTCATCACCAAGGAAGAGATCGACGCCAAACTGGCCGAACTGGCCGGGGCGATCGACGAGGAGTACGCGGGGAAGGACCTGCTCATCGTCGGTGTCCTCAAGGGCGCCGTGATGGTCATGGCCGACCTGGCCCGCGCCCTGTCCACCCCCCTGACCATGGACTGGATGGCCGTCTCCTCGTACGGCGCGGGCACCCAGTCCTCCGGGGTGGTGCGCATCCTCAAGGACCTCGACACCGACATCAAGGGCAAGCACGTCCTGATCGTCGAGGACATCATCGACTCCGGGCTCACCCTGTCCTGGCTGATCTCCAACCTCGGTTCGCGCGAGCCCGCCTCGCTGAAGGTGTGCACGCTGCTGCGCAAGCCGGACGCCGCGAAGGTCGCCATCGACGTCGAGTGGGTCGGCTTCGACATCCCCAACGAGTTCGTCGTCGGCTACGGCCTCGACTACGCCGAGAAGTACCGCAACCTGCCCTTCGTCGGCACGCTGGCCCCGCACGTCTACGGCGGCTGAACGTCACTGCGGCCGAACGTCTCGCCGTAGGGCGGCCGTTCCGGGCGACGGCGTCGGACGGGCGGGATCGTTCGTCCGCTTGGCCCCGCTTCCGGAGCCGGGAACCCTTGCCGCCCCCGGGCCGTTGGACGGTGGAAGGCGGAATTGGCGACCGTCCCCGGAGCTACGGGTGACAATGCTGGGGTACCGTCCGAAGAACACTTCTTTATCAAACTCACTATGGCAGGAGGGACGGGGCGGCACCGCTCCGTATGGATGGACGTGAAGCGATACTTCCGTGGGCCGGTCATGTGGATCGTGCTGGCCGTCCTCGCCGTGGTCGTGTTGATGACGGTCGTCGGTTCTTCCGGCGGCTACAAGACGGTGGACACCGGCCAGGTCGTCAAGGCCATCAGCGAGAACCAGGTGAAGTCGGCCAAGCTGACCACCGGTGACGAGCAGACGATCAAGGTCGAGCTCAAAAAGGGCGAGAAGGTCGAGGGCAGCTCCAAGATCCAGGCGAGCTACATCGGCGACCAGGGCGTCACGCTCGCCAAGGACCTTCAGGCCAAGTACCAGAGCGACCAGATTCCCGAGGGCTACACGGTCTCGCCGTCGAAGCAGAACCCGTTCGTCGGGATTCTGCTCTCGCTGCTTCCGTTCGTCCTCATCGTGGTCGTCTTCCTGTTCCTGATGAACCAGATGCAGGGCGGCGGCTCCCGAGTCATGAACTTCGGGAAGTCCAAGGCCAAGCTCATCACCAAGGACACCCCGAAGACGACGTTCGCCGATGTGGCGGGCTCCGACGAGGCTGTCGAGGAACTCCACGAGATCAAGGAATTCCTCCAGGAGCCCGCGAAGTTCCAGGCCGTCGGCGCCAAGATTCCCAAGGGCGTGCTTCTCTACGGTCCGCCCGGAACCGGCAAGACCCTGCTCGCCCGTGCCGTGGCGGGCGAGGCGGGCGTGCCGTTCTACTCGATCTCCGGTTCCGACTTCGTCGAGATGTTCGTCGGTGTCGGTGCCTCCCGGGTCCGCGACCTGTTCGAGCAGGCCAAGGCGAACGCCCCGGCCATCGTCTTCGTCGACGAGATCGACGCCGTGGGACGCCACCGCGGTGCCGGACTCGGCGGCGGTCACGACGAGCGCGAGCAGACGCTCAACCAGCTGCTCGTCGAGATGGACGGCTTCGACGTGAAGGGCGGCGTCATCCTGATCGCCGCCACCAACCGGCCCGACATCCTCGACCCCGCACTGCTGCGTCCCGGCCGTTTCGACCGTCAGATCGCGGTCGACCGGCCCGACATGCAGGGCCGTCTGGAGATCCTCAAGGTTCACCAGAAGGGCAAGCCGGTCGCCCCGGACGTCGACCTGTCGGCCGTCGCGCGCCGTACGCCGGGCTTCACCGGTGCCGACCTGAGCAACGTCCTCAACGAGGCCGCCCTGCTCACCGCGCGCAGCGACCGCAAGCTGATCGACAACCACATGCTCGACGAGGCGATCGACCGTGTGGTGGCCGGACCGCAGAAGCGGACCCGGATCATGTCGGACAAGGAGAAGAAGATCACCGCGTACCACGAGGGCGGACACGCCCTGGTCGCGGCGGCCTCACCGAACTCCGACCCGGTCCACAAGATCACCATCCTGTCCCGCGGCCGTGCCCTCGGCTACACGATGGTGCTGCCCGACGAGGACAAGTACTCCACCACGCGCAACGAGATGCTCGACCAGCTCGCGTACATGCTGGGCGGGCGCGCGGCGGAGGAGCTCGTCTTCCACGACCCGACCACGGGTGCGGCCAACGACATCGAGAAGGCCACGGCGACGGCCCGCGCGATGGTCACGCAGTACGGCATGACCGAGCGCCTCGGCGCGATCAAGTTCGGCGGCGACAACACCGAGCCCTTCCTGGGCCGGGAGATGGCGCACCAGCGCGACTACTCGGAAGAGGTCGCCGCGCTCGTCGACGAAGAGGTCAAGCAGCTCATCGAGAACGCGCACAACGAGGCGTGGGAGATCCTGGTCGAGAACCGGGACGTCCTGGACAACCTCGTGCTCGCGCTCCTCGAGAAGGAGACCCTCGGCAAGGAGGAGATCGCCGAGGTCTTCGCCCACATCATCAAGCGCCCGGCCCGCCCGGCGTGGACCGGATCCTCCCGCCGTACGCCCTCGACCCGTCCGCCGGTGCTCTCCCCCAAGGAGCTGTCGCTGACGAACGGTGCGAACGGCACCCCGGCGGTGGGCCCGGGACCCGCCGGTACGACCCCGGCCGACGCCTCGCCGCTGACGAAGCCGGAGGCGAGCCCCGCGCCGGAGGAACGCCCCGAGTCCTGATACCTCCCCAAGGCTCCGCCCGGCCGGGAAATCACGGCTCACGGCGACCTTGTGTGAGGGTTCGCACAGGCCCGGAATGGATGCCGCGTTCGCCAGGTTCTAGCCTGGTGGACGCGGCATCCGTGTATGTCCGCACCTGATCAGTTCGAGGAACGAGGCACAGATGACCGACCCGGTGACGCTGGACGGCGAGGGCGCGATAGGCACCTTCGACGAGAAGCGGGCGCAGGACGCCGTGCGGGAACTGCTCATCGCGGTCGGCGAGGACCCGGACCGCGAGGGACTCAGGGAGACCCCGGCCCGGGTGGCCCGGGCGTACCGGGAGATCTTCGCGGGCCTGTGGCAAAGGCCCGAGGACGTCCTCACCACGACCTTCGACCTCGGTCACGACGAGATGGTCCTGGTCAAGGACATCGAGGTGATGTCCAGCTGTGAGCACCACCTGGTGCCGTTCGTCGGCGTGGCCCACGTCGGCTACATCCCGTCCACCGACGGCAAGATCACCGGCCTGTCCAAGCTCGCCCGCCTGGTCGACGTCTACGCCCGCCGCCCTCAGGTGCAGGAACGTCTGACCACCCAGATCGCGGACTCCCTGATGGAGATCCTGGAGCCGCGCGGCGTCATCGTGGTCGTCGAGTGCGAGCACATGTGCATGACGATGCGCGGCGTCCGCAAGCCCGGCGCCAAGACGACGACGTCGGCGGTACGGGGGCAGCTGCGGGACGCGGCTACTCGGGCCGAGGCGATGAGTCTGATTCTGGCGCGGTGACGGCCTTGTAGGGGCGCGGTGGGGAGACGAGCCCGGGACGCGATGTGCCGCAGCTGCGCGCGGCAGGTCAGGTGTTCGGCAGGTTCTTCATGCACAGGGCGAAGTTGTCGCTCACGCGTCGACTTTGGTACTGGTGCCACATCCTGTCCCAATTGCGGCCTGTCTCGCTGTCGCATGCGGCCCGAGCGGCATTGTCGGTGACGAAGTTCTCCTCGATGCGGGCCGTGACCTTGTACCGGGCTTCTCGGTCGTCGCAGTCGACCACCTTGACCGCGGCCCTTTCGTTGTAGACGTCGAAGTACTCGATGCAGTCGCCCACCTTCGCGTCCTCGGCGTACTTGGTGGGTTCGCCGCTCAGGACGGCAAGGGTGATCATCCCGCCGATCACGAGCACCATCACGCCGCCCCCGATCATCAGCCTCCGCTTCCGTCGGCGATTCTCCTCGGGAGTGGGCGGCAGCCAGCCCCATCCGAAACCGGGCGGTCGCCTCCCGGGCCCCTGCGGGGGGACCAGCGGTCCCGGCTGTCCGTACGGCCCGGGCGCCGGATGGCCGTAGTGCGGGGGAGCGGGCGGTTGCGCATACGGGGTGCCGCCCGGCCCCATCGGCCCCTGCCCGTACGGCGGCTGCTGAACCTGTCCGTATGGAGGCGGCCCGCCGTAAGGCTGCTGCGGCGCCTGCCCGTACGGATACTGCGGTGGCGGCGTGGTCATGGTCTGGCGACTTCCCCCCGGAGCGAACTGTGTGCGCATGACAGCACACCGTGCGTAGGGAATCTATCCGGTGCCCGCGCGGGGCCCGAGGCGGGGGTGGGATTCCGCATACCGCGGGGTGCCACGGGGTGCCGCGGGCTCACACCAGGGGTGCGGCCCCCGCGCCGTCGCTGCCGTTGTCGTCGTCCTCCGGGAGCTTGCAGACCCGCTCCAGGAAGAACGCGGCGGCGATCACACCGATGCCCGCGAGGACGGAGGCCCCGGCGTAGTACGCCTGGTCGCGGCGGGCGGGGACCTCCAGGTACTCCAGGAGGAAGACGCCCGTGCCGCCGTACATGCCCGCGACGAGGGCGGCGACCAGGGCGCTCGCGTGGCCGAAGACCACCGCGCGGGCGGCCATCATCGGGTCCACGCCCTTGGCGCCGGGGCGGCGTTCGCGCTGGGCCTTGAGGCGGGCGCGCAGCGACAGGGCGGTGGCGAGCAGGATGGCGGCGATCGCGGCGAGCACGATCGGGGCGGCCAGCGGGACCCTCGGCAGGGTGCCCACGGAGTTCCAGAGCCGGGCGCCGGCCCAGCACAGCAGTCCGGCCCCGAGGAAGACCCCGACCAGTGGCCTGATGCGCAGCTGTTCCACTTCGTCCTCTCGCAGCGCCCGTCGTGCGCCTGTCGCGCCCGCGGTGTCGCGACCGCCTCACGACCGTCCCACCGTGTCGCGGCCGCTCGCACGACTCCGCCGTGCCGCGAC
The DNA here is from genome assembly GCF_013364195.1 of Streptomyces sp. NA04227. Taxonomy (NCBI): domain Bacteria; kingdom Bacillati; phylum Actinomycetota; class Actinomycetes; order Kitasatosporales; family Streptomycetaceae; genus Streptomyces; species Streptomyces sp. NA04227. The sequence continues at coordinate 3,206,725 of NZ_CP054918.1, read as the reverse complement.
CGCCTCACGACCCTAACGACTATTCCGGCAGCCTGAGTTCCAGATCCGGCCGCGCCACGATGCCTTCGCGGGTGACGGTCTCCAGGAGAGCGGCCACCGGGCCCCGGCCGGGCAGCTCGGCCTCGGGCTCCACATCGAGCCAGGGCACGAGCACGAAGGCGCGCTCGTGGGCCCGCGGATGCGGCAGGGTCAGTACGGGATCGTCGGAGACGACGTCCGCGTAGGCGACGATGTCGACGTCGATGGTGCGGGCCGCCCAGCGTTCGTGCCGTACCCGGTCGAAGGCCTCCTCGACGGCCTGGGCCCGCTCCAGGAGCGAACTCGGCGGCAGGGTGGTGCGCAGCACGATCACGGCGTTGAAGTAGCTGGGCTGGCTGTCCGGGTCGACGCCCCAGGGCTGGGTCTCGTACACGGCGGAGACCGCCTTGACGCGTACGCCCGGGGTGTCCTCCAGGGCGTCGACCGCGCCCTGGATGGTCTCCAGGCGGTTGCCGAGGTTGCTGCCCAGCGAGAGCACGGCGCTGCGCGGGTTGCTGAGGGTGGTGTCGGCGGCGTCGACCGTCTCCACCACCGAGGCGGGCACCGGCTGCACGGTCGGGTCGCTCTGCACCGCGGGCTGCTCGCCGGGATCCGTGGGAAGGACGCTCATGCTCGGCTCCGGGTGATGGTGACGGTCACGTCGTCGAAGGGGACGGTGATCGGCGCCTCGGGTTTGTGGACGCAGACCTCCACCTCCTCGACCGCTTCGTGGGCGAGGCAGGACTGTGCGATGCGTTCGGCGAGTGTCTCGATCAGATCGACCGGGTCGCCCTCGACGATCCCCACGACCTCCTCGGCCACCACTCCGTAGTGGACGGTTCTGGTCAGGTCGTCGGTGGCCGCCGCGGGCCGGGTGTCGAGGCCGAGAACGAGGTCCACGACGAAGGTCTGGCCCTTCTCGCGTTCCTCCGGAAAGACACCGTGGTGCCCGCGGGCCCTCAGGCCACGCAGCGCGACACGATCCACTCGGATCACTCCTGCGGTCTTCTGGGCGGGCGGCCGCACCGGCCCCCCGGCTGTGAACGGCCGGGTCACCCCCGACCGCCTCGTACGGGCGTATGCCGTCGAATCTACCCGTGGCCTGTGACAGCCCCGGAGCACGGGGTGCCCCGCCCCCTGCTCCTACCCCCTACCCACTACGGGCCTTGCTACAGCAGCGAGTCGCCGCCCTCGCCGGGCCCGCCCGCGTCAGGGCCCTCCGGGCCCTCGTCGTCGGTCTCGGCGAGGACCGGGGAGGCGTGGTGGGTCCAGAGCTTCCAGCCGTCGGGGGTGCGGCGGAAGACGTTCGTGGCGACGACGAGCTGTCCGAGCAGCGGCCCGGGGTCACTGCCCTCGGCCGGGGCGGGACCGCCGCTGAGGATGTTCTCGGTGCAGGTCACCACCGCGGTGTCGGCGAGCACCGAGACCTGCACATCGGTCAGGAAGAACTGGATGTACTCGGTGTTCGCCATGATCAGCGCGTACGAGCGGAGCACCTCGCCGCGGCCGGTCAGCAACGGCCAGCCCGGGTGCACACAGGACACCTGGACCGCCTCGCCGCCCGCCGCCGCACCCTCCGGCGAGGGCTGCGGGGAGTCCAGCCACAGATCCGAGAGCGTCTCGAAGTCACCGCGCTCCATCGCCTCGTAGAAGGCGGTGTTCGCCAGCTGTACGTCCTCGGTGTCCGTGCGCGAGGTCACTGGCTGCCCCCGTCCGGGCTTTCGGCGGTGGCCCTCGCCGAGGTGGTGGTCTTCGCCGAGGTGGTGGCGGAGGAGGTCGTGGAGGTGGCGGCGTCGGCGGTGGCGGCGGCGGTGGCGGTGCGGGCCTGGTGCACGGCCTGGGTCACGCGTACCGCGTCCGCGCTGGCCCGCACCTCGTGGACGCGTACGGCCCAGGCGCCCCGGTCGGCGGCCAGGGCGGAGACGGCGGCGGTGGCCGCGTCGCGTTCGCGGGCCGGGGGCGGGGCGCCGCCCGGACCGGCCAGGACCCGGCCGAGGAAGCGTTTGCGGGAGGCGGCCACCAGAAGGGGGTGGCCCAGTGCGTGCAGCCGGTCCAGGTGGGCGAGCAGCGTCAGGTCGTGCTCGGCCTCCTTGGAGAAGCCGAGTCCGGGGTCCACCACGATCCGCTCCGGCGCGATCCCGCCCGCGACGGCCGCGTCCACCCGCGCCCGCAGCTCGTCGACCACCTCGCCGACCACGTCCCGGTACGAGCCGTGCACCGTCGCGCCCTCCAGGAACCCGCGCCAGTGCATGACGACGAACGGCGCCCCGGCGGCGGCCACCACCGGAACCATCGCCTTGTCGGCCAGACCTCCACTGACGTCGTTGACCAGCACCGCCCCGGCGGCCAGGGCCTGTTCGGCCACCGAGGCGCGCATGGTGTCGACGGAGACGGCGACCCCTTCCAGGGCCAGCTCGCGCACCACCGGGACGACCCGGCGCAACTCCTCGTCCTCGTCCACCCGCGCGGCACCCGGCCGCGTCGACTCTCCGCCGACGTCGACCAGGTCGGCGCCCTGCGCGACCAGATCGAGTCCGTGCTTGACCGCGACGGTGGCCTCGAAGAACCGCCCCCCGTCCGAGAACGAGTCGGGCGTGACGTTCACCACGCCCATCACGGCACAGCGGTCCCACTCCGGCAGCCCGGGGATCACCCGGCCGCGTCCGCCGGCGCCCCGCGGTTCACGGGACTCACGGGGCTCATGGGGTTCACGCAACGTACTCATGCCTTCAGCCTAGGCCGTGGGGGCGGGGGTGGCTTTGGGGCGGGGTCTGGAGCCGGGGCCTCGCCTCACACTTCGGCCCGGTGGAAAACCGTCAGCGGTGTACGGAGGGTGGCCAGGAGACCGGCGAGTACGAGGACGAGGGCGGCCGTGGCGGCGGGCAGCGAGTCGGGGTCGTGCAGAGGCCAGGCCCAGATCTCGGGCTCTCCGGCGGAGCTGACCCCGAAGGTCGTACAGCAGAACGGGAGCAGGGCGACGGACACCGTGGCGACGCCGGGTCCGGCCACCCAGCGGACCAGCAGAGCGGTGCCGAGGTATCCGGCGAAGTCGCGGGCCATCGCGATACCCATCGGCCAGTCGCCGGGGCCCGACTCCACCGCGCCGGTCAGGGCCGCGGCGGCCACCAGGAGGGAGAGGACGAGCACGTCCAGCCGGGGCATCGAACGCACGGCCACCCGCTCGGCCGCGCTCTCCCCGCGCGCCTGCCCGTGCACGGCCAGGCAGACCGGCAGCAGGGGCAGCAGGAACGGCAGCGGCAGGGAGAAGGTGAGCGATCCGGTCAGTACGGGCACGGGGACCGTGGCGGAGGGGGCCGCGGCGCCCATGGTCATGGTGAGGAGCAGGGCCAGGACGACTGCCGGGATGAGACGGATGCGCAGCCACCAGATCATGAGGCGCCCGGTTGATCTGCCGACGCGAAGTGGGCGGGGTCGAGGTCGGGTTGCTTCGAACAGGTGTGAAGGGTGGGCTCGTTGCGTGCGTACCAGCGCTTCTGAGCGGGGAGCGGGAGCTTGCGCACCTGCTCGGCGAGGTGGGTGTCATCGAGGCCGTTGGAGACCTGTACGGAGTTGGGATCGAGCCCGGCTGTCAGCCGGAGCCAGGCCTCCAGTGCGCCCTGTGCGTCACTACCGGGCCACTCACCGCTGAAGGCGCACGTCGGGGTTTGGTGGGAAAGGGCCTTGGAGGCCACGAATCCCAGGACCTCGTCCTGTGCCGGGTCGCTGCTGTGGGGCGTGATGCGTGCGGCTGTGGGCACCCCCATGGTGCGCAGGCGTGCGTCTGCGTGGGCGGCCCAGCGACCGATGCGGTCCGCCGAGGCCTGCTGCTCGGGCCAGAGACAGACAGCGGGAGCCCGGCCCTCGCAGCGGAGTTCCGAGGCCGGGCGAGCCTGGGCCGGCGAGCGGCCCAGCGGGGTGGCAATGGGCACCGCCACGGCCAGGGTGATGCCGACAGCCAAGGGGGCCAGCAGGAGCTGTTGGAACCGTCCTTGTGCCCAGATCCACAGCAGAACCGCGACGACTGTCCCGAGGGCGACGACCGAGGGGGCGAGCAGCGCGCGGGGGGCGAGGGTCTGGTCGAGGGCACAGCACTCGGACAGGTTGGCGCCGTTCAACTGCCGAAGCCATGGCGTCGGCAAGGCTGCGGGGAAGGCCATCCACAGAAAGCTGGTCACCAGCGCCACTGGGGCGGCGAGGAACGGGGGGAGCCTGAGACCGAGCACGTAACCCACTGCCACGTGCGCGGCGACCACCACTGCTTCTACGGCGAGAATCGCCACCGAGTTCCCGTCCGGAGCGCCAGGGGTCCCGGGGAGGAGCAGCAGGAGAGCGAGGACGACGGACGCGGCACCGAGGACGTAGACCGGCAGGACGGCGGACAGGGCGATGCGCACCGGCGAGCGAACCGGCGTGCCCTCCAGAATCCGGGACCGTCGCACTCGCGTGCCCTCCCAGGCCGCGGAGGCCGCACAAGCGGGGGCGATGAACGCGATGAGGACATTGCTCTGGGCAGTGACCGACAGCCAGTACCCGCCGTCGATCCACTCGACGAGCCCGCCGCTGTAGGACACCAGCCAGGGGATCAGCACAAACATGGCGCGGGTCGCAACGGAGGTGCGCAGCACAGTACGCAGGTACACGATGCTCACACCTCCGCCGTGATCAGACCCGCGTACGCGGTCTCCGCCCGATGCTCCGGTGCGGTCCCCGCCGGGGCCAGACCGAAGAACGACGCCACGGAGCCCTGGTGGCGCACTTCGCCCGCGTCCAGGACCACGACATGGTCGTATGTATTGGCCAGGTCCTCGGTCTGATGGGTGGAGACGATCACGTCCGTGTTCGAGGTGCTGGCGATGCTCGTCACGAGCTCCTTGAACACCCGTCGCTGGAGGGGGTCGAGACCCGCCGTGGGCTCGTCCATGAGCAGGACGTCCGCGCTGTGTACGAGGGCCTGCGCGATGCCCAGGCGGCGGAGTTGCCCTCCGGAAAGTTCCGAACTGCGTCGCTGGGCAAGCTCGGTGAGCGCGACACGTTCCAGCGCACCGGCCGACGCGTCCCAGGCCGCGCGACGTGACATGCCCTTCAACCAGCCCGCGTGCGCGACCTGTTCGCGAACACGCAGGCTGGGCACGGGACGTACCTGCTGAGGGAGCCAGCCGACGCGGCGGCGGTACTCCTTCAGGTCGGCGCGGCGGGTCGTGTCGAGTGGCCCGAGGGCCACTGAACCGGAATCGGGCCGCAGAGCGGAAGCAGCCAGGCTCAACAGGGTCGATTTCCCAGCGCCGTTGGGGCCGAGGAGCACGGTGGTGCCCGAGTCGAATGCCAGTGAGAGGGCGTTCAGTACCGGGATCTGTGCGCGGTAGGCGAAGGAGCAGCCAAGTGTCTTGATGGGCACGGGGGTTCCAGGGGGAGATGGGGACGCGAAGGCCGGCCCTGTCCCGCAGACTTGCCGGACAGGGCCGGTACCTGCTGCTAGTACTTAGTCGTCACGGACTTGACGTCGAGCCTGCCGCTGTTGACCTTGACGAAGTAGAACTGTCCGTCGGTCTTGACCTCGCCCCAGTCCGACGTGTTGCACCTGTTCGGCTCCCATCCGTAGCTGACGTCCGGGAGGTAGTTCTTGACGCGGTTGAGTTCGAGGTCCACGCCACCTCCCCCGTGGAAGTCGCAACCGGAGAACTCGACAGTGGTGTGAGAAGAGTCCTTGTGCTTGTCCGTCCAGCGTCGGGACTCCGCATCGGCGCCCCAGTCCTTGATGTAGCTGTGCCAGCCGCCTTCCGCAACGGCTGGAACGGTCCCGGCCACCGTCGCGGCGAGCAGAGCGCAGACAACCATCCCGGTTCTTCGCACAACTCGGTTCCGTGTGGTGGGCATTGCTCCCCCTATTGGTCAGTGTTGGTGGTCAACTGCCAAGAGGGGCTCCGTTTTGGTGTGGTTGCCCGCTGACACAGAGTTTCCGGCCTTCATCGATGTGACGTATGCCACCGCTTGCCCGCCATGCGCACAATCCCGAGGCCCCCGCACCACCCTCCGCACAATCCCCGGCACCCCGAAGTTCACGAACCCCTCCGCCCGCATGGCCGCGAGCCCGATCCGTGGCAGGTCGTTGGTCGAGCGGAAGATGACGAAGCGGGGTTCCCAGCGAGGGCGGAACTTGGCGTTGAACTTGTAGAGGGACTCGATCTGGAACCAGCGGGAGAGGAAGACGAGCAGGGAGCGCCAGGCGCGGGAGACGGGGCCCGCGCCGAGTTGTTCGCCGCGGGCCAGGGCGGAGCGGAACATGGCGAAGTTGAGGGAGACGCGGGCGATGCCGAGGCCGGTGGCGGCGTGCAGGGCGGCGACGATGAGGAGTTCGTTCATGCCGGGGTCGGCGGCGCGGTCGCGGCGCATCAGGTCGAGGGAGACGCCGTCCTCGCCCCACGGGACGAAGTGCAGGATCGCCTTCAAGTCGCCGTAAGGGCCCGGGACTTCGTCCGGGCGGTGGGCGGTGGCGATCAGGCAGTCGGCGTCGGCGGGGTCGCCGATGCGGCCCAGCGCCATGGAGAAGCCGCGTTCGGTGTCGGTGCCGCGCCAGTCCTCGGCGGCGCGGCGGATGCGGGCCAGTTCGTCGGCGTCGACGTCGCGGACGCGGCGTACCTTCGTCTCGTAGCCGGCGCGTTCGATGCGTTTGACCATCTGGCGTACGTTGCGCATGGCGCGGCCGGAAAGGGAGAAGTCGGCGACGTCGACCAGGGCCTCGTCGCCGAGTTCCAGGGCGTCCAGGCCGCTCTCGCGGGTCCACACCTCGCCGCCGGTGCGCGAGCAGCCCATCACGGCGGGCGTCCAGGAGTGGGCCTTGGCCTCGGCCATGAACCGTTCGATGGCGCCGGGCCAGGCCTCGACGTCGCCGATCGGGTCGCCGCTGGCGAGCATCACGCCGGACACCACGCGGTAGCAGACGGCGGACTTGCCGCTCGGCGAGAAGACCACCGCCTTGTCGCGGCGCAGCGCGAACCGGCCGAGCGAGTCGCGGCTGCCGTGCCGGGCCAGGAGCCCGCGCAGCCGCTCCTCGTCGTCCGCGCTGAGCCGGGCGACCGGGTGTTCGGGGCGGAAGGCGAGGTACGCGGTGGTGAGCGCGGTGATCAGGCCGAGCGCGCCGAGGGAGAAGCCCACCGTCCAGGAGGTGTAGCCCGTGTAGTCGACGGGGCCCTCCATGCCGAACAGGCCGTACAGCACGTGCCGCAGACGCTCCGTCAGTGACGGAACGCCGACGGCCGGTCCCGGGTGGGCGCTGACCACGACCAGGCCGAGGCCCACCGAAACCGGCGCGAGCACAAGGAAGTTGGCCAGGGCCCACCAGCGGCCGCGCGGGTCGGGCAGGGCCCGGAACTGGTCGCGGTGCCGGAGCAGCAGGGCGAGCAGGAGTACCGGGATGAGGACGCCGAGCACCGAGTGCCGGTGGACGAACTGGGCCGCCGCGCCGATCGGCAACAGGACGACCGCGGCCCGCCAGGCGCGCCGTTTGCCGCGCCGCAGCCCGTGCGCGAGCAGGAGCAGCAGTACGCCGGAGCCGAGTGCGAGCGCGGCGGCGAACGGGCCGACGGTGCCGGGGAGCACCTGCATCGCCGAGTGCAGGGCACTGTGCCGAAAGCGCGGGAAGATCCCGCCGGCGACGTCGAACAGCCCGACGAGTACGCCGAGTCTCGCGACGAGGACCGGCACCGCCTGCGGCCGGGGGCCGCGCAGCCACCTGCGCGGCCTGCTGTCCTTCGCTGATGCTGAATCCACCGTGACCGACATCGCGTTTCCGTACTTGGGGGAGGGGGACGGCCCCGTGGGGCGAGGCCGGGGAGCGTCGCCGGGGCTGGATGAAACGCCGGAACCGGTGGCCCGTGAGCGGCGGGACCTCGAATTCCGGTTGTAGGGAAGGACAGCGGACAGGCGCCCGGGGTTGAGCGCTGTGATATGCGCCGCCTTCTGCCGAGCGGCCATCGTCGCATTCGGGCAGGGGCCCGTTCGCATCGGAGGGGCCTTCGTCACGGACCGGCCGCTTCCTCACCGGCGAGGCCTCTCTTGTTGTCCGCGGGCCGCCCCGCCCGGCCCCCGGGCCGGAACGGCAACGCAAACGATCTCCGCGGTCCGGCAACTTTGCGTTCTCTGGGACGGTCTGTTGGAGGGGGAGGATCACTCCCTCTGGATACGGCGGGATCCGGCGGAACACGGCAGGACACGGCAGGACACGGCAGGACGCAGCGGGCACAGCGGACACAGCGGGCCATCGGCAGAAGCGGAGGGCACGGGCAACGGGGAACGAAAGGCATCCGGCGGACGCACCATGGGACTCACCAGCAACTTCGTACTGTGGCTCGCGGTGGTGCTCGCCGTCGTCCTGTTCGCCGCGACCGTGTGGCTGTGGCCGCGGCTGGCCCGCCGCCACTGGCGTGCGGTCACCGGGCGGATCGCGCTGCTGCTCGCCGCGCAGCTGACGCTGTTCTCCGCCACCGGGCTCGCCGCCAACCAGAGCTTTGGCTTCTACGCCTCCTGGGCCGACCTGTTCGGCCAGGAGAAGGGCCAGGGCGTCGTCGTCGACCACGACACCGCCGTCAGCCGTCTGAAGGTCTCCTCCACCCGGGAGCTCAAGGTGTCCGGGGGCAGCAGCCGCCCGGAGGTCGCGGGCAGGCTGGAGAAGGTCGAGGTCACCGGGCACAAGTCGCGCATCGCCAGCTCCGCGTACGTGTACCTCCCGCCCGAGTACTTCCAGTCCGCGCACCGCGAGCGCCGCTTCCCCGCGGTCACCGTCCTCACCGGCTACCCGGGCACCACCGAGGCCCTGATCAACGGCCTGAAGTACCCGCAGACCGCGCACGAGCAGGTCCGCGAGAAGCGGATGCGGCCGATGATCCTGGTGATGCTGCGGCCGACGCTCGCCCCGCCCCGGGACACCGAGTGCGTGGACGTGCCGCGCGGGCCGCAGACCGAGACCTTCCTGGCCAAGGACCTGCCGGAGGCGGTCGCCGGGCACTACCGGGTCACCGGCAAGCGGGGCTGGGGTGTCATCGGCAGTTCCACCGGCGGCTACTGCGCCCTCAAGCTCGCCGCCCACCACCCCGAGGTGTACCGGGCGGGCGCGGGCCTCTCGCCCCACTACAAGGCGCCCATCGACAGCACCACCGGCGACCTGTTCCAGGGCGACAAGGCGCTCGAACAGCGCGCGGACCTGTTCTGGTTCCTGCGCCACACGCCCCCGCCCAGGACCTCACTGCTGGTCAGCAGCAGCAAGCACGGCGAGGACAACTACCAGGACACCAAGAAATTCATCGACCTGGTCAAGTCCCGCCCGCCGACGCGTATTTCGTCGGTGATCCTCACCAAGGGCGGCCACAACTTCAACACCTGGCGGCGGGAGATCCCGGCGGCGATGGTGTGGCTGAGCGAGCGGATCGAGGTCGAGGGGCGTCGCTGAGACGGCGGGACGGTACGGGGCGGTACGTGCGGGGCGCGCATGGGCGCGTACGCGGGCGGCGTACGTGCCGCGTGCGTGCCGTGTACGTACGCGCCTGTGTACGGCTTATGGCTGGACCGGCTCGATCCGCCGCCGCAGCAGGCAGAACTCGTTGCCCTCCGGGTCGGCCAGGGGGTACCAGCTCTCCTCGCCACTCTGGCCGACGTCCACGTGCCGGGCGCCGAGGGCGAGCAGCCGCTCCAGTTCGGCGTCCTGGTCGCGGTCGGTGGCGTTGACGTCGATGTGCAGCGGCAGCTTCCCGGTCCGCGGGTCGCTGCTGCGGCTGAGGACGAGGGTGGGCTGCGGGCCGTAGGCGCCGACGCCGGGCGGCCCGATCTCGATGCTTCCGTCGTCCTCACGGGCCAGTTCGACGTAGCCGAGGACCTCGCTCCAGAACGCGGCGAGCCGTTCGGGGTCGGCGCAGTCCAGGATCAGTTCGGTGATACGGCATGCCATGCGCGCAAGCGTAGGGAGGCTCCGCCGCCGACGCACACGAATTACGGCCGACCGGGGGCGTACGGCGAACGGCCGGGGGCGCATGACGACCGGCCGGTTGCGCTCAACGCCCGGCCGAGCGCGGCTAACGATCGGCCGGGCGCGTACAACGACCGGCCGGGCGGCCCGGCAGCGGGCGACGCGGGTGCGGGGCGCGCTACCCCGCGCTCACCGTCTCGACCTCGACCTCGTGGCGGCCCACGTCCCGGGCGTCCGCGGCCGTCGAGCGTCGCAGGGCCTCGTGCAGGCGGGCCGGGGTGAGGACGCCGAGGAAGCGGTTGGGGCTCTCGGCGCGTTCGTCGAGGACGGCGATCCAGCCCGCGTCGTGCTGGAGCATGGTGGCGAAGGCCTGCTTGAGGGAGGCGCCGAGCGGCAGCCAGGCGTCCATACGGCGCGCGAACTCCCGTACCGTTCCGGACCGTTGGGCCGCGTGGGCGGCGGAGATCCAGCCGTGCAGATTGTCCTTTGCGTCCAGGACGACCGCCCAGGGCGCGTCGAGTTCGCGGGGCAGCTTGTCGTCCAGGCGTACCACCGGCGGCTGTTCCAGGTCGCCCGCCTCGATCGGGGTGACCGACAGCCGCTTGAGGCCGCGGTCGGCGCCCACGAAGTCGGCCACGTAGTCGGTCGCGGGCGCGCCGAGGACCGTCGAGGGGGTGTCGAACTGTTCGATACGGCCGTTGCCGTACACCGCGATGCGGTCGCCGAGGCGGACCGCCTCCTCGATGTCGTGCGTGACGAACAGCACCGTCTTGCGGACCTCCTGCTGGAGCCGCAGGAACTCCGACTGGAGGCGCTCGCGCACCACCGGGTCGACCGCGCCGAACGGCTCGTCCATCAGCAGCACCGGCGGATCGGCCGCCAACGCCCGTGCCACGCCCACCCGTTGGCGCTGACCGCCGGAGAGCTGCTCGGGGTAGCGGGCGCCGAAGACCGTCGGGTCAAGGCCCACCAGGTCCAGGAGTTCGGCCGCGCGGGCGCGGGCCTTGGCGCGGGAGACGCCGAGCAGGTGCGGGACGGTCGCGGTGTTGTCCAGGACCGTCTTGTGCGGGAACAGGCCGACCTGCTGGATCACGTAGCCGATACGGCGGCGCAGCGCGACCGGGTCGGTCTCCGCGATGTCCTCGCCGTCCAGGAGGATGCGCCCGGCGCTCGGTTCGATCAGCCGGTTCACCATCTTCATGGTGGTGGTCTTGCCGCAGCCCGAAGGCCCGACGAGCGTCACCAGTTCACCGTCGGCGACCTCGAAGGACAGGTCGTCGACGGCGACGGTGCCGTCCGCGTACCGCTTGGTGACGTTCTCGAACCGGATCATGGGTCCCCATTGTGGCTCTCGGAATGTGAAGGCCGTGTTGCGCCCGTACGACGGCTCTCGGCGATTGTCGGTGCTCGGGGTTAGGGTCGGCCAGCGATCGGCTCCGACGGCTCCCACGGCCCGACTGGCCGGTCGGCGAGGCGGCGTGCACCCTTCATACGCCCTTCGGACAGGGTTGGCACAGGCTCCCGAACATGGTGGGGTCTTGATCGGGGGAGGTGAGGCGGGTGAGCGAGCGCAACTGCCTTGTGGCGAACGACTGGATCTGCGGCGAGTACCTGCGGTCCCGGTCCCAGGAACTGACCGACGCGACCGTACAGCACATCGGCATCACCGCCGCCTCCGTCGCGATCGGGATCCTGGTCGCCTTCCCGCTGGCCCTGCTGGCCCGCAAGAAGATCTTCGCGGGACCCATCCTCGGCCTGACGACCGTGCTCTACACGGTCCCCTCCCTCGCCATGTTCTCGTTGCTGCTCCCGGTGTTCGGCCTGTCCGCCTCGCTGGTGGTCACCGGCCTGGTCCTCTACTCGCTGACCATCCTGGTCCGCAACATCCTCGCCGGACTCCAGGCCGTCCCCGAGGAGGCCAAGGAGGCCGCGCGCGGCATGGGCTACGGGCCGGTGCGGATGCTGTGGGAGGTCGAACTCCCGCTCGCGCTCCCGGCGTTGCTGGCGGGCGTACGGATCGCCACGGTCTCCACCGTCGCCCTCACCACGGTCGGCGCGATCGTCGACTACGGCGGCCTGGGCACCCTGATCCTCGACGGCCTCGACACCACCTTCAAGGCGCAGGTACTCACCGCCTCCGTCCTGTGCGTCCTGCTCGCCCTCGCCGCCGACCTGATGCTGCTCGGTCTGCAATGGCTGCTCACTCCGTGGACCAGGGCCTCGCGGACCGGACGAGCGGGCCGGGTTCTCGGCGCACGACCGAGGGGCAGCGGGCCCACGGCGACGGGTGGCGCGGCAGCGGGTGGCGCCGCGACGGCGGACGAAGCGGCGAATGTAGCGAAGGTAGCGAAGGTGGCTGATTCGGCATGAACGCCATTTCGGGGGCCTGGGACTGGCTCACCACAGGCGCCAACTGGCAAGGCGAGAAGGGTGTGTGGCACCGGCTCGTCGAGCACCTGTACTTCAGCGGCGTGACGCTCGCCGTCGCCTGCCTGATCGCACTGCCGCTGGCCCTGTACCTCGGCCACCTCGGCAAGGGCGGCGCGATCGCCGTGAACATCTCCAACGTGGGCCGTGCGGTGCCCACCCTCGCGGTGCTCGTACTGCTCACGCTCACCCCGCTCGGCGAGCACGCCGACCTGCCGACCCTGATCGCCCTGGTGCTGTTCGCCGTACCGCCGCTGCTGACCAACGCCTATCTCGGCATGCGCGAGGTCGACCGGTCCGTGGTGGAGGCGGCGCGCGGCATGGGCATGAGCGGTTTGCAGGTGTTCGCCCGCGTCGAACTCCCGCTGGCCTACGGCCTGATCATGACCGGCATCCGCTCCGCCGCCGTCCAGGTCGTGGCCACCGCCACGCTCGCCGCGATGGCGGGCGAGGGCGGACTCGGCCGCATCATCACCGCCGGGTTCAACCTGCAGAACACCCCCCAGGTCGTCGCGGGCGCCTTCCTGGTGGCCTCCCTGGCCCTCCTGGTCGAGGCCGTACTGGTCCTCGCGGGGCGCGTGTTCGACCCGATGCGTGGGCGGTCCCGAGGGGTGTGAAGTGCCAGTAGTGCCAGCAGTGCCAGCAGTGCCGGAAGCGAAGTGTCACAGGGGCGAAAGCCGAACAGGAATGGCAGGAATGGGCGGGATGGCGATGAACAGCAGATCCGTACGCGGCGGCGGCAGCCGGATGCGCAGGGCCGCGGTGGGCGCGCTCGTCCTCGGCGCGCTCGCTCCGGGGCTCGTCGCCTGCGGTGGCGACAGCCTGGAGGACAGCGACGGCGGCTCGGACTCGGGCGGCGGCGAGAAGGGCTCGCTGGTGGTGGGCGCGGCCCGGTTCACCGAGGCCAAGGTGCTCGCCGAGCTGTATGCCGGGGTTCTGGAGAACGCCGGGTACGAGGTCTCGGTGAAGACCGTGCAGAACCGTGAGGTGTACGGCCCGCAGCTGGAGAAGGGCGCGATCGACGTCGTCCCCGAATACGCGGCCACCCTCGCCGAATTCTTCAACCTGAAGAAGAACGGCCCCGACGCGAAGCCCGTCGCCTCCAACGATCTCGACGCGACCGTGAAGGCTTTGAAGGGCCTTGCGACGCCGCGCGGTCTGAAGGTGCTGCCCGCCGGTAACGCCGTGGACCAGAACGCCTTCGCGGTGAGCGCCGAATTCGCCAAGGAGCACAACCTCAAGACCCTTTCGGATCTCGGGAAGTCCGGCGAGAAGGTCAAGATCGCCGCCGGTGACGAATGCGAGGAGCGGCCCTTCTGCGCGCCCGGTCTGGAGAAGACCTACGGCATCGAGGTGGACGGAATCGACCCGAAGGGCGTCGGCACCACCGCGTCCAAGCAGGCGGTCAAGAACGGCACCGACCAACTGGCCCTGACCACCACCACGGACGCCACCCTGGAAAGCTTCGGCCTGGTCCTGCTCCAGGACGACAAGAAGCTCCAGAACGCGGACAACATCCTGCCCGTGGTCAACGCCAAGGACGCGGGCAGCAAGGAGATCGAGGACATCCTCGGCGCCCTCACCCGCACCCTGACCACCGAGGACCTCATCGAGCTCAACCGCAAGGTCGACGCGGAACGGCAGAAGGAGGCCGACGTGGCTGCGGAGTACCTGAAGGAGAAGGGGCTGGTGAAGGAGTAAGGCGTAGGGGGTGTCGGGGAGGGCGGGCAGCGACTGTGGGTGCCGGTGCCGGTGCCGGTTGCCTGTGCCTGTGCGGGTTCTGCGGGCGTGAACTCGGCGGTTTTGGTGGGGTGTTGATACGGCGCTTCCCGGGTCGCTTGTCCGTCCGCCGATCCGCCCCTCGTCCCTCCGCTCCTCGTCCCTCGGCCCCTCGCCCGGCTGTCTTTCCGCCCCGCCCCGTCTCGCTGCTCGCCGCCTCAATGATTCGTCGCCAGCCGGAGAAGGTCCGGTGAGGGTTCCGTGTGGGGTTTTCGGGTGGGATTTTCCGGGGGCGCGGACGCGGGGGCGGACGCCGGGCGGGGCTACCCGACGGTAGGTCGACCGGAGGTTCGGCTCGGGTGCCAACTCGCGCCGCCACTGGTCCCGTACGCGAAATCCCGTACCGCAGTCCGTTCCGATCGCCCTGAACTCCGGTTATCGCATGGGGAGTTCGAGAAAATGTCGCGCCGGGCGGCGGCCCGCGGGCCGCGGCGGGAAGGCACGCCCGGTGCGATACGGGAAACCGGCCGGTCGGCCGTGAACTCCGTGGCGGGTGTGGCGGGAGGGAAAAACGGCGTCGTGAGGTACCGGCTTTTTACCGGGCGGGCCTCCACGATTCGCCTACGCGCGGTAAGTTTCTGGCCATGCCACGTGGACGTCACCGTCATTCAGCCCCCTTGCACAGGCTGCTGCCACCCTCGACGATCGCCGGTGTCTCCGTAATCTGCGCCGGTGGTGCCTGGCTCTTCGCGGAACCGATGCTGCTGCGTGGCCTCGTCGCCGCGGCCGCGGTGCCCACCGTGGTGGGTGCCGTGCTGATGCGCCGCTGGGACCGTGTCGCGGGCAAGCGCGTCGCCGAGCTGGAGCGTTCGCTCAAGAGCGAGGAGTGGCGCAACGAGGAACGGATCGCGGAACTCGAGTCCGACCTCGAGGAATCGCGTGAGGTGCGGACCCGTATCGAGCAGAAGCTGCGCGCCAAGCGGGCCGAACTCGCCGCGCTGCGCGGCGAACACGCGGCCCTGCTGCGGCGGTACGCCAACGCCGAGACCGAGCGGGCGAGCGCGCTGGAGGGCAGCCGTCGGCTCGCCCTGGAGGCCGCCCGCCCCGCGAAGGCCCTCGCCGCGGCTCCCGTGGTCACCCCGCCCGCGGGCTCGACCCTGTTCCGCGAGGCCAACGCGGCCCTGGACCTCCTCGCTGGAGGCGGTCGTCCCGCGCTGACGAGTTCGGCGGCGAATGGATCGGCCGCGAGCGGGCGGGCTGCGAATGGACCCGCGGCGAACGGACCGGCCGGTGGCAATCGGCCTGCGCGTACGGGGAGTTCGGGGCCGAAGGCGCTGGAGGCTGGTACGGGTACGGGTACGGGCTCGTCCGGTGGCGGTGGCTTCTCGGCGTTCGGAGCCGAGCGTTCGCTGCGTACGACCCGGCCCAAGGTGCCCGGCCAGGGCGGCGTCCCGGAGGAGGGCGAGGCGGCGGGGAACGCCGGGGCGGCCGGCGAGCAACCGCGCACGGCCGCCGCAGCTCCCCGTCATTTCACGGTGCCCGCGGCCGCGGCGATCGCGCCGCCCGCCCCGGCCCCGCGCAAGGAACTCACGGGCGGTTTCGACTTCTTCGGGACCAAGACGCCCGGCGCGACGCCTTCGCCCGCGGTACTCGAAGCCGCGCAGAACAGCGACCTCGCCGATGTCGTCGGCGACGAGGCACTGGCCGTGCACAAGGCCGAGTCCGAGTCCCGCTACCGCCCCGCCGACTCCGCCCGCCGCGCCGTCGGCCAGGTCATCGACCTCACCGCCCACGACGACACCGAGCCCATCGACGTCAAGGCACTGCGCACCGCGGCTTCTTGAGGGAGGGGCCCAGGGCCAGGGCCAGGCCCAGGTGTACTGACCCGGCTCGTCACCCTCTCCGCCCGAACCGCCTCCGCCCGAAACACGTCCGCCCGATCCGTCGCTGGTTGACGGGTCGGGCGGTCGGTCGTTCATGGGGTGCTTGCGGCCGCTCATGGGAGTGCTCGGCTTCGTCAGCCAGGGGTTGGGCTGTTCGTCATCCTTGGCCACACGTCGGGCTGTTCGTCAGCCTTCGATCTTCGGTGCGGCGGTTCCTCAGGCACCGGTCGCCCGGACCGTCACGCACCGTCGCCCGGTCCGTCATCCACCGGTCGTCCGGTCCGTCATCCACCGGTCGTCCGGTCCGTCATCCACCGGTCGGGGCGGGCGTCGCGGCGGCCCGTGCGGGAGCGGTCCGCCTGTTCCCGTAGGAGGCGGGAGGCCTCGGCGGCGGGGCGCAGCCGGGCCGTGACGGTCTTGTTGGCGCCGGTGTCCACCGAGACGTCCGCGAGGCCGAGCCTGCGCTGCCACGGTCCCTGGGTACGGCGCACGCTCTGCACCTTGGCGTGCGGGACCAGGTGGACCCGCCGCTCGAAGAGACCCCGGCGGGTGGCGAACACCCCGTCGGTGACCGTCAGTCCCTGCCCGCGCCACCACAGCGGCAGCGCCCAGCCGGCCCGCGCGGGCGGGCGGGCGAAGTCGGCGGGTACCGAGACGCCCGGCAGGACCCGGGCCACCACCGCCTCGGCGAGCGGACGCGGCGCGACCGGTACCAGTACGGAGTTGGCGGAGCCCGCCACGTTCAGCTCCACCCGCACCCAGCCGCGCCGCCGCCACAGCACGGGCTCGGCCAGGACCACCGTCTGCACCCGGCCCGGCGGCACCGTCTCGTGGGAACGGTCGAGCAGCCCCCGGTCGATCCGCAGGCCGTCCGGGCTGTCGGCGAGCGTCCAGTCGTACTCGGCCGCGAAACGGCCGACGCTGCGCGCGCCCGCGCCGCCGAGCAGCGGCACGGCGCTGACCACCACCGTCCACAGGTTGTGGGTGGTCAGCCACAGCACGCCGGGCACGACCAGGGCGCCGAGCAACGCGAGCCAGGTACCGCCGGTGAGCAGCAGCGCCACGGCCAGCGAACGCGGCGGCACCCGCAGCAGATGCTCGGCCGGGGCCTCGGCCACCTCGTGTGCGGTGTGCGGCGCGAGACCGGCGGCCCGCGCGAGCAGTTCCCCGCGCAGCGCACGGGCCTCCCGCTCGGACAGAAAGGCCAGCTCGTCCTTCTTCGCCGCGCCCACCACGTCGAGCCGCAGCTTGGCCACCCCGAACACCCGCGCAAGCAGCGGCTGTGTGACGTCGACGGCCTGCAACCGGTCGAGCCGGATGTGCGCGGTGCGCCGGAACAGCAGTCCGGTACGGATCCGCAGCTCGCTCGGCGTCACCGCGTAGTGCGTGTACCACCAGCTCAGGAAGCCGTAGAGGGCGGCCGCCGGGAGCAGCACCCCGAAGGCGGCGAGCAGCGTGAGCGGGGTGAGCTGCCCAAGACGCTCGAAGGCGTGGTCGGGATCGTGCACCGCCCACCCGACGATCACCGCGAACGGCGCCCAGGCGCGGCGGAGCGGGGTTGTCGGGTGCAGGCGGCGGTCCGTTGTGCGGTCGGATGCGTGGTGCGAACCGTCTGCCGTGCGGTCCGAGCCATCTGCCGTGCGGTCCGCGACGCCATCCGCATCCGCCGTGCGGTCCGCGACGCCATCCGCATCCGCCGTGCGGTCCGCCGCCGGTTCGTTCGTGGCTTCGTGCGCGGTTTCGCCCACGCTTTTGTCCGCGGTTTCGCTCAGGGTCTTGTTCGTGGCTTCGCTCAGGGTCTTGTTCGTGGCTTCGCCCACGGTCTTGTCCGTGGCTTCGGCGGGCTCGTTCACAGTCCGGCCGATCGGGCTTCGCCGAGGGCGGTGAGCCGGTCGCGCAGGCGTTCCGCCTCGGCCGGTTCGAGCCCCGGGATGCGGGCGTCGGTCGCGGCCGCCGCGGTGTGCAGCTGCACCCCGGCCAGGCCGAAGCGGCGTTCGACGGGGCCCGAGGTCACCTCGACGAGCTGCATCCGGCCGTACGGCACCACCGTCTCCTCCCGGAACAGCACTCCCCGGCTGATCAGAAGATCGTCCGCCCGTTCCGCGTACCGCCAGGACAGCCAGTTGCGGTACAGCATCCGCCGCCCCCACAGCAGCGCCGCCAGCGGGACCAGCGCGAAGAGCGACCACGGGGACCAGTACGAACCGGCCGACCCCGGTGGCCAGAGGCCGCCCGTGAGGATGCCGGGGAGCACGGCGGCGACGAGCGTCACGGGGACCAGCCAGAGCGCGAGCATCAGGCGGCGCATACGGAGGAGGCCTCGGGGGAGGCTTGTCCAGCTGGTGGGTTCGTTGGGTTCGTCGGGTTCGTTCGCGTCGGTCGGTTCGGTCGGTTCGGTTGGCTCGGTTGGTTCGGTCGGTTCGTGCGGGGATCCGTCCGGCTTGCCGCTCGGGCCGCTCGGGCCGCCCGTCCCACCTGCCTCACCCGTCACATCCGGCCCGTCCGCCTCACCCGTCACATGTGGCGGCTCACCCGCCTCGCCCGTCACATGCGGCTCGTCCGCCCGGCCCGCCTCGCCCGGCGTCCGGCTCCCGTTCGCGACGGCGTCCGCCGCGTCCCCCCGCGGGCCCCGCGCACTCCCCGTTTCCATGACGCCAGGGTACGTAGGGGAGACTGTGCACATGAGCCCCACGACTGAGACCACGATCGGCGTCGGCGGTGCGGCCGAGAGCACGGACATGGTGCTCAACATCGGGCCCCAGCACCCGTCCACGCACGGTGTGCTGCGCCTGCGTCTGGTACTGGACGGCGAGACCGTCGAGCGGGCCGAGCCGGTCGTCGGCTACATGCACCGCGGCGCCGAGAAACTCTTCGAGGCGCGCGACTACCGCCAGATCGTCATGCTGGCCAACCGGCACGACTGGCTCTCCGCCTTCTCCAACGAACTCGGCGTCGTGCTCGCCGTCGAGCGCATGCTCGGCATGGAGGTCCCCGAACGCGCGGTCTGGCTGCGCACCCTGCTCGCAGAGCTGAACCGGGTGCTCAACCACCTCATGTTCCTGGGCTCGTACCCGCTCGAACTCGGCGGCATCACGCCGATCTTCTACGCGTTCCACGAGCGCGAGGAACTCCAGGCCGTGATGGAGGAGGTCTCCGGCGGCCGCATGCACTACATGTTCAACCGTGTCGGCGGCCTCAAGGAGGACCTCCCCGCGGGCTGGCTCGGCCGCGCCCGCCAGGCCGTCGCCGATCTGCGCTCCCGCATGGACGTGTACGACAACCTGGTCCTCGGCAACGAGATCTTCCGCGGCCGTACCCGCGGCGTCGGCGTACTCGCCGCATCGGCCGTCCACGCCTACGGCGTCAGCGGCCCCATCGCCCGCGCCTCCGGCGTCGACTTCGACCTGCGCCGCGACGAGCCGTACCTCGCCTACGGCGAACTCCAGGACACCCTGCGCGTGGTCACCCGCCAGGAGGGCGACTGCCTCGCCCGCTTCGAGTGCCTCCTCGACCAGACGCACAACGCCCTGGAGCTCGCCGCCGCCTGCCTGGACCGCCTCGACGACCTGCCCCCCGGCCCGGTCAACCAGCGCCTGCCCAAGGTCCTCAAGGCACCCGAGGGCCACACCTACGCCTGGACCGAGAACCCCCTCGGCATCAACGGCTACTACCTGGTCTCCAAGGGCGAGAAGACCCCGTACCGCCTGAAACTGCGCTCCGCCTCGTACAACAACATCCAGGCCCTGACCGAACTGCTCCCCGGCACCCTTGTCGCGGACATGGTCGCGATCCTCGGCTCGTTGTTCTTCGTTGTGGGGGACATCGACAAGTAGCGGGGGAGGGGCGGGTCGCGGGCGGTCCGTGGGGCTTCGTAGGGCCACGGGTACTACGGGAGTTCCGGTCCGGTCCGTTCGGCTCCGGTCCGTTCGGGTCCGCTCCAGTTCGGTCCGCTCCAGTGCGGTGCGGTTGGTTACGGCCGGTCCGGTGCGGCGAACAGTGCCTCGCTGTCGATGCCCGCGCCGACCGGCTGGACGAGCCAGCCGAAGTCGCCGAGGCCCGCCGGGGCGAGGAGTTCGGCGGCGGCGGAGGCCTCGGCGAGGGCGCGTACGTATCCGGCCGGGTCCGTGGTGGCCAGCGTGAGCGCGGGGCGCGTGCCGTCGATGCCCAGGGCGCGCAGTGCGGTGCGCTGGGTGAGCAGACGGGCGCCGGGCAGGGCGCAGGCGTCGAGCGCCACATGGGCGGTCAGGTCGCAGGAGCCGTCCGGCACCGGAGTGCACTCGCGGCCGGAGCGGAAACCCGTGAGCGTGCCGAAGGGCGGCCGGTCGCCCAGGCCGTGCGCGTAGTCCGCGGCCACCGCGAGCCCGGCGTCCAGGCTCGTCACCGCCCCGGCCCAGGCGAGGTCGCGCGGCAGCCCGATCTCCGCCCGCAGCCCCGGCTCCTCGGGCGGCAGCGGCCACCACCGCTCCAGCCACCGCGCCTCGTCGCCCGCCACCGGCCGCCCCGGCGACTCCGTACCGTCGGCCGCCACCAGCACCCGCCGCACCACTCCCGCCGGATCGGTCTCGGCGATGTCCAGCGGGACGTTGTCCAGCCACTCGTTGGCGAACAGCAGCCCCCGCACCCCGCGCGGCGGCTCCGTCGACCACGAGACGCGGGCATCGAGGCCCTCGGGGCGTTCGGCGAGCTCGACGGCGTACGGGACCGTCCGCGCGGCGACCTCCTCGGGCAGGGCGGCGAGGACGGCGGTGACCAGTTCGCCCCTGCCCGCCGCCATGTCGACGAACGCCAGCTCCTCCGGGCGCCCGAGCGCGGCGTCCACCCGGCACAGCAGCCGCGCCACGGCCCGCGCGAACAGCGGCGAAGCGTGCACCGACGTACGGAAGTGCCCCGCCGGACCCTCCGGACGGCGATAGAAACCGCCGGGCCCATACAGAGCCTCCTGCATCGCGGCACGCCAGCCCACTGCTTCGGAGCTTGTTGCTCCCGGGGTCACCGTCTCGGGGTTCAGCGCGTCGGGGTTCAGTGCTTCGGGGTTCACCGGCTCGGGGTTCACCGTCTCCGGGTTCGGGGTGATGTCCGGCACGGTGGGGGCGTCCCCGTAGGGCTGGTCCCGGCCCCGTTGATCGTGGTTCGCGGGCCCGTCGACCCCCGGCAGACCCCCGTACGCCCCGCCGTCACCATGTCCCGCGTTCGCCTTGCTCACCAGGTCAGGCTAGAAGGCCAGGTCCGCGGGCCGAAGCGGAGCCCCGCTCATCATCTGCACGCGGCGTCTACGGGGCCTCCACCTTGCGGAGTACGGAGGGTCGTTCCGGATCGAACCTCGGGTTGACCCGAGGGCCCCTTTCCCGTGCCTACGCTGGGTTACGTGCAGCGCCTCTATGACTTCCTCCGCAGACACCCGACGTGGGTCGACAGCTTCTGGGCCGTCGTCCTCTTCGGGATCTGCCTGGTGGGACTGGTGGCCGGCACCTCCGAACCCGGCGATCCCTACACCCCGCCGGCCGCCGCGTACCCCATCGCCGCCGTGCTCTGCCTCGTCATCGCGCTCCGCCGCCGCGAGCCGGAGAAGATGCTCGTCCTCGCGGCCGTCATGGGCGTGGCCCAGCTGATCTTCAACGCCGATGTCATGGTCGCCGACTTCGCCATGCTGGTGATCATCTACACCGTCGCCGCCGACGGAAAGCAGTGGGCCTCCCGGCTGGCCCTCTTCGGCGGCCTGTGCGCCGCGCCGCTGGCCCAGCTGCGCTGGCCCGAGGAGGGGGCCACCAGCGGTCTCGGCAGAATCCTGTTCACCATCTTCCTTGTCGTGCCCTTCGCCCTCGCCTGGGTCCTCGGCGACTCCGTCCGTACCCGCCGCGCCTACCTCGCCCAGCTCGAGGAACGCGCCGCACGCCTGGAACGCGAACGCGAGGCCCAGGCCAAGGTCGCCGTCGCCGCCGAACGGGCCCGCATCGCCCGCGAACTGCACGACGTCGTCGCCCACAACGTCTCCGTCATGGTCGTCCAGGCCGACGGCGCCAACTACGTCCTCGACACCGCCCCCGACCAGGCCAAGAAGGCGCTGGAGACCATCTCCGGCACCGGCCGCCAGGCCCTCGCCGAAATGCGCCGCCTGCTCGGCGTGCTGCGCACCGGCGAACAGGAGGAGAGCGGCGAGTACGTCCCACAGCCCGACGTGGAACAACTCGACGAACTCATAGAGCAGGTACGCAGTGCCGGACTCCCCGTCGACTTCAAGGTCGAGGGCACCCCGCGCCCCCTGCCCAGCGGCGTCGAACTCACCGCCTACCGCATCGTGCAGGAGGCACTCACCAACACCCGCAAGCACGGCGGCCCCAACACCGGCGCCAGCGTCCGGCTCGTCTACTTCGACGACGGACTCGGCCTGCTCGTCGAGGACGACGGCCGCGGCGCCGCCCGCGAACTCCCTGTCGACGGCGGTATCGACGGCCAGGGACAGGGCCTCATCGGCATGCGCGAACGCGTGGGTATGGTCGGCGGAACACTCGACGCCGGGCCTCGGCCCGGGGGTGGCTTCCGTATCAGCGCGCTGTTGCCGCTCAAGCCTGCGCACTGAGTCGGGGCTGCTGGTCTCGTCCCGTTTGCCCTTGGCCCTTGCTTCCTCTGGGGGCCGCCCCCGCCCCCACCCCGCCCCACCCGCCTCTCCCTTCCAACCGTTGAAAGGCCGTTAAGCCGATGTCGATGCCGATGGCGATGCCGATCCGCGTGATGCTCGTCGACGATCAGGTACTGCTGCGCACCGGTTTCCGGATGGTGCTCGCCGCCCAGCCGGACATGGAAGTCGTCGCGGAGGCGGGCGACGGCATCGAGGCGCTGGAGGTGCTCCGGGCCACCGCGGTCGACGTGGTCCTGATGGACGTACGCATGCCCAAGCTCGACGGCGTCGAGGCCACCCGCCGCATCTGCGCCGCCGACCACCCCCCGAAGGTCCTCATCCTCACCACCTTCGACCTCGACGAGTACGCCTTCTCCGGCCTCAAGGCGGGCGCCTCGGGCTTCATGCTCAAGGACGTCCCCCCGGGCGAACTGCTCGCCGCCATCCGTGCCGTGCACAGCGGCGACGCCGTCGTCGCGCCGTCCACCACCCGCCGCCTCCTCGACCGCTTCGCCCCCATGCTGCCGACCGCCAACCAGCAGCAGCACCCGGAGCTCAACCGCCTCACCGAACGCGAACGCGAGGTCATGGTCCTCATCGCCCAAGGCCTGTCCAACGGCGAGATCGCCGCCCGCCTCGTCCTCTCCGAAGCCACCGTCAAGACCCACGTAGGCCGCATCCTCACCAAACTCGGCCTACGCGACCGCGTCCAGGTCGTCGTCCTCGCGTACGAGACGGGGTTGGTGCGGGCGGGCGGGGCGGGCTGAGTTCTCCGGGTTCTCCGGGTTCTCCGGGTTCCCCGGGTTCCCCGGGGGCATTCAGTTCCGTTGCCAGGGATGCCCTGCGCGTGGTGATGCCCCGTTTACATGGGCTTGTCTAGTGTCGCCGCATGATCGTATGGATCAACGGCCCCTTCGGCGGCGGCAAGACACAGACCGCGTACGAATTACGACGCAGGCTGCCAGGCAGTGTCGTATGCGATCCGGAGCACTTGGGCTTCGGCCTGCACCGCATGCTGCCACCCGCGTTGCGCGGTGACTTCCAGGATCTGCCCGTGTGGCGGCAGGGCGTCTCCGACATGCTCGACCTCGCGGCTCGGAACCACCCCGGCACCGTGCTCGTACCGATGACGGTCACGGAACCGGTCTACTTCGCCGAAACGGTTGGACGGCTTCGCGAACTCGGCCACGACGTACGGCACTTCAGCCTTCTCGCCACCCGTGAAACCGTGCTCCGTCGACTACGTGAGCGCGGTCTCGGGCATCTGCTCGGTGTTCTCGCGGGAAAGAACGCGCCGCTGCGCCGGGAGAGTTTCGCGGTCCGCCGTCTCGACACATGCCTCGAACGGCTCCGGACACCCGAGTTCACCACCCACCTGTGGACGGACTCGCTCACCGTTCCCGAGGTCGCGGACCGGATCGCCACCACCTGCCGACTGCCTCTTTCGCCCAGCACCGACGGGGCGTTCCGAGGGAGGCTGCGGCGGGTGGGTGTGGGGCTGCGGCACATCAGGTTCGACTGAGCTGGTGGTGGAGTTGGTGGTGGAGTTGGTGGTGGGGAGGGGAGGCTGACGGCGGACTGTGAGGCGGCTGTGTGCTCTTGGCTTTACGACGCTCAGGGGGCCCGCCCCTCCCCCTCCCCCTCCCCCCTCCTCCCTCCCCTCCTCCTCCCCTCGCCTCCCCCCTGGCCCGGCCCGCCCCCTCGTCGTCCTCGCCTACGAGGCGAGGATGGTGCGGGCGTGCGGGGCGGGCTGAGTTCCGGCTTCGGCCCACTGGGTCATTCCAATTCCATTGCCCGGAAAGCCGGTTACTGGAAAGCCGCCGCCTACCCGGAAAGCCGCCACCTGCCCGGAACGCCGCCGCCTGCCCGGAAAGCCCCTGCCTGCCCGGACAGCCCGTAGACCGGGAATCCTGCCGTAGGCGATGCGCGACGTTGGCAGGAAGAGCCGCATCCCCGGGCGCCGTGCCCTGCAGATAGCCCCTGCGCCCGCCTACCGAACGCGACTGCGGACCACGGCAACCGCGAGGAAACCGGCAATCGCGAGAACAGCCAGCACCCCGGCCACCTCGATCAGCATGTCGACCGCACCTTGCGGATCGCCGTTCCCGTGATCCGCTGTCGGAACGGAACTCCCTTCTCCTGGAGCAAAGTTGTCGGGTGTCGCTTCCGCGATCTGCGCCTCCAGCTAGGTCAGTGCGGCCCATACGGTGCAGCCCAAGCTCGCCACAAGCAACAGCCCGGGCACGACGTACCAGTGGCTGTCGGGCCTCCGGTCAATCAGCGAGGCGTCGAGGGGCGGAGCCATGGGCGGTGTACGGAGTCGTTCCCATTGCGCTGCGTCGTCGGTCACCCGGCCGAGGCTAGGTTCGGTGCGCCGAGGGTGTCCTGAGTGCGGGTACTCACCTCACTGCACGAGCAAGAGACTCGCGGGACATGGCTTACCCCTCCCCATCCACCTCCCGCACCCTCCGCACGAACTCGCCCACCGCCTCCGCGACTTCGGCCTCCGTCCACTCCAGCCCCGCTCGCGCGACGGTGACTTCCGTGCACGCCACCCCGGGCGGCGCCGTCGGTGTCGTCCCCCAGTGGCGGAAGAGAGCCGTGCCCGTCTGCTCGGCCATGGTCACCGAGACCTCGTTGAGGAGTTCGGGGGAGTACGGGAGCCACAACTGGAACTGGTGGGTGTGCGGTATCCGCGGGTGGACCCGGTGCCAGCCGAGCTCCGAGTTCCCGAACGCCGTGTCCATAGCGGCGGCGACCACCCGTGCGTGCTCCACGTAGGAGGGGAGCCGGGGCAGTTCCGTGTCGAGGCCGGAGAGTGCCGACGCGGCGGCGGGGAACTGCTGGAAGAGCTGGCCGCCGTACCGGTGGCGCCAGGTGACCGCCTCGTCGATCAGTGTGCGCGGGCCCGCGAGTGCGGCGCCGCTGAGGCCTTCCAGGGATTTGTAGAAGGAGACGTAGACGGTGTCGGCCAGGGCGGCGATCTCGTCCAGCGGGCGGCCGAAGTGGGTGGTGCACTCCCACAGTCGTGCTCCGTCGAGGTGGACCACCGCGTCACGCTCGCGCGCCGCTTCGACCGTGGCCGTCAGCTCCTCCCAGGTCGGAAGCACGAACCCGGCCTCCCGGAGGGGGAGTTCGAGCATCAGCGTGCCGAACGGCTCCTGCAGCGACTCGATCTCCGCCGCACTCGGCAGCCGGGGTGCCGAGGTCGGATGGATGGTGCGCAGTCCGCTGAGCGCGCTGAGTGCGTCCCGTTCGTGTATCTCGGGGTGGGCCAGTGGGTGCAGCGCCACCGTGTTGCTGCCGGTGCGCGAGGCCCAGCAGCGCAGCGCGACCTGTTGAGCCATGGTGCCGGTCGGAAAGAAGGCCGCGGCTTCCGTACCGAGCAGGGTGGCCACCCGCTTCTCCAGGCGGTGGATGATCCCGTCGCCGTATATGTCGACCTGGCTGTCCAGGCCGTAGGCGTCGTGGGTGTCCGGGGTGTCCCGCGCGCCAGTGTCTTCCGTACCGTTGCAGTTAGCCAGGGCGGCCAACTCCTCCAGCCGCTCCCGGACCGTGCGCTGCGCAGCAGGCCGCCACAGCGCGCGCTCGGCACCCCGAGCCGCGCGGAACCGCCTCTCCCGCGCGGCATCCGAGTCGCTGATCTCGGCGGGGTCCTCACCGCCCGCCGCCCCACCGCTCACGGTCCCCGCCTGAGTCCCCTTCCTCGCCTGATTCCCTTCCCTCTCCTCATTCCCCTCCCGCTGCTCGTCGCTCTCATTCCTCTCATTCCTCTCATCCATCTCGTCCCTCCCCTTCTCCCGCGCCATCTCCGCCTCCGCCTCCTTCTGTCCGTTACCTGCCTGTCCGTTGTCTGCGTGTCCGGTCGTCTTCGCGTCGATGGTCATGTCGTCTGTCATGCGGAGATCTTGGCGGAAGGTGAGCAGTCTTCGCTGGGGCTGTGGATAACTCCGCGCGACCACGTGGTTGTGGACATCCCCACAGCCTGTGGACAACCGGACTCGGGTGCGGAGGATCGCGTTAACATGACGAGAAATCGTCCGGTACCCCGAGCGGACTGGAACGGGAAGGCCTCAGCGAGTGAACGCACCTCATCGCACGGGTCCTGGCGACCCGCAGGACAAGCCCGCCAGGCTCACGGTCGGCGTGGTCGGCGCGGGCCGGGTGGGGCCTGCCCTGGCCGCCTCCCTGCAGCTCGCCGGGCACCGGCCCGTCGCGGTGTCCGGGGTCTCCGACGCCTCCCGTCGCAGGGCCGCCGAGATGCTGCCCGACGTGCCGGTACTGACCCCCGCCGAAGTCCTCGCGCGCGCCGAACTCGTCCTGCTCACCGTGCCCGACGACGCGCTGCCGGGACTGGTCGGCGGTCTCGCCGAGACCGGTGCGGTACGGCCGGGGCAGCTGATCGTGCACACCTCGGGCCGGTACGGCACCCGGGTCCTCGATCCCGCGTTGCGCGCCGGTGCGCTGCCGCTCGCGCTGCATCCGGCGATGACGTTCACCGGGACGCCGGTTGACGTGCAGCGGCTCGCGGGCTGCTCGTTCGGGGTGACGGCGCCGGAGGAACTGCGGCTGGCCGCGGAAGCACTTGTGATCGAGATGGGCGGCGAGCCCGAGTGGATCGCCGAAGAAGCCCGTCCGCTGTACCACGCGGCGCTCGCGCTCGGCGCGAACCACCTGGTCACCCTGGTCGCCGAGTCGATGGACCTGCTGCGTACCGCGGGTGTGGGCGCCCCCGACCGGATGCTCGGCCCCCTACTCGGCGCCGCGCTCGACAACGCGCTGCGCTCCGGCGACGCCGCCCTGACCGGTCCCGTGGCACGCGGCGACGCGGGCACGGTCGCCGCCCACATCGCCCAACTGCGCGCGCACTCGCCCCAGTCCGTGCCCAGCTATCTCGCCATGGCCCGTGCCACCGCCGATCGGGCCCTGGCCCACGGCCTGCTCAAGCCCGAACTCGCCGAGGACCTCCTCGTCGTACTGGCCGAACAGCCGCAGCCCGGCAGCGGGACCAAGCCCACCCCCACGTCCGGCCCCGACGGCCCTGACAACCCCGATCACCCCGGCAGCCCCGATCACCCCAGCAGCCCCGACAGCGACGACCCCGGCCCGGGAGGCACCCCATGACCGCGCACCCCGCGCACCCCCCGCGGCCCCACCACCCCGGCACCCCGTCGGCCCGGCCCTCGCAGCCCGGATCCGCGCATGTGGCCGCGGTGCCGACCGCCGCCCCGGTCACCCCCCGCTCCCCGAAGGTCCTGCACACCGCCGAAGACCTGCGCGAGCGCGGCGACCGGCGGGCCGTCGTGATGACCATGGGCGCGCTGCACGAGGGGCACGCCACCCTGATCCGTACGGCGCGCGAACTGGCCGGTGCGGACGGCGAGGTGGTGGTCACCGTCTTCGTGAATCCGCTGCAGTTCGGGGCGGGCGAGGACCTCGACCGTTACCCGCGCACCCTGGACGCGGACGTCGAACTGGCCGGGGAAGCGGGCGCCGACGTCGTCTTCGCGCCCTCCGCGGACGTGGTCTACCCGGGCGGCGAGCCCGAGGTGCGGATCTCCGCCGGGCCGATGGGGGAGCGCCTGGAGGGCGGTTCGCGGCCCGGGCACTTCGACGGGATGCTCACCGTCGTCGCCAAACTGCTGCATCTGACCCGCCCGCACCTGGCCCTGTACGGGCAGAAGGACGCCCAGCAGCTCGCGCTGATCCGGCGCATGGTGCGCGACCTCAACTTCGACGTCGACATCGTGGGTGTGGAGACCGTGCGCGAGGAGGACGGCCTCGCGCTGTCCAGCCGTAACCGCTATCTCTCCGTGGCCGAGCGGCGTACCGCGCTCGTGTTGTCCCGTGCGCTGTTCGCGGGCCGCGACCGGCATGCCGCGCAGGAGGCGCTGCGTGCGCGCGCCGCCTCCGCGCCCGCCTCACGCGAACGCGCCGAGGCGCTCACGGCGCTCGGGGAGGCGCGCGCCGCGGCCGACGCGCACGCGCTCGCGGGCGCGGCGCCCGGCGGCCCGGAGGCGGTACGCGCCGCCGCGCACGCCGTCCTCGACGAGGCCGCCCGGCGCACCCCGCCGCTCACCCTCGACTACCTCGCCCTGGTCGACCCCTCCGACTTCACGGAGATCGGCGAGGGCTTCCGGGGCGAGGCGGTACTGGCCGTCGCGGCCCGCGTCGGCACCACCCGGCTGATCGACAACCTGCCGCTGACCTTCGGAGCGGCCTCATGACCGCCGCCGAAGCCCGCAGCCCCCACGACGTGGGCACCGCGCCCCGCGCCCCCCACGCGCTGCCCCGCACCACCCCCGCACCACCCCGCACAACCGTCGGAGAACGCCCATGACCGCCGCCCAGAGCACCGGCTCGCACACCACCGGCATACGCCTGCACGCCCCGGTCCCCGGCTGGGCCCGCACCGCCGACGTGGTCGTGGTCGGCTCCGGGGTCGCCGGCCTGACGGCGGCGCTGCGCTGCGCCGCGGCCGGGCTGCGTACCGTCGTCGTCACCAAGGCGCGCCTCGACGACGGCTCCACCCGCTGGGCGCAGGGCGGCATCGCGGCGGCGCTCGGCGAGGGCGACACCCCCGAGCAGCACCTGGACGACACCCTGGTCGCGGGCGTCGGACTGTGCGACGAGGAAGCGGTGCGGCTGCTGGTCACCGAGGGGCCGGACGCGGTGCGGCGGCTGATCGACAGCGGCGCCCACTTCGACACCGCGCCGGGCGGCGAGACCATCGCGCTGACCCGCGAGGGCGGCCACCACCGCAGCCGTATCGTGCACGCGGGCGGGGACGCGACCGGCGCGGAGGTCTCCCGCGCGCTGGTCACCGCCGTCCGCGAGGCGGGCATAACGACGGTCGAGAACGCACTCGTCCTGGATCTGCTCACGGACGAGGAGGGCCGCACCGCGGGCGTGACCCTGCACGTCATGGGCGAGGGCCAGCACGACGGCGTGGGCGCCGTGCACGCCCCCGCGGTGGTGCTCGCCACCGGCGGCATGGGCCAGATCTTCTCCGCGACCACCAACCCGGCCGTCTCCACCGGCGACGGCGTCGCCCTCGCACTGCGCGCCGGGGCGGAGATCTCCGACCTGGAGTTCGTACAGTTCCACCCCACTGTGCTGTTCCTCGGCGCGGGCGCGGAGGGCCAGCAGCCGCTGGTGTCCGAGGCGGTACGCGGCGAGGGCGCCCACCTCGTCGACGCGGACGGCGTGCGCTTCATGCGGGGCCGCCACGAACTCGCCGAACTCGCACCGCGGGACATCGTCGCCAAGGGCATCACGCGCCGCATGCAGGAGCAGGGCGCCGCACACATGTTCCTCGACGCCCGGCACTTCGGCGAACAGATGTGGCGCGAGCGCTTCCCGACCATCCTGGCCGCCTGCCGCGCCAACGGCATCGACCCGGTGACCGAGCCGGTCCCGGTCGCGCCCGCCGCCCACTACGCCTCCGGCGGCGTCCGCACCGACCGCGACGGGCGCACCACCGTGCCCGGCCTGTACGCCTGCGGAGAGGTCGCGTGCACCGGCGTGCACGGCGCGAACCGGCTCGCCTCCAACTCCCTGCTCGAAGGCCTCGTCTACGCCGAACGCATCGCCGCCGACCTCGTCGCCCGCCCGCTCACGCCCCGTACGCCGGTATTGAGCACGCTGCCCGGCAGGCCGCTCCTGGAGGCCGAGGAGCGCTTCGCCATCCAGCGGATCATGACCCAGGGCGCCGGAGTGCTGCGCAGCGCGGCCTCCCTGACCGAGGCCGCCGCCGCCCTGCGCGAACTCGACGAGGCCTCGCGCGCCGCACTCGCCGAGCGCGGCAAGACCGCCGAACCCGGGGTCGACACCTGGGAGACCACCAACCTGCTCGCCGTCGCCCGGGTCCTGGTCGCCGCCGCCCTGCGCCGCGAGGAGACCCGCGGCTGCCACTGGCGCGAGGACCACCCCGAACGCGACGACGCCGCCTGGCGCCGCCACATCGTCGTACGTCTCGACCGCCCTGAACGTGCGGAAGGGCCGGGCATCCGACCCGCGCAGGATGAACCAGTCGAAGCCGGGCAACTCGCCGTCGCCGCCGACGGCAAGACCCCGAACGAGGCACTGCGCGTGTCACCCGCAACCCTTAACGTGCACACCACGAGCACCGCCGACTTCCCGCCGACCATCGAAGCGCACACCCAGGAGCAGTGACCCCGTGAGTACCCACGACCTTTCCTCCCTCCCGCTCACCGGGGAATCCGAGGGCTGCGGCGACGGCTGCGCGTGCGGGACCGACGCAGAATTCGCCGAGTACGGCGAGGGCATGGAGAGCGGCCTGGACCCGGCGCTCGCCGAACTGCTCGCCGACGCCGGACTCGACCCCCTCGAGGTCGAGGACATCGCGAACCTCGCCATCGACGAGGACCTCGCGGGCGGCGTCGACGTCACCACCGTCGCGACCATCCCCGAAGACGCCACCGCCACCGGCGACTTCACCGCCCGCGAGGCCGGAACCGTCGCGGGCCTGCGCGTCGCCGAGGCCGTGCTGTCCATCGTGTGCACCGACGAGTTCGAGGTCGAACGCCACGTGGACGACGGCGACCGCGTCCAGGCCGGTCAGAAGCTGCTGAGCGTCACCTCCCGTACCCGCGACCTGCTCACCGCCGAGCGCAGCGCCCTCAACCTGCTGTGCCGCCTGTCCGGCATCGCGACCGCCACCCGCGCCTGGGCGGACGCCCTCGACGGCACCAAGGCCAAGGTCCGCGACACCCGCAAGACCACCGCGGGCCTGCGCTCCCTGGAGAAGTTCGCCGTACGGTGCGGCGGCGGCGTCAACCACCGCATGTCGCTGTCCGACGCGGCCCTGGTCAAGGACAACCACGTGGTGGCCGCGGGCGGCGTCGCGCAGGCCTTCGCGGCGGTCCGCGAGACCTTCCCCGACGTGCCCATCGAGGTCGAGGTCGACACCCTGCACCAGCTCCGCGAGGTGCTCGACGCGGGCGCCGACCTGATCCTGCTGGACAACTTCACCCCGCTGGAGACCGAGGAGGCCGTCGCCCTCGTCGCGGGCCGCGCCCTTCTGGAGTCCTCCGGCCGCCTCACCCTGGACAACGCCCGCGCCTACGCGGAGACCGGCGTCGACTACCTCGCCGTCGGCGCCCTCACCCACTCCTCGCCCATCCTCGACATCGGCCTCGACCTCCGCCCCGCCGACACCGGCCAGGACGCGCGGGGCACCGAAGGCGCCGGGGACACCGCAGAGGGGGCGCGCTGATGCTCGCCGTCCGCCGGGGTGCGCGCCTGTCCGCCGCCCGGCCCGCCCCCGTCGGCGGCAATGCGGCAGCCGTACGCCTCGGGCAGCGCACCGGGCAGGCGGTGCCCCCGTGCTGCTGACCATCGACGTGGGCAACACCCACACCGTCCTCGGTCTCTTCGACGGTCCCGACATCGTCGAGCACTGGCGCATCTCCACCGACCCGCGCCGCACCGCCGACGAACTCGCCGTCCTCCTGCAGGGCCTGATGCGGATGCACCCGCTGCTCGGCAACCGGCTCGGCGACGGCATCGACGGCATCTGTATCTGCGCGACCGTCCCCTCCGTACTGCACGAACTGCGCGAGGTGACCCGGCGCTACTACGGCGACGTCCCCGCCGTCCTCGTCGAACCGGGCGTCAAGACCGGCGTCCCGGTCCTGATGGACAACCCCAAGGAGGTCGGCGCGGACCGGATCGTCAACGCCGTCGCCGCCGTCGAGCTCTACGGCGGCCCCGCGATCGTCGTCGACTTCGGCACCGCCACCACCTTCGACGCGGTCTCCCCGCGCGGCGAGTACGCGGGCGGTGTGATCGCCCCCGGTATCGAGATCTCCGTGGAGGCCCTGGGCGTACGCGGTGCCCAGCTCCGCAAGATCGAACTCGCCCGGCCGCGCAGCGTCATCGGCAAGAACACCGTCGAGGCCATGCAGGCGGGCATCGTCTTCGGCTTCGCCGGCCAGGTCGACGGCATCGTGCGTCGCATGGCCCGCGAACTCGCCCCCGACCCGGCCGCCGTCAAGGTCATCGCGACCGGCGGCCTGGCCCCCATGGTCCTCGGCGAGGCCGAGGTCATCGACGAACACGAGCCCTGGCTCACTCTGATCGGCCTGCGCCTCGTCTACGAGAGGAACACCGGGCGGAACTAGCGGGCGGGAGAGAGCCGTAGGGGGCCGTGGTCCGGGCCAGGCAGGGGTCGGGCATGCGGTTGCCGGGGGCTGTGATGCGCGTTGACCACCGCGCGTACCACGCACCGCGCCGACCACCGGGCGTACGAGGCACCGCGCCGACCACCGCGCGTACGGCGCACCGCGCCGACCATGGCGCGTACGACGCACAGAATCCGACCGCGAACCTGCGCCGGAATTGTCTGATTAGCGCGTATCGTCGCCCCATGCCCACGCCATACGGATCCTGCGGCGGCATGGCCTTCGGTGCGCACGAGCTGCGGGTGCTCCGCCGCGCCCTCGCCCTTGCCCTCGACCCCAGTCCCGCCAGTGCCCAGGACGTCCAGGACTGCCTGCGCCTCGCCGAATCCGTCGACGAGGCCGTTCGCGAATCGGCCCGGCTCGGTGATTTCCTGCTGGCCGACCTCGCGCGCTACAGATCCGCGCTCCCGGGCAGCCTCACCGGCTACCTCGCCCTGCTCGAAGACCTGCTGCCGAGCGGCTACCGGCCACAGTCCGACGACCTCGCAGCCCTCGGCGCGCTGCGCGGCAACCCGCGGGCCGCGAGGCTCCTCGCCCGCTGTACGGTGCCCGCGCCCGTCGGCCCGTCCAGCACCACGGGCCGCACCGTCGGGGAAGGCCGCCGTACGGGCGCACGTATCCCTGCTCCCGCCACCCGCGCCCGGCTGCTCGCGCTCCCCGGCGGCCGCGCCGTCTGCGGTGCACCGGCCCGCTGCGCCGAGGAGAAACCCCGGCCGGAGCCCGCACGGGAACCCAAACAGCCCTCCGAGCGCCCCGCCCCGGCCCCGGGCCGACCGGTGCCCACCCCGGCAGAGGTCTTCCCGCCGCGACGGCGCCCCGCCCGCCCCGCCCCGGAGGAACCGGCCAAGCCGCCACAGGAGCGAGCCGCCGGCTAGGCCCGACGGCAGGTCCAGGGCGGACGGGGGCCGGAGCGCACGCGCTCCGGCCCCCGTCCGATTCGCCCCAAGGGGCCCTGGCTACTCTGGTCCCATGGACTACGTCTCCGCACTCGTGCCGCCCGTGGTGATGGCCGTCTTCTTCATCACCCTGATCGTCACGATCGTGAAGTCGCAGGGCGGCCCGAACAAGGCCAAGGAGGACGCGGCCGTCGACGCCGCCCTCGCCCGCGCCGAGAACACCCGCCAATCGTCCGGCGGCGACTCGGCCTGAGCGGCCCCGCCACCCGCCCTCGGTACGCGGTATTCGGTACGCGAAGGGACCCGGTCCGGCTCGAACAGCCGGGCCGGGTTTCCGCATGCGGTCAGCGGTCGTCGGCTTCACCGGCTGCCGTCGCGACGGAATCCGTACCGACTCCGCTGTCCCCGCTGTCCCCGCATTCTTGAATTCGGTCAGTTCCGGGCGGATCGCACGCGCCCGAGGGTGATTGATCCCGGTATGCGCATTATGGTGCTTGTGTGCCTAGGCCTCTCGGAGATCTCGAAGACGCGGTCATGACGCGGGTGTGGGAGTGGAACCGCCCGGTGACCGTGAGGGAAGTCCTGGAGGACCTCCAGCGAGAGCGGTCCATCGCCTATACGACGGTGATGACGGTGCTGGACAATCTCCATCAGAAGGGCTGGGTGCGCAGAGAGGCCGAGGGGCGCGCCTATCGATATGAGGCGGTCTCGACCAGGGCCGCGTACTCGGCCGCCCTGATGAACGAGGCCTGGTCGCAGAGTGACAACCCGGCGGCCGCTCTGGTGGCCTTCTTCGGCATGATGTCGCAGGAACAGCGAGAGGCACTCCGCGACGCCGTGCGAATCGCACACGTACCCGAGATCCGGGTCCCGGAGGCAAACACCGCGACCGAGAAGCAGAACGCGACCGGATCAGTGCGGAACGCAACTGCGTCAAAGCAGGCGGACAACCCCGAGGCCTCCGAGGAGAACGCGAGCAACCCCGCCGCGCCGGACGAGTCGACCGGGCGATAGCGTCACGGCATGCCTGCAGAGCCCGAAGTTCCGGTGAAACCGGAAAGCGCCGTCACCATCCGCCGGGCCAGGACCAGCGATGTGCCCGAGGTGCGAAGACTCCTCGACTCGTACGTCGCGAAGCGCATCCTCCTCGACAAAGCCACCGTGACCCTTTACGAGGACATCCAGGAGTTCTGGGTCGCGGAACGCGACGACAACGCCGAGCTGGTCGGCTGCGGTGCGCTGCACGTGATCTGGGAGGACCTCGCGGAAGTCCGCACACTGGCGGTGAAGCCCGTGGTCAAGGGGGCGGGAGTGGGGCACCGACTTCTCGGGAAGTTGTTGCAGACCGCTCGTTGGCTCGGTGTTCGCAGAGTTTTCTGCCTCACGTTCGAAGTCGACTTCTTCGCGGCCCACGGCTTCGTCGAGATCGGTGAGACTCCTGTGGACACGGATGTCTACAGCGAGCTGCTGCGTTCCTATGACGAGGGCGTCGCGGAGTTCCTTGGTCTCGAACGAGTGAAACCCAACACCTTGGGCAACAGCCGGATGCTTCTGCAACTGTGACCGGTGATCCGCCGAGCTATTCCGCGATGACCCTGCCCAGTTCCCTATGTCCGAAACGCGTACGTTTCCGGGCTTCTCGGGTCCGGGGGCTCTGCCGGGGGTTTGTGTTTTTCCGGCAAAAGCGGTTTGCTTTCCGGCGTACTGCAGTACTTGATATATCAGGGGTCGGTGAAACGACTGCCCCCCGCAGGCCCCGCACCCCGAAGTTTTCGATGAAAGGAATTACCGTGGCACAGAAGGTTCAGGTCCTTCTTGTCGATGACATCGACGGCGGTGAGGCGGACGAGACCGTAACGTTCGCGCTCGACGGCAAGACGTACGAGATCGACCTCACCACGACGAATGCCGACAAGCTGCGCGACCTCCTCGACCCTTACGTCAAGGGTGGCCGTCGCACCGGTGGCCGTGCCGCGGGCGGCCGTGGCAAGGCACGTGCGGCCGCTGCCGGCGGCAGCGCGCAGGACACCGCCCAGATCCGTGCCTGGGCGAAGGAGAACGGCTACGAGGTCAACGACCGCGGCCGCGTTCCCGCCTCCATCCGTGAGGCCTACGAGAAGGCCAACGGCTGAGCGGCCACGCGCCGCATCCGGACGCGCAGACAGTACGAAGCAGCCGCGTCCACGAGTCGCACCAGCGAGAGCGAAGGGGCGCCCCTCCCGTCCCCGACGGCCACCGGTCCCGGCAGCGCCGTCTCGACTTCGCCTCCGAGCTCGGGGGGCCGCAACCATACGGCGGCCCCCTGCGAGCCCGCACCGGCCCCGGGGACGGGAAGAACGGGCACGCCCGGCGGGCCGGGAGGCAGCGGGGCGTCGATGTGTCCGCCCGTGCCCAGCGCCCGCAGCTCCGGGACCAGGGCGCCCCACTGAAGCCAGTCGAGCAGCCCCGGCAGCTCCTGTGCCCCGCCCGCGGACACGAGTAACCGCACCGTTCCGCCGCCCAGCGCCGCCACGCACTCCGGCCCCAGTTCCCGCAGCAGGGCGAGTCCCGCCTCGGCGGGCATTTCCAGGACGTCGAACCTGATCCCCGTACGCAGCCGGGCCACCGGCCCCGCCGTGTACAGCTCCCCCCAGCCGAGCCCGTCCACGTACCAGGCGCGCAGCCGCGCAGGATCCCAGTTGTGCGGATCCCGGTGGCCCGGGCCGGGCAGGCGTTGGGCCCGCGCCGGGCAGTGGCCGGGAGCGCCCGCCGTCGACTCCGGCGCCCGCCTCGGGCGCGGCACGGGAAAAGTCATGCCGGGACAACCGGTGGGAACCTTCCGGGGTTACGCAGAGTTTGTAAGGGTGGCGGTGCGTGTACGAATCCTGTGGCGGGTGGGGCATGAGAGACGGAAAGGCGGCGCAAGGGTGTTCGCCCGTAGCGGAGGGAACCGGGCTCGCCTGCATGGACTGTCGGTCCGTACGGGTAAGACATCCCTAGTGAGAGGGGCGACACGCAGCAAAGGGGCGGTCTCACGTTCGCCATCGGCGTAGTGATGGCGGGGGTAACTCCCTGGCCTGCGGGAACATCGTCTCGCACCATCGAGTTGGAGCAGTTGTCGGCATTCGGGCTCGCAGGCCACGTACGGGTGTCGGCAGTTGGAATGAGCGGTCCCCGCTTGCGGGACTAAGCTGCGGAAGGACAGCGCGGGGAGCGTCCCCACGTTGCCTGACCGCTCTGAGGAGCGATTAACGATGTTCGAGAGGTTCACCGACCGTGCGCGGCGGGTTGTCGTCCTGGCTCAGGAAGAAGCCCGGATGCTCAACCACAACTACATCGGCACCGAGCACATCCTCCTGGGCCTGATCCACGAGGGTGAAGGTGTCGCCGCTAAGGCGCTGGAGAGCCTCGGGATTTCGCTCGAGGCGGTCCGCCAGCAGGTGGAGGAGATCATCGGCCAGGGCCAGCAGGCCCCGTCCGGGCACATCCCCTTCACGCCCCGTGCCAAGAAGGTCCTGGAGCTGTCGCTCCGCGAGGCGCTTCAGCTCGGCCACAACTACATCGGCACCGAGCACATCCTGCTCGGCCTGATCCGCGAGGGCGAGGGCGTCGCCGCCCAGGTCCTGGTGAAGCTGGGCGCCGATCTCAACCGGGTGCGGCAGCAGGTCATCCAGCTGCTCTCCGGTTACCAGGGCAAGGAGGCCGCCACCGCCGGCGGCCCTGCCGAGGGCACGCCCTCCACGTCCCTGGTCCTCGACCAGTTCGGCCGCAACCTCACCCAGGCGGCCCGCGAATCCAAGCTCGACCCGGTCATCGGGCGCGAGAAGGAGATCGAGCGGGTCATGCAGGTGCTGTCCCGCCGTACGAAGAACAACCCCGTGCTCATCGGTGAGCCCGGCGTCGGCAAGACCGCCGTCGTGGAAGGCCTCGCGCAGGCCATCGTCAAGGGTGAGGTGCCCGAGACCCTCAAGGACAAGCACCTCTACACCCTCGACCTCGGCGCGCTGGTGGCCGGCTCCCGCTACCGCGGTGACTTCGAGGAGCGCCTGAAGAAGGTGCTCAAGGAGATCCGCACCCGCGGCGACATCATCCTGTTCATCGACGAGCTGCACACCCTGGTCGGCGCGGGCGCCGCCGAGGGCGCCATCGACGCCGCCAGCATCCTCAAGCCGATGCTGGCCCGTGGCGAACTGCAGACCATCGGTGCCACCACGCTCGACGAGTACCGCAAGCACCTGGAGAAGGACGCCGCCCTCGAGCGCCGCTTCCAGCCCATCCAGGTCGCCGAGCCCTCGCTGCCGCACACCATCGAGATCCTCAAGGGTCTGCGCGACCGGTACGAGGCGCACCACCGCGTCTCCATCACCGACGAGGCCCTGGTCCAGGCGGCCACCCTGGCCGACCGCTACATCTCGGACCGCTTCCTGCCGGACAAGGCGATCGACCTCATCGACGAGGCCGGTTCGCGGATGCGCATCCGCCGGATGACCGCTCCGCCGGACCTGCGCGAGTTCGACGAGAAGATCGCGGGCGTGCGCCGCGACAAGGAGTCCGCGATCGACTCGCAGGACTTCGAGAAGGCCGCCTCCCTGCGCGACAAGGAGAAGCAGCTCCTCGCCGCGAAGGCCAAGCGGGAGAAGGAGTGGAAGGCCGGCGACATGGACGTCGTGGCCGAGGTCGACGGCGAGCTGATCGCCGAGGTCCTCGCGACCGCCACCGGCATCCCGGTCTTCAAGCTGACCGAGGAGGAGTCCTCGCGTCTGCTGCGCATGGAGGACGAGCTGCACAAGCGCGTCATCGGCCAGAAGGACGCCATCAAGGCGCTCTCGCAGGCCATCCGGCGTACCCGTGCGGGTCTGAAGGACCCGAAGCGTCCCGGCGGTTCGTTCATCTTCGCCGGTCCCTCCGGTGTCGGTAAGACCGAGCTGTCCAAGACGCTCGCCGAGTTCCTCTTCGGCGACGAGGACGCGCTGATCTCCCTCGACATGTCGGAGTTCAGCGAGAAGCACACCGTCTCGCGGCTGTTCGGCTCCCCGCCCGGATACGTGGGCTACGAGGAGGGCGGCCAGCTCACCGAGAAGGTGCGCCGCAAGCCGTTCTCCGTGGTCCTCTTCGACGAGGTCGAGAAGGCCCACCCGGACATCTTCAACTCGCTGCTGCAGATCCTGGAGGACGGTCGCCTGACCGACTCCCAGGGCCGGGTCGTGGACTTCAAGAACACGGTCATCATCATGACGACCAACCTCGGCACCCGGGACATCTCCAAGGGCTTCAACCTGGGCTTCGCCGCCGCCGGCGACACCAAGTCCAGCTACGAGCGGATGAAGAACAAGGTCAACGACGAGCTGAAGCAGCACTTCCGCCCGGAGTTCCTCAACCGTGTCGACGACACGGTGGTCTTCCACCAGCTCACCGAGGAAGACATCATCCAGATCGTCGACCTCATGATCGCCAAGGTGGACGAGCGCCTGAAGGACCGTGACATGGGCATCGAGCTCAGCTCCACGGCCAAGTCGCTCCTCGCGAAGAAGGGCTACGACCCCGTGCTCGGAGCCCGGCCGCTGCGCCGGACCATCCAGCGCGAGATCGAGGACATCCTCTCCGAGAAGATCCTCTTCGGCGAGCTGCGCCCCGGCCACATCGTGGTCGTCGACACCGAGGGCGAGGGTGACAGCAAGGCCTTCACCTTCCGCGGTGAGGAGAAGTCCTCGCTGCCCGACGTGCCGCCGATCGAGCAGGCCACCGGCGGCTCCAGCGCAGGCCCGAACCTGAGCAAGGACGCCTGACCGCTCCCGCCACACAAAAGGGGCCGCCCGGAACCGAGAAGGTTCCGGGCGGCCCCTTTTGGCGCGTCTGTCGCGGGTCGGTGCCCGCCGCGGTCGGCGCTGAACGAGGTTGCCCTAGCTCTCCAGCACCTCGTCCGCGTCCACGATGCGGTACGCGTAACCCTGCTCGGCGAGGAAGCGCTGGCGGTGGGCGGCGAAGTCCTGGTCGATGGTGTCGCGGGCGACCACCGAGTAGAAGCGCGCCTCGTGCCCGTCCGCCTTCGGACGCAGCACCCGGCCCAGGCGCTGGGCCTCCTCCTGGCGGGAGCCGAAGGTGCCGGAGACCTGGATGGCGACGGTCGCCTCGGGCAGGTCGATGGAGAAGTTGGCCACCTTGGACACGACCAGTACCGAGATCTCGCCCTGCCGGAACGCCTCGAAGAGCTTCTCGCGCTGGGCGTTGGTGGTCTCGCCCTTGATCACCGGCGCGTCCAGATGGGCGCCGAGCTCGTCGAGCTGGTCGATGTACTGCCCGATGACCAGCGTCTGCTCGCCCGCGTGCTTGCGCACCAGCGCCTCGGTGACCTTCCGCTTGGTGGCGGTGGTCGCACAGAAGCGGTACTTCTCCTCGGCCTCCGCGGTCGCATAGGCCAGCCGCTCGCTGTCGGTGAGGTTGACCCGCACCTCCACACAGTCCGCGGGGGCGATGTAGCCCTGCGCCTCGATCTCCTTCCACGGAGCGTCGAAACGCTTCGGGCCGATCAGCGAGAACACGTCCGACTCCCGGCCGTCCTCACGTACCAGCGTCGCGGTCAGACCCAGGCGCCGCCGGGCCTGCAGATCGGCGGTGAACTTGAAGACCGGGGCGGGCAGCAGATGCACCTCGTCGTAGATGACCAGGCCCCAGTCGCGTGAGTCGAACAGTTCCAGGTGCGGGTACACGCCCTTGCGACGCGTCGTGAGCACTTGGTACGTGGCGATGGTGACCGGGCGGATCTCCTTCTTGGTGCCCGAGTACTCGCCGACCTCGTCCTCGGTCAGCGAGGTCCGCTTGACCAGCTCGTGCTTCCACTGCCGGGCCGAGACGGTGTTGGTGACCAGGATCAGCGTCGTCGACTTGGCCTCGGCCATCGACCCCGCGCCGACCAGGGTCTTGCCCGCGCCGCACGGCAGCACGATCACACCGGAGCCGCCGTGCCAGAAGTTCTCCACCGCCTGCTTCTGGTACGGCCTCAGCGCCCAGCCGTCCTCCTTGAGGTCGATGGGATGCGCCTCGCCGTCCACATACCCGGCGAGGTCCTCGGCGGGCCAGCCGAGCTTCAGCAGCGTCTGCTTGATCTGCCCGCGCTCGGAGGGGTGCACGGCGACCGTGTCCGGGTCGATCCGGGCGCCCACCAGCGGCGCGATCCGCTTCGAGCGCAGCACCTCCTCCAGTACTGGCCGGTCGGTGCTGGTCAGGACCAGACCGTGGGCGGGGTGCTTGCTGAGGGTCAGCCGCCCGTAGCGGTCCATCGTCTCGGCGATGTCGACGAGCAGCGCGTGCGGCACCGGATACCGCGAGTACTGCACCAGCGCGTCGACGACCTGCTCGGCGTCGTGCCCGGCGGCACGCGCGTTCCACAGCCCGAGCGGGGTGATCCGGTACGTGTGGATGTGCTCGGGAGCCCGCTCCAGCTCGGCGAAGGGCGCGACGGCCCGGCGACAGGCGTCGGCCTGCTCGTGGTCGACCTCGAGCAGCAGGGTCTTGTCGCTCTGCACGATGAGCGGACCGTTCACGTGCGTACCTCTCCTCCGCAGCGGCCGATCGGCCGCGGCCAAACGTCCAGTGTGCCCGATGGGAGGGGGGTGTGGGAGTGGTCACGGGGTGTTCCTCGTCTCGACGGCGCGGCAGGGCGGCGCCCGGCGTCGAACGCCCGCGGCGCAGGGCCTCGTGTGCCACGATCGAGGGAACATTTCTCGATCTCTCGGACAGGTGATCCACCGATGTCCCAGTCTGGCGAGCGACCGAAGGAGGGGCGTGACATGACTGCCATGGCACACGAGCCGCTCACGCAGGAAGAGGTCCTGCAGGAGTGGTTTCTCGCCCTGGACACCCCGGAGGGTTTCCGGGCCGAACTGATCGAGGGGGAGATCGTCGTGACGCCGCCGCCGGACGGGGATCATGAGGACTGTGTCGAATTGATCGCGAACCAGGTGTACCGGCATTCACGCGCGGACATGCAGTTTTCCGGGAACAAGGGTCTGAGGCTGCGCAACGACGGGGCTTGCCCGAAAAACCATGTCGTCCCGGACGGCACGTTCGCACCCCGTGCACTGCGGCTTTTCCGTGGCGCCGAGTCGTGGATGCCCTGCGACGGCGTCGCCCTGGTCCTGGAAGTCACCTCGACCAAACCACGCAGCGACCGCGAGGCCAAGCGACGCTGTTACGCGCACGGTGGGATTCCGCTGTACCTGCTCGTGGACCGGACCATGTCCTCCGTGACCCTGTTCAGCGAGCCCGAAGGGCAGGACTACCGGCAGGTGTGCACCGTCCCCTTCGGCAAGCCGCTCGGCCTCCCCGAACCCTTCGCCTTCGATCTCGACACGGCGGACTTCCTCTGAAGAGCACTGCCGGTGAACGGGACTTCCTCTGAACGGGACTCCCGCGCCCGGCTCCTGAGCCCGTCCCCCGGACTCAGGAGC
Organism: Streptomyces sp. NA04227; assembly: GCF_013364195.1. Classification (NCBI taxonomy): domain Bacteria; kingdom Bacillati; phylum Actinomycetota; class Actinomycetes; order Kitasatosporales; family Streptomycetaceae; genus Streptomyces; species Streptomyces sp. NA04227. Next base: position 3,164,580 of record NZ_CP054918.1, on the reverse strand, counting down.
CTCGCCTCCCGCGAAGTCCCCCCGCCCCCCGGTTACTCCGGCGTGGCCGTCTCCCACTCCAGCGACTTGAACAGATGCACATCCGCGTGCCCGCCCGGGATGCCCAGGGAGCGCCCCGTCTCCACATAGCCGTGGCGGGTGTAGAAGGCGGGGGCCTGGAAGCTGAAGGAGGAGACGATGACGCGGTCGCAGCCGCGGCGGCGGGCCTCCTGTTCGGCGGCGCGCAGCAGGCGGCTGCCCCAGCCGTCGGAACGGCTGTCCTCGCGGACCCAGAGCAGATCGATGCCGCACAGCGGGCCCCAGATCCAGGCGCTGAGGCCGCCGACCAGCTCGCCCTGGTCGTCGGTGACCCGTACCGTCAGCGCCTTGTCCTCGTCGGGATAGCCGGTGGCCGCGGCGTTGAAGGCCTCCAGACCGTCCGTGAGCTGCTTCTCGAGGGCCTTGTCGTGCTCGCCGGTGGTGAGGGTGTACGGGGCGGAGGGCGCCGTCTCACTCGGAGCGGCGGCGGGGTCTTCGGTGTTGAGGGCGGGGTTTTCGGTGCTCATGGGGCGAGTATCACAGCGGCCGTGCGGGCGGGGAACGGAATTTCGGCCGGGGGTGCGGTTCTCCGTGATGCGTGGCTCGCGGCCCGAGCCGGGGGCCGCGCACTACCGCGCACTACCGCGTACTACCGCGCACTACCGCGCACTACGGAGAATCGCCGCCCTCTCGGATCAGGCCGCCCGCCCCCTCCGCCTGCTCAGGCCAACATCCCCGCCACATGCCGCCGCGCCGGTTCCTCCAGCGCCTCGTGCAGGGCGAAGAACAGGTCGGCGGCGCGGATGCCGGTCCAGTCGGCGGGGAGGAGTTCGGTGGGCAGGCCCGGGTCCAGGTAGGGGAGGCGGCGCCAGTCGGTGAGGGCGCGGATGTAGGCGGCGAAGGCGCGTGGGCCGTCGGCGGTGGGGCCGTCGGTGCGGCGCAGGCGGTCCAGGACGGGGGTGTGGGTGGCGAGGAACTCCCCGTAGCGGGCGTCGAGTTCGTCGAAGTCCCACCACTTGCGGACCTTGTCCGACAGATCGCCGAAGGCGAGGTGGTCGGCGCGCAGCAGGTCGGCGTAGGCGTCGAGGCCGAGGCGGCGCAGGGCCGCCGCGGTGGGCTCGTAGAGGTGGGCGGGGGCGATCCAGACCCCGGCCGTCAGGGTGCCGAAGCCGAGCCGGGTGAGCTGGGAGCGGAGCTGGTGGCGCTTGTTCCGTTCCGACTCGGGCACCGAGAAGACGGCGAGCAGCCAGCCGTCGGCGAGGGTGGCGCGCTTGCGGCGGAAGATGCGGGCGTCGCCCTCGCGGAGGATGTCGCGGCCCGCCTCGGAGAGTTCGTAGCCCGCCGCGCCCTCGTGCTTGGCCGCCTCCAGTACGCCGCGTCGCTTCAGCCGGTGGATGGCCGAGCGTACGGCCTGTTCGTCGACGCCGAGTTCGGCGAGCAGGGCGATCAGCGAGGCCACCGAGAGCCAGCCGCCGTGCCGCCGCGCGTACAGGCCGTACACGGTGACGATCAGCGAGCGGGGCGGGGCGGCGGGGTCCGCCACCGCACTGGCGACTTCCTCCCGAGTGGCGGCCTGTCGCCCGTCGCCCTCGCCCTCCCCGGCAGTGCCTTCGGCCCGCCGAGCTGCGGCCGCGGCGCCCCGTGCGGTGGTCATGTGATCACGGTATCAACGGGCCGGTGGGCGGTGGCCCGTCACTCGGCCTCGCCTGCCGGGAGGGGGCCCTCGCGCAGGCGGTAGCGCTGGACCTTGCCGTTCGGGGTGCGGGGGAGTTCGGTGAGGAAGGCCAGTTCGCGGGGGTATTTGTACGGGGCGATGGTGTGTTTGACGAAGGTCTTCAGTTCGGTGGCCTTCGCTGTGTCCGGGGCGGTGCCGTCGCGCAGGACCACGTACGCCTTGACGCGTGCGCCGCGTTCCTCGTCGGGGACGCCCACCACGGCGGCCTCGGCGACGTCGGGGTGGAGGAGCAGGGCCTCTTCGACCTCGGGGGCGGCGATGTTGTAGCCGGAGGAGACGATGATGTCGTCGCTGCGGGCCTGGAACCAGAAGTAGCCCTCGGCGTCGCGGACATAGGTGTCGCCGGTGATGTTCCAGCCGTCCTCGACGAAGGCGCGTTGCCGGTCGTCGTCGAGGTAGCGGCAGCCGGTGGGGCCCTGGACGGCGAGGCGGCCGGGGGTGCCGTCGGGGACCGGTGCGCCGGTGGCGTCCAGGACGGCGGCGCGGTAGCCGGGGACGGCGCGGCCGGTGGCGCCGGGGCGGATGTCGTCGTCGGCGGCGGAGATGAAGATGTGCAGGAGTTCGGTGCCGCCGATGCCGTCGATGATGCGCAGGCCGGTGTGCCGGTGGAACTCCTCCCAGACGGCGCGGGCCAGGTGCTCGCCCGCCGAGACGCAGCGGCGCAGCCGGGCCAGGACGGAGGCGCGGCCCGCCGCCAGCATTGCCTTGTACGCGGTCGGGGCGGTGAACAGGACCGTCGCGCCGTGGGCCGCGCAGTGGTCGGCGAGTTCGGTGGGCGTGGCCCGTTCCAGGAGCAGGGTGGCGGCGCCGCAGTGCAGCGGGAAGACGAGGAGTCCGCCGAGGCCGAAGGTGAAGCCGAGCGGCGGGGTGCCGGTGAACACGTCCTCGGGGGTCGGGCGCAGGATGTGCCGGGAGAAGGTGTCCGCGTTGGCCAGTACGTCCCGGTGGAAGTGCATGGTCGCCTTCGGGCGGCCGGTGGTGCCGGAGGTGGGGCCGAGCAGGACGACGTCGTCGGCGGCCGTGTCGACGGCGGTGAAGTCGCTGCTCTTGCGCTCCGAGCGGTGCGCCAGGTCGTCGGGCGAGATGGAGTCTCCGTACGAGAGGGTCTCCAACTCCGGTGCCGCTGCGTGCAGTTCGGACAGGAAGCGGTGGTCGCACAGGGCGAGCGTGGGGCGGGTGAGCCGGGTCAGGGCCTCAAGTTCGCGGGCGCGCAGCAGTGGCACCGTGGTGACCGCGACGCCGCCCGCCTTGACCACGGCCAGCCAACAGGCAGCGAGCAGCGGCGTGTTGGGGCCGCGCAGCAGGACCCGGTTGCCGGGGCGCAGGCCGTGGTCCTCGGTCAGCAGCCGGGCGAGGCGATTGGTACGGGCGGCGAGTTCGCTGTACGTCCAGGTCTCGGTGGGCGAGAGCAGGCAGGGCCGGTCGGGGCCGAAGCGGCCGAGGGCGCCGTCGAGGAGGACCTGGGCGCAGTTGAGGCGCTCGGGGTAGTGCAGTTCGGGGAGGTCGAAGTGGAACGCGGGCCACTGCCGGGGCGGGGGCAGATGGTCGCGGCAGAAGGTGTCGTGGTGCGCCGAAGCGGACAGCCGCATCGCGGGCTCCCTTCTCGGGCCGCCGCTCCCCGTGACGGTGGCCGCTGCTGTGATTCTCCGAGCCGTGCTGATCAGTTGGTCACGGGCGCGTCCGCGTAGGCGCCGGAGAGCAGGTGGCCCGCGCCGGGGGCGACGGCGGGCAGGTCCAGGGCGCGCATCAGGTGGTGGGCGGTGGCGACGGCGGCGGACAGGACGGGCTTGCCGAGTTCGTCCTCCACCGCCTGGACGTAGGCGAGCGAGGGCAGTTGGACGCAGGCCGACAGGACGACGGCGTCGGCGCCCCGGTGGTCCAGGCCGCGCACGATCGACGGCAGCAGGGCCGGGTCGTGGGCCGCGACCCGAAGGTTGTCCGGAATCTCCAGGGCGGTGAAGTCGCTTGTCTCGATGCCCTCTTGGCGCAGATAGTCGACCACGGTCTCGGTGAGCGGCCGGACATACGGCGCGACCAGCGCGATCCGGCGCGCTCCGAGCGTGTGCAGGGCGCCGACCAGGGCGCCCGCGCTGGTGACGACGGGGGCCGGTGCCCCGTTGTGCCGGGTCACCTCCGCCAACTCCCGCTGTGCGGTGCGGTGGTGGCCGTGTCCCTGGCTCATCACGGCGACCAGACAGGCGTAGCCGAGGACGTCCACCCGGGCGTCGGAGAGTTCGGCGGCGCAGCGCCCGGCCTCGTCGTCCATCGCGGCCAGTTCCTCGGGGCGCACCTGCTTCATCCGCATCCGGCTGGAGTGGAAGGTGAACCGCTCCGGCGCCACCCGCTCCCGGGCCCGGAACAGAGCCGGGATCTCGGTCTCCATGGTGACGTTGGAACTGGGCACGATCTGCCCGATGCGGTAGGGGAGTTGGCGTCCGGGCGCGTTCATCGGGCGTCGACCACCGGGTTGCGCAGGGTGCCGATCGACTCGATGCTCGCCTCCACCACGTCGCCGGGCCGCAGGAACTGCTGCGGGGTGAAGCTCGCGCCGACCCCGGCGGGGGAGCCGGTGGCGATGACGTCGCCGGGCTCCAGTGTCATACCGGAGCTGATGTCGGCGATGAGTTCGGGCACCCGGAACAGCATGTGGCGGGTGCTGCCCTTCTGCTTCACCTCGCCGTTGACGCGCAGGGTGAGGCCCAGGACGTGCGGGTCGGGCAGTTCGTCGGCGGTGCGGACGGCGGGGCCCAGCGGCGCGTAGGAGTCCTGGCCCTTGGAGAAGAACCACTGGCCGCCGCGCCGCTGGTCGCGGGCGCTGATGTCGTTGACGACGCTGTAGCCGAAGACGTACGAGAGGGCGTCCTCGGCACTCACCCGGCGGGCCGTCTTCCCGATGACGACGGCGAGTTCGCATTCCCAGTCGAGCTGGGCGGTGAGGTCGCCGTTGTGCAGGATCGGCTCCTCGGGCCCGACCACCGCCGTGGTGGGCTTGCTGAACAGGACCGGCCGCTGCGGGAGTTCACTGTCGGTGTCCAGGGCGCGCGCCGACTCCGCCACGTGTTCGGTGTAGTTGAGGCCGACGCCCACGATCTTTCCGGGGCGCAGTGGGGCCTTGAGGGTCACCTCGGCGAGCGGCAGGCAGGCTGTGGGCGGCAGGGGGCGTGCCAGCAACTCGTCCAGTACGACGCGGAGTTCACCCCCACCGCGTACGGCGTCGCCGACGCAGGCCAGGTCGCCGGGCGCGGGCAGGTCGACCCCGTACTCGGCGGCGAGCGCCGCGACGTCGATCACCGTGTCCTGCCGCCGCACCCCCAGCCTGGGGCTCGCGCCGTCGTGGACGAAGCTGACGAGCAGCATGGGCACTCCACTTCCTCGGGGTACTTCCTCGGTACGGAACAAGAGGTCCGGACAAGAGGTCCGGCCGGGCCGGTCGGGTTCAACTCAGCTGCTGGTGGCCGTCGTTGCCCGGGTTCTCGGGGCTGGCGGCGTACGCCTCCTCGCGCCAGAACGCGAGGGAGCGCATCACGGGGAAGTCGTTGAAGGAGAAGAGCACCGCGTCGTCGGAGCCGCCGGCGTTCGCGTGCTCGTGCCAGGCCCAGGACGGCACCGCGAAGATGTCGCCCTCGTGCCAGTCGAAGCGCTGCCCGGCGATCACCGAACTCCCGCTGCCCTTGGCGACGTTGTAGACCACCGACCCGGTGTGCCGGTGCGCCTCGGTGGCCTCGCCCGGCCGCAGCAGTTGCAGATGGGCGCCCATGGTGGGCATCACCGAGCCGCCGGTCAGCGGGTTGCTGTACTCCATGATGATGCCGTCGTAGGGCGAACCCCCGCTTGCCCGGGCGGCGTTGAGCAGGGCCGGGTACGTCTGTTCCCAGGGGTAGGCGAACAGCGGCGAGTAGGGCCTGTGCCAGTCGTCCTCGAAGCCCCAGGGGCGCAGTTCGCCCGCGCCGTGGGTGAGCAGTGAGGAGTTCACCACCGGGCGCGGCTTCTGGTACAGCTCCGGGTGGACCTCGTAGAAGCCCGCGTCGTGGGCGTTGACCAGCGGGATGTCCAAGCCGTCCTGCCAGATGACGGGGCCGCCGTCGGCCACCGGGCTCTCGTTGCCGTGTTCGTGCCAGGTCCAGTTCGGGGTGATCGCGAAGTCGCGCGGGCCCACCCGCAGCTTCTGGCCGTCCACGATGGTCCAGGCGCCCTGGCCCTCGACCACGAACCGCAGCGCCGAGGCCTGGTGCCGGTGGGCGGTCATCGCCTCGCCGGGGCCCATCACCTGAAGTCCCGTGTAGAGCATGCCGACCGCCGCCGAGACATCCCTGCGGCCCGGGTTGACCAGCATCACCACGCGCCGCCCGGCCTCGTCGCCGGTGACCAGGGAGAGCGATTCGAGCACCAGCGGCCGCAGTTTCTCGTACGACCAGAGCACCGGCACCGACTTCGGCTGCGGGTACCAGGGCTCGATCTCGTTGGCCACCGTCCACAGCGCACCGGCCTCGTGCCCGGCCAGCCGTGCGTAGTACGCCGCCAGGTCCGCCGAGTCGCCGACCCGTGCCCGGCCCGGCACATCGTCGCTGTACGTCATCGCCCGCGCCTCCAGTCCGTTCGGTCCGCCGCTCCCCGTTGCTTCCGGACGTGCCCCGTAACCCCCGGCCGTCCTCGATCTTCATTTCACTTTGTTGACGGTCGTCATCGTCACGCTATAACGTCGAAAGTGTCAAGAGGCTGGAGGAACCTGATGAATTCACCGGATTCTCGACCTGGCGCCCGACCGGATTCCCGGTCCGCGCCCCGCCCCGACGCCTCCGCCGCCCCGGCTCCCCCCGGGCGGTCCGTCGTCCTCGAACGCCGCGTCGAGTGGCACGACACCGATGCCGCGGGACACCAGCACCACTCGGCGATCCTGCGCTGGGTGGAGGTCGCCGAGGCCGAGCTGCTGCGGGCGCACGGGCTCCAGTGGCTCTTCGGCCGTACGCCGCGGGTGCGGTACGAGGTCGACTACCGCGCCCGCCTCTGGTTCGGCGAGAAGATCACCACCCATCTGCGGGTGGAACGCCTCGGCCGCACCTCCCTCGGCTACGCCTTCCAGGTCCGCTCGGCGGCCGGTCTCGCAGCCGAGGGCCGACTGGTCGTGGCGCACGCCGAACCCGAGGCCGCCGCGGCCGGGCCTTGGCCGCCGGAGGTGCGCCAGGCGTTCGCGGATGGGGATTCGGATGGGGGTCCGGATGAGGAAACCGATACCGACATCGATGCGGGTGCGGGTGCGGGTGCGGCTACCGGCACCGTTGCCGATGCGGGCGCGGGCGCGGGCGCGGGCGCGGGCGCGGGCGTGGGCGCGGCGGACGCGGAAGCGGCCACCTGATGCGTATCGCCGTGATCGGCGGCGGACCCGCCGGGCTCTACTTCGCCGCGCTCGCACAGGAGTTGGACCCCGCGCGGCGGATCACGGTCTGGGAGCGCAACGACCCGGCCGACACCTTCGGCTTCGGTGTGGTCTTCTCCGACGAGACCCTCGGCGGGATCGCGGACGCCGACCCTCGCGTATTCGCCGCGCTGCGGGCCGAGTTCGCCCGCTGGAGCGATATCGACATCCACTACCGCGGTACCGTCCGCACCTGCGGCGGCAACGGCTTCGCCGCGCTCTCGCGACGTCGCCTGCTCGGGATCCTCCAGGACCGCTGCCGGGAACTCGGCGTGGACCTGCGCTTTCGTACCGCCGCGCCGCCCGCCGACCAACTCGCCCGCGAGTACGACCTGGTGGTCGCCGCCGATGGGGTCCACTCGGCGACCCGCGCCAAGTACGCCGATGTCTTCCAGCCCCGGCTCGACGTTCGCGACTGCCGGTACATGTGGCTCGCCGTCGACCACCCGCTGGAGGCGTTCACCTTCCTTGTCGCCGAGACGCGGTACGGGCCGGTGCAGGTGCACGCCTACCCATACAGCGCCCAACGGTCCACGTTCATCGTGGAGTTGGCCTCCGCCACCTGGCGTGCTGCGGGCTTCGAGGCGCTCGCGGCACAGGAGTTGGGGCCCGGCGAGAGCGACGAGGGGAGCGTCGCACGTTGTGCTGAGCTGCTCGCCGGACACCTCGGCGGGCGGCGGCTGCTCACCAACAACTCGCGCTGGCTGCGGTTCACCACGGTGCGCAACCGCATCTGGCGGCACGGCAATCTGGTGCTCCTCGGCGACGCCGCGCACACCGCCCACTTCTCCATCGGCTCCGGCACCAAGCTCGCCGTGGAGGACGCGCTCGCGCTGGCCGCCGCCCTGACCGCCGAGCCCCCCGACCTGCCCGTCGACCTGCCCACCGCGCTCGCCCGCTACGAGGACGCCCGCAGGCCCGTGGTCGAATCCACCCAGCGCGCGGCGCAGGCCAGCCTCGAATGGTTCGAGCAGCTCGGGCACGAAGTCGGCCAGGAACCGGAGCAGTTCGCCTTCAACCTGCTCACCCGCAGCCGCCGCGTCACCCACGGCAGCCTGCGCACCCGCGACCCGGCGTACGCGGACCGTCTGGAGCAGTGGTTCGCCGAGCGGGCCGCCGAGGGGCTTACGGAGAGGCATGCCGTGCCTCCCGCACCCCCCGCGCCCCCCATGTTCCAGCCCTACCGACTCGGCGCCCTGCACCTGCCCAACCGCATCGTCGCCGCCCCGGTCGCCTCCTACACCGCGAGTCCCCAAGGACTGGTCGGCGACGTCGAGTTGGCGCATCTCGGGCAGGCCGCGTTCGGCGGGGCCGGGCTCGTGCTCACCGGTATGACGGCGGTGAGCCCGGTGGGCCGGGTCACGCCCCGCTGCCCCGGGCTGTGGGACGACGCCCAGGTCACCGCCTGGCGGCGGATCGCCAGGCTGGTGCACGAGCACAGCGGCGCCGCGCTCGGTGTGCAGCTCAACCACAGTGGCCGCAAGGGTTCCACGGCGATCCCCGAGGCGGGTGTGCTCGGCGCGCCGCTCGCTCCGGAGGGCGGCGGCTGGCGCACGGTCGGCCCGTCACCGGAGCCGTGGGCAGCCGGACATGCCGTGCCGCACGCGCTCACCGAAGCCGAACTCGCGCTCGTAGAGGAGGAGTTCAAGACGGCGACCGTACGGGCGGACGCGGCCGGGTTCGACGTGGTGGAGGTCCAGGCCGGGCACGGCTTCCTGCTGTCCTCGTTCCTGTCGCCGCTCACCAATCACCGCGGCGACGTCCACGGCGGCGACCTGGCGGGGCGTCTGCGCTTCCCGCTGCGGGTGCTGCGGGCCGTACGCGCCGCCTGGCCCGCGCACAAGCCCCTGCTGGTCCGGATCTCCGCGGTCGACTGGGCGGAGGGGGGTACCACCGTCGAGGACGCGGTACGGATCGCGGCGGCACTGCGCGAGGCGGGCGCCGACGCCGTCGAGGTGTCCAGCGGCGAGGTCGTACCGTACGAACGACCGGCCTACGGCCGCACCTACCAGACCCCGCTGGCGGCCCGCGTCCGCGCCGGTGCGGGCGTGCCGGTGATCGCGGTCGGCGGGTACGGCTCGTACGACGACGTCAACACGACGCTGCTCGCGGGCCGTTCGGACCTGGTCGCGCTCGGTCGTGCCCAACTGCACGATCCCGCCTGGACTTTGCACGCTGCGGCGGACCTCGGCCACCACGGACCCGGCGCCGCCTGGCCCCGCCATCTGCTGCCCGGCCGCACCCCGCCCCCCACCGGCGGCCGCGAACGCCCCGCCCTGACCCTGCGGCCCGCCCCGGCCCCCGAGATCCACCACCGCTGGCGGCCGGGCGGTTCCGTAGCCGCCGAACCGAGCGCGGCCCGCACCGAAAGCGAAAGGAGCGACTGAGATGCAGCCTTCCTCTCACCCGCATCCCTCCCACCCGCACTCCTCTCACTCGCATCCCTCCCCTCCGCGTCCTCCCTCCCACCCGCAGCCCCCGCCCGCCCCGGGCCCCGAGGCGGGCCACCGCTTCTCCCGCTCGGCCGAGTTCCCCCGGTTCACCGCGGCCGCCGTCCAGGCCGCGCCGGTCTACCTGGACACCGGGGCCACCGTCCGCAAGGCCGTCTCGCTGATCCACGAGGCGGCACGGCACGGAGCCGAACTCATCGCGTTCCCCGAGGTGTTCGTGCCCGGGTACCCGTACTGGAACTGGACCATGAACCCGGTGCAGGGGTCACCGCTGTACGAGCGGCTGTACCGGGCCGCCATCGATGTGCCGGGCCCGGAGGTGGACGCGCTGCGGGCCGCCGCTGCCGCGACCGGGAGCACGGTCGTCATCGGGGTCAACGAGCGGGGTGCGCACAGCCTCGGTGTGCTCTACAACAGCATGCTGGTCATCGGGTCGGACGGGGCCCTGCTCGGGGTGCACCGCAAACTGGTGCCCACCTGGGCGGAGAAGCTCACTTGGACCGGCGGTGACGGGAGTTCGGTACGGGTGCACCACACGCCGGTGGGCCCACTCGGTGTCCTCTCCTGCGGCGAGAACACCAACACGCTCGCCAGGTTCGCGCTGCTCGCCCAAGGGGAGCTCGTCCATGTCGCGAGCTATATCGCCCTGCCGGTGGCGCCCGCCGACTACGACATGTCCGAGGCGATCGCCATCCGCGCAGCCGCGCACTGCTTCGAGGGCAAACTCTTCTCGCTGGTGGCCTGTTCGACCGTCACCGAGGAGATGGCCGCGCTCGCGGCGACCCACGATCCCGCCGTCGCCGAGACGATGCGCCGCCCCCGTAGCGCCCTGTCCGGCATCTTCGGCCCCGACGGCCGCCCGCTGGGCGAGCCCCTCGTCAACGAGGAGGGCATCGCGTACGCGGAGATCGACCTGGCCCGCTGTATCCAGCCCAAGCAGATGCACGACATCGTCGGGCACTACAACCGCTTCGACGTCTTCCGGCTGCATCACGATCTGAACGGAACCCAACCCGTCGTGCGGATGGGGGAGTTCGAGACGAGTCCCGTCACGGGACCGTGGAGAGGGGAGAGTTGCTGAGTTCCGGGACCGCGCTCCGCCCACTGCCGGCGGCAGGGACGAGACCCCACACCGCCTTCCCGCCCGGGACCGGGTGCCAGCCCCAGTCCTGGGTGAGCGTCTCGACCAGGAGCAGCCCTCGCCCGCTCTCGGCGTCTCCGTCGCAGGTCTCTTCGTGTCCGCCGAGGACGTCTTCGTGTCCGTCGTGGACCTCTTCGTACCGCTTCCTCGGCTCGCCCACCGCCTGGTCGATCACCTGGACCACCACCGCCCCGTCGGCCGCCACCCAGGCGCCGAACTCCACGGCGCCACAACTCCCTATGGCTGTCACGGCGTTGGTGACCAGTTCGGTGAGGACCAGGCAGGCGTCGGCGACGACGTTCGCGCTCAGCCTGCCCGCGAAGCAGGCGCGAACGAGATGGCGTGCGGTCCGGGCGGCGACGGGCTCGGCGTCCAGGGTGCAGCGCAGTCGCGGCGCCCTCCAGTTCCGGGGCAGCCGGGCACTGACCACCAAGGCCGTTGTACCGCCGAGTCCGCACGTGGTCACCTGGTCCACCCGAGGGATCCATTCGACGGTTGGCTTCACAACTCCCGCTCCTTGCTGACCACTTCGACGAGGCGACGCGCGGTGCCGAAGTTGCAACGCCCCAGGTCGATGAGCGAGGGAACGGACTGTTCGTCACCCCACAGCACCGGATCGACGCGCACCGAGGGCAGTGTCACCCCCACGGCCCGAAGCGCCGTCCTCAACTCGTCGCAGAGCTCTTCCGCTTCCCGCGCCGCCTGCGTTTTCGGCCGCTGTGCCGCCATAGCGCCCGCTCCTTCCGTTCGCCTGACAATTACCCTGCGTGGCCTTACGGTTACCAGCGTGAGGCAAGGAAATGGCGCCCGCCCCGGTTGCCGGACCTTGAGCCACGTGCAGGAGTGCTTGACCAACAAATCCCACGAAGCGAGGTGTTCTCGATGCCGCCACGACGCCCGGTGACGGGTCGCAGCCAGTCCCCCAGGGCCCGCTACGCGCAGGAGTTGTCCGCGCTGCGCAGAGCTCGCAAGGTGTCTCTCCGTGCACTGGGTGAGGCCGTGTGCTGCGACCACAGCCACCTCGGACACATGGAGCACGGCAAGACGCTCGGCGGCCCCGAACTCGCCCAGGAATTGGACAAGTTCTACGGGACGACCCACTTGGTGGTGCTGTGGGAACTGGCGATTCGGGACCCGAGCCAGTTTCGGGAGCGGTACCGGCGGTACATGGCGTTGGAGGCGGAGGCGATGGGGCTTCAGCAATACGCCCCGAGTATCGTTCCGGGTTTGCTCCAGACTCCGGCGTACGCACGTGACTTGCTCAAGGCGGCGGGGCCGATGGATGAGCAGGCTCTCGCGGACGATGTCACGGCCCGGGTGGGGCGACAGAGCCTCCTCAGTCGTGAGGACCAGCCGCAGTTCCGGGCCATCCTTGACGAGGCGGTCTTGCGTCGTCCCTTGGTGGATATCGCAGACTGGCGTGAGCAATTGGCACACCTGCGCCAGATCAACGAGCGGCCGAACGTGGCCGTCCAAGTGGCCCCGTCCTCAGCTGGCCTGCACGGGCTGACCAATACGGACACCATGTTCTTGTGGCTGCCGGACGGCCGCACCGTGGCCTATGTAGAGACCGGTTACTCCGGTGATCTGGTCGAAGAAACAAGGGATGTAGACCGGCTAAGGAAGGCATACGATCACCTTCGCGATGTCGCGCTGTCTCCGCGCGAGTCAGGCGAGTTGATCACTCAGTTCATGGAGGAAGCCCTGTGCGAGCCCGTCGAATCGATGTGAGCGCCGCGAGGTGGCGTAAGTCCAGCTACAGCAACCAGGACGGCGGCAACTGCATAGAGGTCGCCGACGACTTCCCCGGCGTGGTCCCGGTGCGTGATTCGAAGGTCCCGTTCGGCCCGGTGGTTGTGTTCGAGTCGGGTGTCTGGTCGTCGTTCGTTTCCGCTGTCAGGGGCGAGGGTTTCGGCGCGGGCTGACTCGGCGGTTTCGCTGCTGTCTTCGCGCGAGTCAGGCGAGTTGATCATCAGTTCATGGAGGAAACGCAGTGAGATCCATCGATCTGAGCTCCGCAGCGTGGTGTAAGAGTTCGTACAGCAACACGGACGGCGGCAACTGCGTAGAGGTCGCCGACAACTTCCCCGGCATGGTCCCGGTGCGTGACTCGAAGAACCCCTTCGGCCCTGCGGTTGTCTTCGAGTCCGGTGTCTGGTCGTCGTTCGTTTCCGCCGTCAGGTGCGAGGAGTTCGGCGCAAGCTGAACATTCGGCTCCGCTTTCCCCCTCGGGCCCGCAACAATGTGTGCATGGTCGATGACTGGAAGCGAGAACTGGACCAGCTCCACGCGGGGTTGGTGAGCCGTGACGACCCTGCCGAGATGGTGGCCGAGGCGGATGCCATGGATGCCTCGGTCCGGTATCCGCAACTCGCGGTGCGTGGGCCGGTGTTCGGGGTCGCCGTGCAGGATCCGCGGACCGATGAGCCGTGGCGGGTGGTGGAGTCGCTCTCCGGTGGCGCACCGCAGGAGGCCCGGGACGGGCTCAACTCCTTGTTGTGGTTCAGGGCCAAGGACGACACCGACGACCCCGGCGTACGCCGTGAACTGCTGGCGGCAGTGGCGAAGTTGGAGAGTGAGCCGGTCGACGAGGTGGAGGCCCTGGGCCTGCGTTACCGAGTGGTGCGCGGGGACCAGGTGTCGCGGATCGGCGAGGACGGCCTGGAGCCGCCCCGGCCGACGGACCGTGAACCGGCCGACCGGTCATGGGAGCATCGCAGTGGCACCACGGCGTGCGACGAGGACTTCCTCCTGGACCCGGACGGCAGCGGGGGCGGACTCGCGGCGGGCGCTCTGAGGCTGGGGCTGCGGGGCTTCGCGTACGCGGGCGCGCGCTTCCCCGCCGACGTACGCGAGGACTCCGAGCGCGCGGTGCGGACCCATCCCGGCATCGTCCTGCTGCCCGTCGCCTTCGGTGTGGTCGAGCGGAGCGAGAAGGGGTGGGCGCCACGTGGAGCCTTCATGGCCACCCCGCACGACGCCCGCAGGCTGCTGTACAGCGGTATGACGGAGATCTGGCCCATGTTCTACGACTTCGACGATGCGCAGCGGGCGGCCTACACGCGGGCCGCGGAGGAGTTCAAGGCCGCGGAGCGCGCCAACGAAGTGCGGGTGGACGGCAGCCTGTTCCGGATCTGCCGCATCGAGCGGCTGGTCCGCGTCGGCCCCGACGGGCCGGAGACGCCCCGCCCCTCCGATCAGGATTCCTACGGCCCCATGAAGATGCACCCGACCATGGACGAGGACGGCACGATCCACTACGACGAGTGAACTCCACCGCTCCCGTAGGGGGACGGGGCTGCGCCAAAGGGCTCGGCCCCGTACGGAAGTTGGGTCTCCGGCGGGGCGAGGCGGCTGTCCTGCATCGCCGACAGACGCTGTACCACCATCACCGCGAGCACGGCCGCGATCAGCGCCAGGACCTCCCCGGCGAGGGTGAACGCGAGGACGGACCGCGCGGTCTTCGCGTCGGCGGCGGTGTCCCAGGTGAGCCAGGACTTCGAGAAGTACATGATCGCGAGCTGGGCCGCCCAGGCCGCCCACCACAGGTGCAGCAGCCTGCGCGAGGGGCCGGTGGAGCGGCGCCTGCGGCCCTGGCCCCGGTGGGAGCTCGGCGTCTCGGCCTCCTCCGGGGGCAGGCTCGCCTTCCAGATGTCGTGGGTGATCTGCATCGGGATCCACAGATGCGCCACCGGTACGAACCAGGAGCCGAGCGCCCAGCCGCGGCCGAGCCGGTGCCCGCGCGGTGCGAAGGCCTCCGCGTTCAGGCGCACCCGCCGGAACCAGCACAGCCACAGCACGACCGTCGGCAACGCGAACAGGAACACCAGGACATCCGCCCACACGGGTGCCCCGCCGCCGTCCTTCTTGAGCGCCTTGAATTCCGCCGGTTGCTGGGCGCTGGGGACGGCGGAGCTCGTGACGTCCATGAGCTCGCCGTACAGCGCGAAGTCGTACTGGAGGGTGACGATCGAGCCGAGCGTGGTCAGGCAGAGCGTGAGGACAAGCCAAGTCGACAGTCCCCGGGGCGACTTGGGTACGGGGCGGGGGCGGGTGGTCTGGCCGGAGTGGGAGCCCGCGCCCGAAGAGCCCGAGGGGCCGGAGGAGTTCGGGCCCCAGCCGGGCCAGGACGACGGCCCGGAGCCGGAGTTGGGGCCGAAGCCCGGCCCGGGTCCCGGCCCGAAGCCCGCCCCGGGTCCGGGAGCCGCTGTGGTGGGCCGCAACCGCATCGTTCCGCCCGGGGCTGCGGGGTGGCCGTCCGGGGCTGCGGGGTGGCCGTGCTCATGGGGTGCGGGCGGATGTGCCGGAAGGGGCTGCGGGAGTTCGGCGTCGAGGAGGCGGGCGGCGTGCTGGCCGAGCCAGGCGGTGAGTTCGGCGGGCAGCCAGGCGCGGCTGCCGTCCGTGAACGAGCCGGTGAGTTCCAGGAGTTCGGGCATGCCCGGGCGCTGCTCGGGGTCCTTGGCCAGACAGCCCGCTATCAGGTCGCGCATCGGGCCCGGCGGGAGGCCGTCGAGGTCCGGCTCCTCGGAGACGATCCGGAACATCAGGGCGTGCATCCCGCTCTCCGCCGAGCCGAACGGCATCCGTCCGGTCGCCGCGTACGCGAGTACCGAGCCGAGGCAGAACACGTCGCTGGCCGCGGTCACCCGGTGGCCCCGCACCTGTTCCGGCGACATGAAGCCGGGCGAGCCGATCACCGCGCCGGTACTGGTGAGCTGTCCGCCCGCGACGGTCTCCAGGGCGCGTGCGATACCGAAGTCGATGACCCTGGGGCCGTCCAGGGTGACCAGGATGTTGGAGGGCTTGAGGTCGCGGTGGACTATGCCCGCGCCGTGGATGTCGTTCAGGGCCCGGACGAGACCGCTCGCGAGGACGCGTACCGACTGCTCGGGCAGCCGTCCGTGCAGGTCCTTGACGACCTCCAGGAGGGAGGGGCCGGGTATGTAGCCGGTGGCCACCCAGGGGCGCGGCGCCTCGGTGTCCGCGTCGAGTACGGGCGCCGTCCACCGGCCGCCGACCCGGCGGGCCGCCGCCACCTCGTGCCTGAACCGCTCCCGGAACTCGGCCTGGTCGGCCAGTTCGCCCTGCACCAGCTTGACCGCGACCGTACGGCCGCCCTCGGACCTGGCCAGGTAGACGCGTCCCATGCCACCGGCGCCCAGCCTGCCCAACAGACGGTAGCCACCGATCCATTGGGGGTCCTCGGACGTCAGGTCCTGCATGAGTGACTCCCTCTCGTCGCGCACATCGCGCCGCGGCGGGCGACGGCGGCGGCAGCGCCCGTAATGTACCGGGCCACTGCCGCCGCCGTCGCTGTGAGGTCCCCGCGCCGCGCCCTGACGCAGCCTCAGGCGTCCCGGCGCTTCAGCGTCAGGTAACCGCCGGTCAGTGCGGCGGCTACCCACAGGCACATGATGAGCAGTCCGCCCACCGGGCCGTACGAGGCGCCGCCGTCCGTCTCGACCACCTTCATGATCGCCGAACCGGCCTGGTCGGGCAGGTACTCGCCGAACTTCTCGGTGGCCGGGACGACGCCGAGGATGTTGGAGACCAGGAAGAAGAACGGCATCAGGATGCCGAGCGCGAGCATCGGGCTGCGCAGCATCGCGGCCACGCCCATCGAGAAGAGCGCGATCAGGGTCATGTAAAGGGCCGCGCCGATCACCGCGCGCAGGACGCCCTTGTCGCCGAGGGACGCGGCGTGGTCGCCGAGCAGTGCCTGGCCGAGGAAGAACGTCACGAAGCTGGTCACCAGCGAGACCGCGAAGGCCAGCGCCGCGGCCACGGTGATCTTGCTGAACAGGAAGGTCGCGCGGTTGGGTACGGCCGTGAGCGAGGTGCGGATCATTCCGGTGCTGTACTCGTTGCCGACCACCAGGACACCGAAGACGATCAGCGCGAGCTGGCCCAGCATCGTCCCGGAGAAGCTGATGTTCGTCGGGTCGAGGGCGAGCTGGTCGGCCCGGCTCATGTCGTCGAAGCCCTTGGCGGCGAATCCACTGATCACCGCGCCCAGGGCGATGGTCACCATCGCCGCGAGGGAGAGCGTCCACATCGTCGAGGAGATGGTGCGGATCTTGGTCCACTCGGACCGGCACGCCTGTGCGGTCACCATGATCAGAACTTCCTTCCGGTGTGCTGCGGCGCGCCCTGCGGGGCTGCTCCGCCGTGCTGCTGCGGTCCGTTCGCCTGTGCCCAGCCGGGGCGCGGCGCCGAGGAGGCGTGGTACTCCACGGATTCCGCGGTGAGTTGCATGAAGGCTTCCTCCAAGGAGGCCTTCTGCGGGCTGAGTTCGTGCAGGACGACGTGGTGTCCGGCGGCGATCTCCCCGAGCCGCTCGACCGCGACCCCGTCGACCTCCAGCGCGCCGTCACCGGCCGGCTGGGCGTGGATGCCCGCCTGGTGCAGGACGTCGCGCAGCTGCTCCTGCTGCGGCGAGCGCAGGCGTACGTAGGAGCGGGAGTTCTGGCGGATGAACTCGGCCATGGAGGTGTCGGCGAGCAGGCGGCCCTGGCCGATGACGACGAGGTGGTCGGCGGTCAGTGCCATCTCGCTCATCAGGTGGGAGGAGACGAAGACGGTACGGCCTTGTGCGGCAAGGGACTTCATCAGGTTGCGGATCCAGTGGATGCCCTCGGGGTCCAGTCCGTTGACCGGCTCGTCGAACATCAGGATCCGCGGATCGCCGAGCAGCGCGCCCGCGATCCCGAGCCGCTGGCCCATGCCCAGCGAGAAGCCCTTCGACTTCTTCTTGGCCACCGCCGTCAGGCCGACCGTGTCGATGACCTCGTCCACCCGCGACCGCGGGATGCCGTTGCTCTGGGCCAGGCACAGCAAGTGGTTGTACGCGCTGCGGCCGCCGTGCATCGCCTTGGCGTCCAGGAGCGCGCCGATGTACTTCAGCGGGTCCTTCAGGAGCGGGTACGGCTTGCCGTCGATCCGGACGCCGCCCGCGGTGGGACGGTCCAGTCCGAGCATCATGCGCATCGTGGTGGACTTGCCCGCGCCGTTGGGGCCCAGGAAGCCGGTGACGATGCCGGGACGCACCGTGAAGCTCAGATTGTCGACGACGGTCTTCTCGCCGTAGCGCTTGGTCAGACCGTCGATCTCGATCGAACGGCCCTCGATCCGGTTGCCGCCGGTCAGGACCATGGTCGAGCCGTCGGTCTGGGGCGCTGCTGTCTGCGGCGGTGCGGTCTGCGGCCGGGCTGCCTGCGGCGGCTGTCCGTACTGCGGCTGTGCGGTGGCCGTACCGCTGCTCGGGGGGTGGGGGATGGACACGGGAAGTACCTCATCGCTCGGGAGTGCCTCACTGCTTCGACACTCCCAGCCGGGGAGGGCCCCGGGCGTCCCGCTGAGGTCTGCGAATCTCCTCCCTCGTAGGTGGGAGGACGCGGACGAAAGTCGCACGGGAGAGGTGGGCGGGGGCCGGGAAATCGCCGGTGACCTGCGGTGGAGCAGGGTCGTAGCCCGAGGTGGACGTCGGGCGCGGGGATCGCCCCGGTCGGCCTGGTCGAGCCGCGGGGTCAGCCCCCGGCGAGCTCCGCGACCCCGGTGATGCGGTGCAGCGGGTACGTCCGTACCTCGTCGGCGGTGTGGTCGAAGGCCGTGACGAAGCCGCCCTCGACGCGGATCGGGGCGATCACCCGCTGGCTCGCGGTGCCCTCGGCGTTGACGTACCCGATCCACAGCGCTTCGTTGGTGAGCACCGCCGCCTGCATGGTGGCCAGGGTCTCCGCCGAGCTGGTGCGCGGGAGCTCGCCGGACTGCTCGGGCACCTCGCGGCGCGGGACGGTGGCGGCGAGGTCGCCCGCGCGGATGGCGCGTACGGCGGCCCGCAGCAGGGTGGCGTCCGGCAGCGGCGGGCCCTCCGGCACCGGTTCCGGCGGGGTGCGCGGGCCGGTGCGGTGCGAGTCGGCGCGGCTGACCAGGACATCGCCCTCGGGGGACTCGGCGGCCGGGGCGAAGCCCATCGACCGCAGCCCTTCGAGCAGGGTGGCCGGGTCGGTCTGCGCGACGAGCACGGTCGGCGCGAGCCGCCGCAGCCGCAGTGCCTGGCTGCGGCGGTCGGCGATGATCTCGCCGAGTACGGACTCGTCGTCGCAGCGTACGTACGCCGAGGCGGCGCCGATCCGCAGGTGGCCGTGGCGGCGGGCGACGTCGTCGATCAGATACGCCAGCGGCTGCGGCACCGGGGTGCGCGAGTGCGCGGCGAGGAAGGCGTGCAGTTCGGCGGCGGCGTGCCCGGCGTCCAGGGCGCGGCGCACCGAGCCCGGGGTGAAGCGGTAGACGGTGGCGCCGCCCTTGGACTCGACGTCGGCCAGCACGCTCAGCGTGTGGGCGAGCGGCCGCCGCAGCGGGCCGGGCGCGACGGCGGTCAGGTCCGCCTGGAGCAGTACTTCGTCGACGGGCTCCGGCAGCAGCGGCGCGAGCAGCCGGGCCGCACGGTCCGCCGCCACGGCCGCCGAGACCGCGCTCACGACGCCCGAACCCGTCGCCTCTTCGCGGCTTCGGGCCGGTCCCCTGCCCTCGCCCACGAGCAGTTCCCTGCCGTGCGCGGACAGGGCGCCCCGCCCGGTCACACCGAGGAGTTCGGCCTCCTGGAGGGTCCAGCGGGCGAGCCGGGAGCGCAGATCGTCCTGGCGGGTGCGTGACTCGTCCGGCGCGCCGGGGTCCGCGTGGAGCGCTGTGTCCGTACGGTCCGCCGCGTCCGTACGGCCCGTCTGTTCGGTGCGGCCCTCGCCCGCGCCCCGGCCCGGGGTGGCCGCGCCGCGCAGGGGGCGCTCCCAGGCGAGGCGGGCGAGCACCGACTCCGGTGCGGGGGCGGTGCCTTCGGGCAGGGCGGCCAGCAACTCCAGTACGCGGTGGCGTACTTCGGGCGCCGCCGAGCGGTCCAGGCCCGGGCCGAGCGCCGACAGGGTGCGGTCCTTGGCGTCCCGTCCGCCGACCAGGCCCGGCGCACGGGTGGCCGTCAGCCAGGCGGCGACCAGGGCGGACCAGCGGGCGGAGTCGGGCAGTTCACGCCATTCGTCGTAGGCGGGGGTGGCCGCGAAACGTTCGTCGGCTTCGCCGTCGGAGGCCAACAGGCCCGCGCAGAAGGCGAGTTCGACCCAGAAGGCGGCCAACTGCTCGGTGACGTCCAGGGCGTTGGCGGTGCGCTTGAGGTCGCGCACGCTCAGTCCGCCCGCGCGCAGTACCGAGGGGCCGCCCTCGTCCCAGTCGCGCAGCAGTTCCTCGACGGTGGCCAGCGCCGTCTGCGCCTGCCCGGCGGCCGTCGCGTCCACCACCCGCGCGCCGTACGTACCGACCGCGGCGGGCTCGGGCGGCTCGGGGTCGGTGGCGCGGTGCGCCCGGCCCGCGCGCAGATGCAGGGCGGCCTCGCGGGGCAGCACCACGGTGCCCGGTGATGGGGGTCCCCCCGGACGAAGTCTGGGGGAGGGCAGCAGCAGTCCGCGGTCGAGCAGCCAGCGCAGATGGGCGGCCGGTTCCGCGGTGACCTTGCCGTAGGGCGGGCCCCAGGTGAGCCGCTGCAGTACCTCGTGCGCGGCCGCCGGGGCGTCGGCGAGCAGGGCGGCCATCCGCCCGGGGTCGGTGAACAGTCCGGTGAGCGCGGCCGTGGCGGACACCGAGTCGTGCGTACGCGCGAGCCCGGCCGCGGTCACGATCTCCTGCACCCGGCCCGGCGACATCCCGGCGGCCGCCTCGGCGACGGTCGGCCCGAGCCCGGTCGGGGAGGGGTGCTGCGGGCTGGGCGCGAGCAGTTCGCGCGCCGTGCGGACCAGGCGGAGCCGGTCCGGCTCACCCCAGACCAGTGCCTGCTCGCGCAGCGTGCCGAGCGCACGCGGCAGCGCCTTCGCCACCCGCTGATCCGGTTCGCTGCCCGCCATCAGACCGAGCAGTTCCTCGTACGTGGCCGGGTCGGGGGCGACCGCCAGGGCCTCGGCGGTCTGCAGGGCGAACCGGTCCAGGCGCTCCACCGCGCGGACCACGGAGGCACGGGTGCCCGCCCGTCCGGCG
Organism: Streptomyces sp. NA04227; assembly: GCF_013364195.1. Lineage (NCBI taxonomy): Bacteria > Bacillati > Actinomycetota > Actinomycetes > Kitasatosporales > Streptomycetaceae > Streptomyces > Streptomyces sp. NA04227. The sequence continues at coordinate 3,143,806 of NZ_CP054918.1, read as the reverse complement.
AGCTGGCTCATGTCGCCCGGCACGGGCGAGAGCAGATCGGGGCGGGCGCGCAGAAGTGCGGCCAGGGCGGCGTCGTCGTGTGCGCGCAGGGACTGGGCGAGCGAGCGGGGCGCGCCGCTGCCCGCCGCGTCCTCGTACCCCTCGGGGACGGCGGACCCGGCCGCCGGTACGTCACTGCTCACTCGGCCCACCGTAGCGGGTGCCGGTGACACGTGGGGGCGCACGCGGGCAGGTGTGTGCGCCCCCACGTGCGGGCGCGGTACGCACGGAGCCCGGCTCCGGCGCGGTACCGTCGGTCGGCGGGGAATGCCAACGCACGCGCCCCCAAGGGGACTTCGAGGGGCCCGGAGGGACTTCGTGGGGATCGGAGGGACTTCGTGGGGATCGAGAGCGATCAGCTCGTCTTCGACTATCTGAGCCGGGTCGGCGACCTGGCCCAGCAGCGGCAACTGCCGTCGGCCGACCGGATGCGGCTGGTCTCCGGCCTGCGCACCGAGATCGAACGCAGCCGCGCGAGAACCTCCGAGGACAACCCGGCGGCGGTCCGCCGGTTGTTGGCCCGGCTTGGTGATCCGGATGATCTGGTTTCGGCGGCGGGGGGTGGGGGCGGGTCCGGTTCCGGTTCCGGTTCCGACTCCGGGTTCGGTTCCGGGTCTGGTTCCGGTTCGGGGGCTGATTACGGTTCTGGTTTTGGGCGGGATTCCGGGGGCGGTGCTGGTAGTGCTTACGAGGATGGTGATGGCTCGGGTTCCGGAAGGGGCTCCGGAACTGGCTCCGGTTCGGGTTCTGGATCCGGTTCCGGTTCCGGTTCTGGGCGGGGTGGGCGCGGTGGTGTGTCGGCGGGTGCCGCCGTGCCCGTGCAGCGCGTGGGTGACGGGGGCGGAGGCGGAGGCGGCGTAGGCGGCGGAGGTCGCAGCGGATTCACCGAGACGTCGAGCCCCCGGCGCTCGCTGCTCGACGGGCTGAGCGGGCTGGCCGGGCTCGGCGGCAAGAACGGGCTCGGCGGGCTGAGCGGACTCGGTGCGCTGGGCCGGGTGCGGGGCAACGACGAGGACGGGACCGGGCCGGGCGGCAAGGGCAAAGGCAAGGGCAGGGACCGGGGCGGCGACGGGCGGCCGGACGAGGACTCCTCACAGGGGCCGCACGGCTCGCACGGAGCACAGGAACCGCAGGAACCGCACGGGTTGCTGCCGCGCGGACTGCGCCGTCGTGCGCCCCGTCCGCGTACCGGCTCCGACGACGGTGTCCACATTGCCCAGCCACTCTCGGACGTGCCCTCGCCGCCGCATCTGGCGGGCCTCGACGAGATCGGTCGCGGCGGGCCCGAGCCCGACTGGTGGCGGGTCGACGGCAACCCCCTCGGGCCGGGGGAGCGGGTGCCCGGCTTCGTCGGCGGGATCGAGATCCCCGAGATACTGAAGCCGCCGCCGCAGAAGGCCGACCTGTCCAAGGGCGACGCGGGCAAGGCCGCCGGGTCGGCGCCCGTCGAGGACGAGGCCGCGGACGACGAGGCCGACGCGGACGACGGTGAGGAGGCAGGCTCCCGGCGCCGGATGCGGCTGCCGGTGGGCGGCTGGCGCAACCCGCTGCTGCTGCTCGCCGCCGCCACGCTGTTCGCGGGCGCGGTGGCCGGTGAGCCCGTCGCCCTCGGCGTGGGCTGGCTCCTTGTCTGGCTCTCGCGGAAGCTGACCCGGGCCGAGGCGAAGGCCGCGGTCCTCGTCCTGCCCGGCCTCAGCCTCGCGGGCGGCTGCGTCTGGCTGTGGGGCCGGTCCCGGGGCCGCTGGGGCGAGGCCATCGCGGAAGGCCAGATGAGCGACGCGATCGCCGAGACCTGGCCGTGGGTGCTGCGGGCCGCCGCGATCACCTCCGCACTCTTCGTCGTGTGGCGGTCGCAGCGCGGGAAGTGAGCGGGAGGGGCGGGGGTGGGGCGAGCCACCGGTACTCACGACCCACCGGAACCCGCAAGCGAGCGCAAGCAGCAAGCAAGCGGAAGATGAACCCCGGCAGACGCGTCCCGTACCGGCGGGTGGCTGCGGCCCCCCGGTCGATCCGCCCCCGTCCCCGCTCGGCAGAATCGGCCCCATGGCTACCCCCAGCTACGCCGCTGCCTCTTCCGTCGCCCCCACTGTCGGCTTCGACCTCGACATGACCCTGGTCGACACCCGGCCGGGCATCCACGCGACCTACCGTGCCCTCTCCGCGGAGACCGGCACCTACATCGACGCCGACCTCGCGGTCAGCCGCCTCGGCCCGCCGCTGGAACAGGAACTCGCGCACTGGTTCCCCGACGAGGCCATCAAGGAGACCGCCGACCGCTACCGCGCGATCTACCCGGAGACCGCGATCGCCACCAGCAAGGCGCTGCCGGGCGCGCAGGAGGCGTTGGCCGCCGTACGAGAGCGGGGCGGGCGCGCGATCGTGGTGACCGCCAAGTCCCAGCCGCTCGCCGAGCTGCACCTGACCCACCTCGGCCTGGAGCCCGACGCGCTGATCGGCTGGCTGTGGGCGGAGGCGAAGTCGGTGGCGCTGCGCGAGCACGGGGCCACGGTGTACGTGGGCGATCACACCGCCGACGTACGCGGCGCGCACACCGCGGGCGCGCTGGCCGTCTCGGTGCCGACGGGGCCGTGCAGCCCCGCGGAGCTGCGGGCCGAGGGCGCCGACGTACTGCTCGACGACCTGACCGGCTTCCCGCAGTGGTTCGCCGGGTACACGGGCTGAGCCGCCCCGCCGCCGCGCTGGTTCCGCTGCTGCCCGCCGCCCGACGACTGCCTGCCCGGCGGCGTCCTTACTGTCAGCCGCCTACTGCACGACTTCCAGCCGTCCCCGCCGCCCTGCTGTCCGTCGCCCTACCGTCCGGCGCGCGCCTCCCGCGCGGTGCGGGCCGCGCGGCGCTGGGCGGAGATCGACTGGATCAGGCCGATGCCGGAGATCAGGAAGCCGACGCCCATGAGCATGCTGAGCAGGAACATGAACGTGGGGAACGGTGTGGTGTCCAGGAGCAGGGGGACCACGGTGACGACAGTGGCGATCATGCCCACGGCGAAGACGGCCGCTCCGATGCGTACCAGCTTCTCGCCGGGGCCGACGTCGCCGTCCGTGGCGTCGCCTGGGCCGCCCGTGGAGTTGTCCGGGGATGTGTCCGTGGTTTTGTCTCGCACCGGACCAGGGTAGTTCCCAGCCCGGAGGAAGAAACCGGCGGCGTCCCGCCGTCGGCTCGGGGATCATTGTTTTCCGGTTCCCGGCGGGCCCCGTGGCCCGCTCTCCTGCTCTCCGGGCACCTTTTGCACGGCCGACAACGGCACAGACGAACATCGAGTACGAAGACGAGGACTGACTTCATGCCCACCGGCAAGGTCAAATGGTTCAACAGCGAGAAGGGCTTCGGCTTTCTCTCCCGCGACGACGGCGGCGACGTCTTCGTGCACTCCTCCGTACTCCCCGACGACGTAGACAGCCTGAAGCCGGGCCAGCGCGTCGAGTTCGGTGTGGTCGCGGGCCAGCGCGGGGACCAGGCGCTTTCGGTGACGCTGCTCGACCCGGCGCCCTCGGTCGCCGCGGCCCAGCGCCGTAAGCCCGACGAACTCGCCTCCATCGTGCAGGACTTGACCACCCTCCTCGAGAACATCACTCCCTCGCTCGAGAAGGGCCGCTACCCGGACAAGGCCGCCGGAAAACAGATCGCCGGTCTGCTGCGCGCGGTCGCCGACCAACTGGACGTCTGACCCACGGACTTCCGGCGCTACGGCGCGAGGCGCTACAGACGTCCGCTCACTTCGGCTCCGGCGTACGAGAGCGGTCAACAGGGTTCAGAGAACGACCTGTTGACCGTTCTCGTCGCGATGTCGCGGCTCAAGTCCCGTACACGGGCGCCCACATGCCCGCGTACGAGGCGGCCCGTGCGGAGAATCTCCGTTGCCGCTGTGACGTGCGGCGCTCTAGCGTGCGCGCATGCTGCCCCTGGTGGAGACCGACGAACAGCGGGACACCGTCGTCCCGGACGAAGCCGTGATGCGCCCCGGCGTCGCGGACCTCTGTGCCCGGCTCGGGCTCGGCGGCCGACCGCTGGTGCGGTTCCCGGAGGGCTCCCAGCCGGTCTACGCGGTGGGCGACGACGACGTACTGAAGCTCTTCCCGGCCGCGGCGGCGCAGGACGGCGTGGCCGAGGCCTCGATGCTCGGCCACCTCGGGGGCAGGCTGCCCGTCGCGACACCCGAACTGCGGGGCGCGGGTACGTACGAGAACGGCTGGCGTTACGTATGGATGTCCCGGCTGCGCGGCGAGGGCCTGGCCACCGCCTGGGACGGACTCGGGCGCGCCGCACGCGAGCGGGTCGTGACCGAGGCCGGTCAGACCCTCGCCGCGTTGCACGCTCTGGATCCCGCCCCGCTCGCCGACCTCCTCGGCCCGGGGGACTGGGGCGGTTTCGTGGCGCGGCAGCGGGCGGGCGCCGTCGCACAGCAGCGGGAGCGGAAACTGCCGGAGTCCTGGGTGGAGCAGATCCCCGCGTTCCTGGACGGCGTCGAACTGCCGGTGGAGACGCGGCCCTGTCTGCTGCACACCGAGTTCATGAGCCAGCATCTGCTGATCGACCCGGCGGACCGCCGTCTGACCGGCCTCTTCGACTTCGAGCCCGCCATGATCGGCGACCGGGCCTACGACTTCGTCGCCGTCGGCCTCTTCGTCACCCGCGGCGACCCGGCCCTGCTCGCCCGCCTCTGCCGCGCCTACGGCCGCGGCTTCGAGCCCGCGCACCTTCTCGCGTACACCCTGCTGCACGTGTACAGCAATCTGCCCTGGTACCTCCGCGAACTGCCCGCACCGCCGCGGCAGACCCTGACCGCCCTGGCCGACACCTGGTTCGCGGCGGCCGACGGCTGATCCGCGCCGGGTCCGCCGCGGGCCCGCCTGCCTACACGCCCGTGCGCCCGCAAGCCCGCCCAGCTCAGGGAAAGTCCAGTGCCCCCGGAGCCAGCGCCGGAACCAGACCCTCGGCCGCCGCGCGGGTCAGCAGCCCGCGCACGGCGGCGTACCCGTCCTCGCCGAGCCCGGCGGTGAACTCGTTGACGTACAGGCCGATGTGCTGGTCCGCCACGGCCGGGTCCATCTCCTGGGCGTGGGCGCGCACATACGGGCGGGAGGCCTCGGGGTCGTCCCAGGCGGCGCGTACCGAGCGGCGGGCCGCGTCGGCGAGCAGCCGCAGGCGTTCGGCGCCGAGGGAGCGCTTGGCGATGATGGCGCCGAGCGGGATGGGCAGCCGGGTCGTGGACTCCCAGTGCTCGCCCATGTCGGCGAGCCGGTGCAGTCCGTAGTTCCGGTAGGTGAAGCGGGCCTCGTGGATGACCAGACCGGCGTCGACCTCTCCGCTCCGCACCGCGGGCATGATCCGGTCGAAGGGCATCACGACGATCTCGCCGACCCCGCCCGGCACCTGCTCCGCGGCCCACAGCCGGAACAGCAGATACGCCGTCGACCGCTCGCTCGGCACCGCGATCCGCCGCCCCGTCAGGGACACCCCCGGCTCGCTCGTGAGCACCAGCGGACCGCACCCGCGACCGAGCGCGCCGCCGCAGGGCAGCAGCGCGTAGGTGTCGAGTACGTACGGCAGGACGGCGTACGAGACCTTCAGTACGTCGAGTTCGCCGCGCTCGGCCATACCGTTGGTGATGTCGATGTCCGCGAAGGTGACATCGAGCGCGGGCGCGCCGATCAGCCTGCCGTGCGCCCAGGCGTCGAACACGAAGGTGTCGTTCGGACAGGGCGAGTAGGCGATCCGCAGGGGCTCACCGCCCGGCCGCTCCGCCTCGCCGCGCTGCGTCACGTCCACCCGCGCCACCTCACTCACGGCCTTGCCTTCCCGTCGTCCCGTTTCCCCGAGCCCTGACCCGAGTCCCCGAGCCCTGATCGTCCCCGAGCCCACGCCGCCCGCTCACGCCTCCGAGCCCTCTCCTTGCCAACTCTCCAGCACCTGCGGGAATTTCCGGAATCCGGCGGTCAGTGCCGCGAACGCCTCCCCGAGCCGCCAGGCCTCCCGGTCGCGCGGCCCGACCGGGTTGGACACGGCCCGGACCTCCAGTACGGGACAGCCGTGCGCGGCGGCCGCCTCGGCCACCCCGAAGCCCTCCATCGCCTCGGCCACCGCCCGCGGGTGCCGGGCCCGCAGCTCGGCGGTGCGGGCGGCGGATCCGGTCACCGTGGAGACGGTGAGCACTTCGCCGGTGACACAGTCCAGGGCCGCGGCGAGGGCTCCCGCGAGGGACTCGGGGCAGTGGTGGGTCACCGTGCCGAAGCCGAGCGCGGTGACCGGCAGGAAACCGTCCGCGCTGCCGGGGGCCTCGGCACCCAGGTCGGCCACGGTGATCCGGTCGGCGACCACCAGCGCACCGACCGGCGCCCCGGGCGCGAAGCCGCCGCCGATGCCCGTACTGACCACCAGGTCGTACGGCTCACCCGCCAGCGTCGCGGCCGTCAGCGCGGTCGCCGTGGCGGCGGCCGCCCGGGCCGGGCCGACCCCGGCGGCGAGCAGATCGAAGCAGGTGGCGGCGGGAGCCGCCGCATCCGTCGTAGCGGCCACCACCCGATGCACATCCGTCGTGCCGACAACCATCCGATGCAACTGCGCCCCGGGCAGACGTACCTGCCGGGGGCGGTCGGTGGCCGGGAACGCGCGCGCCACCGCGTCCCGCTCCTGCGGGACGGCGGTGGCGATCAGTACGCGCCGGGCGGCGGAGGTCAGGAGTCCTTCTTGAGCTTGAAGGACCACAGGCCGTGGACGTCCTTGCCGCTGCCCTCGGCGATGCTGATGGTGATGTCGTCGCCCTTGATGCCGAGCTGCGGGTTGAAGAACGCGCTGCCCGGAAGGGTCATGTACGTCTTCTTGCTGGGGTTGGTCGCGGGCTGACCGTTCAGCAGGATGACCCAGCCCTCGTCCGCGATCTTCTTGTCCACCCCGAAGCGCACGGTCTCGTCGGGGTCGACGCTGATCGACTCGATGTCCTTGTCGTCCTGAAGGCAGTCCTGGATCTCGGTCGCCTTGAGGGGCTTGTCCTCGTCGTAGCAGGACGCCTCGGAGTTGACCGAGTCGGTCCCCACCGTGATGGTGACGACCGGCGTCGGCTTGTCGCACGCCGACAGGGCGAGCAGCCCGGCGCTCACAGCGCCGAGGACGGCGACCGCGCGACGGCGGTGGGCCGGGGCAGAGGTGACGTGCGGCTCGGCCGCGGGCAGGGAGGTCATGCGCGAAGGCTATCTTCGCGCCAACCTCCGGAGCCACGTGGGGTGCGGCGTGCCGCCCTCCGGTATCGCGGGCGTGGCCCAAATCAGGCCAGGCGGGCGCGTTTCGGTCCGTGCCGTGCGGCGGTGAGCAGTCCGCGCAGGGTCGTCAGCCAGCCAAGGGCGACGATCGAGGCGGCCACCGACATGCCCAGCGAACCGACCAGCGGCAGGGCGATACCGATCGCGCCGCCGAGCACCCAGGACACCTGGAGCAGGGTCTCGGAACGTGCGAAGGCCGAGGTGCGCACCTGCTCGGGGACGTCCCGCTGGATCAGCGCGTCCAGCGACAGCTTGGCGAGCGCCTGCGCGAAACCGGCGCAGGCGCCGAGGGCGGCCACCCCGACCGCGCCGAAGAACACCGCCGCGCAGACGGCGATCCCGCACACGACCCCGACCACGGTCACGATGATGATCTCCGGCCCGCGCGCCTTCAGCCAGGCACCCACCGCCGTACCCAGGGCGTTGCCGGTGCCCGCCGCGACGCCCACTATCCCCAGCGAGACCGCGGCGCTCTGCCCCGCCAGCGGCTCCTCGCGCAGCAGGAACGCCAGGAAGAAGATGAGGAATCCGGACAGGCCGCGCAGCGAGGCGTTCGCGCCGAGCGCGTGGGTGACGGACGGTCCGACGGTACGCAGTCCCGGCTTGCGGTCCTTGCGCTCCTTCTTCGTCCTCGGCCGGTGCAGATGCTCCTCGTCGGCCGCGAGCAGGGCCTTGGCCTCTCCGCGGGCCGAGTCGACCTTCGGCGGCATCGACAGCGAGAGGAACATGCCCGTGACGAACAGGACGAACGCCCCGTACAACGGCCACTGCGGCCCGATCTGGTGCAGCCCCGCCGCGGCCGGAGCCGCCACCGCGGTCGCGAGCAGCCCGCCGAGCGTCACCCGTGAATTGGCTTTGACCAGCGAGAAGTTCGGCGGCAGCAGACGCGGTACGACGGCACTGCGCACCACCCCGTACGCCTTGGAGGACACCAGCACGCCGAGCGCCGCCGGATACAACTCCAGGCCGCCGGTCGCCACCGCGCCGGAGAGCAACAGCGCGAGCAGCGCGCGGGCCAGCATGGAACCGGCCATCGCGGCCCGGCGACCGTGCGGGAGCCGGTCGAGCAGCGGGCCGATCACCGGGGCGAGCAGGGTGAACGGCGCCATGGTGATCGCGAGATAGAGGGCGACCCGGCCGCGCGCCTCGTCGGTGGGCACCGAGAAGAACACGGTCGAGGCGAGGGCCACGGTGACCATGACGTCCCCGGCGCCGTTCACCGCGTGCAGCTCGATCAGCTTGCCGAGCCCCGACTCGCCGGCCCCGTGCGCGTGCGTGGCCCGGCGGATCTGCCGCGCCGTACCGGTGAAGGGCCGGTGCAGGGCACGGCCCACCGCGCGGAGGGCCCGTCGCACGGGTCCCGGTCCGCCGAGTGCCTCGGTCGTCCTGGCAGCTGCCACTCGGCAATAGTGCACTGTCCCCGAGCCGCCGACAGCCGCCCGCGCCGTGCTTTCACCGCTCCTGGCGAGGGCGCCGCCGAGGTGGGCTGGTGCGCGTCAAGCCGCCGAGAGGGTAGCGTGCCCTGATGAGTGAGTCCGCCGACCCGCGTGACCCACTCGTCATGACCCACTCGTTCATGTGCTCGTGGCGGTTCCCTCCGGCCGCGCGCCCCGACGCTCTCCCGCAGAATGGAGAACGTAGGCGCGCCCGTGGCCTGGGTCCGGACGTCGACGCGGCCCACCGGTCCGCTCCGTTCGATCCCGCCTCCGCCGGGCGCACCCGAAAGACGGCGTAGGAGAGAAGCGATACCTGTGAGCGCAGCGACAATGCGAAGCCGCACCCCCGACCGCCTCTGCGCCGAGGCCGTCGACATGGCCAGGGCGGCGGCCGAGGAGGCGGCGGCACCGGGCACGGTCGGCGAGCACGTCGAGGCCTTGTCCGAGGGCGACCGGGTGGTCACCCACCTCTTCGAGTGCACCGAGTTCGGCTACCGCGGCTGGCGCTGGGCCGTCACCGTCGCCCGCGCCTCCCGCGCCAAGCTGGTCACCCTCGACGAAACCGTCCTGCTGCCGGGCCCGGACGCCCTGCTCGCCCCGCAGTGGGTGCCCTGGAGCGAGCGCCTGCGCCCCGGCGACCTCGGCCCCGGCGACCTGCTCCCCACCGAGGCCGACGACCTCCGCCTGGAGCCGGGCTGGAGCGACGAGGACAGCCCGCCGCCGAACTCGGTACTGGCGGAGGAGTCCGTCGACCGCGCGGCGGGTGCGGCGCGGGCCCCCGAGACCGTAGTGGCTGTGTCCGAAGCCGCTGCCTCCAAGGCCGCTGCCTCCGAAGCGGCTGTCTCCGAGGAGATGGCGGAGCTCGCGGAGGCGGAGGACGCCGACGTCACCCCGGGGCCGGCGGCCGGTCTCGGCGCCGCCGGCGGCACCACGCGCGGCGCCATCAGCGAGGTCGCCCAGGAACTCGGCATGGGCCGGGCCCGGGTGCTCTCCCGGTACGGGCTGCACACCGCCGCCGACCGCTGGGAGGAGTCCTACGGCCCCGCGTCCGCGATGGCACAGGCGGCACCGGCGGCCTGTATCTCCTGCGGCTTCCTGGTACCGGTGGCCGGTTCGCTGCGGCAGGCCTTCGGCGTCTGCTCCAACGAGTTCTCCCCGGCCGACGGCCGTGTGGTCTCCCTTTCCTACGGCTGTGGCGGCCACTCCGAGGCCGCCGTCATGCCCAAACCCCTGCGCCCCGCCCCGCCGGTCATCGACGAGACCCGCGTCGATCCCCTGCCGCTGCGCCCCGCCCCGGATTCGGGCTCGGTGCTGACGGAGGAGCCGACGGAGGAGTTCGGGCACTCCTGAGCCCTCGAAGTTCGGGCACTCCTGAAACCCCGAGGAGTTCGGGCACGCCTGAGGCAGTGGGCGGTCGGGCCCTCCAGGGCCCCCAACTTCTCCTCACCACCCGAGGATTCAACTCCACGCCAGCCGTCCTTCCCCCCGCTCACCCCGGCCGCGTACGGGGATGTCCGCGGCGCGCGGTACCTTCGGCCCTGTGCGCGGCAAGCGGTCGTGTGCGGCGGTGGCGCCGAAGGATGGAGAGACCCGTGAACAGGTTCGTGCGGCCGGCCCCCGAAGGGGCGGACCCGTTCGGTACCGCGCGGTTGCGGCGCGGGGTGCTCGACGCGTGGGTGGCCAGCGCCGCCCGGCTGCGTGAGGACGCCAACGCCGAGGAGGACCTGGCCCTCGGCGGCTACCGCGACCGGCTCGTCGTCGAACTCGCCCAGAACGCCGCCGACGCCGCCGCGCGCGCGGGTGTGCCCGGCCGGCTGCGCCTGACCCTGCGCGAGAAGGTGCTGGCCGTCGCCAACACCGGGGCGCCCCTGGACGCCGCGGGCGCCGAGTCGCTGTCCACCCTGAGGGCCTCCGCCAAGCGCGAGGAGGACGATGCCGCGGGCCGTACGGTCGGCCGCTTCGGCGTCGGCTTCGCCGCGGTGCTCGCGGTCAGCGACGAACCGGCCGTCCTCGGCCGTCACGGCGGTGTGCGCTGGTCCCTGTCCGAGGCCCGCGAACTCGCCGCCGAGGCCGCGACCGCGAGCCCCGCCCTCGCCGACGAACTCCGCCGCCGCGACGGCCATCTCCCGCTCCTGCGGCTGCCGTTCGCGGCCGAGGGCAGCGCCCCGGAGTCGTACGAGACCGTGGTGGTACTGCCGCTGCGCGACGCCGCAGCCGAGGACCTCGTCCAGCGACTGCTCGACGGCGTGGACGCGGCCCTGCTGCTCACCCTGCCCGGCCTGGACGAGGTGGTCGTCGAGACCGACGAGGGCGTACGGACACTGCGGCGCGTGCCGCCCGCCGGTACGACGGCCGCCGCAGCGACCACCCAAGCGCCCACCGAACCGGCCGCCGAAGCGACCGCCGCCGCGCCCGCCGACGGCTCCGGCTCGCAGGTCACCACCGACGCCTCGGGCTCACTGGTCACCGTCGAGGACACCCGTGACGGCACCAGCCGCTGGCGGTACCTCAGCCGTGGCGGCGCGCTGGACGTCGCGCTGCTCGCGGACCGGCCGGTGGAGGAACGGCTGCGCCCGTACTGGTCGTTGACCTGGGCGGTGCCGGTGGACGAGGAGGGCGCGCCGCTGCCGCCGCGTACGGCGCCGGTGGTGCACGCGCCGACGCCCAGCGACGAACCGCTCGGCGTCCCCGCCCTGTTGATCGCCTCGCTCCCGCTCGACCCGACCCGCCGCCACGCCGCCCCCGGCCCGCTCACCGACTTCCTCGTGGAGCGCGCCGCCGACGCCTACGCCGAACTCCTCGCCGCCTGGCGCCCGGTGGGCCCCGGCCTCATCGACCTGGTGCCCGGCCCGCTGGGCCGCAGCGCCCTCGACGGCGCGCTGCGACAGGGCATCCTCGACCGTCTCCCGCGTACCGCGTTCCTGCCGCCCGCCCTGGAGTTCACGACCCGGACGGCCGGAGAGGCGGAGCCCGCCGCCGACACCTCCGCGATGTCCGTGCTCTCCGCTCTCTCCGAGACCTCCGACGCCTCCGCGCAGGCGTCCCCCGAGGCGCTGCGTCCGCGCGACGCCGAGGTGGTGGAGGGCGCGGGCGCCGAGACGGTACGGGTGCTCGCCGAGGTGCTGCCCAATCTGCTGCCCGCCGGTCTCGAACGGCGCGGCGAGCTGCGGGCGCTCGGTGTGAGCCGGGTGCCGCTGACCGAGGCCATCGACCGGCTGACCGGTGTGGACCGCGACCCGTCGTGGTGGTGGCGCCTGTACGACAGCCTCGCCGGGGTGGACCCGGACCGGCTCACCGGTCTTCCGGTGCCGCTCGCCGACGACGGCCGTGGTGCGTACGAGCCGGGCGCGGGAGCCGAGCCGGGCGCGCAGCGCATCGAGCCGGGAGCCGGAGAGCCGGGAGCCGACGTTCCCGGTGCCGAACTCCCGGGCGCCGCCGCCCCGTTGGACTTCGGCCCGCCCGCCCGTCGCCGTACCGCGATCGGGCCCCGCCACATCCTGCTGCCCGCCGACACGGTGGGCACCGTCACCGCCGGGGCGCTGTCGCGGCTCGGTCTCAAGGTCGCCCACCCGGACGCCGCGCACCCGCTCCTGGAGAAGCTCGGCGCGCTGCCCGCCTCGCCGCGAGCGGTCCTGACGACGCCGCAGGTACGGGCCGCCGTCGCCGCCTCGCTCGACGACGACGGTGTGGGTGTGGGTGCCGGCATCGGCTGGGACGACGACACCGCCCTCGGCGCCGAGGAACTCGCCGAGATCGTCCTCGGCCTGGTCCGGGACGCCGAACTGGAACCGGGCGCCGAACCCTGGCTGGGCGCGCTGGCCCTGCCCGACGAGGACGGCGAACTGGCCCCCGCCGGTGAACTCGTCCTGCCCGACAGCCCGTTCGCGCGCGTGATGCGCGAGGGCGAACTGGCCCTGGTGGACGCCGAATGGGCCGGGCGCTGGGGCGAGCAGCCGCTGGCCGGTGTCGGCGTACTGGCCGACTTCGTCCTGGTACGCGCCACCGATGTGGTGCTCGACCCGGACGAACTGGAGCCCCGCGAGGGCGACTTCGCCGAATCCGACGACGCCGGACTGCTCGACGTCGTGGACGTCTGGTGCGAGGACGTGCTCGACCAACTGCCCGAGACGCCGGTACCCCCGGTGGCCACCGAACTGATCGCGGTACGCGACCTCGACGTGGTCGACGACGACCGCTGGCCCGAGGCCCTCGCCCTGCTCTCCCGCCCGCCGCTGCGCGACGCGCTCACCCAGCAGGTCACGGTGCTGCTCCCGGACGGCACCACCGAGACGGTGCGCCCGTACACGGCCTGGTGGCTGCGCGGTCATCCGGTGCTCGACGGCCGCCGCCCCGCCGGGCTGCGCGCCGAGGGCTCCGACCCGCTCCTCGCCGGTCTGTACGACCCCGCCGACGCCACCGGCTTCGACGACGCCCAGGTCCTGCGCGCCCTCGGCGTACGCACCTCGGTGCCCGCCCTGCTCTCCGAACCGGGCGGCGCCGCCGAACTCCTGGACCGCCTCGCCGACCCCGACCGCCCGGTCACCGCTTCCCAACTGCACGCGCTCTACAGCGAGTTGGCCGAGCTCGACCCGGAGCAGGTCACGCTGCCCGACGAACTGCGCGCGGTACGCGACGGCGAGGTGATCGTGGTCGACGCCGCCGACGCCCAGGTGGCCGACGCCCCCGACCTGCTGCCCTTCGCCACCGGCCGCCCCCTGCTCCCGGTCCGCCCCGACCGCGCCGCCGAACTCGCCGAGCTGTTCCAGGTCCCCCGCCTCGGCGAATCCGCCCCCACCACGGTGCCGGACGGCGGCGTGGTCCATCCGGTGCCCGAGTCGGTCCGTACGCTGCTGGGCCCGGCGACCCCCGAGACGTACACCGAGTACGAGGAACTCCTCGTCGACGGCACCGAGTTGGACTGGCGCCGCACCCCCGACGGCACCGTCCACGCGGCCACCCTGGAGGGCGTCGCGGCGGGCCTGGCCTGGGCGGCCGGCCAGTGGCCGCGCCGCTTCGAGGTGGCGGCCCTGCTTGAGGACCCGTCGCGTACGGGGGAGTTGGCGCGGGATCGGTGGTTCGACTGAGAGAGGCGAGGGCCGTGCGCCGAATCGGGGTGGCCGCTCAGGGGACCTTGCCCACGTGCTCGATCGAGATCACCACGGGCGTGCCGTTCCGGACCTGGTAGAGGACGCGGTAGACGCCTACGTGGATGCGGAAGTACCCACTTCCGTACGGGGCCGACCCCGGAGGCCGGGGGTCACCGCGCAGCAGGTTGATCGAGTCCAGTACTTGATCAACTCCGGCGCGGTCGTTCTTCCGGTACTCCCTCAACTTCTGCCGGGCAGGGGCTTGGAATACGACCTCCGCGCTCACGCCGCTCCCTGCTGACCGTCGACATCCTGGGCGGCGAGCTCGTTCAGGAACTCCTCCTGGGTGAGTACCGGTTCCGGTTGTCCCAGTGCCTCGTTGAGGCGATTTTGGGCAATGGCCAAGTCGTCCTCGAGATCGGCCAGCTCCTGCGGACTGATCAGGATGGCCACCACCGTGCCCTCATCGGTGATCGCCGTGCGCTCCAGGCTGGTAGCGGCTTTGCGGCACAGGCTGTCCAGTCTTTCCCGGGCTTCGGCGATCCCCAAGATGTCAGTCATGAAAGAAGTGTATTCAGCGCCCCTTTTGCCTGATCGTTGCTGCGGTGAAGCGGTCACCCACAGGGGTGTCCCGGCGGGTTCCGGGTTGACCGCCGTGCGGCTTTCGGACCGGTGAGGCGTCGGCTCCGGAAGCCGCCGAGCCATTCCCGCGCGACACCGGAGGACTGTCCGCGCTACCGTGACCCCTGTTCGTGTCCTGCCGAGGACACCCGAGTGGAAGCCATGGAGGAGGTGGGGTTGATGACCGCGCGCAGGGCCGCTGCCGCAGGCGACGCCCGGACCCCTCTCGGCTCCGGAGGCGTTCGCCCGTAACGGGCCGTGGCCTGACTCCGTTCTGAATTCCGCCCGCTGGAGCGGCGCGCTCGTGCGCCCGCTCGCCGGCGGTGTCCGGCACCCATCACGCACACCAGAAACGGATCACTGTCGCGATGACCATCACGTGGCACACCCGCGCCGAGACCGGCGCCGACATCCCCGCCGTCCGTGAGATCAACCTCGGGGCCTTCGAGACCCCGCTGGAGGCGGACCTCGTCGACACCCTGCGGACCGACCCCGCCTGGATCGACGGACTCTCCCTCGTCAGCACCGACGAGAACGGCCGACCCGTCGGCTACGCCCTGCTCACCCGCTGCCACATCGGCAGCACCCCGGCACTGTGCCTGGGCCCCTGCGCGGTACTCCCCGAGTACCAGCGCACGGGCGCCGGTTCGGCCGCCGTCCGCGCCGCCCTCGCCGCGGCCACCGAGCAGGGCGAGCGATACGTCGTCGTCCTCGGTCACCCGCCGTACTACCCCCGGTTCGGCTTCACCCGCGCCTCGCGGTACGGCATCGGCCTGACCATCGACGTCCCCGACGAGGCGCTGATGGCCCTCGCCCTGGACAAGCGGTATCCGCTGCCGGGCGGGACGGTGCGGTATGCGGCGCCGTTCGGGGTCTGAGCGGGGCGAACCGGTAGCGCTGTAGGGCCTTGAGGCTTTCGGGTTGAGGCCTTGGGCTTCAGGGCTGTGGCGGTCGTACGGTCGTGGTGAATCAACTCCCCACGACCGTACGACTGTTGTCCGTACAGCCGACCGGTCAGTGACTACCCCCGCACCTCCGCGTACCGCCCCCGCACCGTCGCCCCGTCCGCCAGCTCCCAGCCCGCGGTGACGACTCCGAGCAGTGCCGAACCGGCCGCGGGAGTCGCGGACTCGGTGGCCGGAGCCCCATCCGTACCGGCGTGCAGGACGCGGGCGAAGTGCAGCGTCAACTCACTTGCTTCGGCGTCCGGTTCGCCCGGTTCAGCAGGGTCGGGGACCGTGCGGATCACCGCGTCCGTGCCGTCGGTGGAGTCCGTGACCGAGAGCACCGTGGGCAGCGGCGGCTTGTCGTCGGTGCCGGTGGTGAGGGTGGGGCCCATCCAGTGGGCGTGGACGGTGGGGTCGAGGGTGTCGCTCACGCTCTGGGCCTGGGCGGGGACGCGGCCGAGGGCGAAGGCCAGCAACTGGCCGAGCAGGACCGGGTCGTGGGCGCCGTCGTAGATCCAGCGGGTGCCGAGGACGCCGTGCTCGGAGGTGCCGATCAGCGCGGTGTCGGCGCCCTCCAGTGGGGCGCTGCGGTAGGTGAACGGGACCAAGAGGGCGGGCGCGCCCGGGGCGGCGGCGTCGCGGACCACCATGAACTCGATGCCGACCTCGTCCGTCGGGTCGTCCAGCCGGAAGCCGCCCGCCTTCACCGGCTCGGGGGAGGTGCCCGCGTACCAGCTCCGGGTGGGCAGCCAGGACGTCAGCAGCTCCAGCTTGGTGGGCGACATGGTGGTGTGGTGGATGACCGCCATCGAGGTCGGGTCCCTTCGGGTTGCCGTGGACGTACGCACCGGTCGGACGTGTGCGACCGGTCGGGGCCGCGCACGTACGTATCCGCGCACGTCCCCGAGAACAGGTGCCTGACCGCTCAACACGCCCCGGGGGATGGATTGTTCCGCCAGCCAGCCAGCCAGCCAGCCTGCCAGCCCGGCCGCCTCATGGGTCCCTGTCGCCGGTCCTCTTGCCGGCGAGCCACCGCTCAGGCCGGGAAGCGCCGCCCCGCCCACACCCACACCGGTTCGAGCAGAGCGCCCGCCGCGAGGCCGATGCCCACCGCTGTCCAGGGCATGACGGTGCCTTCCAGGCGCAGTGCGAAGAAGTCCTGGAGCCAGGGCACGACGAGGACGATCACGAAGGCCGCGCCCATCGTGGCCACCAGCAGGATCCGCCACCAGGTGTAGGGGCGGGCGACGATGGCGAGTACCCACAGCGAGATCAGGAACAGGGTGGTCGTCGCCGCGCTGGTCTCCGCGTCCAGTTCGCCGGGGCCGTGATAGTGGGCGCGGGCGAGGAGGTAGGTGGTGAAGGTGGCGATGCCCGCGATGAGTCCGGCGGGCAGCGCGTAGCGCATGACGCGGCGTACGAAGCCGGGCTGGGCGCGTTCCTTGTTGGGGGCGAGGGCCAGGAAGAACGCGGGCAGGCCGATGACGAGGGTGGCGAGCAGGGTCAAGTGCCGTGGCAGGAACGGGTATTCGACCTGGGAGCAGACCACGAGCAGGGCCATCAGGACCGAGTAGACCGTCTTGACCAGGAAGAGCGTGGCGACGCGGGTGATGTTGCCGATGACCCGGCGGCCCTCGGCGACCACCGAGGGCAGGGTGGCGAAGCTGTTGTTGAGCAGCACGATCTGCGCCACCGCCCGGGTCGCCTCGGAGCCCGCGCCCATGGCCACCCCGATGTCGGCGTCCTTGAGGGCGAGCACGTCGTTGACGCCGTCCCCGGTCATCGCCACCGTGTGCCCGCGCGAGCGCAGCGCCGCCACCATGGTGCGTTTCTGCTGCGGGCTCACCCGCCCGAACACCGTGTTCTTCTCCAGGACTTCGGCCATCTCGTCCCGGTCCTCGGGCAGCGTGCGCGCGTCGACGGTGTGTTCGGCGCCGGGCAGCGAGAGCTTGGCCGCGACCGCGCCGACGGAGACCGCGTTGTCGCCGGAGATCACCTTCACCGCGACGCCCTGCTCGGCGAAGTAGCGCAGGGTGTCGGCGGCGTCGGGGCGCAGCCGCTGTTCGAGGACGACCAGGGCGGCCGGGGCGGTGTCCCGGGTCGGGTCGGGGCCGTCGAGTCCGTGCCCGGCCCGGGCGAGCAGCAGCACCCGCAGGCCCTGCCGGTCGAGCCCGCCGATCTCGTCGAGCAGCGGGTCGCCGGGCGCGAGCAGGACGTCGGGCGCGCCGAGCAGCCAGTCGCCGAAGCGCCCGCCCGCCTCCTCTATGCGGCCACCGCTGTATTTGCGCGCCGAGGAGAACGGCACCGCCCGCGTACACCGCACCGAGGCCACCGGGGGACAGGACTCGGCCACCGCCCGCAGACTGGCGTTGGGCCGGGGGTCGGCGGCGGCGAGGGCGCCGAGTACGGCGCGGATGCGGTCCGCCGGTGCAGCCCCTACAGCTCCTTCAGCCGCCTCAGCCCCTCCAGTTCCTTCAGCCGCTTCCGTACGTCCCGTGCCCTCCGTACGCCCCGAACCGTCCCCGCCGTCGGTGCCCCCGGCGCCGTCGAGTACCCGCAACTCGGCGAGGTCCATGCCCCCCTCGGTGAGGGTGCCCGTCTTGTCGAGGCAGACCACGTCGACCCGGGCCAGGCCCTCGATCGCGGGGAGTTCCTGTACCAGGCACTGGCGGCGGCCGAGGCGGATCACGCCGATCGCGAAGGCCACCGAGGTGAGCAGCACCAGGCCCTCGGGGATCATCGGCACGATTCCGCCGATGGTGCGCGCGGTGGCGTCCTTGACGCTGTCGTGTTCCAGGAAGAGCTGGCTGACGACCAGACCGAGCGCGGTCGGCACCATCATCCACGTCACGTACTTGAGGATCGTGGAGATGCCGGTGCGCAGTTCGGAGTGGACGAGGGTGAACCGGGCGGCCTCCTCTGCCAGTTGGGCGGCGTACGCCTCCCGGCCGACGCGGGTCGCGGTGTAGGCACCGGCGCCCGCCACCACGAAACTGCCGGAGAGCACCGGGTCGCCGGGGCGTTTGACCACGGAGTCGGCCTCGCCGGTGAGCAGCGACTCGTCCACCTCCAGGCCCGCCGCCTCGGCGACCACGCCGTCCACCACGATCTTGTCGCCGGGGCCCGTCTCCACCAGGTCGTCGAGCACGA
This sequence comes from Streptomyces sp. NA04227, assembly GCF_013364195.1. Taxonomy (NCBI): domain Bacteria; kingdom Bacillati; phylum Actinomycetota; class Actinomycetes; order Kitasatosporales; family Streptomycetaceae; genus Streptomyces; species Streptomyces sp. NA04227. The sequence continues at coordinate 3,125,251 of NZ_CP054918.1, read as the reverse complement.
TCGCGGAGGTCGCCACCTCGGCGGCGACGCCGTCCCTGCGGACGACCGGGCGGGCCTCGCCGATCACGGCGAGCGAGTCGAGGGTCTTCTTCGCGCGCAGCTCCTGCACGATGCCGATACCGGTGTTGGCGAGGATCACGAAGCCGAACAGGGCGTCCTGTACCGGGGCGACGAAGAGGGTGATCACCCAGAGCACGCCGATGATCGCGTTGAAGCGGGTGAAGATGTTGCCGCGCACGATGTCGGCGGTGGAGCGGCTGCTGCGCACCGGGATGTCGTTGACCTCGCCGCGCGCCACCCGCTCGGCGACTTCGGCGGTGGTGAGTCCCGCCGCTTTGTACGTCGGACCGGGAGCGCCGGTCGAGGTCGTGGTCGTCGTTGCGCCGGTCGTCGTCGTGCTCGGCGTCGTGCCGGTAGTGGTCGCTGTGCCGGTGGCTTCGGTGTCCGCGTCCGTGGCACCGCCGACGGGGGCGTGCTGTGCTCCGCAGTCGTCCGCGCCGGTCCGTGCCCGCTGCGTCATGTGTTCGACGGTACGGGCGCCGGGCCCGCTTCACCGCTCGGGAGAGCCGAATTCCGACCTGGGGAGGACCGGCTCGCCGGGCGTCACATCCTCAGGGTGTAGGCGGCGAGAAAGGGGTTCAGCCGCCGGTACACGCGAATTCAGCCACTGGTGGCCCGGGGCGCTTCAGGCCTCGTCGGCGGGTGTCTCTCCAGTGGGTGTCTCTCCGTCGGGCGTCTCCGCGGCGGACTCCGCGCGCTTGAGCGCCGCCTCGCGCCCCCGCACGTACCAGATGCCGATCAGCCCGAGCCCGGCCCCGGCCAGCGGGGTCCACACCCACCACAGGTGCCCGTGGTCGTCGAACCAGCCGTAGAACGGCAACTGCGCCAGGAAGAGCAGGAACCAGAGGATCGTGCCGCCCGTGACGGTCCCGACGACCGGGCCCTCGAGCGGTGCGGGTGCCTCGCGCAGCGGGCGGCGAGCGGTCTCACGGGTCATGCGCACAGCTTACGAGGGGGCGGTCGGGGAGGTCCTCCCTCCCGGCGTTCTCCCGACGTTCTCCTGGCTCGCTCTCCGGCGATCTCCCGGCTCGTGCGCGGGGTCCTGCCCCCGCCTTCCCGCCGCCGGGAACGCCACTGCCGGGCGGATTGGATTTCGTCAGACTTATTCATTCATACTGAAACCATCTCGACCTGGCCGGTTTCCTTCAGCGGATCGTACGAACAGTGGAGCGTGTGAACGCTGGAGCGTACGAAAGCGTGTGAACGCTGGAGTGCACGAAGCGGACCGGACGAAGTGACTCGGGCGAAGTGGCTCGTGTCATCCGCCGCTTGCCCGGGCGGCCCGGTCGAGTCCCCTTGTACGACCGCCCGCGCGTACGCCCCCGTACGACCGCCGCACCGCCCGAGGTTGCCCGTATGACCGGCCAGGCCACCAACAAGTCGGACGCCCCGCACGGGGCGTCCGTCGTGACGCACGGTCCGCTGGACCGCTTCTTCAGGGTCTCCGCGCGGGGGTCGACGTTCGGGCGGGAGATCCGCGGCGGCTTCGCGACCTTCTTCGCGATGGCCTACATCCTGGTCCTGAACCCGATCATCCTGTCCGGCGCCAAGGACATGCACGGGCATCAGCTCGACAACGGCCAGCTCGTCACCGCGACCGCGCTGACCGCCGCCTTCACCACACTCCTGATGGGCGTCATCGGCAATGTGCCCATCGCGCTGGCGGCCGGGCTCGGTGTGAACACCGTGGTCGCGCTCCAGCTCGCGCCGCGGATGAGCTGGCCGGACGCGATGGGCATGGTGGTACTTGCGGGCTTCGTGGTCATGCTGCTCGTGGCCACCGGGCTGCGGGAGCGGGTGATGGCGGCCGTCCCGGTGGGGCTGCGCAAGGGCATCGCCATCGGCATCGGCCTGTTCATCATGCTGATCGGCCTGGTCGACGCCGGGTTCGTCAGCCGCATCCCGGACGCGGCCGGGACGACCGTGCCGCTCCAGCTCGGCGGCGACGGGCACCTCAACGGCTGGCCGCTGCTCGTCTTCGTGCTCGGTGTGCTGCTGACGCTCGGTCTCATCGTGCGGCGGGTGCCGGGCGCGATCCTGATCGGCATCGTCGCGATGACGCTGCTCGCGATCGTCATCGAGGCCGTCGCCGACGTGCCCTCCTGGGGGCTCACCACCCCGAAGTGGCCCGGAAACCCGGTCTCCTCCCCGGACTTCGGTCTGGTCGGCGAGGTCAGTCTGTTCGGCGGCTTCGACAAGGTGGGACTGCTCACCGGCCTGCTGTTCGTGTTCACGGTGCTGCTGTCCTGCTTCTTCGACGCCATGGGCACGATCATGGGCGTCGGTGACGAGGCGGGCCTGACCGACGAGACCGGCGGCATGCCCGGCATGAACCGGGTGCTGTTCGTGGACGGCATCGCGGTCGCCGCGGGCGGCGCGTCCTCCTCCTCGGCCACCACCTGCTTCGTGGAGTCGACGGCAGGCGTGGGGGAGGGTGCGCGCACGGGCTTCGCGAACATCGTCACCGGCGGCCTGTTCGCCGTGGCACTGTTCCTCACGCCGCTGGCGACGATGGTGCCGTCCCAGGCGGCGACCCCCGCACTGGTCGCGGTGGGCTTCCTGATCCTGGCGGGCTCCATCGGCGACATCGACTGGAGCGACGCGACGATCGCGATCCCGGCGTTCCTGACGATGGTGATGATGCCGTTCACGTACTCGATCACGAACGGCATCGGCATGGGCTTCATCAGCTTCACGGTGCTGCGGCTGGTCGCCGGTCGCGGCCGGGAGGTGCCGATTGCCATGTACGTCGTCTCGGCGGTGTTCGCCTTCTACTACCTGATGCCCGCGCTGGATCTGACCTGAGCCGAGGGGGCTGCGGGGCCTGAGGGGCCTGAACACCTGATGGGCCTGAGGTGGCGGCGGAGGCGGCGGAGGCAGCGGGGGCGGCGGGGGTCAACCCGCCGCCGTCAATCCGCCGCCTTCGACCTGCGGTCGTCAACCACTGCGGTCAACCACCGCGGTCAATCACCCGCGTTCAACCCACCGCGGTCAACCAACCGAGCGGTAGAACCTCTCCGTCTCGTCCACGGCGGCGTGGAAACGCTCGTCGAAGTCGTCGCGTACGAGCGTGCGGACCACGTAGTCCTGCACGCTCATGCCGCGCTTGGCCGCATGTCCCTTGAGCCGGTCGAGCAGCTCACTGTCCAGTCGCAGGCTGAGCACTGTCGATGCCATGCCTCCAGCGTCCCGGGCACCCGGCGCGCGCGGACTCACTTTCCGCAACCGTCTCACTCGTACGAGTGAGGATGTGATGGGTGTGCCACAGCGGCGGGAAACGAGTGGTCCTTAGGCAGGCTAATGAGCTACCCTAACAACATGCCGGACCTTTCCCACGGCCAGGACGCGGGCCGTACCCCGCGGGCCACCGAGGACCCAGCCGCTGTCAACGCCCTGCGCTCCGCCGTCATGCGGCTGTCGCGGCGGCTCAAGCACCAGCGGGTCGACGAGTCGCTGAGCCCGACCGAGATGTCGGTGCTCGGCACCCTGGCCCGCTGCGGCTCGGCCACCCCCGGCGAGCTGGCGCGCAAGGAGCACGTACAGCCGCCGTCGATGACCCGCATCGTGGCCCTGCTCGAAGCCAAGGGACTGGTCCATCTCGAGCCGCACCCCGAGGACCGCCGTCAGAAGGTCGTCACCCAGACCGAGCAGGCCGAGGCCATGCTCGAACAGAGCCGCCGCAAGCGGAACGCCTGGCTGGCCACGCTGGTGGAGGGCCTCGACGAGGACGAGTGGGACAAGCTCCGTGCCGCCGCCCCCGTACTGGAGAAGCTCGCCCACCTCTGACGCCGGACCGCGGCGCGGAGGACCACGCACACCACGCACATACCAGGAGGCACCACCTTGAGTACGGGATCCGGAGCAGACTCCGACCCCGCATCAGCCGCCCACGACTCCCTGTCCACCCCCCATGACTCCATATCCACCCCGCCTGACTCCAGCTCCACCCCGCACGACGCCATATCCACCTCGCACGACTCCGTATCCACCCCGCGTGACTCCAGCTCCACCCCGCATGACAAGACCGGCCGTACGAGCCGTGGCAACACCGCCCGTACGAGCCTCGACAAGACCGTCCGTGCGAGCCACGGCGACGACAAGACCGCGCGTACCAGTCACGGCGACGACAAGACCGTCCGTGCGAGCCACCGCGACGACAAGTCCGCCCGTACGGGCATGTTCAGCTCGCTGAAGGTCCGTAACTACCGGCTCTTCTTCACCGGGCAGGTTGTCTCCAACACCGGCACCTGGATGCAGCGCATCGCCCAGGACTGGCTGGTGCTCAGCCTCACCGGCTCTTCCGCGGCCGTCGGTATCACCACGGCGCTGCAGTTCCTGCCGATGCTGTTGTTCGGCCTGTACGGCGGCCTGCTCGTCGACCGGCTGCCCAAGCGGCGGCTGCTGCTTGTCACCCAGGCCGCGATGGGGCTGACCGGACTCGCGCTCGCCGCGCTCACGCTGAGCGGACGGGTCGAGGTGTGGCACGTGTACACGACGGCCTTCCTGCTCGGTATGGCCACCGTGGTGGACAACCCGGCGCGGCAGACCTTCGTCTCCGAGATGGTCGGACCGGGGCAGCTCGCCAACGCGGTCAGCCTGAACTCCGCGAACTTCCAGTCCGCCCGGCTCATCGGCCCGGCCGTCGCCGGTGTCATGATCACCGCCGTCGGCTCCGGCTACGCCTTCCTCGCCAACGGTCTGTCCTTCATCGCCCCGATCATCGGCCTGCTCCTGATCCGGCCCGCCGAACTGCACAAGGTCGAACGTGCCCCGCGCGCCAAGGGCCAGCTCCGGGAGGGCCTCAGCTATGTGGCCGGGCGGCCCGAACTGCTGTGGCCGATCGTCCTGGTCGGCTTCATCGGCACCCTCGGCTTCAACTTTCCGATCTGGCTCTCGGCCTTCGCCGACGACGTCTTCCACGCGGGCGCCGGTACGTACGGCATGCTCAACACCCTGATGGCCGCGGGCTCGCTGGCCGGTGCGCTGCTCGCCGCCCGGCGCGGCGCGAGCAGGCTGCGGCTGCTCGTCCTGGCCGCGGTGGCCTTCGGCCTGCTGGAGATCCTGGCGGCCTTCGCCCCGGCCTTCTGGCTGTTCGCCGCGCTGCTCGTGCCGCTCGGCATGCTCGGCCTGACGGTCAACGTCACCGCCAACTCGCTGGTGCAGACAGCCGTGGAACCGGCCATGCGGGGCCGCGTGATGAGCCTGTTCATGATGGTCTTCGTGGGCGGTACGCCGCTCGGGGCGCCCTTGTTCGGCTGGGTCACCGACACCTACGGCGCCCGGATCAGCTTCGCCGTCGCGGGCCTGGTCTCGGCCCTCGCCTCGGCGGGCGTCGGCCTCGCCCTCGCCCGCGCGGGCGGCATGCGCGTCACCGTGCGCTGGCACCACCACCATCCGCAGGTGTGCCTGGTGCCGCGCCGAGAGTTGGCTACGGCGGCTTGAGCGGGACGGGTTCCGCGCGGCCCGGGTCCTCAGCGGCCCGGGCCTGAGCGGGTTGGGCGCGAGTACGTAGCCCCTGCGGACCCGATACGGACCCGGTGCGGACGGTAGCGGCGGGGCACGGCAGAGTACCGGCATGAGACTCTTCGCCGCGGTCCTGCCGCCGCCCGACGTGGTCGCCGAACTCGCCCGCGCCGCAGCCCCGTTGCGCGATCTGCCGGGGGCCGATCGGCTGCGCTGGATGTCCGAGGAGGGCTGGCACTTCACGCTCGCGTTCTACGGCGAGGTGCCCTACAAGGAGGTGCGGAGCCTGTCCCGGTTCCTCGCGGGGGCCGCGGCCGAGTCCGAGCCGTTCCCGCTCGCCGTGGCCGGCGGCGGCCACTTCGGCGGGCGGGCACTGTGGGCCGGGGCGAGCGGCGACACCGCCGCCCTGACCCGGCTCGCCGGGCGCACCCAGCAGGCGCTGCCCGAGGACAGGCGCGAGCACCGCGGCTACCGCCCCCACCTGACCCTGGCCCGCAGCGGCGGTCACGCCGACTTCGCGGCGTACGCCGCCCTGCTCGACGACTTCCGCGGCACCACCTGGCAGGTCGAGGAGGTGGCCCTGGTCCGCAGCAATCTGCCGGGCGGCGCGGACGGCGCCCGCCTGCGTTACGAGAAGGTCGGCGGATGGCGCCTCGGAGCGGCACGTTAATCTCGGGTACGTGAAGACGAAGACCCGTAACCGGATCATGGCCTCGGTGCTCGTGCTGATGTTCGTCGTGGTCGCCGTGGCGGCGGCGGCCGGACGCTAGCCGGTCCGCAGCCCGCAGCCCGCCCCCCCCCGCCGCCCGCCACCACGTGTGCACGGGAGGATGTCCCGCCCGCACGGGCCGCCGCGCGTTTCCGGCAACCCCACCACCAGGCGAAACACTCCCGTACGCCCTACCAGGCGAACGCCTCCGGCGATGCCCCCGGCCCCGGGAAGATCTCGTCGAGACCGTCCAGGACCTCCTGCGACAGTTCGACCTCCACCGCGCGCAGGGCGGAGGTGAGCTGCTCCTCGGTGCGCGGGCCGACGATCGGTCCGGTCACCCCGGGGCGGGTGAGCAGCCAGGCGAGCGCCGTCTCGCCGGGCTCCAGGCCGTGCTTGTCGAGCAGATCCTCGTACGCCTGGACCTGGGCGCGCACCGCGGTGTTGGCGAGCGCGTCCGCGCTGCGGCCGGAGGCCCGCCGGGAGCCCTCGCTCTCCTTCTTGATGACGCCGCCTAGCAGCCCGCCGTGCAGGGGGGACCAGGGGATGACGCCGAGTCCGTACTCCTCGGCGGCGGGGATCACCTCCATCTCGGCGCGGCGTTCGGCGAGGTTGTAGAGGCACTGTTCGCTGACCAGGCCGAGGCGGCCGTGGCGGGCGGCGGTCTCGTTGGCCTGGGCGATCTTGTAGCCGGGGAAGTTGGAGGAGCCCGCGTAGAGGATCTTGCCCTGCTGGATCAGGACCTCGATGGCCTGCCAGATCTCCTCGAACGGGGTGCGCCGGTCCACGTGGTGGAACTGGTACAGATCGATGTGGTCGGTCTGCAGCCGCTTGAGGCTGGCGTCCACCGCGCGCCGGATGTTCGCGGCGGAGAGTTTGTCGTGGTTGGGCCAGGCGGCGCCGTCGGCGCCCATGTTCCCGTAGACCTTGGTGGCGAGCACCGTCTTGTCGCGGCGGCCGCCGCCCTTGGCGAACCAGGTGCCGAGGATCTCCTCGGTGCGGCCCTTGTTCTCGCCCCAGCCGTACACATTGGCGGTGTCGAAGAAGTTGACCCCCGCGGCGAGCGCCGCGTCCATGATCGAGTGGCTGCTCGCCTCGTCGGTCTGCGGCCCGAAGTTCATCGTCCCGAGCACGATCCGGCTGACCTTGAGTCCCGTACGTCCAAGCTGCGTGTACTTCATGGTCCTCAAGCCAACGGCGTGGAGTGCGCTCTAGGCAAGGGCGCGAGGCGGTCAGTCGCGGGGGAAGTCACCGGTGTGCAGGACGAGTCCGAGGGCCGTACGGCTCAGGTCCAGATCCGTACCGAAGGGCACCCGCAGCTCCTGCGTGTACCCGTCGTCCTTCGGCTCGGTGAACAGGTGGCAGCGGCCCAGATACGGATCGGCGATCAGGTAGACCGGCACACCCGCCGCCGCGTACGTCGCGAGCTTCGGGCCGTAGTCACTGGACGCCGTGTTCCGGGAGATCACCTCCGCGACGAACTCGACGTCCTCGTGCCGCCAGCGCCCCCGTTCGCTCTTCACGGCGCCCGAGCGAAGCTTCGCCACGTCCGGGGCGAAGCCGTTCATGCCGCCCGGAAAGTCGATCCGGACGTCCGAGAACACCAGAACGTCCATGCCGAAGGTGTCCTCCACGGCTCGGACGATCCTGCGGATGATGTTCCAGTGGACGTCGCGCTGCGGCGTCATGTGGATGGCCCCCTCGACGATCTCCGCCTTGTATCCCGGGGGCACAGGCATCCGCTCGAGGGCCGCGAACATCTCGTCGAGGTCCCGTTCGTCGTCGCTGTCGGCCATCTCGATCCTGTCGTTCGCTACGACGGTCATGTGGCTCCTCCCCGCTGCCGCGTGAGTGCATGCAGCCGCCGGGTTCAACGATACGTACGGCCGCCGGGTCACGGTCTTTTCCGAACTGACCAACCCAAGTCGAACGGGAGTTCCTCACTCGATGCGCTGGAGTTGTCAGGGCAGCGCTGCGTCATACCGATGCGTAGCCGAGTGCCTTCCAGGCAAAGGGCGTTGGCGGTCAGTCGCGGGGGAAGTCACCGGTGTGCAGGACGAGGCCGATCTCCGTGTCCCGCAGGTCGAGGTCCTGGCCGAACGTCGCCCTGGTCTCGGTCGCGTAGTCGTCGCCCTTGGGGGAGGTGTGGACGTGGCACCTGCCCTGGTACGGGTCGGCGATCAGGTAGACCGGGATTCCGGCCAGTGCGTATGCCGTCTTCTTGGGGTCGTAGTCGTTGTGGGCGGTGCCCTTGGAGATCACCTCGACCACGCAGACCACGTCCTGGTGCCGCCAGCGGCCCTGCGCGGTTTTCGTCGCTCCTTCGGCCAGGACCGTGATGTCGCTGGCGAAGCCGTTGAGGAAGCCCGGGTAGTCGACGCGTACGTCGGACTTCAGGCGGTTGCGGGGGTACTTGGCCCGCAACTGCTCGTAGACGTCCGCGATGATCTCCCAGTGGGTGTCCCGCTGCGGCGACATGAAGATGTTTCCCCCGACGATCTCGGCCTTGGTTCCCTCGGGGACGGGCATCGTTTCGAGCACCTCGAACATCCGGTCCAAGGTGAGCTCTTCACCGCTGTCGGCCATCTCGATCCTGTCGTTCGCTACGACGGTCATGGTGGCTCCTCCCCGCTGCCGCCTGAGTGCATGCAGCCGCCGTGTTCAACGATAGGTAGGGGCGCCCGGTAACGCGTAAATCCGAACGAACTGCCCCGGTGGGTACAGGAGTTCTCATGCCCCGCCGAACCAGCCCGCCGCGTCCAGGCGGAAGGACTCCGGCGCCGCCACCCGGCGCAGCGCGGCCTCCAGGTCCCGTACCCGTTCGATGCCGAGGTCGGCCGCCCACTCGGTGCGCAGGCGCTCGAAGACGGCGGCGGAGCGGGCGAGTGCGTCGAGGCCGTGCGGTGTGAGGCGGACGAGTTTGCGGCGGGCGTCGGCGGGGTCGGCGGAGCGGGTGGCGTAGCCGAGGGCGACGAGGCGGTCGACGGTCTTGCCCGCCGCCTGCTTGGAGACGCCGAGCCGCTTGCCGATCTCGGTGGACGTGGCCCCGTGCATCCCCACGGCCTGAAGGGCGTAGCCGTACGCCGGGCGCAGGTCCGGGTGGCCCTGTTCGGCGAGGGTGGCGTGGGTGCGGTCGATGAGGGTGCGGAACCCGGCGAAGAGGAGGATCGGGAGCTCCCAGCCGGGGGTGGGGTCAGGGCCCGCCGCACCGGGGCCGGGGGCGCCGCCGTTGCGGAATTCGTCAACCTGGTTTACTTTCTTTTCGTCAACCATGTTGACCACTTTAGGGACAACGGGACCCAGAAGCAGGAACCAGGGGGAGTCATGACCAACACCGCGCCGACCACTTCCGCGTTCACGACGCACACTCTCGAATCCGCGCCCGCTGCCGCGAGGCCCGCCATGGAGGCCGTGGCGCGGGCGCGTGGCAGTCTGCCCGTCGCGGTGGGGCGGCTGGCCGAGTCGCCCGCACTGCTGGGCGGGTTCCTCCGGCTCAGCGCCGCCTTCGAGCAGAGCACGCTCGAACCGCTGGCCCGGGAGATCGTCATCATGACCGTCGCGGCGCGCAACGGCTGCGGTCTGTGTGTCCAACTGCACACCGCGCGGCTGCGGGAGCTCGGGGCCGCCAACGAACTCGTCGCCGCCGCCCAGGAGATGGGCCCGCAGGAGGATCAACGGCTGGAGGCGGTACGGCAGTTCACCCTTGCCGTACTCGCCTCGGCGGGTGGGGTCGCCGACGGTGAACTGCGGGCCTTCCTGGACGCCGGGTTCACCCGCGAGCAGGCGCTGGAGGTCGTCCTCGGCATCGGCACGTACACGATGTCGACCTTCGCCAACCGCCTGGTGCGCGCGCCACTCCTCGCGTCGTAGCCCAGCAGCCCGGCAACCCAGCAACCCGGCAACCCGGCATCGCGGCAATGCCGTAACGCGGGAAGCCGTCCGCCCCGCTACCCGACGCCCACGGCCGCGTACTCCTCGCCGACCCCCCACCCCTGGTGCATCGCCGAGGCGAAGGCGGCGGCGAGTTTGTGCTCGCCGGGGGCGCTCGGGTGGGTGCCGTCGTAGGTGTCCGTGTCGAGGAGGTAGTCCTCGGGCGGGGTGGCGAGCAGGATCGGGGAGCGCGGCTGGGCGAGGTCGGCGGCCGCCTTGGCGAGCAGCACGTTGAAGTGGGCGACCTGGGCGGCGAAGGGCGGGTCGTTCTCGGCGCGGACGTTGGGGATGACCGGCAGCAGGGCCAGGCGGATGCGCGGGTTGCCCGCGCGGGCACCGGCGACGAAGCGGTGCACGTTCTCGGCGGTCTGCTCGGCGTCGGTGTAGAAGCCGAGGTCGATCAGGCCGAGCGAGACCAGCAGGACGTCGGCCCGGTGCTTGCGGACCGTGTCCTCGATCACCGGCGCCATGTGCAGCCAGCCCTCGCCCCAGCCCGCGAGGTGGCGCCGGTGGCGGGCCGGGAAGTCCGGGTCCGCGTAGTCCTGCGAGACCGGTTCGCCCGCCGCCTTGTCGAACAGGGTGTCCCGCGGGCCGACGATCTGGAAGGGGCCGCCGTGCGTGGCGCACAGGTGCTGCCACATCCGGTAGCGCCAGGTGTACTCGCCGGCGCTGCCGATCGTCATGGAGTCGCCGACGAACATGAACCTGAGCATCCGTTCATCATCCCGGAGAGGTGCCGGGACGGGAACGCCGCCGGGTGCGCGGAGATGTGAGGCTGGCCACGCGCGCCGCCGCACGGGCGGGGATGGCAGGCTGTGGGCATGCGTGCGCGTTCGCTGCCGTCGGCAGCCGGTGCCTTTGTGGCCCTCGCCTCGGTCCTCGTCCCGGGCCTTGTCCTGACCTCGTCCCCGGCTCATGCCGCTCCCGCGGCGTCGGCCCGAGCCACCCCGGTCGCGGCGACCCGTGCCGCGCCACCCGCTGCCACGGCGGCCCGGCCGCAGGCGCCCGGCGACGGCGAGGCGGCCGGTGACGGCGAAGGCAAGGCGGTCGGTGACGGCGAAGGCAAGGCAGCAGCTGGCAAGGACGCCGACGAAGCCAAGAGCTTCACCCTCGCCGACAGCCGGATCACCGAGTCCAGCGGGCTGGCCGCCAGCCGGGCCCACCCGGGCGTCTACTGGACGCACAACGACAGCGACGACGGGCCGTACCTGTACGCCGTCGACTCCCGTACCGGCAAGACCGTCGCCACCGTCACCATGAAGGGCGTCGGCAGCCCCCGTGACGTCGAGGCGATCTCGACGGGGCCGGACGGCAGCCTCTACGTCGGCGACATCGGGGACAACCTCGACGGCGGCTGGTCGTACGTGTGGATCTACAAGCTGCCCGAGCCGAAGCAGTTGCGGGACCAGACGGTGCGGGCCACGCAGTACGTCGTGAAGTACTCCGACGGGGCCCGCGACGCCGAGGCGCTGATGGTCCACCCGAAGACGGGCCGGGTGTACATCGCCGACAAGAAGGAGGCGGGCGGCTCGCTGTACGAGGGGCCGGCCAAGCTGTCGGCCACCGGCACCAACGTTTTCAAGCCGATCGCTACCACCGATCTGTGGGCCACCGACGGCGCCTTCTCCCCGGACGGCAAGTGGCTCGCGCTGCGCGGCTACTTCGGCGGCCGCTCGTACGCGTGGAACGACGGGCACCCGAGGAGCAAGGGCAGGCTGGACGTGCCCATGCAGGGCCAGGGCGAATCGGTCACGTACACGGCGGACGGCTCCGCGCTGATGTACGGCAGCGAGGGCACGCACAGCAGCGTGGTGGCCCAGCAGCTCGGCGGCCGTGGGGGCGGCAAGAACGGCGCGCCTTCGCAGGACGGCAGCACCGCCGCCGGGCCGGACTCCGGCGACACCCCCGGTTTCGAGGGCGACTACAAGATGGGCCTCGGCGCGCTGGTCGCCTCGCTGCTGCTCCTGTTCGGGCTGAAGCGGATCTTCGTACGGCGCAAGGACTGAGCACGGAGGACTGAGCGGGCCGCACGGACCGGGCGGGCCGCCCGGACGGGCAACAGGCGGTGCCCCGACCCCCGCCGTAAAATCTGAACATGGCCAAAAGGCCGGAAATCCCCGCGCCGGAGCTGCTCGTCGAGGCCGACGACGGCTCCCGGGTCCTCAGTCCGTCCCGCGTCTACCACGTGGGGCGCGACCCGGACAGTGATCTGGTCCTGGAGGACTCCCGCGTCTCCTGGCACCACGCCCTGCTGCGCTCCGCCTCCGGCGGCTGGCTGATCGAGGACGAGCACAGCACCAACGGGACGTACGCCGACGGGCAGCGGGTCTCGCGCTCCCGGGTCGGCCCGGGCACCGTCGTGCGCTTCGGCAACCCCGCCGACGGGCCGCGCGCGGTGCTGACCCCGACCCCGCCGCCCGCCCCGCGACCATCCGCCCACGCGCCCGAGCGGCCCTCCGCGGTGGCCCACCCGGCCGCCACCCACACCTTCCGGCAGCCCAGTTCGGTACGCCCGCTGCCCACCGCGCGGACCACCCGGATCGGCAGGGCGCCCGAGAACGACCTGGTGGTGGAGGACCTCGCGGTCTCGCGCCGGCACGCCGAACTGCGGGCCGGGCCGCAGGGCTACGAGATCGTCGACCTCGGCAGCCAGAACGGTACGTACCTCAACGGCCAGCCGGTGACCCGTTCGCCGGTGGTGCCCGGCGACATCGTCGGTGTGGGGCACTCGGCGTTCGCCCTGGTGGGCGAGGAACTCCAGGAGTACATCGACACCGGCGAGGTCTCGCTGGACGTACAGGACCTCGCGGTGCACGTGGACAAGGGGCGCAGGACGCTGCTCGGCGGGATGTCCTTCCCGGTCGGCGAGCGTTCGCTGCTCGCGGTGGTCGGGCCGAGCGGCGCGGGCAAGTCCACGCTCCTGAACGCGCTGACCGGGCTGCGGCCCGCCGACGAGGGCACCGTCCTGTACGACGGCCGCGACCTCTACCGCGACTACGCGGAGCTGCGCCAGCGCATCGGGCTCGTTCCGCAGGACGACATCCTGCACGCACAGCTCACCGTGCGCCACGCCCTCGGCTACGCGGCCCGGCTGCGTTTCCCCGAGGACACCGCGAAGTCCGAACGGCAGGCCAGGGTCGACGAGGTGATGGCCGAACTCGGCCTGACGGAGCGGGCCGACCAGCACATCCACTCCCTCTCCGGCGGCCAGCGCAAACGCGTCAGCGTCGCCCTGGAACTGCTCACCAAGCCGTCCCTGCTCTTCCTCGACGAGCCGACCTCCGGCCTCGACCCGGGCATGGACCGCTCCGTGATGCACATGCTGCGCGCGCTCGCCGACGACGGACGCACGGTCATCGTCGTCACCCACAGCGTGCTCAGCCTCGACGTCTGCGACCGGCTCCTGGTGCTCGCCCCGGGCGGGCGCACCGCCTACTACGGGCCGCCCGGCCAGGCGCTCGCGTACTTCGGCTACACCGAGTGGCCCGAGGCCTTCGAGGCGTTCGAGAACGACACCGGCCGCGACTGGGCCGCCGAGTTCCGCGCCTCGCCGCTGCACCGCCGCTATGTGAGCGGCGAATCGCTCCAGCCCAGAAGCGAGCCGCGAGCCCGGGACACCTCGGTGGCCCCGCCGCGCGGCCAGCGCTGGGGCGCCCAGCTCCGTACGCTCGTACGCCGGTACGCGGCGGCGCTGATGTCGGACCGCACCTTCCTGGTGATCATGGTCGCCCTGCCGTTCGTCATGGGCGCCATGGCGCACGCGCTCGCGGGCAGCGCTCTGACCCGGGACTCCGCGCTGAACGCCCTGCTCATCCTGTGCGTCGGCGCGGTGCTCACCGGTGCCGCGAACGCGGTGCGCGAACTGGTCAAGGAACGCACGATCTACCAGCGCGAGAGAGCCGTCGGCCTGTCCAGATCGGCGTATCTGATGTCCAAGGTGCTCGTGCTCGGCGCGATCACGGTGGTGCAGGCGGTGGTCCTGACCATGGTGGCGCTGTTCGGCGTGGACCTGAACGCCCCGCGCGGCAAGGGGGTTTTGTTGCCGCCGCTGCTCGAAATCACGCTGGCGGTGGCCCTGTTGGCGTTCACCGCGATGATGCTCGGCCTGTTCGTCTCCTCCCTGGTGCGCAAGGAGGAGGTGACCATGCCGCTGCTGGTCCTGGTCGCGATCGTGCAGGTCGTCTTCTGTGGTGCGCTGCTGAAACTGGACGGGGTGCCGGGCCTGGAACAGCTCGCCTGGCTGGTGCCCTCCCGCTGGGCGCTCGGGGCCATGGCGGGCACCATCGACCTCAACCGGATCGTCAAGCAGGACATCACCGACGACCCGCTCCTCCAGCACTCGGCGGAGATCTGGCTCCTCGACATGGGCATGCTCGTCGCACTGAGCCTCGTCCTCGGCTTCCTGGTCACCAAGCTGCTGAAACGGCGCGAACCGGAGATCATGCGTAAGTAGCCCGCAGCAGCAAGCAGCAAGCAGCAAGCAGCAAGCAGCAAGCAGCAGGCGAGGACCGCCCCGCGGCCCTCGCGCGCACGGCCGCCACCGGCCAGGAGCCGCCCGTGACCACAGCCGACTTCCTGCCCAGCCATGTCGTACCACCGCAGGGTCTGCCGACCTGGGCGGCGCCCGACGGTGCCCAGCCGCTGCCGCCGCTGGACCCGCTGCTGCCCGTGGTGGTCGTCGACCGGCGGGGTGACTGGGCCCACGCGCTGTGTTCCAACGGCTGGTCGGCCTGGGTCGACGGGCGCCTCCTGCTGCCGCTGCCGCAGGGACCCCCGGCGCCAGGCGCGCCCCCGGCCCGTACCGCGGACCCACGCCCGCTGCTCGCCGAGGCGGCCGAGTCCCTGGACCGCTACCGCACCCTCGCGGAGGATCTCGCCGCGGGCCGCGTGGACTCCGGAACCTTCGCCGAGCGGACCCGGGGGCTGCGCGTCGGAGTCGTGGTCGACGGCGACGCGCTGTGGGTGTACGACGTACGCCACGAGCGCTGGTGCTACTGCGACGGCGCCGCGCTGTCCGTCTTCGCGGTGGAGCACGGCCCGCGCCGGACCGGTACGGACGGGCCCTCGTGACCAGCGGCGGGATGAGCGGGCACCGGATCGCCGGGTACCGCTTGGAGGAGGAGATCGGGCACGGCGGGATGGCGGTCGTCTACCGGGCCCGCGACCTGCGCCTCGGCCGCACCGTCGCGGTCAAACTGCTCGCCCCCGAACTGGCCCGCAACGACACCTTCCGCGGCCGTTTCGTCCAGGAGTCGCGGGTGGCCGCCGCGATCGACCATCCGCACATCGTGCCGGTCTTCGAGGCGGGCGAGGCGGACGGCGTCCTGTACATCGCCATGCGCTACGTACGGGGCAGCGACCTGCGGGCCCTGCTCGACCGCACCGGCCGGCTCCCGCTGGAGACGGCCTGCCGGATCGCCCTCCAGGTGGCCTCCGCGCTGGACGCCGCGCACGCGCACCAACTGGTCCACCGCGACGTCAAGCCCGGCAACGTCCTCATCGCCGACGACCCGGACGACACCGGCGACCTCGACCACGCCGACGCCCCGGGCGGCTCCGGCTCCGGCCACGGCCCCGACCACGAAGCCTCCGAGGGCGGCGAGTACGCCTACCTCACCGACTTCGGCCTCACCAAACGCTCGCTCTCGCTGACCGGGTTCACCAGGGTGGGCCAGTTCGTCGGCACTCTCGACTACGTCGCACCCGAGCAGATCGCGGGCCGCCCGGTGGACGGCCGCTGCGACGTCTACAGCCTCGCCTGCGTCACCTTCGAAATGCTGACCGGTGCCCCGCCGTTCCGTCGCGACGACGACATGGCCCTGCTCTGGGCCCACCAGTTCGACCCCGCCCCACCGCCGACCACCCTGCGCCCCGACCTGCCGCCCGCCGTCGACGAGCCGTTCGCCCGCGCGCTCGCCAAGTCACCGGCCGACCGACAGGACAGCTGCCGCGCGTTCGTACGGGAGTTGAGGGCTGCGGGGCGGACGGGGGCGGGGAGGGGAGCGGTACGTCCTGCGGTAGGTGCCGCCGAGGCACGTACCGCACCGGTGGACCGGCGCCCGCCCGAGCCGCCGCGGTGGGCGGCGCCGGTGTTTCCCGCCGCTTGGTGAGGGGCGGTTTGGTGAGAGGCCGGTTGGCGAGAGGCGGCCGGTTGGCGAGTGGTTCGGCCCGTGGCGAGCCTCACCGCAGTACGGCGGCCAGCAAGTCCGTGCCCAGTGCGGTCAGATCGGGCAGGTTGAGGGTGTAGCGGACGTAGCGGCCGTGTCGCCGGGCGGTGAGCAGGTCCGCCCGGCGCAGGACGGCGAGGTGGCGGGAGACCTCCGGGGGCGAGAGTTCCCAGATGTGGGCCAGCTCGCCGGTGGTGTGCGGGCCGCGGGCCAGGGTGCGCAACAGCCGTAGCCGTACCGGATGGGCGAGTGCCTCAAGCCGGAGGGTGACCGTCTCCAGCGGTACCGGCACTGCCGGGGACGGGTTCGGCTCGGCGACGGGGTACTGCACCACCGGCTGCCACCCCGGCGCGTGCACCACCACCAGGTGCGGGCTGCCGAAGACGCTGGGGATGAAGGTGACCCCGGTGTCCCGGGCGGTGGTCGCCTTGTCCTGGAGTTTGTCGACGACGATGCGGTCCCCCTCCGGTGCCAGCGCGACCGCGCCGGACACCGAGGCGAGCGCCGCCCCGAGGCCCTGGTGCTTCAACAGGTCGTTCTTGAGGCGCAGGTCGGTGGCGAGCTGTACGGCGACGTCGGCCCAGGCGGCGTCGAAGAAGGCCTCGGCACACAGTTCGAGGGTGCGGCGCACCCGTGCTCGTACGGCCGCCGGGTCCGCCAACAGCCGTTCCGCGAAGGCCTCCTGTCGCGCGCCGCGGGCCTGGGCCAGGTCGAGCGCGCGTACGCGCGCGGCCGCGTCGGTGAGCGGCGACGACGGGGCGGCGAGGCGGTCCGGGTTGCCCCCGCACGTGGTGACGAGCGCGGCGGTCACGTACCTCTCGTCGTCGATCCGGTCCACGTCGTCCAGTTCCTCAGCGAGGGTCGGCCGGGGTCGGGCCGGGATCAGGAAGTCGGCCTGCGAGGAACGCCAGAGGAACTCCGCCTCCCGCAGCCGCTCGGCCAGCTCCGGCGCCAGCCCGGCCCAGATGCCCGCGGCCCGGGCGGCGAACCGCGGGTGGTGCCCGGGTTCGGCCAGCACATGCAGCATCGCGGTCAGCTCGGCCAGCGGAGACGCGGCGAACCGCAGCCCCCCGGACGGCAGCCCGCCGATGTCGATCCTCAACGTCACCGCCCCATCATCACCGGCCGGGCGAGCTGCGAGCCCGTCGGTTGACGGCTTCCGTCAACCGACCAGGGCCGCCCGCCACTTGTCGGCACGGTGGGCGCCATGGCAACCCCGCCCTCGGCCGACAGCTCGGCCACCAGCACGGCTACGGCTACCCGTACAAGCACGGCCACCCGTAAGCCCAAGATCCGCCCCACCGCCCTCATCCGCGCCTCCGGCGGCCCCCGATACGCCGTCGCCCTGGCCGTGGACGCGCTCGGCACCGGCCTGTTGCGGCCCTTCCTGCTCCTCTACGGGGTGATGGTGCTGCGGCTGTCCGCACCGGTGACCGGCACCGCGATGACGGTCGCGGTCGTCGCCGGGCTGGTGTGTATGCCCGCGGTGGGCCGGTGGCTGGACCGGGGCGCACGCAGCACGGTCGTGGCCGCGTCGATGCTGGTACGGGTCCTTGGTGTGGCACTGCTCCTTGCCGCCCCGGCCGGACACCTCTGGCTGTTCGCGACGGCGGCGCTCTTCCTCGGTATCGGCAACCAGGCATGGCCCGCCGCCCACGCCGCCGTGGTGGCCACGGTCGCCCACGGCCGGGAACGCGACGCCGCCCTCGCGGCGGGCCGTGCCCTGCGCAACGCGGGCCTCGGCGCGGGCGCGCTCATCGCCACCGTCTGCCTCGCGGGCGGCGCCACCGCCCTGCGAGCCCTCGCCGTCGCCACCGGACTCGCCTATCTCGTCGCGGCGGTCCTGGCCTGGACGGTCCGCCTGTACGCGGACCCCGCCACCCTCACCAGGAACGAAGCCGAGGGCCACCACAGCGACAACGGCAGCAAGAGCGGCGACGGCGGCAAGGGCGGGGTCGGCGACGGCGGCGGGGCCGAACCCGCCCCCCGAATGCGCGCCCTGCTGACCGCCAACGTCATCTACGCCTTCTGCCTCAACGTCCCCGAGATCGCGCTCCCGCTCATCCTGGTGACCCAACTGCACGCGTCCCCCGTGTGGTCGGCCGCGATCTTCGTGACCAACACGGTGCTCGTGGTCACCCTCCAGGTCCCGGTCACCGTCGCGCTGTCCCGCTTCCCTCGCCGGAACGTCCTCGCGGCCGCCGGTGTCGTACTGGCCGTGTCCTACCTCGGCTTCCTCGCGGCCGTCTCGCTGGGCGACGGCTGGGGCGCACCGGCCGTCGCCGCGGTGGCCGTGGTCTGCACCCTCGGTGAGATCGTCTACGCGGGCACCGCCACCGCGCTCGTCACCACCCTCGCCCCGGCCCATGCCCTGGGACGCGTCCTCGCCCGCTTCGAACTCTCCACGGGCCTGGGCCTGGCCGTCTCCCCGGTGGTCATCACCACCCTCGCCCCGTACGGCGCGACCGCCCTCTGGGGCAGCCTCGCCGCGGCGACACTCGCCGCCGCCACCGCCGTCGTCTACTGACGGGGCCCCGCCCCTCGACCCTTCGCACCCCCGCTGTCCCCGCCCTCCCCGCCGCCCTCACCCTCCCTGGCTTCCCCACCCTCCCCGGCCTCCCCCGGATGCCGCAGCCGTCGCGCGAGCAAGCTGCCGAAGAAGCCCATGACCAGCCCCCACAGCGCCCCCGCACCGACCAACCGGCCGACATGCGGATCGAGTTGGACCTCGCCGCCCAGTCCGCCGAGGCCTTCGAGTCCGCCCACGCCGACCAGTGAGAGGCCCTGGTGCGAGGAGACCCGGGTGAGCAGGCCGACCACGAACAGGGTCACGGCGAGGGCCAGAGCGAGTTGCAGGGCGTGCCGCCAGGCGGGGAGCCGGGCGGGCGCGCGTACCGCGGCGGCGAGGGCCGCGGTGAACAGGATCAGGACGGCGACCGCCACCAGGACCCAGGCCCGGTCGTCGTGGTCGCCGATGGCGCCCAGGTCCACCGTCCGGGTGCCGTCGCGGGTGTGCAGGATCTTGTCCAGCGCATGCGGCATGGGCAGTCCGAGGCTGTCGTCCACGTGTCCGGTCCAGGCGCCGCCGATGCCGACACCCAGCGCCATCCAGGCGAGGTTGGGCAGCCCGAGGCACAGGACGGCGAAGGTCTCGGTCCGGTGGTCCTGGGTGATCAGCGTGACCAGTCCGGCGACCAGTCCGAGGCCCACGTACGCGAGCAGTACGTAGAGCATCGCGAAGGCGGGCGGGCGTACCCACCGCTGGAAGCGCAGCAGCCGGGAGGAGAGCGGGGTGCCGCGCGGCACCAGGAAGGCCAGGGCGAGGACGGCGAGCACCCAGAGCAGGCCGACGCCGAGGGTCGCGGGCAGGTCGGCGCGGAAGCCGACCCGGGGGGTGGCGCCGAGTGCGCGGCCGATCTCGTCGGCGATGTCGTTGCCGACGGTGATCTCGAACTCGTGCCGTGCCAGGCCCACGAGTACACCCAGGTACACCAGCCAGAACGCGGCCGTCAGGGCGATGCGGGCGAGCAGTTCGGCCGGTTCGGCGACGGCACGGTGCCGCAGCGGCCACAGGAAGACGAAGGCGAGGGCGAGCGCGCCCGCGAGGGTCACCGACAGCGGGACCACGTCGACGGCGGCCTCCGCCTTCGCGAACACCCCGGCGTCCCCGCTGACCTCGACCTTTCCACCGGCGGCCATGACCACCACGGCGGCCGTCACCCGGTGGAACCCGCCGCCCGGCAACTCCCCGGCACCCGCGGCCCACAGCCCGAGCGCGGCGACCACCACCATGGCCACCACTCCGGCGGTCGCGGCCGCCAGCGTCTCACCGCAGATCCGCGCGGACAGCGGCACTCCGCCGCCCGGGCCAAGGCGCGAGCCACCGCCCGAGCCACCGCCCGAGCCGCCACCCGAGCGACCGCCCGGGCCCCCCGGCTTCGCCGCACCACCACCGTGGCTCATCGCCCGCCGTACCTCCCGCCGCCTGTCCCGGTTTGTGTCGCTTCCTCAGCGTTTCCTCACCGTAAGCGGGCCGCGTCGACTCCGCTTGCGGACCGCACCCGGCTCGCACACACAATGAGGCCGACGGTCAAATCGGTCCGTACGTGAGCGAATTGCCCGTAGCCCCCACAGGCCCCACAGCCCGGGCCACTCCACCCACCCGATCCGGACGTACTCCACCGACTCCCCGACTCCCCGACTCCGCGAATCCCCCGACTCCGCCGCACACCCCGCCACACCCAAGGGGCACCGTGACCTCTCAGCCACCCCCCGACAGCCGCCCGAGCGGTCCCGGCTCGGGCTCCGGTTCGCAGCCTCCTGCGGGGCCGCCTTCCGGCCCGCTGTCCGACCCCTCGTCCTCGGACCCGTCCTCGTCCGGCCCGTCCCAGGGGCAGCCCTCGCACGAGCCCACCGAGGTGACCCCCGCCGCCCGGCCGCAGGGCCCGGGTGACGGCGGCTCACGTGGTGGCGGCGACGGCGGGGACGGCGGCGGGGGAAGTGGCGGCGGCGGGGGAGGGGGCGAGGGCAGCGGCGCCACGGGACCCGCCCGGGGTGGCGGCGGCCCCTGGTGGCGGTCCGCGCCCAAGGTGGCCGTCGCGGTGGCCGCCGTACTCGTGGCCGCGACGCTGATCGTCCTCCTCACCCGACCGGACGACGACGGCAAGAAGTCCGGCGAGGTGTTTCTCCAGCCCGCCTCGGCCAAGGGCCGGGAGCCGTTCACCGATTCGACGGCGAAGAAGTCCACGCCGCCCGACGGGGACAGCGGCAGGCCCAAACCGTCCGGGAACGAGGGCGGTACGGCAAGTGTGCGGGGTTCGGCGCCCGGCCTGTACGGCGGCAGCCGGTCCACGACGAGCTGCGATGTCGAGAAGCAGATCGAGTTCCTGCGCAGGGATCAGGTGAAGGCGGGCGCGTTCGCCGGGGTGGCGGGCATCGGGCGAAACGAGATCCCCTCGTACCTGCGCTCGTTGACACCCGTCCAGCTGCGGATGGACACCCGGGTCACCAACCACGGCTTCAAGAACGGCAAGGCCACCTCGTACCAGGCCGTGCTGCAGGCGGGCACCGCCACACTGGTCGACTCGCGCGGCGTGCCCCGGGTGCGCTGCGCCTGCGGCAATCCGCTCACCGAGCCGGTGGCTCTCGACGAGCCGAAGCAGGTCGGCAGCCCCTGGCCCGGCTACCGGCCCTCGCGGACGGTGGTGGTCCGCGAATCGACCACGGTGATCAATGTGTTCGTCCTGGTCGACCTGGACACCGGGGACTGGTTCCGGCGCGAGAAGGGCGACGAGGACGGCATCACGGACGTGCCCACGACCTCGCCGTCCCCGACCGTCTCCGACACCGCGCCCACCGAGCCCGACGACTCCGCGACGCCGCCCGAGGAAGAGACCTCCGCCCCGCCGACCGAACCTCCGGCCGAGACCCCGCCCCCCGACGGCGGCACCACCGAACCCCCACCGGACCAGGGCACGCCCGAATCCGTCCCGGCCACCTGACCGCGAGCTCGAATCACCCCTTCGGGAGCGGGAAAACGCCGACGGCGCGACCTCGAAAAGAGGTCGCGCCGTCGGCGTTGCGCAGCGGCCCGGGGGCCGGGGCTCCGCCTCACGCGGTAACGGCCCTACACGATCAAAGCCGCTCGATCACATAGTCCACGCACTTGGTGAGCGCCTCGATGTCCGTGGGCTCCACGGCGGGGAACATCGCGATGCGGAGCTGGTTGCGGCCGAGCTTGCGGTACGGGTCGGTGTCGACGATGCCGTTGGCGCGCAGGGTCTTGGCGACGGCGGCCGCGTCGACCTCGGCGTCGAAGTCGATGGTGCCGATGACCTGCGAGCGCTGGGCCGGGTCGGCCACGAACGGGGTCGCGTACTTGCTGTCCTCGGCCCAGCCGTACAGGGTGCGGGAGCTGGTGGCGGTGCGGCGCACGGCCCAGTCCAGGCCGCCCTGGCCGTTGATCCAGTCCAGCTGCTCGGCGAGCAGGAACAGGGTGGCGAGCGCCGGGGTGTTGTACGTCTGGTTCTTGCGGGAGTTGTCGATCGCCGTCGGCAGGCTGAAGAACTCCGGCACGTGCCGCCCGGAGGCGTGCACCCGCTCGGCCCGCTCGATCGCGGCCGGGGAGAACAGGGCGACCCACAGTCCGCCGTCCGCCGCGAACGACTTCTGCGGCGCGAAGTAGTACACGTCCGACTCGCTGACGTCCACCGGAAGTCCGCCCGCGCCGGAAGTGGCGTCGACCAGGACCAGGGAGCCCTCGTCGGCGCCCGCGACCCGCTCGATGGGAGCGGCGACACCGGTGGAGGTCTCGTTGTGGGTCAGCGCGTACACGTCGACGCCGGCCTCGGCCGAGGGCGCGGGGTGGGTGCCGGGCTCGCTGCTGATCACGGTCGGCTCGGCCAGCCACGGCGCGGCCTTGGCGGCCTTGGCGAACTTGGAGGAGAACTCGCCGAAGCTGAGGTGCTGCGACTTGTTCTCGATCAGGCCGTGGGTCGCGACGTCCCAGAACGCGGTGGAGCCGCCGTTGCCGAGGATCACCTCGTAGCCCTCGGGCAGGGAGAACAGGTCGCGCACGCCGTCGCGGACCCGGCCGACCAGGTTCTTGACCGGGGCCTGGCGGTGCGAGGTGCCGAGCAGCGAGGTGCCGGTCGCGGCGAGCGCGTCGACGGCCTCGGTGCGCACCTTGGAGGGACCCGCGCCGAACCGGCCGTCCGCGGGCTTGATGTCTTCGGGAATACGGATCTCAGCCACGGACCGAGCCTAGACGCTCGACGGGCCCGGGCCGCCCACTGTCCGCCGGATGAGACACCCGTCGCGACTGTTTCCCGCCGTGCGCCCGTGGCTGACGGTGAGCAGGTTTCACGTGTGGGCATCCTGAAGACATGTCTGGACAGATGCCTGCGGAGATGCCCGGCGAGATCCCCCGGGAGACCGGCGACGAGGGCGGGGCGCGGATCGCCCTGGCGGGGCGGCTGCGGGCCCAGGTCCGCGGCGAGGTCCTGGCCGACGCGCAGACCAGAGCGCTGCACACGATGGACGCCTCCAACTACCGCCGGGTCCCGCAGGTGGTGGTCGCCCCGCGCGACGCGGACGACGTGGCCGCGGTGCTCGGCGTCTGCCGCGCGGAAGGAGTACCCGTCGTCGCCCGCGGCGCGGGTACCTCGATCGCGGGACAGGCCACCGGCACCGGGGTGGTCCTCGACTTCACCCGGCACATGAACCGGCTGCTCGAACTCGACCCGGGCTCCGGGACGGCCCTGGTCCAGCCGGGCCTGGTGCTCGACCGGCTCCAGGACGCCGCGGCCGTGCACGGTCTGCGGTTCGGCCCCGATCCCTCCACGCACTCCCGCTGCACACTCGGCGGGATGATCGGCAACAACTCCTGCGGCTCGCACTCGGTCGCCTGGGGCACCACCGCCGACAGCCTGCGCAGCCTGCGGGTGCTCACCTCCGACGGTACGAGCAGGCACCTGGGCCGCGGCTGGCAGGGCGCACCGGAGGGTCTGCGGGAGCTGGTGGCCGGCCAACTCGCCTTGCTGCGTACGGGGTTCCCGGACCTGCCGCGCCGGATCTCCGGCTACGCACTGGACGCCCTGCTGCCCGAGAACGGCACCGACCTCGCCCGCGCCTTCTGCGGCAGCGAGGGCACCCTCGGCCTGATCACCGAGGCCGAGGTCGCCCTGGTGAGGCCGCCCCGGGCCCGGGTGCTCGCCGTGCTCGGCTACCGCGACGAGAGCGCTGCGGCGGAGGCGGCGGCCGGACTTCTGCCGCACGGCCCGCTGACCGTCGAGGGGATGGCCGCCGATCTCGTACCGGCCGGAACGCGTCAACTCCCGGGCGGCGGCGCATGGTTGTTCGTGGAGATGGGCGGCGACAGCGAGGCCGAGGCGCGTGCGGCGGCGGAGGCACTGGTACGCGCCGCCGACACCAGGCACTCGCTGATCGTCGCCGACCCGGCCGGGCAGCGGGTGCTGTGGCGCATCCGCGAGGACGCCAGCGGCTCGGCGACCCGGATGCCCGCGGGCGACGACGCGGCCCGCAGTGGAGCCGCCGGGGGCGGCGCGGAGGCCTGGCCCGGCTGGGAGGACTGCGCGGTGCCGCCCGCCCGACTCGGCGCGTATCTACGGGACTTCAGGTCGCTGCTCGCCGAACACGGGCTGCACGGTACGCCGTACGGACACTTCGGCGACGGCTGCATCCACGTACGTATCGACTTCGATCTGCTGAGCAACCAAGGGGTGCGCAGCTTCCGGCTGTTCAGCGAGGAGCTGGCCAGGCTCGTGGTGGCGCACGGCGGTTCGCTCTCCGGCGAGCACGGCGACGGGCAGGCCCGCGCCGAACTCCTGCCGGTGATGTACGGCCCCGACCTGGTGCACCTCTTCGAGCGTGCCAAGTCCCTCTGGGATCCGGCACATCTGCTCAACCCCGGCATCCTCGCGCGGCCCGCTCCGCTGGACGCGAATCTGCGGTTCGCGGTACTGCCGCGCCGCCCGGTGGACGTCGCCTTCGGCTACCCGCACGACAACGGCGACTTCTCGGCGGCCGTACGCCGCTGCGTCGGCGTCGCCAAGTGCCGCGAAACCACGACGACTTCGGGAGTGATGTGCCCCTCCTTCCGGGCCACCGGGGAGGAACAGCACTCGACCCGGGGCCGCGCCCGGCTGCTGCACGAGATGCTCGCCGGTGAGGTGGTCACCGACGGCTGGCGCTCCACCGAGGTGCGCGACGCGCTCGACCTGTGCCTGTCCTGCAAGGGCTGCCGCTCCGACTGCCCCGTCGGCGTCGACATGGCCACCTACAAGGCGGAGTTCCTGCACCACCACTACGAGGGACGGCTGCGCCCCGCCGCCCACTACTCCCTCGGCAGGCTGCCGCAGTGGCTGCACGCGGTGGCCGCGCTCCGCCTCGCCCCGCTGGTCAACGCCGCCGCCTCGCTTCGCCCCCTCGCGGCCCTCGGCAAACGCCTCGCCGGAGTCTCCGCCGAGCGCGCCGTCCCGCCGCTCGCACGGCGGACCTTCCAGCAGTGGTGGCGGGCGCGGATGCTCCGGGCCTCGCGTCGTGGAGCACCTCCAACACGCCTGCCCGGCAAGGGAGATGAAACGATCCGCGAGGGCGGCGGCCGGGCTGCGCAATCGGCTCCCCGTCCCACCGTGATCCTGTGGCCGGACACCTTCACCGACCACCTCGCACCCGAGGTCGGCCGGGCCGCCGTGCGGGTCCTGGAGGATGCCGGGCTGCGCTGCGTCGTCCCCGAACGCGTCTGCTGCGGCCTCACCTACGTCACCACCGGCCAGCTCGACCGCGCCCGTACGGTGCTGCGCCGCACCCTCGACCACCTCGCCCCCCACCTGGACCCCGGCGTGCCCGTCGTGGTCCTCGAACCGAGCTGCGCCGCCGCCCTCCGCTCGGACCTGGTCGAACTCCTCGACGACGACCCCCGGGCCGCCGAACTCGCCGCCTCGGTACGGACGTTCGCGCAGACCCTGGAGGAGTACGCACCCCACTGGACCCCGCCCCGTATCGACCGCCCGGTCGCCGGGCAGACCCACTGCCACCAGCACGCCGTCCTCGGCGACGAGGCCGAACGGCGGTTGCGTACCAAGGCGGGCCTGAGCGGCGAACTCAGCGGCGGTTGCTGCGGCCTGGCCGGGAACTTCGGCTTCGAACGCGGCCACGAGAAGGTGTCCCGCGCCTGCGCGGAGGAGCAACTGCTGCCCTCCGTAAGGGCGTTGCAGGGCACGGGTGAGGGCGAGGGCTCAAGTGGAGGGTCGGGCGAGGCCGGTGTCGACAGTACGGTCCTGCTCGCGGACGGCTTCTCCTGCCGCACCCAGCTCGGTCAGCTCGCCGGGGTACGGGCCCGGCATCTGGCCGAGGTGCTCGCCGCGGGGCTCGGCGCCGAGGCGGAGGAGGAGGCCAGTTCCCACAGGACGCGGTAGCCGGTGGCGACGAGCCCGCGCCGGTTGCCGCGCCGGGTGCAGGCGGCGAACAGCGCGGTGCCGGAGGCCCGGTGGAAGCCGAGGAAGACCTGCTGGCCGAAGGTGGCCCCGCAGTGGAAGAGCAGCTCTCCGCCGGGCGCCGGATGCTGGAACCAGGTGAGCGTGTGGGTGTGCTGTCGCCGTGCGCCGCGCCGGAGTTGCGGCACCTGGACATCGGCCAGGGCGGCCGCGAGCGGCGCCTGTGCGGGGGAGCGGTGGTGGTCCTGCGGACGCAGGTGGGCCACCAGGTAAGCGAGCACGTCGGCGGAGGTCGCCCGCAGCCCGCCCGCCGCGGCGAAGGCGCCCATATCGGTGGCGGGCAGCGGGGCGGGCCGCAGCGCCCGGTGACCGGTGACATCGGCGGCCGAAGCGCCAAGTCCCGTGTCGCACAGGCCCATTGGCGTGAGAACCCGCTCGGCGAGGAGATCCGGGTAGCAGGTGCCGGTCGCGTGCGCGAGGGCCGGGCCGAGCAGGGCCACACCGAGGTTGGAGTAGTGCCAGCGGGTACCGGGCCGGTGCCGGGGCCGGATCCGTGCGAAGGCGTCGAGCAGCAGCCGGGTGTCGTAGCGCGGGTAGGGGTTGGTACCGGGGTGCAGCAGCGCGCTGCGGGTCAGATCGGGCGGCAGCCGCGGCAGGCCCGCGGTGTGCGTGGCCAGGTGGCGCAGGGTGATCCGCCGCTGCTCGGGGTACGGCAGCCGCAGCGACGGCAGATGCGCGGCCAGCGGATCGTCCAGACGCAGTACGCCGGACCGGGCCAGCTCGGCGAGGAGCAGCACCGTGAACGTCTTTGTGGCGGACCCGAGTTCATAGCGCCGCGCGCCGGGCTCGCGCGTCACCTCGGTCACCGCGCCGCCGCTGCTGACCGAGCACTCTTCGGGCTCGCGCACCGCCTCGGTCACGACACCGCCGCTGCTGACCGCGATCACTGCCTGCGGTGCGTCGATGTGGGGCAGCGCCCGGGCGAGGCGTTCGTCGAGGGGGAGGTCCGTGCCGAGGAGGAGGTCCGTGTGGGGAGGGAGGCCCGCGCCGGGAGAGAGGTCCTCGCTCAGCGGGAGCCCCTCGCCGAGCAGTTCGCCGGGCGGATCCACGGCGGCCCCGGACCGGTCCACGGCGAACCCGGACCGGTCTGCGCCGGCCCCGGACCCGTCCGTGTCGGGTCCGCCTCCCGCCCGATCCGAAGCCGTCACTCCCGCCCCGCCTCTCCTCCGTCCCCCGGCCCCTCCAGCGCACGCGAGGTGGCCATGGCGGAGGCGAAGGCGGCGACGATCGTGGGGTGGTGGACGATGTCGAAGACGGTGTCCGGGTCGCCGTCGGGCATCTCGTGGTGCAGGGGCATGGCGCCGCTCTCGCTCTGCGCGGCGGCGAAGCGTGCCCAGATGTCCGCGTCCAGGCCGGGCCTGGGCAGACAGGCGTCGACGACCAGCAACTCGCCGAGCAGATCCCAGTGTTGGAGGTCGGCCCAGTCCTCCAGCCAGGCGGGCAGATAGAGGGTGAGGTAGTCCGCGATGTGCGCGGGGACGCGCTCGGGTGCCTCGCCCCAGTTGGTGAGGTGGAAGATGGTGTGGGTGATGTCGTAGGCGGTGTGCAGATGCACGGTCCACGGCTCGGGCAGCTGGTCCAACCAGGTCTGTTCCAGGGCACTTTGCGGGCCGGGGACGGCACGCCCGCCGTCCGTGAGCCCCATCCGGCGTTCCGCGTTGCGCAGCCCCAGCCGCCGGTTCGGGACCACCTCCATGGCGGCCCAGCTCCGCGTACCGCGCACCGTACGCAAACTGGCCTCGAGTCCCGGGTGGCGGTGCCCCAGTTCGTGGAAGACCGCGTAGACCTCCAACGGGACCGGCGAGAACGGCTCGTTGTGGTGCAGCCGGGCCAACACACCGCCGCCGTCCAGGAGTTCACCCCACAGGAAGTCGAGCAGCCGGGTCGCCCGCCGGTGCTGCTCGGAGCCCGCGATGCCCTCGCGGGCGAGGATGCGCAGCTGGGTGCCCAACTCGGCCAGCGGCTTGAGCCGTTCACCGGTGCCACGCCCGGTGGCGAGGTCCTCCGGGGTCAGCCGGAAGTACTCGCGGTGGGTGTCCAGCCAGGCCAGCGCCCGCTCGCCGACCCGGTGCAGCAGGGCGGGGGAGGCGGTGGCCACGGCGGGCCCGGTGGGTGAGGGGGCGGGAGCGGTCACCGTACTGCCTCGCTTTCGCGTGCGTGCGCCGCCGCCGGGGCCGAGGGCTCCTTGGGCGCGCTGCGGGCCAGGGTGGCGGCGAAGGCCGTCACCAGGGTGGAGTGGTAGCAGGCCCGGAACACCTCGTCGGGCTCCGGTTCGCGCAGGCCGGTCTCCGGCACCGCGCCGTCCGTCCGCTGCGCGGCCGCGAGCCGCTCCCAGGCCACGGGTTCCTGCAAGGGGCGCGGCAGGCAGGCGGCAACGGCCAGCCACTCCCCGGTCAGGTCCCACAGCTCCTCCTCCAGCCAGCACTCCAGCCAGGCCGGTACCCACAGCCGCAGGTACTCGGCGAGCGCCTCCGGCATCCGGTGCCGGGCCCGGCCCCAGTCGGTGAGGTGGAAGACGTCGTGGGTGATGCCGTACGCCGCCGAGCGGTCCAGCGTCCACGGCTCGGCCCGCATACCGAGCCCGGTCCGGCCGAGCACCGACCAGAAGGCGGCGTGCGGGGTCAGCCCGATGTGCCGTTCGGCGGCCAGTACGGCAAGGGTGCGAGTCTCGCCGTGCCGGGCAACTCGCCAGCTCCGGGTACGTGTGGTGGCCCGCAGCAGCGCGTCGACGGACTCGTCGCGCAGTCCGGCCCTGGCGAACGCCCCGTAGAACTCCACCGGGTAGGTGGCCTGCGGTTCGCCCCGTACGAGGTCGAGGAACAGCCTGCCCTCGCGGGTCTGTTCCCAGGCGAAGCCGAGCAGCCGGGTGGCGGCGGCGCGGACCGAGGCACGCGGATGCCGCTCGCGGATCACCTGGCTGAGGGCGGCCAGTTCACCGAGCGGCTTCAAGGTGGTGTGCGGATCGGCGTCGTGGACCACCGACGCGGGCAGCCGGAACTCCTCTTGCCGTTCCTGGAGCCAGCCGAGACAGCCGTCGGTGATCCGGTCGAGCAGCGGCGCGGGGACGAGCGCCGCCGTCCGCCCGCTCACCCGGCGGCTCCCGCGAACCGCCGGGCCGCGGCGAGGTGCAGGGCCACCCGCGGATCGTCGCCGCCCATGTGCCGTACGAACACAAGGCCGCTTTCCAGGCCGAGGGTGGGCGGGGTGCCGGGCAGCCAGCTCAGCCAGCGCCCGAGCCCGGCCGCCTGCAGCCAGTCGCGGCGCCGCACCGCACGTACGAAGCCACGGGCCAAGTCCTCGGTGCGGGGCGCCAGTTGACCCGCGAGTTCCTTGGCGAGCTCCGGCTGCGCGAAGGCCGCGAGCTGGGAGGCGTGGTGCGCGAAGACCGGCCAGGGCTCGGCGGTGATCCACGTCGCGCCCGCCCGGGGCACCACGGGCCACTCGTACTGCCCGCCGGGCAGCAGCGCCCGGGAGGCACGGAGCAGCCCCAGATAACTCCACACCGACACCTCGGAGGCCCCGTCGCCGGGCCGGTAGGCGTTCAGTGTGGTCAGCAGCAGTCGTTCGTCCTCGCCGCCGGGCGGCAGCACGCCGCTCCCGGCCGCGTACGGTGCCAGCGCGTCGGGCCCCAGGACCCGGATCGCGGCCGAGGCCACCTGTTCCCCCTCGCGCAGCAGCGCGGAGAGCGCGTACGGGTCGCCCTCGCCCCGCAGGGCGAGAGCGACCCGTTCGGCAGCCTCGGCGACCGCGGCGCGCAATGGGAGCGCACCCTCGGGGCGCTCCGCTCGCTCGGTCGCCATCGCCGTCCGTTACCGGGTCGGCTTGGGCCGCGGAGTCGGCGGGGAGGCGAGCAGCAGCGCCGCGAGCAGCACTACTCCCGCGCACTCCCGGGAGTCCCGGAAAGTGCCTTCGGCTTCGCTGGTGTTCAGCATTTCCTCGACCTCGGTGCCAAGGCCGGTCGTGTCGACCGGGGCTGTGTACTCCATGGGCATACGACCATCTCCTAGTGTCGGTGTGTGCCCGCGCGATGCGGACGCCCACGGCACCACCATGCGCAGCAGATCCCGGGCCCCGCGCGCTGTCTGGTCCAAACGGGTGAGGGCCGTCCTGCCTCGTCCTACGTGCGCTTCGCGGGAATTTCCGAATCCGTATCCGGGAATTCCCGCAGGGCTGATTCCTCGCGCGCGAATGCGGAGTCCGGAGGTTTATCACCGGGAGTTTTCACGGTCAACTGGGCGCCGCTCGCGCATATTTCGTACGCATAGACCGCCCTCCCGGAGGGCGTCACTCCCGCCCGTACACGCCCAAACGCCGGGCACCCCCCCGTAGGTGCCCGGCGCTTGCCCGCGGTCGGCAGCGGTCGGCCGCGGTATCGGCAGCGGATAGTCAGGCCGCGTACCCCTTCGTGGCGATCAGCGAGGCGAGCTGGTCGAAGGAGAGCCAGTAGATCTGGTTGCCGCCGAAGGAGGCGGGGTCGGCGATGAGGACGGTGCGGTTCACGTCGTCGTAGCCGATCACCGTGAAGTAGTGGTAGATCGTCTCGTCCGAGGGGTAGCCGGGGGGCTGGTTGCCGGGCGGGGCGACGATGTTGGCGACCAGCGGGTAGTTGTTGTCGATGTCGGTGACGATGTCCTGCCAGAGCAGGTCCTTCTGCTCCTGCGTGGGCGGGTCGTTCGGTATTTCCTTGGTCTCGTACCAGCCGGTGCCGAGGTTCTGGTTGAGGACACCGGTGACCTGGCCGATGTGGTCGGTGCCCGCCTCGGTGGTGCCGAGCTGGGCGGCCAGGTCGGCCTGGCTCGGCGGCGCGGTGCGGGCCGAGAGCGCGATCCGGGTCGCGGCGGGACCGCACCACCAGCCGGTCTCCTGGACCTGGTAGTCGATCTCCAGCGTGCGGGTGCCCTCGGCCCGCACACCGTCCACGTGGAAGCGGGTGCCCGGCGCGTTGCGGTCGCCGACTACGGCGGTGCCCGCCTCGGAGCCGTGGTCGAGCACCGAGACGGCGGTGGGTGCGGTGTCGGGCCGGGGCGGGGCGCCCTGAGCGGCCCCGGCGGGAAGGGCGAGCGCACCGATGGTGGCGGTCACCAGAGCGGCGGCGGCGAGTTTGCGACGCATGGAACACTCCTGCTGGGTGAGTGAGATGCCGGATGAGTGAGATGCCGGGGGAGCGAGATGCCGGGTGAGCGTGCGAAGTGCGCCGTACGGGAGCGGCGTTGAGGGACGTGGAGCGGCGTTGAGGGACGCTGCGGGACGTGGAGCGGAGGGGCCCGTGGGCCCGGCGCGGGGGGTTTGCCGCCGGGCCCACGGGAGGGCGGCCGAGCGCACCGGCCGCCGGGAAAGGGTCAGCTGTCCAGGTGGAACCCGGCGCCGACCCCGCCGTTGTCGTCCATCTCGGCGATGATGTCGAGGATCGACGAACTGTGTTGTACGCCCCAGGCGTTGCCGACCAGCGTGGACCCGGCGACCACCGGTGAGCCGGAGTCGCCGCCGTCGGTCCACACGAGGTGGGTGAACCACTGGTTGTGGGTGCCGACCTTGACGCCGCAGGTGGTGCCCGTGCGGTGGCCCTGCTTGCACATCCGGGTGCCGTTGGCGGGCGGGGCACCGATCTTGTCGATGGTGACGTCGCCGACCTTGTTGGTGGCCCGGACGCGGGACTCGTCCAGCTTGATGACGGCGAAGTCGAGCCCGTCGGGGCCGGAGTTGAGCAGGTTGTTCGGGGTGCTGACGTAGGTGACCTCGCCGATGACACCGGTGTCCAGGTCGGGGCGGCTCTTGTCGAGCGGCGCCGGGGCGAAGGCGGTACCGGCGGGCGAGCTGTCCCGGTAGACCTTCTCACCGACGAGCTTCTTGCCGTTCTCGTCGATGAAGCAGTGCGCGTTGGTGAGCCCGACGAGGTTGCCGGTGCGGTCCCGGCCGACGGCGGTCATCGTGCACACGTGCAGGGCCTTGACGTCCTCCGGGCTCGGCGCCATCCGGAAGATGAGCCCGGTGCCGCCGCCGACCGCGGTGCGCTCCTGGGTGGCCTGCGGCGCGGCGGTCTGCGGCGCGGAGGTCTGGGTGGCGAGGGCGGGCGGGCCCGCGAGGGCGGCGCCCGCGAGGACGACGGCGGCGCCGAGGATACGGATGACGCGACGGCTCATGTGCTCGCTTTCGGTTGGTCGGGTGGTTGGTAGTCCGGCAGTCCGGCAGTCCAGTGGCCCGGTGGCCCGGTGGTGGACTCGGGGTCCCCCGTGGCGGAGTCCACCACCGGGTCGCCACCGGAGTCCCGGATCAGGCCTTGCGCAGGTGGGCGACGATGCCTTCCAGGTCCTGCTGGAACAGGTCCGGGCGGACGAAGTGGCCGCCGCCGACCTCGTGCGAGTCGTGCCGGATGCCGTCCCGGTCGAGCAGGGACTTGAACTCCCGCTGTCCGGCGAGGACTTGGGTCTCGTTGGCGACGTCGAAGAAGTTGATCGGGTCGGGGCTGGTGCCCGCGACCAGGAAGATCCGCTTGCCCGCGAACCGGTCGATGTGCTGGACCGGGTTGTCGTCGCTGACCCGCTTCTCGTCCCACAGCGGCGCGCCGTACATGGTGCCGCCCGCCAGTTCCACGGCCGCGGAGGAGACGTTGGCCCAGTGCACGACCAGGCCGCCGTCGCGGCGCAGGCTCGCCGGGCCGGAGTGGGCGCTGACGGAGGAGAAGTGGCCGTAGTACTTGGTCGCGTACTTCAGCGCGCCGAAGCCGCCCATGGAGAAGCCGGAGACGGCGCGGCCCTCGGGCCCGCGGATGGTACGGAAGTTGTCGTCCACCCACGGCAGCAGCTGCGCCATGTGGAAGGTCTCCCAGTTGCGGGCACCGGCGTTGGAGCTGACCGGGTTGGAGTACCAGCCCGCGCGGCCGCCGTCGGGCATGACCACGATGACCGGCTTGCCCGCGGTCCACTGGCGGATGCCGCCCTCGGGGAGGCGGTCGAACTCCATGAAGTCCTGGTTGCCGCCGTGGAAGAGGTACAGCACCGGGTAGGCGCGGTCGCTGTCGTGGTAGCCGTCCGGCAGCAGGACGTTGACGCGCGGCTCGGTGCTGATCGCGTCCGTCGCGAAGCGGTAGTACCACATCCGCGGGTCGTTCTCGTTGCGGTCCGTGATGCGCAGACCGTTCCCGTCACCGGGGCCGCGACCGGCCGCACCCGCGGTGTTGGTGTACGTCAGCAGGCCGCCCGCGCCGAGCGCGGCAGCGGCGGTGAGACCCCCGCCGAGCTTCAGCAGGGAGCGGCGGCTGGCACGGTGCTGACTCAACTTGTCCTCCTGGTACGGCGATTGGTGCGGCGATCGGTGCGGAGATTGCTACGGCGGTTCGGCGTTCACGGCGCGGTTCCCGACGGCCGTGCTGCCCGGTCCCGCCCCCTTCGGCGGATCCGTGCGGCGACCCGTACGACCGGTGTCCCCGGCCCTCTCGGGTTCGTGAGGAGAAAACTGCCAGGCGTTGGAGAGTGGCGCTATCCGGAAAGTTCCGGGGGTCCGCCGATCCGCGGTGCGGATAGCGTCCGCTGCGACGAGAAATGCGACGAGGAACAGGGAGTGCCGACGCGAGGGACCGCGCGGAGGAGGCGCCGAAGGAAGCGCGGCGGGGAAGCGCGGGGAGGCGCGGGGCGCCGCGAAGGAAGCGCCGGGCAACCGCAAGGAAGCGGCGAAGGAAACGGCGGGGGAGGACCTACGGGTGGGGCACTACGCGGATGGCGGGAGGACTACGCGGATGGCGGGAGCGCGGCGGACGACGACTCCCGGGGCGTCGGCGGGAGTCCGGCCGGGGTGCTGCCGGGAGTGGCGTGCGGGGTGCCTCCCGGGGACCCGCCGGGGCTGGTGTGCGGGGCGCCGTCCGGGCCGCGGTCCGTCCCCGACGGCCTTGCGCAGACGGGGAGTTCGGGGTGGTCCTTGGTACGTACGGCGGGCAGCCAGGCCGTTTCCGTGTCCCCGCCCGGTGTCCTTACCCGGTACCAGTCGTCCGACTTCGCGTCCGTCTCGTCGATGATCTGCAGCCCCTCGCGCTCCACGCAGACCGCGCGCAGGACGTCGCCGTGCCAGACCCGGGTGCGCACCACGTTCTCCGCGGTGTACGGCAGCCGCGGGTCCCGTGCGAGACCCAGGCTGCAGGAGGGGTCCCGGGTGGGCCCGGCCGGGTACTGGCAGCGCGTCTCACCGTTGTGGACCCGGAGTTGCCCCTTGCCCACCGGCGGGGCGGCCGGGGAGATGCCGGGCTGTGTGGTGCCCCCGTCGGCGGCGTGGCCGCCCCGCCCTTCCCTGTCCCAGGACCAGGCGAGGGCCGCCGACGCCGCCACCGCGAGGGCTACGGCACCCCCCGCGGCCGCGAGCAGCACCGACCGGGAGAGCGGCGGCCGCCCCGCCGCCTCGTGCACCGTGCCGGAGCCGGGCGAGCCGGGCGAGCCGGGCGAGCCGGGCTGCGTCGTGCCGGAGCGCGCCGCGCCGGGCCCCGCCAAGTGAACCGCCCCGGACCCCGCCGCCCCGATACGTGCCAGCAGCCCGGCGGCGGTGTGCCGAGCGCGTTCCTCGTGTGTCGGCGCCAGGCAGTCGGCGGCCAACTCGCGCCAGAACGGGGGGAGTTCCTCGTCCAGCCGCAGCGGGGCGCGCCCCTCCGCGTACACCTGCGCCTGGGCGAAACGGGCGGGCGGGGTGGAACCGGCGAACGGCAGCGCGCCGCCGGTGAAGACCTCGTGGATCAGGACGCCGAGCGCCCAGATGTCGGCGCTGGTACGGACCTGTACGCCGCGTTCGCCGAGCGGTGCCCGGCGGCGTTCGGGCGGCTGGTAGTCGAAGGTGCCAAGGGGCAGGGCCCAGCCGTGGGTGCCGCTGGTGCCGGTGAGCTCGGTGGCCAGGCCGAAGTCGGAGAGGCGTATCGAACCGTCCGCCATGAGCAGGACGTTGTCGGGCTTGAGGTCGCCGTGCACCCAGCCCTGGCCGTGCAGGTGCGCGAGGCCTTCGAGGATCTCGGTGACGACGCGGGCGGCCTGGGCGTGGCTCGGCCCTTCGCCGATGAAGTCGCGCAGGCTGCGTTCGGCGCGTTCCATCACCAGCACGGTCGCCCCGGCGAGCGCGGGCCGGACGGTGTCCTCCACACGGAAGAAGTCGAGCAGCCGGATCAGCCGGGGGTGGGCCGCACGCTGCCCGAACTCGACCTCGTGGCGGGCGAGTTCGGTGACGTTGCGGGCCTGGTGCGGGGAGAGGCCGCCGGTGGGCAGCACCTTCAGCGCGAGAAGGTCCTCCGCCCTCGCGTACGCGGGGGCGGGCCCGACCGGCCGGGCCGCGTACACCCGTGCCCAGCCGCCGGTGCCGAGGGTCCCGGCGATCTCCCAGTCACCGATGCGTTCGCCGGGCAGGAGCAGGGTCGTGTCGCCGTCAGCCGCGCCCACCGGCGCCTCCCCGTCTCACCGGCCACCCTCCGCGTCTCACCGGCCGCCCTCCGCGCCGCGGGGCCGCGGCGGGAGCAGCGCCAGGTGTTCCTCGCGGACCAGACCGAACCGCAGGGCGACGCCGACGAGAGATTCCCGCTTGCCGGTGCGGCGGCCCGCGCGGCTCTCGGCGTCCCCGGCGGGCGGGCTCAGGCGCATCTTCTCGTCGGCGAGGTAGTCGATGTGGGAGCTGACCGCGCGGGCGGTGAGCCGGGCGCAGGCCGGGTGCCCGCGCAACCGCTCGACGACCTGCGGGGTGGTCGGTACGGCCATCGGCGAGACGTCCCGCAGCCGGGGTTCGCACAGGGCGAGCAGTACCAGGAAGTACGTGGCGGTCTCGTCGAGCGAGTACGCGGCGACGGTGCGCCCGCCGAAGGGTCCGGCGACGGCGTCCGCGTCGAGGTAGACGTGATCGGGCGCGAACACCTGGAAGGAGACGGTGCCGCCGCGCGCGGGCAGCACCACGCGGGAGAACTCGAAGGGGATGGGGGCACCGGTGCGCCGCGGCGGCACGCGCAGGTACTCCCCGGCGCCCTCCGGGTTCTCGACCAGATAGCTGTGCGTGGCGCTGTAGTTGCTCAGCTGCCAGTGGTCGTCGGTGGCGCGGATCTCCCCGGCCAGCCGGGACACCGCCTCGTCGTCGAGTCGCAGCTCGACCGGCACCGTCGCCGAACCCCGGCCGAAACGGACCGCCTCGCCCGGCCCCAGCCGCAGCGTCTGTCCGGCCTGCCCGGTCTGTCCGGTGTCTCCGGCCTGCCCGGCTCCGGCACCCGGCAGGTGGACGACCACCCCGCTCAACCAGCCCACCTCACCCCTGACTTGGCCGTCATCATGGTCGCGACGATACCGACGCTCCGGGGCCCCTGGGCGGTTTCCAGTTGGACATCACAGGGAAAGCACAGTTTCCGCCCGCCCCGCCGCCCAGGCGTCGCGGGGCAGGCCGGACTATGCGGACAAGGCCTAACTTCCGGCCCGCTCCGCCGCACTCCGCTCCACGCAGAACTCGTTGCCCTCCGGGTCGGCGAGCGTCACCCAGCCCCTCCCGTCGGGCACGCGGTGGTCGCCGACGAGTGTGGCGCCCAGCGCGAGGAGGCGGTCGACCTCCTCGTCGCGACCGCGGTCCTGCGGCTGAAGGTCGACATGGACCCGGTTCTTCACGGTCTTGGCGTCCGGCACCGTCACGAAGAGCAGCGTCGTACCGGGCGCCGTGACCAGGGCCTCGGGGTCGCCGGGGAAGTCGTCCTCGGCGATGGTGCCGCCGAGGACGCCGGCCCAGAAACGGGCCTGCTCGTAGGCGTCGGAGCAGTCGAAGGTGAGGTGTCGCACAAGTGAGGTCATGCGCCGCACTATCGGTGGGCCGGACACGAGCTGTCCATTGAATTCGGCCGTGGGCGTGGGTCCGCTCCCGGTCACCAAGCGCAGCGCGCAGCCGCTGGGCCGTATCGCCGGGCGGCTCGGATCGCTGGTCTCGGACGGTCTCGGACGGGCTCGACCCGGCTCGGCCGGGCGGCCTGACGGTCGCACGCGACCAGCCCCTGACCGGGTGTCACCTGTCGAAACCCGCCGCCTGATACGTACTGTGCCCGGCCAGCACGGTGAGGAGCACCTTCGTCTCATCGACCCTGTCGACGGGGACCTCCAGCAGGTTCTGGTCGACGACGACGTAGTCGGCCTGCTTGCCGACCTTGATCGAGCCGGTGATGTCGTCCTGTCCGAGTGCGTGGGCGGCGTCGGCCGTGACGAGCCGGATGGCGGTCCCGACGTCGTTCACGGCGTTGGTCTCGCGGGTGACCGCCCGCTCGATGATGCCGAACGGTGACAGTGGGTCGGCGTCCCAGTCGCTCGACAGGGAGACCTGCGCGTCGGCGTCGAGCAGTTTCTCGACGGGGATCAGGTCGAACGCCCGATCGCCGATGGAGGCCGAGAGCTGCTCGTGGTAGGCGGGGTCGACCGCCTCCGGGCCCACCTGGAAGTCGGCGATGACGCCGAGCTCGGCGAAGCGTTCGATGTCGTCGGGCTGGACGAGGTAGGTGTGCGTGGTGCGGTGGCGTCGGTCGGCGACCTCGCCGCTGTCGGCCTCGATGGCCTCGACCGCGTCGAGCGCCGCGCGGGTCGCGGCGTCTCCGATGACGTGGAAGTGCATCCGGTAGCCGATCCGGTGGAGCTCGGACACATAGGTGCGGAGCTGGTCGCGCTTGAAGTACGGGAATCCTGACGGGTGTTCGGGGTTGACCGGCTCGTCGTAGGGCTTGAGCATCCACGCGGTGCCGAGGTCGAGGATCCCGTCGACGTAGATCTTCGCCGTGTCGAACTGCAGCAGGCTGTCGGGGTCGTCGCTGAACCGCCGCTCGAACTCGGCGAGTTGCTTCTCCATGCCGACGTCGGGGTAGAGGTACAGGCTGTTGACCGCCCGGACGGACAGCTTGTCCTCCTTCAGGGCCCGCTGCCAGGCGGCCGGGTGGTCCTGGCCCCAGAATCCGCCCGCGTCGCTGACGCTGGTGACCCCGTTCTTCGCCAGCTCGTCGAGCGCGACGAGCAGCCCCTTGTAGACGGTCTCGCCGTCGGGGGCGGCGGCGTTGCGGATGCGCTGCTGCGCGTTCTCGAGCAGGAGGCCGTTGAGCCGGCCGGTCTCGGGGTCACGCCCGTAGATGCCGCCCTGCGGGTCGCGATCGTCGGCTTCGATCCCCGCGGCCTTCAGGCCCGCGCTGTTGGTCCACACCGCATGGCCGAGGTCGTCGAGGATCAGCGCCGGACGGTCGGGGATCGCCCGGTCGAGTACGTCGATGGGGGGTTCGTCGGAGTCGAGCAGATCGAAGATCGACGGCCCGGCCGCGCGTACCCATTCGGAGTCGGGCTGTTCGGCGGCGCAGTCGGCGGCCATGTCCTCGTACTCGGCGAGCGTGCTCCCGCTCTCCATGGGGCACAGGTCGCGGTTGATGCCCGCCTCGGGGACGTGCAGATGGGTGTCCTGGAAGCCGGGGAGCACCATGTTGCCGCGGGCGTCGATCTCCTTCGCACCGCTGCCGGCCTTCGCGCGCACGTCCGACTCGGAGCCGACCGCCGTGATCTTCCCGTCGGCGTCGTAGGCGAACGCCTCCGCCCACGGTTGGTCGCGGTCGAGCGTGTAGACCTCGGCGTTGACCACGACCGTCGCCCCCGACCCCCCTTCGCCACAGGACGAGAGGGCCGTCGCGAGCAGGCAGGCGACCAGCGCGGGCGCCAGGCGGCGCGGATTCACAGCTCGATTTTAGTCCGGCGGCGGCGTTCCCACCCGGCGTGCGCCCACGGGACGAGCTCGCCGGGTGAGCAGCGGACACCGGCGGACGCCGAACTCGTCCTCGGTCTGCGCCCACCGGGCGAGCGCGCCGGGCGGGCAGCGGACACCGGCGGACGCCAACCCCGAACCCCTCAAGATCGTTCATTACTCTGAACCATGCGGTTCACCAAGATGCACCGGTCATGTGTAACCTGCTGCCATGCCCCTGAACTACTCCTCCCGGAAAGCCGTCCGGGCGGGCACCCCTGACCTCGCCGCCGGGGGAGCCGCCGCCACCGGTCCCGCGGACGCCGCGGCGTCCTCCGCACGGACCTCCGGGAAGACGACCCTCGGCCCGGTCGGTCTGGTGCTCGCGGGCGGCATCTCGGTGCAGTTCGGCGGCGCGCTCGCGGTGAAGCTGATGCCCCGGGCCGGTGCGCTCGGTGTGGTCTCGCTGCGCCTGGCCGTCGCCGCGCTGGTCCTGATGGTCATCTGCCGCCCCTCACTGCGCGGGCACTCGCGCGCCGACTGGGGCACCGTGCTCGCCTTCGGCGCGGTGATGGCCGCCATGAACGCGCTGTTCTACCAGTCGATCGCGCGGATGCCGATCGGCCCCGCCGTCACCCTGGAGGTGCTCGGGCCGCTGGCCCTGTCGGTGCTCACCTCGCGGCGGCTGATCAACGTGCTGTGGGCCGGGCTCGCGCTCGCCGGTGTCTTCCTGCTCGGCGGCGGCGGATTCGACGGGCTGGACCCGGCCGGTGCCGCGTTCGCCCTCGGGGCGGGCGTGATGTGGGCGGCGTACATCCTCTTCAGCGCCCGTACCGGCCGCCGCTTCCCGCAGGCCGACGGGCTCGCGCTGGCCATGCTCGTCGCCGCGCTGCTGATGCTCCCCGTCGGTCTCGCGGAGTCGGGGGCGAAGCTCGCGGTGCCGACCACGGTGGCCCTCGGCGCGGCCGTCGCCGTCCTGTCCTCCGTACTGCCCTACAC
Organism: Streptomyces sp. NA04227; assembly: GCF_013364195.1. Classification (NCBI taxonomy): domain Bacteria; kingdom Bacillati; phylum Actinomycetota; class Actinomycetes; order Kitasatosporales; family Streptomycetaceae; genus Streptomyces; species Streptomyces sp. NA04227. The sequence continues at coordinate 3,085,220 of NZ_CP054918.1, read as the reverse complement.
CCTCGAACTCCTCGCCCTGCGCCGTATGCCCGCCGCCTCCTTCGCGGTCATGATGAGCCTCGAACCGGCCGTCGCGGCGCTCGCGGGGCTGCTCATCCTGAGCCAGGCGCTCTCGGTGGCCGAGACCATGGCGATCGTCCTGGTGGTCGCCGCCAGCATGGGCGCGGTACGTACCCACACCCGGCAGGCCGCGGGCCGCTGAGTCCCGCCGCCGGTCCTGTCGCCAGGGCTGCCGGCAGTCCGGCCGGCAGCCCTGCCACCAGCTCCTGAGCGGCTCTCCACCCGCCCGCTGTTACCCCGGGTAAAAACAATACAAGCACGCTTGCTTGTTTTCTCCTCCGGTGCCATGCTCCCTGCAAGCCGCCGTGCCGAGGGGAGTGCTCCGTGTCCGACCCGTTGCCCGTGTTCGAGGATCTGCGTGCCGAGGGAGAGGAACTCGACGCGCTGGTAAGGGAGTTGGCGCCGGAGCAGTGGGCGCTGCCGACGCCCGCCGAGGGCTGGAGCGTCGCCCACCAGATCGCGCATCTGGCCTGGACGGACCGGGCCGCGCTGCTCGCCCTGACCGACGCCCAGGGCTTCGCCGCCGAGCTGGAGAAGGCGTTCAAGGCGCCGGACACCTTCGTCGACGAGGGTGCCGCCCGCGGTGCCGCGCTGCCGCCCGCCGAGCTGCTCGCCGACTGGCGGGCCGGACGCGTCCGGCTTCAGCGGGCACTGGGCGAGGCCGCCCCCGGGGTGAAGTTCCCGTGGTTCGGCCCGCCGATGTCCGCCGCCTCGGTGGCGACCGGGCGGCTGATGGAGACCTGGGCGCACGGCCAGGACGTGGCCGACGCGCTCGGCGTACGGCGCGCGCCCACCGACCGGCTGAAGAACGTGGTGCACATCGGCGTCCGCGCCCGCGACTTCGCCTTCCAGGCCAACGGGCTGACCCCGCCCACCGAGCCCTTCCGCATCGAACTCACCGCCCCCTCCGGCCAGTTGTGGACCTACGGCCCCGAGGACGCGCCCCAGCGGGTCACCGGAACCGCCCACGACTTCTGTCTGCTCGCCACCCAGCGCGTGCACCGCGGCGAGGTCGCCCTGCGCGCCGAGGGCCCCGACGCCGACCACTGGCTCGACATCGTCCAGGCCTTCGCCGGACCACCCGGCAAGGGACGACGGCCCGCCGCCGAAGCCCCCCGAGCCGCCGAAGCCGCCCGCGCCACCGCGGTCTCCGCCGAGCGACCGGGAGCCGACGGATGACGCCCGCCCCCGAGCCCACGAGCCCGGCCTCTGCCCCAGATCCCGCGAACCCGGCCCCCGCCCCCGTCCCCGCCCTGCGGATCGGCAACGCCTCCGGCTTCTACGGGGACCGGTTCGAGGCCATGCGCGAGATGCTCACCGGCGGCCCGCTCGACGTGCTGACCGGCGACTATCTGGCCGAGCTGACCATGCTCATCCTCGGCCGCGACCGGCTGCGCGACTCCGACCTCGGCTACGCCAAGACCTATCTGCGGCAGCTGGAGGAGTGCCTCGGCCTCGCCCGCGAGCGCGGGGTCCGGCTCGTCAGCAACGCCGGAGGGCTCGCCCCGGCCGCGCTGGCCAACCGCGTCCGCGCACTCGCCGAACGCCTCGGCCTGGACGTACGAGTCGCCCATGTCGAGGGCGACGACCTGCTGGCGCGCGGAGGCTGGGGCGAGGGCGTGCTCACCGCCAACGCCTATCTCGGCGGCGAGGGCATCGCGGCCTGTCTGCGGGCGGGCGCCGATGTCGTGGTGACCGGGCGGGTCACCGACGCCGCGCTGGTCAGCGGCAGTGCCGCCGCGCACTTCGGCTGGCGGCCGCCGTCGCCGGAGGCGGCACGCGCCGGCGATCCGTACTACGACCGGCTGGCCGGTGCCGTTATCGCCGGGCATGTCCTCGAATGCGGCACCCAGGCCACCGGCGGCAACTACGCCTTCTTCACCTCGCTCGGCGAAAACCGGGAAGCCGTACGGGAGTTGCTGCGGCGCCCCGGCTTCCCGCTCGCCGAGATCCACGAGGACGGCTCCAGCGTCATCACCAAGCACGACGGCACCGGCGGCCGCGTCGACGTCGGCACCGTCACCGCCCAACTGCTCTACGAGACCCAGGGCGCCCGGTACGCGGGACCCGACGTCACCGCCCGCCTCGACACCGTACGGCTGACCGCCGAGGGAGTCGACCGGGTCCGTATCGACGGCGTACGGGGCGAGGCGCCGCCGCCCGCGCTGAAGGTGGGCCTGAACCGGCTCGGCGGCTTCCGCAACGAGGTCGTCTTCGTCCTGACCGGGCTCGACATCGAGGCCAAGGCGGATCTGATCAAGGCCCAGCTCGACGAGGTACTCGCCAAGTCGCCCCCGGCCGAGGTGCGTTGGGAACTGGCCCGCACCGACCGGGCCGACGCCGCCACCGAGGAGACGGCCAGCGCGCTGCTCAGGCTGGTGGTGCGGGACCCGGACCAGAGTGTGGTCGGGCGGCCGGTGAGCGCGGCCGCCGTGGAGCTGGCGCTTGCCAGCTATCCGGGATTCACGCTGACGGCGCCGCCGTCCAAGGGCGCGCCGTACGGCGTCTTCGAGGCCGCGTGGGCCGCGCAGGACTCCGTCACGCACACCGCGGTCCTGCCCGACGGACTGCGCGAGCCGGTGCCCGCGCCCGCCGTCACCCTCACCCTGGCCGAACTTCCCGAGCCCCCACTGCCCCCGGCCCCGGCGCCCGCGAAGACCCTGCGCGCCCCGCTCGGCCGTATCGCAGGTGCGCGCAGTGGCGACAAGGGCGGCAGCGCCAACATCGGGCTCTGGGTGCGCGAGGACGCCGCCTGGCCCTGGCTGGTGCACACGCTCACCGTCGACAGGCTCCGCGAACTCCTGCCGGAGTGCGCCGAGTTGCCGGTGACCCGGCACGTACTGCCCGGCCTGCGGGCGCTGAACTTCGTCGTCCAGGGCCTGCTCGGTGAGGGCGTGGCCTCCCAGGCCCGGTTCGACCCGCAGGCCAAAGGGCTCGGCGAATGGCTGCGCGCCCGCCATCTCGACATTCCCGCCGCGCTTCTGCCCGACGAGGTACGGCAGCAGCCCAGCAGCGAGGGGACCCACTCGTGACCGTCCTGCCCACCGCGCTCGACGCGAGCGCACCCGAATACACGGCGAACCGTGAGCACATGCTCGGCAAGCTCGCCGAACTGCACACCGAGCAGAACAAGGCGCTCGACGGCGGCGGCCAGAAGTATCTGGACCGCCACCGGGGGCGCGGCAAACTGCTCGCCCGTGAGCGCATCGAGCTGCTGCTCGACCCCGACACCCCGTTCCTGGAGCTGTCGCCGCTCGCCGCCTGGGGCAGCGAGTACGCCGTCGGCGCCTCGCTGATCTGCGGCATCGGCACTGTCGAGGGCGTGGAGTGCCTGATCACCGCCAACGACCCGACGGTGCGCGGCGGCGCCAGCAACCCGTGGACGCTGAAGAAGGCGCTGCGCGGCAACGAGATCGCCTTCGCCAACAGGCTGCCCTGCATCAGCCTGGTCGAGTCCGGTGGCGCCGACCTGCCCTCGCAGAAGGAGATCTTCATCCCGGGCGGCGCCCTGTTCCGCGACATCACGCGGCTGTCCGCCGCCGGGATTCCCACCGTGGCCGTGGTCTTCGGCAACTCGACGGCGGGCGGCGCGTACATCCCCGGTATGTCCGACCACGTGATCATGGTCAAGGAGCGCTCCAAGGTCTTCCTCGGCGGTCCGCCGCTGGTGAAGATGGCCACCGGCGAGGAGAGCGACGACGAGTCGCTCGGCGGCGCCGAGATGCACGCCCGCACCTCCGGGCTCGCCGACTACTTCGCCCTCGACGAGCCGGACGCGCTGCGCCAGGCCCGCCGGGTGGTCGGCCGCCTCAACCACCGCAAGGCGTACGCCGATCCGGCCGTGGCGAAGGCGCCGAAGTACGACCCGGAGGAACTCCTCGGCATCGTGCCCGGCGATCTGAAGATCCCCTTCGACCCGCGCGAGGTCATCGCCCGGATCGTCGACGGCTCCGACTTCGACGAGTTCAAGCCGCTGTACGGGCCGAGCCTGGTCACCGGCTGGGCGCACCTGCACGGCTACCCGGTCGGCATCCTGGCCAACGCCCAGGGTGTGCTGTTCAGCGCCGAGTCCCAAAAGGCCGCGCAGTTCATCCAGTTGGCCAACCAGCGCGACATCCCGCTGGTGTTCCTGCACAACACGACCGGCTACATGGTCGGCGCGCGGTACGAACAGGGCGGCATCATCAAGCACGGCGCGATGATGATCAACGCCGTCTCCAACTCGAAGGTGCCCCATCTGTCGGTGCTGCTCGGCGCCTCCTACGGGGCCGGTCACTACGGCATGTGCGGGCGGGCCTACGAGCCGCGGTTCCTGTTCGCCTGGCCGAGCGCCAAGTCCGCGGTGATGGGCCCGCAGCAGCTGGCCGGGGTGATGTCGATCGTGATGCGCGAGTCGGCCGCCGCCAGGGGCAAGCCGTTCGACGAGGAGCAGGACGCGGCGCTGCGCGCCATGGTCGAGCAGCAGATAGAGGCCGAGTCGCTGCCCATGTTCCTGTCCGGGCGGCTGTACGACGACGGCGTCATCGACCCGCGCGACACCCGCACCGTGCTCGGTATGTCCCTGTCCGCGATCCACACGGCACCCGTCGAGGGCGCACGTGGCGGCTTCGGCGTCTTCCGGATGTGAGGCGGAAAATGAGCAACGAGATCACGCAGACGACGCAGCCCATGCGGCCGACTGCCGCGCGTCCGGCGGAAGTTCGCGAGATCGGCTCCGTCCTGGTCGCCAACCGCGGCGAGATCGCCTGCCGTATCTTCCGCACCTGCCGCGAGCTCGGCATCGCCACCGTGGCCGTGCACTCGGACGCGGACGAGCGGGCCCTGCACACCCGGCAGGCCGAGTCGGCGGTACGGCTGCCCGGCAACACGCCCGCCGAGACCTATCTGCGCGGCGAGCTGCTGGTGAAGGCGGCCCAGGCCGCGGGCGCGGACGCGGTCCACCCGGGGTACGGATTCCTGTCCGAGAACGCCGAGTTCGCCCGCGCGGTGCAGGGCGCCGGACTGCTGTGGATCGGTCCGCCGCCCGAGGCGATCGAGTCGATGGCGTCCAAGACCCGCGCCAAGGAGCTCATGGCCGCCGCCGGGGTTCCGCTGCTCGCCCCGCTGGATCCGGCCGCCGTCACCGAGGCCGATCTGCCGGTACTGGTGAAGGCGGCTGCGGGCGGCGGCGGACGCGGTATGCGCGTCGTACGCCAACTAGCCGACCTGCCACAGGAGTTGGAGGCGGCGCGGGCGGAGGCCGCGAGCGCCTTCGGGGACGGTGAGGTGTTCGTCGAGCCGTACCTGGAGCGCGGGCGGCACGTCGAGGTGCAGGTGCTCGCCGATGCGCACGGCACCGTCTGGGCGCTCGGCACCCGCGACTGCTCGCTCCAGCGCCGCCACCAGAAGGTCATCGAGGAGGCCCCGGCGCCCGGCCTGAGCCGGGCGCTGCGCGAGGAGTTGCACGCGGCGGCCGTCGCGGCGGCCCGCGCCATCGGCTACACCGGCGCCGGGACCGTGGAGTTCCTGGTCCGCGGCGAGCAGGCGTACTTCCTGGAGATGAACACCCGCCTCCAGGTCGAACACCCCGTCACCGAGGCCGTGTTCGGCCTCGACCTGGTCGCCCTGCAACTGCGGATCGCCGAGGGCGGCGCGCTCGACACCGAGCCGCCCGCGCCGCGCGGCCACGCCGTGGAGGCCCGCCTGTACGCCGAGGACCCCGCACAGGGCTGGCTGCCGCAGACCGGCACCCTGCACCGCTTCGAACTCGGCACGACCCCCAACTCGGTACGTCTGGACGCCGGTTACGCCAGCGGCGACACCGTCGGTGTGCACTACGACGCCATGCTCGCCAAGGTCATCGCCTGGGCGCCGACCCGCGCCGAAGCGGTACGCACCCTCGCGGGCACCCTGCGACGCGCCGTACTGCACGGCCCGGTCACCAACCGCGACCTGCTCGTGCGCTCCCTGCGGCACCCCGAGTTCACCGGCACCCCGGACGCGGGCGCCCCCGGCGGCCTGCTCCTGACCGGACTCGACACCGGCTTCTACGAGCGCCACGCCACCGAACTCACCGATTCGGCAGGGGAGTTGGAGGAGCGTGCGGTGGCCGTCGCCGCGCTCGCCGCCGCCCTCGCCGACAGCGCCGAACGCACCGCGAGCGCTCCCGCCGCCAACGACGCGGGCCGCCCCGGCGGCGTCCAGCCCGGCACTCGCACCTTCGGCGGCTGGCGCAACCTGCCCTCACAGTCGCAGTCCCGGCGCTACGCCGGACCCGGCGGCGAGATCGAGGTCCGCTACCGGGCGCTGCGCGAGGGCCTGGAACCCGTGGACCTGCCCGGCGTACGGGTGAGCGAGGCGGCGCCCGGCTCGGTGGTGCTCGAAGTCGACGGCGTGCGGCGGCGGTTCACCGTCGGCCGGTACGGGAGCCGGGTCCACGTCGACACCGCGGAGGGCGCGTACACCCTGACCGCGCTGCCCCGCTTCCCCGACCCGAGCGAGCAGCGCGCGCCCGGCTCCCTGCTCGCCCCGATGCCCGGCACCGTCATCCGCCTCGCCGAGGGGCTCGCGGTGGGCGACCGGGTCGAAGCCGGGGACCCGCTGGTCTGGCTGGAGGCGATGAAGATGGAGCACCGCATCGCCGCTCCCGCCTCCGGAACGCTCACCGCCCTGCCCGCCGCCGTCGGCCACCAGGTCGAGGTCGGCGCCGTACTGGCGGTGGTCAGCAGCGACGCCACCGCGCAGGACGACACCGCGCAGGACGCGTGACCGACAGCACCGGGCACGACGACAGCACCGCGCACGACGACACCGCACGTGACTGACACCACCGCGCACGACAACAAGACCGTGGAGGACACCCCGTGACCGCTCCCGTCCTGGAGACCGAGGAACAGCAGGCCCTGCGCGAGGCCGTGGCCGCCTTCAGCAAGAAGTACGGCCGCGACTACATGATGAAGACCGTCGAGGCGGGCGAGTACCCCCACGAGCTGCACCGCGAGGCCGCCAAGCTCGGCTATGTGGGGGTCAGCCTGCCCGAGGAGTACGGCGGCGGTGGCGCCGGGATATACGAGTCGGCCCTGGTCCTTGAGGAGTTGGGGGCCGGCGGCTCGCCGCTCCTGATGATGATCGTCTCGCCCGCGATCACCGGCACCGTCATCGCCCGCTTCGGCACCGAGGCGCAAAAGCGCGAGTGGCTGCCGGGCCTGGCCGACGGCAGCCGCATCATGGCCTTCGGCATCACCGAGCCGGACGCGGGCTCCAACTCGCACCGCATCACCACCACCGCCCGCCGCGACGACAACGGCGACTGGCTGCTCACCGGCCGCAAGGTCTTCGTCTCCGGGGTGGACATCGCGGACGCCACCCTGATCGTCGGCCGCACCGAGGACGCCCGCACCGGCAAGCTCAAGCCCTGTCTGTTCATCGTGCCGCGCGACGCCGAGGGCTTCACCCGCAACCCCATCGACATGGAACTGCACGCCGCCGAGCGGCAGTTCGAGCTGGTCCTGGACGACGTACGGCTGCCCGCCGAGGCCCTGGTCGGCGACGAGGACGCCGGTCTGCTCCAGCTCTTCGCGGGTCTGAACCCCGAGCGGATCATGACCGCCGCGTTCGCGCTCGGCATGGGCCGCTTCGCCCTGGACAAGGCGCTGTCCTACGCCCGCGAGCGCACCGTCTGGAAGCAGCCCATCGGCGCCCACCAGGCCATCGCGCACCCGCTCGCGGTCGCCCATATCGAGCTGGAACTGGCCCAGTTGATGATGCAGAAGGCCGCCCGGCTCTACGACGCGGGTGACGACATGGGTGCGGGCGAGGCCGCCAACATGGCCAAGTACGCCGCCGCCGAGGCCTGTGTGAAGGCCGTCGACCAGGCCGTGCACACCCTCGGGGGCAACGGCCTGACCCGCGAGTTCGGCCTCGCCTCGCTGATCACCGGCGCCCGGGTCGCCCGGATCGCCCCGGTCAGCCGCGAGATGATCCTCAACTTTGTCTCCCACCAGAGCCTGGGTCTCCCCAAGTCGTACTGATCCGGCTCTACTTGGGGAAAGGCGGGCGGGATCCAGGGCCTGTTCCGCGGGACTTCGGAACAGGCCCCGGGGCCACCGGGTGACGACTTGGGAGCGGAGTCAGCATGGTGTACGTCAGCGAGTACGAGAACGTCCCGGCGATCGAACTGCCCATCCACGAGGCGGTGCTGGGGCAGGCGGCCGCCCGCGGCGAGGCGCCCGCACTGATCGACGGAGTCGACGGCACCGTCGTCAGCTACGCCCAACTCGACGCCTTCCACCGCCGGGTGGCGGCCGGACTCGCCGCGGCGGGCCTGACCAAGGGCGACGTCCTGGCCCTGCACAGCCCCAACACCCTCGCCTTCCCGATGGCCTTCTACGGCGCCACCCGGGCGGGCGCCTCGGTGACCACGGTGCACCCGCTGGCCACCGCCGAGGAGTTCGCCAAACAGCTCCGCGACAGCGGCGCGAGCTGGATCGTGACCGTCTCGCCGCTGCTCGCCACCGCCCGCGCGGCGGCCGAACTCGCGGGCGGCATACGGGAGATCATGGTCTGCGACCGGGCCGAGGGGCACCAGTCGCTGCTCGGCATGCTCGCCGTGCCCGAGGAGACGGCGGCCGAGCCCCGGGTCACCGTCGACCCGGTGCACGACATCGCCGTACTGCCGTACTCCTCGGGTACCACCGGCGCCCCCAAGGGCGTCATGCTCACCCACCGCTCGATCGCCACCAACCTGGCCCAGCTGTACCCCCTGATGCCCGTCACAGCGGAGGACCGCATCCTCGCGGTGCTCCCCTTCTTCCACATCTACGGCCTCACCGCGCTGCTCAACTCGCCCCTGCGGCACGGCGCCAGTGTCGTCGTCCTGCCCCGCTTCGACCTGGAGACCTTCCTGAAGGCCATCCAGGACCAGCGCATCACCGGCCTGTACATCGCCCCGCCGATCGCGCTCGCCCTCGCCAAGCACCCGAGCGTGGACGACTACGACCTCTCCTCGGTCCGGTACGCCATCAGCGCCGCCGCCCCGCTGGACGCCGAACTGGCCCGCGCCTGCGGCGCCCGCCTCGGCATCGGCCCGATCGCCCAGGCCTACGGCATGACCGAGCTCTCGCCCGGCACCCATGTCGTCCCGCTCGGCGCCAGGGATGTCCCGCCGGGCACCGTCGGCAAACTCGTGGCGGGCACCGAGATGCGCGTCGTCGACGAGGACGGCCGCGACCTCGGCCCCGGCGAACGCGGCGAACTCCTGTTCCGCGGACCGCAGGTGATGAAGGGCTACCTCGGCCGCCCCGAGGACACCGGCGCGATGATCGACCCCGAGGGCTGGCTGCACACCGGCGACATCGGCCAAGTCGACTCCGACGGCTGGCTGTTCGTCGTCGACCGGGTCAAGGAACTGATCAAGTACAAGGGTTACCAGGTCGCTCCCGCCGAACTGGAGGCCCTGCTGCTCACCCACGACGCGGTGGCCGACGCCGCCGTGATCGGCGTACAGGAGCCGGACGGCACCGAGATCCCGCTGGCCTGCGTGGTGCGCGCGCCAGGCGCGGACGACCTGGACGCCGAGCAGGTCATGGCCTACGTCGCCGCGCGCGTGGCCCCGTACAAGAAGGTCCGCCGGGTGGAGTTCGTCGCCTCGGTGCCGCGCGCCGTCAGCGGGAAGATCCTGCGGCGTGAACTGCGGGAGGTGTACGGGAAGTTGGCCGTGCCCGGCGAGCAGTCTGTACCCGGCGAGCAGCCCGTACCCAGCGAGTAGGCCACACCCGGCGAGCAGACCGTGCCCGCGGGGCGGGCCGCACACACGGAAGGGAAGACCACATGACAGTCGGCCGCAGCAGGCAGCACGGATTCGTCACGCTCAGCCTGGACGCCCCAGAGCGCCGCAACGCCCTGTCCGCGGCCCTGGTCGAGGACCTGTCCGCGGAGCTGAGGGCCTGCGGTGAGGACGAGAGCGTACGCGCCGTGATCCTCACCCACTCCGGCACCACCTTCTGCGCCGGAGCCGACCTGCGCGACCCGCCGGACCCGAAGGCCTTCGTGGCGCTGCTGCGGCAGATCGTGGAACTGCCCAAGCCGGTGGTGGCCCGGATCGACGGCCACGTACGGGCCGGGGGCCTCGGACTGCTCGGCGCCTGCGACCTGAGCGCGGCCTCCGATGCGGCCACCTTCGCCTTCACCGAGGTCCGTATCGGCGTGGCCCCGGCGGTGATCTCGCTGCCGCTGCTTCCTCGCCTGGACCCGCGTACGGTGGCCCGCTACTACCTGACCGGGGAGAAGTTCGGCCCGGCCGAGGCCGCCGCGATGGGCCTGGTGACCACGGCCGGGGCCGACGTCGACGAGGCGCTCGCGCCGATGCTCGACGGGCTGCGCAGGTCCGCACCCGAGGGCCTGGCCGAGACGAAGAAACTCCTGACGGTTAGGGTGCTGGACACCTTCGACGCACAGGCGGCGGACCTGGTCGCGCTGTCGGCGCGGCTGTTCACCACCGACACGGCACGTGAAGGGATGACCGCTTTCCTCGAACGACGGGATGCCGCATGGGTCTGGTGACGCCGCCCAAGCAGGACCGCAGCCGGGCCACCCGGCAGCGGCTGCTCGAAGCCGCCGTGTCCTGTCTGGCCGAACGCGGCTGGACGGGCTCGACGGTCTCCGTCGTCGCCGAACGCGCGGGGGTCTCCCGCGGCGCCGCCCAGCACCACTTCCCGACCCGCGAGGACCTGTTCACCGCGGCCGTCGAGTACGTCGCCGAGGAACGCTCCACCGCCCTGCGCGCCCTGTTCCCCGAGGGCGGCGCCGACCGCGGGGCCGTCGTCGCCGCCCTGGTCGACCTGTACACCGGGCCGCTGTTCGTGGCTGCCCTGCACCTGTGGGTCGCCGCCGCCAACGAGGAGCAGCTCGGCGCACGCGTCGCCGAGCTGGAGGCCAGGGTCGGCCGCGAGACGCACCGGATCGCCGTCGAACTGCTCGGCGTGGACGAGTCCCGCCCCGGCGCCCGCGAGAGCGTCCAGGGTCTCCTCGACATGGCCCGGGGCCTGGGCCTGGCCAACCTCCTCACCGACGACACCGCCCGCCGGGAGCGGGTCGTCGCCGAGTGGGGGCGGATCCTGGACGGGGCGCTGGGCTGACGCGGGCCGAGCCGACGGGGGCGCCGGACTGCGGCGCCCCCGAGCGGCGGGGCTCAGCCCTTGATGTCCTCGAAGCCCGACACGGACTGCGGCGGGCGCGAGCCGGGCCCCACGTAGCGGGCGGAGGGGCGGACCAGACGGCCGGTGCGCTTCTGCTCCAGGATGTGCGCCGACCAGCCCGCGGTACGGGCACAGGTGAACATCGAGGTGAACATGTGCGCCGGGACCTCCGCGAAGTCCAGGACGATGGCCGCCCAGAACTCGACGTTGGTGGCCAGCACCCGGTCCGGGCGCCGGGCGTGCAGCTCGGCGAGCGCCGCCTTCTCCAGCGCCTCGGCGACCTCGAAACGGGGCGCGCCCAGCTCGCGGGCGGTACGCCGGAGCACCCGGGCGCGCGGGTCCTCGGCCCGGTAGACGCGGTGCCCGAAGCCCATCAGACGCTCGCCCTTGTCCAGGGCACTCTTCACGTACGCGGTGGCGTCGCCGGTGCGCTCGATCTCCTCGATCATGTGCAGCACCCGGGACGGGGCGCCGCCGTGCAGCGGGCCGGACATGGCGCCGACCGCGCCGGAGAGGGCCGCGGCCACGTCGGCGCCGGTGGAGGCGATGACCCGGGCGGTGAACGTGGAGGCGTTCATGCCGTGCTCGGCGGCCGAGGTCCAGTAGGCGTCGACGGCGGCGACATGGCGCGGGTCGGGCTCGCCGCGCCAGCGGATCATGAACCGCTCCACCACCGACTGCGCCTTGTCGATCTCGCGCTGCGGCACCATCGGGCGCCCCTGCCCGCGCGCCGACTGGGCCACGTACGACAAGGCCATCACGGCAGCGCGGGCCAGGTCGTCGCGGGCCCGGGCCTCGTCGATGTCGAGCAGCGGCCGCAGGCCCCAGACCGGCGCGAGCATGGCCAGCGCCGACTGCACGTCGACACGGATGTCGCCGGAGTGCACCGGGATCGGGAACGGCTCGGCGGGCGGCAGGCCCGGGTTGAAGGCGCCGTCGACCAGCAGCCCCCACACATTGCCGAAGGAGACGTTGCCGACGAGGTCCTCGATGTCGACGCCCCGGTATCGAAGGGCGCCGCCTTCCTTGTCGGGTTCGGCGATCTCCGTCTCGAACGCGACGACTCCTTCGAGTCCGGGTACGAAGTCGGACATCAGGCGGCTCCTCAGGGTGCGACGGTGGTCGGCGGCTCTGCTCCTGGTGCTGCGCGCCGCGGTGGCGACGGCAGCATGTGTGCCCCTCTGTGCCATCGCCATGGCGATTGTGCGGCACTCAGTGCCACTCTGCCACTGCCGGGTGCCACCCGTCGACGGGTACGCGGCAGCTTTTGTCCCGTTCCGGCGGCGGAGGCGAACCTCCGTCCGTATGCGGCAGGATGACCGCGTGAGAGACCCAGCGCACCCTGACAGTGTCGAACGCCTCCCGGAAGCCGCCTTCGACCCCGCGGCCATGCGCGAGCAGTACCGCGCCGAGGGCATCGACGCCGAGGCGCTCGCCGCCGACCCGATGACCCAGTTCGGCCGGTGGTTCCGCGAGGCCGCCGAATCCGCGATGCTCGGCGGCCTCTACGAGCCCAACGCGATGGTCCTGTCCACCGCCGACGAGCAGGGCCGCCCGAGCGCCCGCACCGTCCTGATGAAGCAGTACGACGCCAGCGGCTTCGTCTTCTTCACCAACTACCGCTCCCGCAAGGCCCGCGAGCTGAGCGCCAACCCGCACGCCGCGCTGCTCTTCCCCTGGCACGCGATGGCCCGCCAGGTCCACGTCACCGGCACCGTCGGCCGGATCGCCCCCGAGGAGACGGCGGCCTACTTCCACGCCCGCCCGCACGGCTCCCAGCTCGGCGCCTGGGCCAGCGCCCAGTCCGAGGTGATCGCCTCCCGGGACGAACTCGACCGCGCCTGGGCCGAGTTGAACGCCCGCTATCCGGTCGGCAGCGAGGTCCCGGTACCGCCGGACTGGGGCGGCTACCGACTCGCCCCGTCCACCGTGGAGTTCTGGCAGGGGCGCGGCAACAGGCTGCACGACAGGCTGCGTTACGTACGTATCGGCGAGGGCCCGGCGGCGGGGGCGGCGGCGTGGCGGGTGGAGCGGCTCAGTCCCTGAACGCTCGATCTCTGAATGGCTCGGTCTCTGAACGGGCTCAGTCCCTGAACGGCTCGATCCGCGAGGGGAGTTGGGACTGCGGCGGTACTACGGGGGTGGCCCGGGCCGTCGTCTGGGCGGGGTCGTCCTTGGGGCGGAGCGCCCCTTCGAGGAAGGGTTCCACCACGGCCCGCCAGTCCTCGGGCCGGTCGTGGTGGACGAGGTGTCCGGCCTCGGGGACCTCGGCGTAGGCGCCGTGCGGCAGTACCCTCACCATCTCCTGCGCCTCGGCGCGGCCGAGTTCGCCGTCCAGGCCGCGAACCACCAGCGTCGGGCAGCGCACCGCGGCGAGGTCGTCCCAGTGGGCGTCGTAGACCCACCGTTCGCGCGAGCTGAGCATCTGCCGGGGCTCGAAGACCGGGCGCCAGCCGTCCCCGGTCTGCCGCATCACCCTCGCGTAGAACGCGCCGCGGCTCGGGTCGGGCCGCTCCAGGCGCGGATCGTCCGCGCCGAACCAGCGGCGCACCGCGTCGAGCGAGGCGAACGGCAGCGGCCAGCTCCCGAACCAGTCCTCCCAGGCCCGCTGGCTGGCCGCCCCGAGCGCGGAGGCGCGCATGTCGCAGATGACCAGGGCCCGCACCAGATCGGGCCGCCGGGCCGCGAGCTGCCAGGCGGTCAGCGCGCCCATCGAGTGGCCGATCAGTACGGCGGGCCCGAGCCCCAGTTGTTCAACGGCCGCCTCGGCGTCGGCGACGTAGGCCTCCCGGGTCCAGGGCCCGGTGGCGGGTTTCTCGCTGCGGCCGTGACCGCGCTGGTCGAGGGCGACCGTACGGAACCGGGGCGCCAGCCAGTCGGCCGTGGACTCCCAGTGCGCGGCGCAGCCCATCAGGCCGTGCAGCAATAACACTCCCGGCAGGGGACCGGCCGCCTCGGCCGTCCCGGCGGGCTCGCGGGTGCCGGTGAACTCCCGCGCGGCGAGCCGGACACCGCCGCTGCCGGTCACCTCCATGTGCCGTGCCATCGGCCGGGCACCCCCTCACCGTCCGCCACTCTGCTCCGGTGTGCTGACCCCACGTACTCCACGTACACCACGTTATCGAACCCCCATTCGAAAACATGTGCTGAGCCGTCAGGACCCCTCGGACGAGTGACACCGCTCCAGGATTGCTCCCCGGCCTCGCGGGGAGATTCGGACCGGGAGGCGGGCCGCTCGGGGAAAGACGGTCCGACGGGACCGACCCTGGGAGCTCGGGGCTCCGGGTCGGAACAGGGGAGGAAGGCCCCGGCGTCGTAAGGCGCCGGGGCCGCTTTGCGTGTGCCGCCCGTGTCGCGGCGGGCCTCAGCGCTTGGCGACGAAGACGTGCGAGGCGATGTCCGTGTCCAGCTCCGCGGCCTCGCCGCCGCTGCCGACGAGCACCCCGCCCGGCGACTGCGTGACACTGACCACCGCGCCCGGCTGCAGACCGGCCCGCCGCAGCGTGTACATCAGCTGCGCGTCGGTCTGGATCGGCTCGCCGATCCGGCGCACCACGACCGTCTTGCCGTCCTCGCCGGTGTCCAGCTCCGAGAGCGCGACCAGCGACTCGTCGAGGAAGGGATCGGCGCCGTCCTTCTCGCCGAGCTCCTCCAGACCGGGGATCGGGTTGCCGTACGGGGACTCGGTCGGGTGCCGCAACAGTTCGAGCACCCGGCGCTCCACGGCCTCGCTCATCACGTGCTCCCAGCGGCAGGCCTCGGCGTGCACCTGCTCCCACTCCAGGCCGATCACGTCGACGAGCAGGCACTCGGCGAGCCGGTGCTTGCGCATCACCCGGGTCGCGAGCCGACGGCCCTCCTCGGTGAGCTGCAGGTGCCGGTCGCTGGCCACGGACACCAGACCGTCGCGCTCCATCCGCGCCACCGTCTGGCTGACGGTTGGGCCGCTCTGGTCGAGGCGCTCGGCGATACGGGCGCGCATGGGGACCACACCTTCCTCCTCGAGCTCGAGGATGGTGCGCAGATACATCTCCGTGGTGTCGATCAGTGCGGACATACGTGCCCCTCGAATTCGCCGTTCGGTGCGGTGGCTCGCCGTCGTGCTGCAGCCGCCCTGCGTCAATTCTGACGCATCCGCGGGATTCCCGACCCCAAGTCCCCTGTGTTGACACAGCAGCTGCCCAGCGCCGACGGTGAGCGACGGCACAGTGTGATGCCTGTGACACCGCAGGGTGTCCGGTACGTGAAGAACGACGGTACGGCGGGCGCGGTTCCGCCGGTGCGACGGGCCGGGCGGGAAGCCGGGCGGGAGCTTGGTGGAGCCGGGTGGCGACCGGCCCGGTGACCGGGCGGTCACCGGGCACGGGGCCGACTAAAGACGGATGGAAGGCGGTACGCGGGTGAGCGGGGCGCAGGGGGAGCAGGGTGCGGCGGGGGAGCGGGGCGCGCACGGCCCGGACGGCTCGCGGGAGGCGTGGGAAGGGGCGGCGGAAGTGCGGGCGGGGGCGGGGCGTGCGCCGTCGCCCGGGACCGGTCTCGCGCGGGAGTATCTCGACGCCACCCTCGCGCTGCTGGCCCGGGTGCGCGAGGAGCAGTCCGAGGTCGCCGCCGCGGCGGCCGGTCTGCTCGCCGACACGGTCATCGGCGGCGGGCGGCTGTTCGCCTTCGGCGCCGGGCACTCCGCGCTCCTCGCCCAGGACCTCGTCTACCGCGCGGGCGGGCTCGCGCTGGTGAACCTGCTCCAGGTCCCGGGCGCCGCAGGGGTCGAGGCGCCCGCCACCCTCGGCTCGGCACTGGAACGCGTGGCGGGCCTGGCCACCGCCGTACTCGACAACTCCCCTGCCGCGGAAGGGGACTTGCTCCTGCTGATCTCCCTGTCGGGCCGCAATGTGCTGCCGGTGGAGATGGCGATCCGGGCGCGCGAGAAGGGCCTGCGCACCATCGGTGTCACCTCGCTCGCCTATGTCGCGGCCACCGAGCCCTGCCACCCCTCGGGCACCCGCCTCGCCGACCACTGCGACCTGGTCCTGGACACCCATGTCCCGGTGGGCGACGCCCAGTTGACGGCCGAAGGCATCGACGCGCCGTTCGCGCCGGTCTCCACACCGGTCACCAGCGCACTGCTGCAGGCCGTCCTCGCCGCCACCGCCGGGGAACTCGCCCGCCGGGGCGCGGACGTGCCCCTGCTCAGGTCCGGCAACGTCGACGGCGGTACGGAGTGGAACCGGCGGGTGTTCGAGGAGTACGGGGACCGGATCTTCTATCGGTGAGCCGCTTCCTCCATCGGTGAGCCGCATCTTCTGTCGGCGAGCCGCGTCTTCCACCGGTGACTGCACCTGACCCGTCGGTGAGCCTCAGCGACCGGTGAGGGTCACGCCCCGCCCTCGGCGAGGTCCAGCGAGGTCGCGACGCGGGCCGCCACGCTCTCCGCGTACAGGGCGTCGTCGCGGCCGAAGGCGGGGCGGTTCGCGCCGCGCAGGAAGGTGACCGCGCCGAGGGTCCTGGCCCTGCTGCGCAGCACCACGCACAGCGCGTGCACCGCGTCCTCGGGCCACTGCCGGGCCCCGGCCCAGCCCCGGGTGTCGTCCTCGCGGCCGGTGGCGTCCGCCCGTACCGACCCCGCCCGCTGTACGCACTGCAGGGCCGGGTGGCCCTCCGGGTAGCTCACCGGGATGCCGGACCGCCCGGTCGCCAGGCCCGGTCCGTGGGTGCCCGCCGGGGTGGACGCCGCCCGGACCAGACGTACCGGATCCTCGCCCGAGGCCACGTCGAGCAGGGCGTGGTCGGCGAACCCGGCGAGGGCGAAGTCGAGTTGGACCACGGCGGCCTCCCGCGGGTCCTCGCACTCGGCCGCCGCGAGCGCCGCGCGGTGCAACTGGTGGGTACGGAACCGGAGTCGGGCCGCCTCCTGCTCGGCGAGCCGGGACTCGGTGATGTCCTGGAACAGCCAGCCCACGCCCAGCGGCACGGGTTCCTCGGACAGCGGCGAGGAAAGCCGCACGAATCCGCTGCGCCAGCAGCGGCGGCGCTCGCCCTCGGGGGTGCGCACGGTCACCCACATCTCGGTCGGCGCGGGCGGGGCGCCTTCGGCGAGGACGTGGACCAGCGCGCTCTCCAGTTCGTCGACGCCCTGGGTGAGCAGATCGCCGAGCGGGCGGCCGAGCAGCCCGGCGCGGCCGCAGCCGAAGGCGCGGGCGGCGCAGGTGTTGACCACAGCGGGCCGCAGATCGGCGTCGACCAGGACCACACCCCAGGAGGCCTCCTCGAACAGTGCCTCGCTGAGGGCTATGGACCGCTCCAGATCGATCTGCGCGTGCACCTCGCTGAAGGCCCAGTACACCCCGGCCTCGTCGCCCGAGGGTCCGCGTACGGCGGCGGCCTGGGTACGTACCAGCACCCGGCAGCCGCCCTTGGTGAGCAGCGCGAACTCGTGGACCTGGCGGCCGTCCGCGCGCATGGTGGCGAGGAGTTGCTCCCGGACGTCGGCCTCGTCCGCCTCGCGCACCGCCCAACCGCCGAGGCCCTGGCGCCCCACGGCCTCCTCGGCGCTCCACCCGAGGAGCCGCTCGGCCTCCCGGTTCCAGTGGGTGACCGTGCCGTTCTCGTCGAACGCGCACAGGGCGGCGTCCATGCCGTCGAGGAGGGAGGTGAGCAGCGCGCTGTCGGGACCGGGTTCGGGGTCGGCGCCCGCGGCCGGGCCCCCGGACACCGGTCCGGATCCCGAGCCGGTTCCCGCCCCGGACTCCGTACCGCCGGGTGGCAGGCCGGGCTCCGCGCCGGACTCGCCCAGTTCGCCGGTGGATCCACTGCGCCGGGAAGCAGTCACCTGGCACCCCCTGCCGTGTGCTCCTGCGCCGTCAACTGTGGTCGCAACGCGGTCGGACCCGATCGATCGCGGCCTGCCGCCGTCAACCGCGAGTGCCGCTTGCCAACCCTGCCCCATTGAACTCGAACGTGACGCATCGCACATCGGGTTCCCGGAAATCGTTGTGCGGACGAAATTCCGTTGAACCGCTCGCGGCGGCTTCCTACGGTGGAGGTACACGAGAAGGGAGGTGGTTCGGCAGATGTATGAGATCCGGACGCGTGAGGTGGCTGCGGGCTAGGCCCGTCACCATCAGCGATTCGGTGCCGGACCGTGTGCGCCCCGCGTACACACCCGGCCCATTCCAAGCAGTCACCCGACCCGCGGGCCGCCGGTAACGTCCGGCCGGCTCCCTTCCCGGTCCGCCGACCGGGAGGGGACCATGGCCCGCGGGTCGTCTGCGTTTGCGGCGGGGGTGTGTTTGCGGCGGGGGTGCGAGTGCGCCGGGGGCGCGTGTGCGCCGTTTCGCGGCGGGGCGTACGCGCGGGGTCCGGCGGGGCGCACGGATGCACCTCCGGGGCGCGTGTGAACCAAGGGCCTCCGGGGCGGGTAGCCCGCAATCGGACGGCGTCATTCCGTCGTCGCGACTGCGGCCGGTGTCGTCGCCGTGAGAGGGGTGCGGCGGCGGGACACGTCGTCTTCGCCCGACTCCAACCTTCGCGGGTGAAACGCACGCGAAGCTCGCAATGTCCTGCATCTTCCGGTTTTTCCGTGGGCATTGATCAGCCCACCGGACCACCGGGACACCGCATCACCGGGACAAGGGGGGTACGCCAATGGCCGCGAGGCCGCTCGTCGCACGCCAGCCCAATGAACGGCTGCAGGCACTCATCCAGGAGGCAGGCTGCTCGAACGCGGGCCTGGCCCGCCGGGTGAACATGTGCGGGGCCGAGCAGGGACTCGACCTGCGCTACGACAAGACCTCGGTGGCCCGCTGGCTGCGTGGACAGCAGCCGCGCGGCCGGGCCCCCGCCGTCATCGCGGAGGCGATCGGCCGCAAGCTGGGCCGGGCCATCACCGTCGACGAGATCGGCATGTCCGGCGGCAAGAACCTCGCCTCCGGCGTCGGTCTGCAGTTCTCGGCCACCGTGCCGGGCGCCATCGAGCAGGTCAGCGAGCTGTGGCGGAGCGACGTCGGACGGCGCGACTTCCTCTCCGGGGCCACCGTCGCCGCCTCCGCACTCGTCGAACCGAGCCGCGACTGGCTGATCTCGGCGCCCGACGGCCAGGTCGCCCGCAACACCGGCCCCCGCGTCGGCTCCTCCGACGTGGCCGCGGTGCGCGCCATGACCGGCGCCCTGGTGGAACTGGACCACCAGTACGGCAGCGGCCACGTGCGGCCCGTCCTCGTGCACTACCTCAACAGCGTCGTCTCCGGCCTGCTCTCCGGCTCGTACCGGGAGTCGGTGGGCCGCGACCTGTTCGCCTCGGTCTCCCGGCTGACCGAACTCGCCGGGTACATGGCGGTGGACACCGGCCAGCCCGGCCTCGCCCAGCGCTACTACATCCAGGCCCTGCGCCTCGCCCACGCGGCGGGCGACCGCGGCTACGGCGGCTACGTACTGGCCGCCTCCATGAGCCACCTCGCCGCCCAGCTCGGCAACCCGCGGGAGATCTCGCAGCTCGCCCGCGCCGCGCAGGAGGGCGCCCGGGGCCGCGTCACCCCGCGCGCGGAGGCCATGTTCCACGCGGCCGAGGCGCGCGGCCACGCCCTGCTCGGCGACCGAGGCGCCGCCGAGACCGCCATGTCCAGAGCGCTGGGCGCGATGGAACGCGCGGACGGCGTGAGCGGCGACGACCCCGTCTGGATCGCCCACTTCGACCACGCCTACCTCGCCGACGAGCTCTCCCACTGCCACCGCGACCTCGGCCAGTGGCCCGCCGCCGCCCGCGCCGCCCAGGAGTCCCTCGCCGGGCACCCGGAGTCGCGCGCCCGCCGCCGCGCGATCGGTCACCTCCTGCTGGCCGGGGCGCAGCTCCAGCAGCGCCAGTTGGAACAGGCCTGCGACACCGCGCTGCACGCCGTGGAGATCCTCTCCGGGCTGCGCTCGGACCGGGGCGCCGAGTATCTGGAGGAGTTCCGCCGCGGCCTGGAGCCCTTCCGCGACGAGCCGGTGGTACGCGACTTCGGTGCGAGGGCCGAGCTACGGGCCGCCTGACCGGTGCCGGTTCGGGGGTGAATCGGCGTGGTTGGGCGGCGTGCGGGGGCTTGGGAGGAGCCGTGACCGCCTGCATGGCACGGCAGTTGGGACACCCGGTAGCGTGAGCCGACGTTGGCAAGGCACCCACTGTCAGGAGTCCCGGTGACGCAGAGCGGTCAGGGCGAGGATCGGTCCCTCCCCCCGGTGCGGCACACGCACGAAGGCATCGTGCTGCCCTCGGACGGCGGCGAACCCCTCCTGCCCGGTACCTTCGCCGAGCCCGCCGCCCCGGCGGGCGACCCGGGCCGCGGCGCCCCCGTCGGCGGCCAGGCCTGGGGCCAGCCCTGGGGCCCGGACTCCGCCTCGTCCCACGCCGCACCCCCGCCCGCTGCCCCCGGCTACGCCTGGGGCGCGGAGTCCGAGGCGGCGCAGCAGGACCAGCGGTTCCCGCAGGGCCAGCAGCTTCCGTACGGCCAGGAGGTTCAGCAGGGGCAGCAGCTTCCGCCTGGGCAGCACGGGCAAGAGGTTCAGTACGGGCAGCAGCTTCCGCAGGGACAAGAGGTCCAGCACGGGCAGCAGCTTTCGCACGGCCAGGAGGCTCAGCACGGGCAGCCCGGTCCGGTTCACCCCGGTCAGGCGGGACAGATATCCGGCGGGCCCCACGCGGGCGACCTGCCGCCCGCCCCGTCCCACTTCGCCGGTGACCTGCCGCCCGCCGCCGAGCCCGCTCCGCAGGCCACCCCGTACCCGCAGGCGGGTGCGCTGCCTCAGGCCGGTGAGCTGCCCCAGGCGGGTGCATTGCCTCAGACAGGTGCGCTGCCCCAGGCCGGTGCTCTCCCGCAGGAGCAGCCCCAACTCCCGCCGCAGCCACCGCAGTTCCCCCAGCCGCAGTTCCAGCAGGCACATGCGCAGGCGCAGGCCCAGCAGCCCCAGCACTACCCCCAGGCACAGCCGCAGCCCTCGTACGCGCAGGAGGCGCCCGGCGGGCAGCCGTACGTGCCGTACGAGGACCCCACGCAGCTGATACCGCCGGTCGCGCCCGGCGCGCTCCCACCCGAGAACCCGGTCGACTCGACGCAGTTCCTCGGCAGCATCCCGCAGCAGCCCGCCGCCTCCGCGCCCCAGGCAGGTCTCCCGGGCATGCCGGACCGGCCCCCGGCCGCCAACACCGACGCCGAGGCCACGCAGTACATCGCGCCGGTTCCCACGCCCCCGTCCGGAGCGCCGTACGGCATCCGCCCCGGCACTCCCGCGGACGCGCCCGCCGCTGCCGCGTACCAGGAGGGCGGCGAGGACAACCGGCAGCCGCCCGCCGAGTTCGACAGCCTCTTCCGCACCGAACCGAGCGAAGGACCCGCCGCCACCCAGCAGATGCCCCGGTTCGAGCAGTCGCGCCGCACCCGTGGCGTGCAGGTCGGCGGCAACGGCGCGGACGGCCCGGGCGGCCCGGGCCACGGCGGAGGCCCTCGGGGGCCGGGTGGTCCCGGTGGGCACGGTGGGGGCCCTGGTGGTCACGGCGGGCACGGCGGTGGCGGTATCGGGGCGGCGGCGCACGGTGCTCCGGCGGGCGACCCGCAGGCCCCGCGTCAACGACGCCGTACCGGCTCGCGCCTGCCGTTGATAGCCGCCGTCGGCATCGGTATCGCCGTACTCGGCGTCGGCACCGGAGCGCTGCTCAGCGCCGGCTCGGACAAGGGCGAGGACGAGAAGGAACCGGTCTCGGCGACCGCGCCCACCGGCAAGCCCTCCGGCTCGCCGTCCCCCGCGCCCGACCCGGCGAAGGCGCAGGCCGTCGAACTCGACAAGCTGCTCGCCGACAGCAACAACAGCCGTAGTTCGGTGATCACTTCGGTCGGCAACGTGAAGAGCTGCACCAAGCTCCGCGAGGCCTCCCGGGACCTGCGCGCCGCGGCCCAGCAGCGCAACGGTCTGGTCACCCGGCTCGGCCAGCTCTCCGTCGACAAGCTCCCCGAGCACGCCCGGCTGACCGCCTCGCTCACCGCCGCCTGGAAGGCCTCCGCCTCCGCCGACAACCACTACGCGGCCTGGGCCGACCAGATCGCCAAGGGCGGCAAGAAGGCCTGCCCGAAGGGCAAGGCCCGCAACACCCCGCACACCGCCTCCGGCAACCGGCAGAGCGGCGAGGCCACCAAGGCCAAGGCCGAGGCCGCGACCCTGTGGAACGCTATCGCCAAGCGGTACGGGCTGACGAGCAGGGACAAGTCGCAGCTCTGAGTGGCGGTGGCCACCACCGGTCGGCGACTACCGGTTGGCGACGACCGGTAGCGGTCCGCTCAAGTGCTCGGTCACGAACCGGACGCGCTCCGCCACGGAGACCCGGGGGAGCCGCACCAGTTCGTAGCCGTACTCGGTGTAGGTCGTGACCATGGACGCGTAGGTCCGCTCCGCATCCGCGAGGGACTGCCGCCGCTCGGCGTCCCGCCGGTAGATCTCCGGCCAGGGCGGGGCGATGAACACCCGCCGGTGGTACCGGAATTCACGGGCCGCCGTGTCGATGTGGGCGGGGACCGGCCGGTTTTCGAGGCGGAGGTAGCCGACGATGTCGGGGATGCCGCGGTCGAAGAAGACCGGGCCTGGCGAAGGGGAATCCGGGCCCGCAGAAGCAGCCGAAGCAGCCGAGCCCGGCGAGACGGACCGCGCCGCGTGGGCCGCCAGATCGCGGTAGGAACGCAGCTCCCAGCAGAGCATCAACTCGGCGAACAAATCGGGGTCTGTCCACGGCAGCGCGCGTCCCCCGACGGCCGTCTGGTCCTGAATGACGCCCCTGCCCGCCTCCTGGGAGCGCGCGAAGCCCGCCTCCTGCAGCCGGTCGATCAAGGTGCTCTTCCCGGCCCCGGGCCCGCCGGTGATCACGACGAAGCGTTCGGCCGCGGACGGGACCGAGTTGGACGGGACCGGGTGTGACGGGACCGAGTGTGACGGGACGGAGTTTTCTGTCGCGGACGCCATGACCCGAGCCTGCACCCCGCCGCTCGGCCCGTACCCCCCGGGTACTTCTCAGCCCGTCCCCCTCAGCCCGTCCCCCTCAGTCCGTACTCCGCTCCAACGTCTTGCTCATGTTGACGAAGCCGCGGCGAGCCGAGACCAGGCGGCCGTCGCGTACCACCTGGAAGGTGACGTTCGCGTTGACCAGGCGCGGGAAGTCGCGGACCGCGATCATGTCCTCGAAGCGCCAGCTCAGTTTGGGGGTGAGGCCGCCGGTGTCGACCTTGAGGCCGCTGTCCAGGGTGCGGCGTACGGCCTGGGCGCTGACGTCGCCGTCGCCGAGGGCCTCGATCGCGCGGCGCAGCACGGTGAAGGCGATCCAGGTGGTCTGTACGCCCGCGTCGGCGGGGTCGATCCGGTTGTCGCCGAAGGCGTGCTCGTTGATCACCTCGCGCATACCGTTCCAGCGCGGGTCGGAGGCCACCGGGTACCACCCGGCGACGTAGGCGCCCTCGTACGGGCCGGAGGCGCCGCCCGTGCGGTCGATGAGCGACTGGTCCACGCTGCCGAGCACGGAGGCTGTCTTGACCCCGGGGTAGGCCTCCTCGGTGCGCCGGAAGGAGTCGAAGAAGGTGTCCGTGCGCTCGCCGAGGGCGGCCGTCACACAGCCGCGTGCCGCGGGATCCGCGGTGGCGTGATCCAGCGCCCGGTCCGCGGAGCTCGTGTATTCGGTGGCGTCCTCCGGGGCGGCGATGTCGCCCGCTCGGATCCGCGCCCCCGCCAGGCCCGAGTTGAACAGGACCGGAAGGTCGTCACCGGTGACCGTATCGGGGCGAACGAGGGCAACCCGGTCGCAGCGTGAGGAGAGTTCCTTGCCGATCCCGGCCATCGCGGCGGGCTGGCCGCCGTTCACCGGATACGAGAGCGGGCTGGTGAACTCGGCCTCGGTGATGCCGTATCCGCCGATGTAGGGGATTCCTCCCGATTCGAGCGGGGCGAGGAAGGAACGTCCGTGCTGGCTGTACGAACCGACCACCGCCGTCACGTTGTTGCTCACCGCCCGCCGGGCGCAGGCCGCCGCACCCACCGGATCGTCGTGGTCGTTGCAGACAAGGACTTCGAGTTTGCGGCCGTCGATGCCGCCCTCGGCGTTGACCCAGCGCGCGTACGCCTGCGCCATGGCCGTCATGCCGGGCTTGTTGGCCGCCTTGGTATGGTCGGGCGCCCAGGTCATCACCGTGATCGGGGCCTTCTCGGAGGAGTCGCCGAGCAGGGAGCAGCCGGAGAGCAGCATCGCCGAACAGAGCGCCAGCGTCCCCGCTTTGCGGGCCCGTTTGCCGTTCGCGGAACGGCGGAGGGTTCTCTGGGGAGGCAGGGGCAAGGTACGCGTGCGGCGCCTTTCGGTCATGTCCACGTACGATTCCGGCGGCCTACGAACCTTCGAGTGACCCTCGGGTAACGGGTGGTGTCGTAAAGGTGAATTGCGGGGGTCCGTACGCGACGGCCGGGGCGGAACGTACGATCGGTTCTCGTGCATCGAACGGAGAACCCTTCCCGCCGCGGCAGTCGCTCCGCCACCATGGGCGTCATGCCACTGAACGACATGCCGTGGTGGCGCTGGCGCAGCAATGTGCGCTCCGCGCTGCACATGCTTTCCGACCCGCGGTTCCAGCACGAGTGCTGGCTCGCCGGGCACACCGAGTACGGGGACGTCACCGACGCCGTGTACCGCCTGGTGGAGGACACCTGGCTGGACAACTGGTCGGCGGAGAAGTACGTCGGGACGATCTTCCGCGACTCGCAGGAGGCCGCCCTCGTCGACGTCGCCGTCCTGCGGGTGCTGCGGATCATGCACCAGGTCGGGCCGGACGCCCAGGTGTCCGCCTATCTGGAGCACCACGCCTGGCCCGAGGCGGTACGCGCGGCCCGCGACGCGCATGTGAGGCTCGCCACCAGTGACGGCGAGGACCCCGACCTGCCGCCGCGCACCCTGCAAGCCCTGCGGATCGTGACAAGCACCACCTGACGGCACGAACCGGCTCTCGCCGCACGCCGTTTACCCCGTTCCGCCCCGCGCGCACACCGGCGTGGAGCACCGGCGCGCGCCGTCTCACCAGCCGATATCCGCGTCCGCGGCCCCTCGGGGCTGTGGAATCCTTGCGGTATGCCGCCGAGCCAAGCCGAAGCCAGCACCGGCACCGGAGCCAGCAACGGCACCGCAGCCGGAAGTTACGTGCTCACCCTTTCCTGCCCCGACAAGCAGGGCATCGTGCACGCCGTGTCCAGCTATCTGTTCATGACGGGCTGCAACATCGAGGACAGCCAGCAGTTCGGCGACCACGACACCGGCCTGTTCTTCATGCGGGTGCTGTTCTCCGCCGAGTCCCCGGTCACCCTCGACAAGCTGCGCGCCAGCTTCGCCGCCATCGGCGAGGCCTTCCAGATGGACTGGCAGCTGCACCGCGCCGAGGACCGCATGCGCGTGGTCCTGATGGTCTCGCGGTTCGGTCACTGCCTGAACGACCTGCTCTTCCGCGCCCGCAGCGGCGCCCTGCCGGTGGACATCGCCGCCGTCGTCTCCAACCACACGGACTTCGCCGAACTCGTCGGCTCCTACGGCGTCCCCTTCCACCACATCCCGGTCACCAAGGACACCAAGGCCGACGCCGAGCGCGAACTCCTGGAACTGGTACGGGAACAGAACGTCGAACTCGTCGTCCTCGCCCGCTACATGCAGGTCCTCTCCGACGACCTGTGCAAGCAGCTCAGCGGCCGGGTCATCAACATCCACCACTCCTTCCTGCCGAGCTTCAAGGGCGCCAAGCCGTACCACCAGGCGCACACCCGGGGCGTGAAGCTCATCGGCGCGACCGCCCACTACGTCACCGCCGACCTCGACGAGGGCCCGATCATCGAGCAGGAGGTCGAACGCGTCGGCCACGGCGTGACCCCCGAACAGCTCGTCGCCATCGGCCGCGACGTCGAGTGCCAGGCCCTCGCCCGCGCCGTGAAGTGGCACGCCGAGCACCGCATCCTGCTCAACGGGCGGCGGACGGTGGTCTTCCCCTAGCGGCTCGTCCCAGCTGCTAGGGGTCTTCCCTAGTGGCTCGTCCCAGCTGTTCGCCGCCGGCGACCCGTCACCCGCCGGCAGCCAGCCGCGACGCCGCGCACAGCACCTCGTGGACGGCGTCGCGGTCCCCGTGCTCCCCGGCCACCGCTTCGCGCGGCGCCACCCGGCCCGCCGCCAGTCGGCAGAACTCCACGCCGTCCAGGGCGAGATGGGCCACCTCGTGCGCGGCGGAGCCGGTGGCGTGCGGGGAGTCCAGCGGGATCAGCCACTGGCCGCCGCCCGCGCCCTCCACCTCCAGACGCAGGCTGCGGCCGGGCGAGCCCACGCCGACGGGCCGTGCCGGGCCGCCGCGTCCGGCCCGCCGCCGCGCGTCCACCGCGGCCGGGAGCTGCCGCGCCGCGAGATCGATCATGGCGTGCAGATGGCGCGGCGCCGGAGGCTCGTACGGATACTCCACCGCGTCGGCGATGTCGACCGCGTGCACCCAGCAGGCGAAGGCCCGCTCCACCATCGCGTCGCACAGCGGCAGCGCCTCGCGCCCCGCGAACACGGGCCGTCCGTACGGCACCGGCAGCCGCCCCGACCCGCCACCCGCGAAGGCGACGGTACGTACCACCTCGTGGCTCTGCTCCCGCCAGACCCGGCGGATGGCGCGGCCGCTGGGCTGCTTCCCGCCGCCCGGGCCCGCGCCGGAGTCCTGGTCCTCGTCCGCCTGGTCGGTACCGGCCTCCGGCAGCCCCAGCGCCCGCGCCACCAGGTTGTCCGCCGAGAGCAGCCGGGTCAGCACCCCGGCGACCGTGGTGCTGCTCGTGGTCGTCCTCAACTCCTCCTCGTACCAGCGCAGTTCCACCGGTACGTGCCACTCGGCGGGGCGGATGTCCTGGAGCAGCGCGTCGAGCCGGGCGGCCTCGGCGTCGTAGGGCTGGGCCCAGCGGGGCAGCGGGATCCGGGGCGGGCGGCGTTCCAAGGCGCGCCCGAGCAGCCGCATCCGCAGCGCGGGATCGAGGTCGAGTGGCTCGGCGGGATGCAGCAGCCCCACCGCCTCCCGCAGCCTGAGCGCCTCCTCCGCGCACACCCCGCACACCCCGAGGTGCTCCTCCACACTCACGCTCTCCTGCGGCGAACACGCGGCGAGCGCCCAGGCACCGAGCAGCGACTTCAGTACGGAGTGGGGCAGGGCGGCAGATGACGCGGCAGGTGGCACGGACGACGGCGCGGACGACGGCACGGCAGGCGGCACGGCTGGCGACAGGGCTTCGTCGGGGCCCGCCGCTTCGGGGCGTACCGAATCCGGCTGCGGGGAGTCCGGCTGCGGGGAGTCCGACTGCGCGGCGCCGGGCTGCGCGGCGCCGGGCTGCGCGGCATCGGGCTGCGCGCCATCGCGCACCGCGCCATCCGGCAGCCCGCCCTCCCCGTGCTCTGCCGGGAACCGCTGTTCCGGTATGCGCGGCGGGTCCGGCGGTACGTCGTCGCCGGGGCGCGGCCCCGACCGGTCCGGGCTGCCGCTCATGCGGGCCTCCGCCGGGCCGTGCGCACCCCGCCACCGCTCGGTACGGCGACGAGCCGTACCGTTTCGCCCCGGCCGCTCACGCGGACCTCCCCGGTCCGGGCGACGGCCCGCCGGGGCCGTTCACGTCGTGGGCCGTGGCGAGGAGTTGCAGGCCGAGGCGCAGGCGGCGGCGGGACTCCTCCTCGGCGATGCCGAGGTCGGCGGCCGTCTGCCGGTAGTCGCGCCGCTGGAAGTAGGCGAGTTCGAGGGCGGCGCGCAGCGGAGCGGGCATCGAGGTCACGATGTAGTCGGCGCGGGCCGCCACCGACGCCTCGCGCACCTTGCGGTCCAGGTCCTCGCTGGTGCCCTCGCCGCCGCCGACCAGCGCGGCCGCCTCAGTACGCCGCAGCCGCTCCACCGCGAGCCGGTGCGCCAGCGCCGCGATCCACGCGCGCAGTCCCGAGCGCGCCGGGTCGAAGGACTCGGGCCGCTCCCAGAGCCGGGTGAACACGTCCAGGGTCACGGCGTCGGCGGCCGCCTCCTCGCCGAGCACCCGGTGGGCGAGCGCGTGCACCAGGGAGGCGAAACGGTCGTAGACCTCGCCGAGCGCCGCCGACTCGCCGCGGGCCAGCCTCTGCTGCATCCTGCGGTCCCAGCGCGGCGATACGTCGCTCGCCATACGGTCCCCCTGACTGCTGCCGGCGGTACGCGGACGGAATGCTGCGGGCCCTCCCGGCCGTTTCAGGCCCGTACCGCTTCCGCTCCGGTACCGGTCTGAACCTCTGCCGGGTGCCGTGCCCGCCATTCTCACCCGTCCCCGAATGTAGTGCGAGGGCCCGGGGGCAGACTCCTCCTTTGCGACGATGACAGCCGCAACTCGTGGCGGAGAGTGCCGAGATGACCGCACAACGTGGCCGAATTTCGTTGATTTCGGGGTGAGTCATGCCACTCCGGGTGGGGCTTCCGGCCGGACCGTGCGAGGGTGGACGGCAGGCCCGCGTGCGGCCGGAGCTTTGGCCCCACGCCCGTAAGGCGTGTGTAAGAGCCTGTGGGGCGGTTGCCGCACCCGGCAGAAAATGGCTGTCCGGCAGTCGAATTCCGGCCAGCGGGGAACCAAGCCTTTGCTTTACGACACGGGCCGGGCCCCGCCGGTGTTTCATGAGGTGACGAGCGGGGCAGCCGCGCAGGGTAAGCGTAGGACCGGGCTCCGGATCGCGCGCGAGCGGCGGACCGGGCAGCGGGCCGGAGCAGGGTCAAGGGACCGGCAGAGCGAGAGGCATGGCGTGACGCTCAAGGTGACCGAAGGCAGACAGGGCGGCTGGGTCGTCCTGCACGTGTCCGGAGAGATGGACCTGGTGACGTCTCCCGTACTGCGGCAGGGCGTGCACGAAGCGGTCGCCGAGGGCCGGCGCTCCATAGTCGTGGACCTGTCCGACGTGATGTTCTGCGACTCCAGCGGCGTCGGCGTGCTGATCGCCACCCGCCGTCTGATCCGCTCCTGCCGGGGCAGGCTGCGCGTCATCCTCCCGGCCCGCGGCGCGGTGGACGGCTCCCATGTGAACCGCGTCCTCGCGGCGCTCGGCGTACGGCGCCTGTTCGACGTGTACCCGGACGTCGCCGCCGCGGTGGACGAGGCGCGCGAACCGCTGTCCGCCTGAGCCGTTACTCGGCCCGCCCCTCGCGTACGGCGTTGTCGAAGGCGCCGTCGACGGTGACGGTCTCGACAGTTGGCGACATTGCCGAACCGGTCCGGTCTCCACTGTGCAACAACCCGTTGTCCACTTCTCGTTCACGCACCGGGCGGCCCCACGAGGACGTACGCTCCCCCCAGTACAGGAACGACATCGAGGTGGTCGGACAACCCATGGGCAGCAGCGAGTACGAGCGCAAAATCGCCTCCCGGTTCGCCGGATTCGACCAGGACGGCAACGGCTTCATCGATCGCGAGGACTTCAGCGGCGCCGCCAAGGCCCTGATCGACGAGTTCGGCGTCACCGCCCGGTCCGACAAGGGGCAGGCGGTGTACATCGGTGCCGAGGCCTTCTGGCAGGGCATGGCCGGGATCGCCGACGTCGACGGCGACCAGCGCGTCAGCCGCCAGGAGTTCGTCACCGGAGCCGTCAAGCGTCTCGCCGACAACCCGGTGCGCTTCGCCGAGATCGCCCGGCCGTTCCTGCGGGCGGTGCTCGCACTCGCCGACGAGGACGGCAACGGCGTGACGCTCCAGGCCGCCGAGCGCGTCCTGCGCACCCTCAACGTCCCCGCCGACGTCGCCGCGAAGGCCGCCGCCGCTCTCGACTCCGAGCACGACGGGCGGATTTCGGAGGACGAGACCCTCGCCGCCTTCGCCGCGTACTACACGACCCCGGAGGTCTGAGTACGCCGGGCGGGAATCAACCGAGTCGGGAATCAACCGAGTCGGGAATCAACCGAGTCGGGGATCACCGCAGTCGGGGATCACCGGAGTTGGGGCGCGCGGGCCTTCCGTCCGCCCCGACTTCTGTCTCGGCCCTGCCTCACCCTCCCTGCCTCAACCCCCTGCCCCAACACCCGTACCGCAGAAGGTCACTCAGGGTGAGCGGTGCGCTCCTCGCGGGTGGCGATGCGGGTTTGTGTCCCATGCGTGACTCGTTACGGCATGGAGTCGGCGCCCGGCTCGGGTACCTTGTCTCAGATGCGAGTGGTGTCCGGCCCCAGCCGCCCGGGAGTTGCCGATCCGGCTTCCCGGGGGAGCGGCTCGTGCCTGGCGCGCCCGGTGATGACGGGCTCCGGGGCGTGCGCCGGTGGTCGAGGCGGCTCGTGTTCGACTCTTCGCGGCGGGCGTCGCACAGTATGCAGTACGCCTACTCCTTCGCGCGGGAATATGCCCGAAGCGCTTGTTGAGGTGACTGTACGTCAACCATGCTGTCTCTGGAGGGGATCACGTTCCGTGACCCCATGGAGACGCGAGGCGACGTGTCCGCCGGTTCGGATGGTGTGAGCGGTGCAGGAGCTTCAGGTGCAGCTGGAGGTCGGGGCCGATCCCGCGGAAGTGGGGCGGGCGCGCAGATGGGTACGCGCGCGACTGGCGGGCTCGGGGATGGACGCCGAGGAGCACGTGGCCCAGACCCTGGTGCTGCTGGTCTCCGAACTCGTCACGAACGCCGTGGTGCACACCGGCTGTCCGGCCGTACTGCGCCTGCGCATCCCGCACCCCGCCGTCCTCGGCCCCGACGGCACGGTCCGGGTGGAGGTCGACGACCGCAGCACCCTGCCGCCCTGTCCGCGCCGGGCGGACGACGAGGAGACCGGCGGCCGCGGCCTGGAACTAGTCGAGGGCCTCGCCGACCGCTGGGGCTGGCAGCGCGAGGGCAGCGGTAAGCGGATCTGGTGCGAGATCGACCGCTGCGGCGGCCCGAGCGCCGCGCCGCAGCGCACCGCGGCCGGTACGCGTACGGGGTTCGGCGGGTTCGCGTTCGGGGTGGCTTGAGAGTTCGGGGTGGCTTGAGGATGCGGGGACTTCGAGGGTCCGGGTGCTGCCCTCCTTCGCGCTCGGCTCACCGTCCGGCCGTGCGGAACGTGCGGCGGTACGCGGTGGGGGTCACCCCCAGGGCGGACTGCAGATGCTGGCGCATCGACTGGGCCGTGCCGAACCCCGCGTCCTGGGCGATCTGGTCGATGCTCAGGTCGCTGGACTCCAGCAACTGCCGTGCCCGCTCCACCCGTTGACGGGTCAGCCACTGGCCGGGGCTCACGCCGACCTCCTCGCGGAAGCGGCGGGTGAAGGTCCGTACCGACATCGCCTCGCGTTCGGCCAGGTCGCGCAGCTGGATCGGCTCGTGCAGCCGGTCCAGGGCCCAGGCCCGGGCCGCCGTGGTGGTCGCCAACTGCGGTTCCGGCAGCGGGCGTTCGATGTACTGGGCCTGTCCGCCGTCCCGGTGCGGCGGCACCACCGTACGGCGGGCCACCTCGTTGGCGACCGCGGTGCCGTGGTCGCGGCGCACGATGTGCAGGCACAGGTCGATCCCGGCGGCCACCCCGGCCGAGGTCAGGACGTCGCCGTCGTCCACGAACAGCACGTCCGCGTCGACCTCGACCTTCGGGAACAACTCCTGGAAGTGGTCGGCCGAGGCCCAGTGCGTGGTGGCGGGCCGGCCGTTGAGGTAGCCCGCGGCGGCCAGTACGTACCCGCCCGTACAGATCGCCACCAGCCGGGTGCCGGGTCTGATGTGGCCGAGCGCCGCCGCGAGTTCCCCGGTGAGCCTGCCCTCTTCGTGCACCGGGCCGAGCTCGTAGGAGGCCGGCACGACCACCGTGTCGGCGGTGGCGAGGAGTTCGGGGCCGTGGTCCACCAGGACGGCGAAGTCGCCGTCGGTCCGGACCGGGCCCGCCCGCAGCGCACAGGTCAGGATCTCGTACAGCGGGTGTCCGTGGGCGTCCTTGGCCAGGCCGAAGATGCGCTGCGGGATGCCGAGTTCGAAGGGCAGCAGGCCGTCCATGGCCAGAACGACCACCCGGTGCCGGGAGGCCGCCGCGCTGTGTGGCCGCGCCGGGCGGCGGATCGGAGCCATGGCCCGATCCTAGCGAATGCTGTCCCTCGGGCCACTCGCTGAGTTCATGACAGGACACGCATGCTGGGGCGGTGACCCAGATCTCCTCCGAAGCCGCCGCCGTGCGTGGCCCCGTCCGGCCTCCCCGACGGGTTCACCGTGCCTGGTTCGTCGCCGCCGTCGCCTTCGTGACGATCATCGGCGCGGCGGCCTTCCGCTCCCTGCCCGGCCTCCTCTTCGACCCGCTGCACGAGGAGTTCGGCTGGTCGCGCGGCACGATCGGAGCCGCCGTCTCGGTCAACCTCGCGCTCTACGGGCTCACCGCGCCGTTCGCCGCCGCGCTGATGGACCGGTTCGGTGTGCGGCGGGTGGTCGCCGTCGCCCTGACCGTGATCGCCGTCGGCTCGGGAATCACCGTGTGGATGACCGAGCCCTGGCAGCTGCTGCTCTGCTGGGGCGTGCTTGTCGGCCTCGGCAGTGGCTCGATGGCGCTGGCCTTCGCGGCGACCGTCACCAACCGCTGGTTCACCGAGCGGCGCGGCCTGGTGACCGGCATCCTGACCGCGGCCTCCGCCTCCGGCCAGCTCATCTTCCTGCCGCTGCTGTCCTGGATCGTCGAGGAACACGACTGGCGCCCGGCGGCCGTCACCGTCTCCCTCGCCGCGCTCGCCGTCGTCCCGTTCGTCTGGCTGCTCCTGCACGACCACCCGGACGACGTGGGCCTGCGCCCCTACGGCGCCACCGCACACGTACCCAAGCCCGCACCCGTCACCGGCGCCGCCCGCCGCGCCCTGCGGGTACTGGCTACCGCCTCCCGTACCGGCACCTTCTGGCTGCTCGCCGGATCCTTCGCGATCTGCGGCGCCTCCACCAACGGGCTGATCCAGACCCACTTCATCCCCGCCGCCCACGACCACGGCATGCCGGTGCCCGCCGCCGCCTCCCTGCTCGCGGTGATCGGCATCTTCGACATCATCGGCACCATCGCCTCCGGCTGGTTCACCGACCGCTTCGAGGCCCGCCGCCTGCTCGCCGTCTACTACGCGCTGCGCGGCATCTCCCTCCTCTTCCTGCCGATCCTGCTGGCCCCCGACGTCAACCCGCCGATGATCTTCTTCATCGTCTTCTACGGCCTGGACTGGGTGGCCACCGTCCCGCCCACCCTCGCCCTGTGCCGCGAGCACTACGGGGACGACAGCGCCATCGTCTTCGGCTGGGTCCTCGCCTCGCACCAGCTTGGCGCCGCCCTGGTGGCCGGACTCGGCGGCCTTGCCCGCGACGTCTTCGGCTCGTACAACGTCGTCTGGTACGCCTCCGGGGCGCTGTGTGCGGCGGCCGCGTTGATGGTGCTGGTGATTCGGCGGGTGCGACCGTTGTGAATGGCCGGGTGCGGCGGGATAGTCGCAGGCCCCATCGTGCACCCGGCTGTCGGCAATGCGCGCCCGCCTGCGCAAAGGCCGTTCGCAGGACTGCGACTGCGTGCAATTCGCGGACCGCGACCGCGTGCAATTCGCGGACCGTGACCGCGTGCTAATCGCAGACCGCGACCGCGCCGAGGGCGACCGCGCCGCTGCCCTGGGGCAGCACCATGAGCGGGTCCACGTCCAACTCGGCGATTCTGCCGTCGAGTTCGAGGGCGAGCCGCTGCACCCGCAGGACGACTTCGACCAGGGCGTCGACGTCGGCGGGCGGGAGGTTACGCACGCCGTCGAGCAGGCCGCGGCCGCTCAGTTCACCGAGCATCGCGCGGGCGCGGTCCTCGCCGAAGGGCGGTACCGCGAGTGCCTCGTCCCGTAGTGCCTCGGCCAGTACCCCACCGAGCCGGAGCGAGACCGTCGGACCGAACACGGCGTCACGGGACACCCGTACCGCCATTTCCACACCCCGCTCCACCATCTGGCAGACCAGCACCCCGTCGAGGGCCACCCCCTCGTAGCGGGCGATCTCCGTCAACTCCCGGTAGGCGTCGCGTACTTGGCTGGCCGCGCTCAGCCCGAGCCGTACCAGTCCGCGTTCGAAACGGTGCGCGAGCCGGGGGCCGGACGCCTTCAGGGCCACCGGGTAGCCGACCTGGGCGGCGGCCCGTACGGCCGCCGCCGCACTGGTCACCAACTGCTCGCGCGGCACCCTGATCCCGTACGCGCGCAGCAGTTGCTTGGCCGCGTGCTCGCTCAGCCGGGTGCCCGGCCGGATCAGCGCGTCCGCCTTGCGCAGGCTGGGGGAGGGGGTGCGGGGCGCCTCGTCGAAGGGCGAGCGGTACCGGGTGACGAAGCGGTGGTGGTCCAGGTGGGCGCGGAGCGCGGTGAGGCAGTGGGCGACCGTGCGGAAGGTCGCCACGCGAGCGGAGCCGAGCAGCGTGGTGCGGTACGCGGGTTCGGTGCCGAGAGGTGAACCCCACACCACACACACCAGCTTGTCGGTCCGCTCCGCCAGGGTCGCCAATTCCCTTACGTACACCTCGATTCCGGGTGCGGAAGGGGTGGGCAGGGGGCAGACGAGGGTGCCCACCGCCGGGTCGGAGAGGAGGGATTCGGGGGTGGTGGGGTTGAGGGCGGCGGGTGGAGCGGGTGGGGCGGGTGGAGCGGCGAGTCGCAGGCCCGCTTCCGCGGCGAGGGCGCGGAAGTGGGCGGCGGCAGCGGGGGAGAGGGAGTGGACGGCGACGCCCTCCGCCTGCGGCGGGCGCGCACGGGCCAACAGGGCTGCGGTGTCCTGCAGTTGGTCGGGGGTGTCCACTCGGATTACGCCGTATTGGCGTAGGGCTGCGTCCAGTACGGAGGTGGGGGTGCTGGTGGGGGTGGGGGTGGAGATTGGGCCGGGGCCGGGGCCGGGGCCGGGGCTCGGGTTGAGGGTGGTGGGCGCGCGGTCCGGTTCGGTGGTCGTACGCATGACCACGACGGGGGTACGGCGGCGGGCCGCGTGGTCGGCGGCGAGCAGGAAGGCGCGGCCGTCGTGCAGCGGGCCGAGGCAGCAGGCGATGGCGCCGACTTCGGGCTGCTCGGCGAAGTAGGCGAGGAAGTCCGCTGTGGTGAGGGGGTGTTTCAGGGCGTGGTCCGCCGCTGCGGCCCCTGCCGTGGCGGCGGTTTCGGCTCCGGTACCGATCTGGGTCCCTGTACCGATCTGGGTCCCTGTACCGATCTGGGTCCCTGTACCGATCTGGGCCCCTGTACCGATCTGGGCCCCTGTGCCGATCCGAGCCCCTGTGTCGAATTGGGCCCCTCTGCCGATCCCGGCTCCGTCACCGATCTGGGCTCCGCCGCCGGTCTCGGGCCGGGCACGGGTTCCGGCTCCGCTGCCCGTCTCGGCCCAGTGCGAGAGCCGTACGCCCAGTTGCTGTAGGCCGAGCAGTGGGCGGCCCTCGTCCTCGGTACGGGTGATCAGGGCGATCGCGGGGCCGGTGAGGTCGTCGCGGAGGGGCTCGAAGGTGCCGAGGCCTGTAGTGGGACCGAGCAGGCGGGGGGTGAAGCCGGGGGTGGTGGGCGTTCGGCGGTGTGCACCCGACAGGGGGCCGGGCGGGAAGCCGCCGGGCGGGAATTGAGCCGCCGTGTCCGTGCCGCGTGCCGCATCGTGCCGTGCCGCATGTGCTTCGCCCACCACGACGATGAACTTGACCTTGGCCTCGGCGAGTTGGCCAAAGAGCGGTCCCGGATCCGTGTGCAACAGGACGGCGAGGTCCGCCGCTTCGGTGACCGGCGCGGCGCGAGGCAGTCCGTACGGGCTTCCCTGAGGCGTACCCACCAGATGGAGCCGTGCCCCGATCCGCTCGGCCCAGGTGCAGAGTTGGGCCGTGAGCGGGGTGGCGGGGTCGCCGTCGGTGTCGCTCGCGCCGATCACGGTCACCGTGTCGGGGCGGAACAGGCGGTCGAGGTCCGGTATGCCGAGGTGGAGCGGGCGGCCGCTGACGTCCACGTCGTCCCGTACCGGGTCCGCGCCCCGCTCGCCCGTGTGCGCCGGATGGGGCTCCTCGCCCGCCGGGCCGCGGCGGCCATGGGTGGTGAGGGTGCCATGGGTCGATCCGAGCATGTCCCGCCCCGCTCCTGTCGACGGCAGTTGCAGTGAGTGATCTGAAGCAGACGTGTATCTGAAGCAGACATGTATCTGATGCAGGGTCAGTTACTGAACTGGCGGCCTGTCGGGAACAGGGCCGTGTGGCACGGTGGACGACCGGGGAACGAGAGGCCACGGTGGCCCACCGCTGACTCTTGGGTACCCCGGAGGTACTTGGAGTAACCGTTTCAGCGCTTGCGTTCGACCCGCCGCTCGTCCCAGACCGGCTCGGTGGTCTCCCGCAGTCGCCCGTCCGAGCCGAACACCACGAACCGGTCGAAGGAACGGGCGAACCACCGGTCGTGGGTCACCGCGAGCACCGTCCCCTCGTACGCCTCCAGCGCCTCCTGAAGGGCCTCGGCGCTGTCCAGGTCGAGGTTGTCCGTCGGCTCGTCCAGCAACAGGGCCGTCGTACCGGCGAGTTCGAGCAGCAAGATCTGGAACCGGGCCTGCTGGCCGCCGGAGAGCCGGTCGAAGGGCTGCTCCGCCTGGGCGGTGAGCTCGTAGCGGCGCAGTGCGGACATCGCGGCGCCGCGGTCACGGGCGTGGTCGAGCCAGAGGATGTCCAGGAGGGTGCGGCCGAGGAGTTCGGGGTGGGCGTGGGTCTGCGCGAAGTGGCCGGGCACCACGCGGGCGCCGAGCTTCCAGGCGCCCGTGTGCGCCACGTCCTCACCCGCGAGGAGCCGCAGGAAGTGCGATTTGCCCGAGCCGTTGGAACCGAGTACGGCCACCCGCTCCCCGTAGAAGACCTCCAGGTCGAACGGCTGCATGAGGCCGGTCAGTTCCAGTTGCTCGCAGGTGACGGCCCGCACCCCGGTACGGCCGCCGCGCAGCCGCATCGTGATGTCCTGTTCCCTCGGCGGCTCCGGCGGCGGCCCCGCCTCCTCGAACTTGCGCAGCCTGGTCTGCGCGGCCGCGTACCGCGAGGCCATCTCGTGGCTGACCGCGGCCGCCTGCTGCAGGCTGAGCACCAGCTTCTTCAGCTGGGCGTGCTTCTCGTCCCAGCGGCGCCGCAACTCCTCGAAGCGCGCGAAGCGTTCCTTGCGCGCCTCGTGATACGTACCGAAGCCGCCGCCGTGCACCCACACGTCCGCCCCGGACGGCCCCGGCTCCACACTCACGATCTTCTCGGCCGCGCGGGCGAGCAGTTCGCGGTCGTGGGAGACGAACAGCACGGTCTTACGGGTCGACCGGAGCTGATCCTCGAGCCAGCGCTTGCCGGGCACGTCGAGATAGTTGTCCGGCTCGTCGAGCAGCAGCACCTCGTCGGGGCCGCGCAGCAGCGCCTCCAGTACGAGCCGCTTCTGCTCACCGCCGGAGAGCGTGTTCACCCGCCGCCACTGCGCCTTCTCGTACGGGACGCCGAGCGCGGCCATGGTGCAGATGTCCCAGCGGGTCTCGGCCTCGTAGCCCTGGGCCTCGGCCCAGTCGGAGAGTGCCTGGGCGTAGCGCATCTGGGCCGCCTCGTCGTCGACCGTCATGATCGCTTCCTCGGCGGTGTCCACCGCCGCCGCGGCGGCCTTGATACGTGGCGGCGCGACCGAGACCAGCAGGTCGCGCACCGTCCGCTCGTCGCGCACACTGCCGACGAACTGCGGCATGACCCCGAGCCCGCCGCTGACCGTCACGGTGCCGCCGTGCGGCTGGAGCTCACCGGCGAGCAGACGCAGCAGGGTGGTCTTGCCCGCGCCGTTCGGCCCGACCAGGGAGACCGCGGAGCCCTCCGCGACCCGGAACGAGACGTCGCCGAGCAGCGCACGTCCGTCCGGCAGGTAGTACTCCACGTGCGCCGCTTCGAGATGTCCCATGGGGCGCATTGTGGGTGGGGGACCGCCGGGGCGGCAAACGAGTTTGATGCGGGGCGGGGCCGCCGCTCAGCGGTGGCGGGCGGCCTGCTTCGCGATCTTCTTCGCGATCTTCCGTGCGTCCAGGGCCAGTTCGCGGAGCATGCCGCTGATGGGGTTGGTGTAGCCGGTGAAGAAGAGGCCGGGGGCGTGCCGCGGGCTGCGGGCGCCGCGGACCCGCGGCAGCCCGCGCTCGTCCAGGACGTCGAGGTGGCCGACCAGGGGCTGAAGGCCCGGCCGGTAGCCGGTCGCCGCGATCACCACCTCGGGCGCCAGACGACTGCCGTCGGCCAGGAGGACCTTGTCACCCTCGAAGGCCTCGACCGCGGCCACCGGTACCACCTTCCTCTTCCGCACGGCGCGGACCAGGCCCGTGCCCAGCACCGGGAGGGTGCCCAGCGGTGCCCGAGCCGAGATTCCGGCGTCCGGGCGCGGCAGCCCGTACGCGGTGAGGTCCTGCACCGCCACCCGTACCCCGACCCGGGTCAGCCACCGGACGAGTGGGGCCGGCAGCCGCCGCAGCACGATCCCCGCCCGGTGCACGGGCACGCCGAGCACGGAACGCCGCACCAGATACGGCGCTCCGCGCACCGCGAGCCGTACCTGCGCGGCCCCGCCCTCGGCCAGGTCCACGGCGATGTCCGCACCGGTGTTGCCCGCGCCGACCACGAGGACGTCGCGGTCGCGGTAGGGGCGGGGGTCGCGGTAGTGGGCGGCGTGCAGCAGCTCGCCGGTGTAGCTCTCGGAGCCCGCCCAGTCGGGCAGGTGCGGGGTGTGGCTGTACCCGGCCGCCACCACCACGGCACTGCCGGTCAGCCGACGGCCGCCGGAGGCGTGCAGCAGCCAGCCCTCGCCGTCCTCGGTCCGTTCGATGCGGGAGACCTCCACCGAGGTGACGACCTCCAGCTCGTGGTGCTCCGCGTACTTCTCCAGGTAGCGCACCATGTCGTCGCGGCCCACCCAGCGCCCGAACCGGCGCGGGATGGGCAGGCCGGGCAGCGAGGAGGCGCGGCGGGAGGTGTGCAGCCGCAGCCGGTCGTAGTGCCGCCGCCAGGACCCGCCGACACTCTCCGCCCGTTCGAGCACCACGGCCCGTACGCCCCGCCCCCGCAACTCACGTGCCACCGCCAGACCGCCCGGCCCGCCGCCGATGACGTAGACCGGGTGGTCCTCGGTGCGGCGGGGTGGTTGGTCCTGGGGGAGCCTGCTGTGGGGGAGTTGGCCGTGGTGTGACGAGTGGGGCATGTACGCGAGAGTAATCAGCTCTTGAGTTGATGGGTCTCGGTCAAAGGTGAAATGTATTGCGAAAGGGTCACGGTTCGGTCCGTGTTGGTGGTTGGTGGTTGGTGGCTGGTGGGGCGGGGTGCGGCGGGGCTCGTGGTGCGGCGGGGCTCGGCTCAGGGCCAGAGCAATTCCTTTTGCCAGATGGGGGGTTGGTGGGCGGAGCGGCGGTAGCGGAGGCGTACGTGCCGTCGGTGGATGTCGCCCTGGAAGAACTCGACCTCGTCCGGTTCGAGCAGGTACAGGGTCCAACTCGGTGCCTGGGCGTCGGGTTCACGGCCCGCCCGCTTCCAGGCCGCCTCGGATGCCCGTGCCAACTGGTCGTAGGAATCGAGCAGTTCGCTCTGCCTGCCGACCAGCGCCGAAGCCAACGCTCCCGTCGAACGCGCCCGCAGATCCGCCTGCCCCGCCTCCCCCGACTGCGCCCGTACGGCACCGCGCACTCGTACTTGGCGCCCTTGCACGGACCAGTAGAAGCCGAGCGTGGCATACGGCGTCGTCCGCAACTGCCTGCCCTTACGGCTCCCCGCATGCGTCGCGAACCACCAGCCTTCGGCATCGGCCCCGTGCAGCATCACGATGCGTACGTCCGCCCGCCCGTCCTCGTCCGAGGTGGCCAGCGACATCGTCTGCGGCTCCGCCTGCCCGGCCGCCGCGGCCTGCGCGAACCAGTCGTGGAAGAGGGGGAGCGGGGTGTCCGGCGCGCTCTCGGTGTCGAAGGAGGGCAGTTGGGTGCGGGAGGGGTGCCAGACGGGGAGGGTGTGGAGGAGGTGGTCGAAGGTCGCTTGGGTGGGGGAAGGGGCGGGGGTAGGGGAGGGGACGGGGGGTTGGGCTTCGCCTTCGGCTTGCTCCCGGGCTTGGGCCTTGGTTTGGGCCTGGTCCTGCTCCTGGGCCTGGGTCTGCGCTTGGGTTTGGGCGCGGCCGGAGGCGTGTGTGGGTGTGGGATCCGGGCGGCGCGGTTCCGACGAGTCGGTCATACGGCGATTGTCGCGCGCAGGTGATGTGGGGGTTCGCTCGGCCTGCCGGGACGGGTGACTGGCGGCAGCGCGGAGGCAGCGCGGAGGCAGAACCGGGCCGGGGCGCACGGAGTGACCGGGAGAAAGGCCGGGCCGTGGAGCGGAGTCACCGAGGGGGAGAGGCTCCGAGGGGAAAGGCGGTGCGCTGTCGTACGAACGCTGTGCGCCATTGCACGACGAAGAGTGCCCGAGCGAGGCGGCGAGACGGGCTGTCGGAGCTGGTACATCCGAGGGCGGCAAGCCGGGAGTTGGCGCGTCCCGCCGAGCTACTCGCCTGCTGCGTGGCCCTACTTGGTGGGCTGCTGCGGCCCTACTTCGTGGGCTTCCTGCCCGTAACGCCGAGGTGCACGAGCGTGGCGAGGTTGGGCTTGAGCTCCGCCTGCTTGACGCCCCAGGTCTGGAAGCCCTTCTGGTGCGAGGCAACCGCCGCCAGCATCACGACGAGGGATCCGGCGATCGCCGCCGGGTTGAGGTCCTTGTCGACCTTGCCCTTGGACTGGAGCTCGGAGACGGCGTCCGTGAGCGCGTGGGTCACGGAGTTGAGGACCTTCATACGGATCTTGTAGAACCGTTTGTCCCCTTCGGCCGCGCCGAGGTCGATCACCCGCAGGATCGCATCGTTTCTGCGCCAGAAGTCGAGGAAGCCGTCGACCAGATCCTGCGAGGTCTGCCAGCCGCCCTTACCGGCCCAGGAACGTTCCTCCACGAGCGAGTTGAGCCCCGCTCCCTCCACGGCGATGCGCTCCGCGATCTCCAGTACGGCGCCTTCGACGTCCGGGAAATACTGGTAGAAGGTCGCCGGCGAGGTACCCGCCTTGCGCGCCACATCGATGACTTTGACATCCCGGTAGGGCGAGGAACTGAGCATCTCGCCGAGGCAGTCGAGCAGCTTCTGGCGCGTCGCCTGACCGCGCCGCCCGGCCACACGGCCGTCGACGGTTCTTACCTGTCCTGTCATGCCCGTCAGCTTACCGAGGGGTGATCGGAGCGCGATTTGACCGACTGCAAATGGGGTTGAGGCGACATTGGACGCCGTTCCCGGACAGTGGCCGGCTCGCCGCGCGCCGTTTCCGGACCGCGTACCGCCGCCGTGCCGCCGCCGTGGGCCCGGCGGTCCCCGGCTCCGCAGCATCGAGGCCGCGACCCCGCGGCCCTGCGCCCCCACCCGGGACCCCGGCGCCTCCGGCCCACCCTGCCGCCCGACTGCGCCCTGCGCGCACGCATCGCGCGCGCTAGCTTGGCCTGTGACGGGTGCCACAGCCCTCCTCCACGCCGGCCCGCCCGGGGCGGAGACGTACCGGACCTGCCGGGCCGTTGTGGAGACGTACGGGAAGGACCGTGCCCATGGCCGAAGCCGCCGAAGGCGTCCCCTGTTGGGTCGACGCGATGCTGCCCGACCTGGAGGCAGGCAAGCGCTTCTACGGCGAACTCTTCCAGTGGACCTTCGACGGCGGCGCCGAGCGCGAGCACGGCTTCTACACGCAGGCCTACCGCGACGGCCGCAACGTCGCCGCCCTCGCCCCGAAGCGGGACGGCCGCATGCCCACCGTGTGGACGGTCTACTTCGCCACCCCCGACGCCGTCGCCCTGTGCCGCAGGATCCGCGGGGCGGGCGGTGGCGTCGTACGGGAGCCGTTGTCCGTGGGGCCGTTCGGGACGATGGCGCTGGCCGCCGATCCGGAGGGCGCCGTGTTCGGCTTGTGGCAGGGCGGCACCCACACCGGTTTCGAGCTCCAACAGAGCCCCGGCTCCTTCTGCTGGACCGAGGTCTACTGCCGCGACAAGACCAAGGTCGACCCCTTCTACGAGGACGTCTTCGGCTACGGAACCACCGACGCTCCCGACGAGGTCCTCGACTTCCGCATGTGGTCACCCGCCGGGGAGGAACCCGGCCCGCAGACCGCGGTCGGCGGCCGGAGCGTCGTCGACGCGTCCTTCCCCGCCGAACTGCCGCCCCACTTCCTCGTCTACTTCAACGTCGCCGACTGCGATGCCACCGCCGCCTCCGTCGTCCGCCTCGGCGGCCGGGTCACCGCGGATCCCTTCGACGTGGCTCCCTACGGACGTATGGCCGTACTCATCGACAACCAGGGAGCGGAGTTCGCCGTACTGCAGGACGTGTGAGGCGCGCCCCCATCCCGCCCCGCAAGGCTGAAAAGCCCCGGAATCGATCATTCCAGCCCGGACTCGGGCGTTCCGTCCCCAGTTCTTCATGAGATCTGCACGCGCGGCCCCGCGGCGGGCGGCAACCCTGTGTCGCACCGTGGAGTCCTTGAAGGCTGAACGGGGGACCGGCAGCCTGGTCATGGGGGTTGCGAGGCCGTATCGGCGCGGGATTCGTGAGGGTTTTGTCCAGAGACACCCCGATCCTGCCCCGGGTTCGCAACCGGGAGCCCGGACAGGAAGAATCGGGGTGCGTTCCGCCGTGCCTTTCGGTGGTGAGACGCTGCACGGGGTTGCAACTCGAGAAGCGACCCGTACGGGGAGGTGGCAGGCAAGTGGTCGATCAGCTGACGCAGCATGATCCGAGACGGATCGGTCCGTTCGAGGTGCTTGGCCGGCTCGGAGCCGGCGGCATGGGACTGGTCTATCTCGCGCGCTCCGCTTCCGGGCGGCGCGTGGCGATCAAGACGGTCAGGACCGAGCTCGCCGAGGACCAGCTCTTCCGCGTCCGCTTCACCCGTGAGGTGGAGGCCGCCCGCGCGGTCTCCGGTTTCTACACCGCCGCCGTCGTCGACGCCGACCCCCGCGCCGCCGTCCCGTGGCTCGCCACCGCGTACGTACCGGCGCCCTCCCTCGAAGAAATAGTGAACGAGTGCGGACCGCTGCCGGTCCAGGCCGTACGGTGGCTCGCCGCCGGAATCGCCGAGGCGCTGCAGTCCATCCACGGGGCCGGCTTGGTCCACCGCGACCTCAAGCCTTCGAACGTCCTGGTCGTGGAGGACGGCCCCCGCGTCATCGACTTCGGTATCGCCTCGGGCGTCTCCAACACCCGGCTGACCATGACGAACGTCGCCGTGGGCACCCCTGCCTACATGTCGCCGGAGCAGGCCAAGGACTCCCGCAGCGTGACCGGGGCCAGCGACGTGTTCTCGCTCGGGTCCACCCTGGTCTTCGCGGCCACGGGGCACGCGCCGTACCACGGTGCCAACCCGGTGGAGACAGTCTTCATGCTGCTGCGCGAGGGTCCGGACCTGAAGGGCCTGCCCGACGAACTGCGCCCGCTGATCGACGCCTGCATGGGAATGGAGGCCGCCGAGCGACCCAGCCCCGCCGACCTGCAGGCCCAGCTCGCCCCGCACCTGTTCGCCTCCGGCTCCGACGACAGCGGCACCGCCTCGGCGTGGTTGCCGGAACAAGCCGTGGCCCTGATCGAGGCGCGCCGAAACGGTCGTCCAGCCTCGAAGGAGAAGCCGCGCCCCGCCGCCCCCAAGAGCAGTGCGGCCACGGCCCCGCCCCCTCCTCGGCACGCCCCGCCCCCGCACCACGCCCCGGCTCCGGGCCCCTCCTCGCCTGTTCCCCCCGCCCACGCTCCGGCACCCGCGCAGGCCGCGGCCACCGGTGAGGGCGGCTGGAACGGCGACGACGGCTGGAACGCGAACGGTCACGCCAACGGCGGCGGCCCCGGCAACGTGAACGGAAACGGAGCCACCCACCAAGCCCCGGACGCGGCGCCGGTGCACCTGGCCGGTGCACGTGTCCCGATCGGACCCGGGCCGAGGGTCGCCGAGGCACGTGCCGCTGCGGTCCAGGCACCCGCCGCCGAGACGGGTCTCGCCGGCTCCTGGTCGCGGTCCCAGGCGGGCCCCGCCCCTCACGCCGAACCAGCAGCCGTGCCGAGCCCGGCGCCCGCGGCGGACTCCGGCGGTGCCTGGCGTCCGTGGCGCTTCCGGATGTCCAACGACGTCTGGGGCACGCCCGCCGTCGCCGGGGACCTTGTGTACGTCACCTCCTTCGAGGTGCACGCACTCGATGTGGGCACCGGCCGCCGCCGCTTCAAGACCCGGGACGTCGCCTGGTCCATGGCGGTGGCAGGCGGACGCATCCACGCCTCCGACGGCCCCACCCTCTACGCTCTCGACGCCCGTGAGGGCACCGACCTGTGGCGGCTGTCCACGGACGCCTGGGTCTACTCGCTCCAGGCCGAACGAGGCACCGTGGTCACCGGCACCCGAGGCGGAGGCGTCCAGGCATGGGAGGCGTCCAGCGGGCAGAAGCTGTGGGAGATCACCGGGGCCCAGAC
Source organism: Streptomyces sp. NA04227 (assembly GCF_013364195.1). Classification (NCBI taxonomy): domain Bacteria; kingdom Bacillati; phylum Actinomycetota; class Actinomycetes; order Kitasatosporales; family Streptomycetaceae; genus Streptomyces; species Streptomyces sp. NA04227. Next base: position 3,040,518 of record NZ_CP054918.1, on the reverse strand, counting down.
CGACTTCGAGAACGCCGAGGCGGGGCCCGTGCTCCACGACGGCACCGTGTACGTCTGGCAGGACGCCCGACTGCGCGCCCTCGAAGCCCGCACCGGCGACGAGCGCTGGTCGTACCCCATCGGTGACGCGGCCTCCTGCGGCGGCGTACCGGTCCGACTGACGCAGGCATCCGACGGTTACGTCTACGTCGCCGCCGGTACCCGAGCCCTCGCCCTCGACGTGGCCAGCGGTCACGTCCGCTGGCACTTCGAAGCCCCCGCGGTGTTCCTGAGCCCACCCGCCTTCGCTCCGGGCCCGGCGGTCACTGGAGGCGGCGTGTACCTCGCGGACTACCTCGGCACCGTCTACGCCCTGGACGCCACCGACGGCCGCGACCGCTGGCGCATCGCCACCGAGTCCCGCTCCTCGACCGAGCCCGTACTCGTCGCGGGTGGTCATGTGCATGTGGGCAGCGGCAAGGGGCTCTACACCTTGGACGCGGTGACCGGCACCCCGAAGTGGCGGTTCCAGGCCGGTGGCGAGGTGGTCGGCACCCCCGTGGTCGCGGAGGGACGGATCCACTTCGGCTCCACGGACCACCTGCTCTACACGCTGAAGGCCGACGACGGCCGCCTGCGCTGGAAACTCGCCACCGGAGGCGAGATCACCGGCGCTCCCGTGGTGGAGGCAGGCGTGGTCTACGCGTGCAGCAAGGACCGGTGCGTCTACGCCCTCGACGCGGGGAAGGGGACCGGGACCAGGGCGAGTTGAGGAGGCGGTCGGCCAACTGTGGGTCGGCTGGCTGTCGGTTGGGTGGCTTGCGCTCCGCCCCGAGTTGCCGCGACTCATGGCGTCACAGGGTTGCTTGTGCGCTCGCACCACCACGGCCTTGACTGCACAACCGGCGTACTCCGATCGCGACTGCTCTCACCGCGTTGCCGGTACGCGGGAGCAACGCGGTTACTGGAACAACTGGTTGCTGCGAGCACCACGGGCACGCGCAGCAACCGAGCCCTACGACCGCTTGTGCGTCGCGTGGGTGCGCCAAGGACGGTGCCCCTTCGAGGGCCTACTCGGGGCCTCGGCCGAGGAACCCGATGACGAACCCCAGGTGATCCGGGTCAGCCCCTCGCCGCCGTTGTCATCGGCACCGTAGGCGATCTCGCGAGTCGGCGTTGAGCTGTCGACGGTCGTCGGCGAACCAGGCGAACCAGGCGACCCCGGCGAATCCGAGGCGGCAGCGGAACTTCCCGCGACCGTTTCCTGGTCGGCTTCCGCGGGCTGAGCGGCGGCTCGCCCCGCCGTGTAGGGACTCGGCCACGCACGTGTGGGGGCTTCCTCTTCGTTCCCCCGAGCTCCGGCTCCCGGCATGTTGTGCTGGGCTGTCTGCTGCCCGGCGACCCATGCCGATTCCTGTCCGGTGCGGCCTGCTTCGTATCCGGTACGGCTCGACTCGTATCCCGCGCGGTCGTACGCCGCAGACGGTGGCACCGCCGTTGTTGTGGGTGCCGGGGGCGGAGCTGCCGCGGTCTCGTATGCCGCTGTTGGGGCCGACGAGACCGCTCGGTCGGACCGTCGCTTCGACTTCCGTCCGGGCAGGACCGCTGCCGCGAGCAGGAGGAGGAGCGCCCCACCCAGTGCCATGGCCGCTCCGTGATCGAGGCCGGTACCGTCTCCGGCCACCCGCAGGCTGCCGTCTTCCTGTGCCTGACGGGTCATCCACAGGGCGGTGAAGCCGAGCACGATCAACCCGGCGAGCACGAGCAGCAGGCGTGATCTCAGGGCGAGTGCGATGACGGTCACCACGGCGGCGACTGCGAACGGCAGGAACAACGAGCCGAGCAATTCGGCGTTCGTATTCGAGACGCCGGTGCTGCTGAACAGGTCCTCCAGGCGGAAGTCACGCCCGTGACGGCCGTCGTACCAGGCACGGAAGGGGCTCCAGACGGCGGCCGCCGCTCCGACGAGAGCAAGAACCGACCCGAGGAGATAGCGAAAACTCGCGGAACGCATCGCAGGCATCCTCCTTCGGGGCTGCTCTCCCTTCCGACGCTACGCCCGGTGACGAACCTCCGCCACGCAGGTCCGCGGCGAGCGCGGCTCTCTGCACGTGGTGCACGTGGTTTCGTTCAGCATCACGAACCCGGAGCGGGTGGCCGCGTTCACGATGTGGGGCGGTTGCCTCCGTGACTCCGCCCGTACGCGACGGGCTTGTTGGTGTACCGGTGACCGACGGGACTCGTCCAAGTCGCGATGCCGGTCCTGGAGTCCCGGGTGACCTTCCAACCGTGATGTGTCTTCAGCCGGTGGTGACGTCGGCAGAGCGGTTGAAGATTGTCGGGCACCGTTTTGCCACCGTGGTCCGGGGAGCGGTGATGGAAGGGTTCGATGTGGTCGAGGTCGCAACGGTAGGCGGGCACACGGCAGCTGGGGAAAGCACAGCAGCCGTCTCGTGCGATCACGTGCCTCGCGGTTTCCGCCGTCGGGCGGTAGGTGGTCGGGTCGCTCTTGATCAGCAGGCCGGTCTCGGGGTGGGTGATCAGGCGCCGCCACACGGTGCCCGGCGCGAAGGCGATCGCTCGCGCCTGCTCTGCCGTGATGGGGCCGTAGCCCGTCAGATCGGCAGGGCCGTCGTCCGCCCCGATGAGTACGTCCAGGGGAACCGTGACCTGCACGACCGCCATACCGCGTGACCGGCCGGAGCGGCGTCGTACGGGATCCGTGGTGGGGACCGGGCCGTTCAGCACGGCCTCGACCGCGGCATCGGGAGTCCACAGCGCGGGGCTCTTGTCGCCGGTCGCCGTTGTTGCTGCCGATGCTGTGAGCTTCGTTGGGAGTGCCATCGCGGTCGAGTTTGCCGGGGTGGCTGCGGACGACGTGGGGTCAGAACCAGGCGTGCTGCCTTGCGGGTTGAGCAGGGCGCGGATCGGTTGCAGAGCGCGGGCCGCTGTGGTGCCTCGGTGAACGACAAGGTCGTACAAGGCGTCGGCGCGACGTTGGGGCAGGCTGCGGCCATCCTCGGCGAGCTGGGCCGCGTGCTCGTCGACTGCCGCTTCCATACGGGCGGTCTGCTCCGCGGGGAGGACGGCGCCGAACAGTGCCATACCGTCCTCCCGCGGGTAACAGACGGTTTCCCGTTCCTGTTTGCGTCGGCGGTGACGTTCCTCGGCGCCGCGCGGATCGACTTGGTGGATGGCGCGGCGCAGTGCCGCCCTTGTCCGCCCGGCGGGCTGGAACGGCATCTTGGGTGCGACCGATGCCTCGACCTGCTCGGCGACCTGCGGGTCCAGGGTCTCGCAGACGTCGGCTACCGCCTTCGCCTGCAGGTAGGAGATCTCTCCCCGCCCGAGCAGGTTCATGGTGGTCGGGAACTTGGAGTCCAACTGCCGTGCCGTCTGCAGACGGTCGCTGGCCGTGTTGTTGGCCAGCCGGAGTGCGCAGGCCACCTCTTCGGCAGCGAACTGCCAGTCGCCCAGCAGCTCTTCGTCGAAGGTCCGCACCGGAGTGGCGACAGGGCCCGGTTGACCGTCGGGTGCGGCGTCGCCCGGCGAACCGCTGTCTTCGCACGTATCGGTGGGAGTGGCTGTGCTGGCCGGCGGAGTGTGTTCCTCGGTATGGGCGGCGATGGCGGCGAGCATGTCCATCTGCTTGGCCTGGAGCCAGGAGATGTGCCGTTCCAGTGCGGCGAGCGCGTCGATACGGCCGCGGGGAGTGAGGAGTTCGGGGCTCAGTACGTCGAGAAGTCCCGCGGATTGCGGCGACGGTGGCTGCTCGCGGAGCACCTCGGCCCAGTGGTCCAGGGTCTCGAGGCCCAGGAGGCAGGGGAGGAGTTCATCCGCCGACAACGGCTCCAGCTTCGGCTTCGGCGGGCCTTCGGGCCCCTTGCTGGTCTTCTTCGACTTCCGGGACTTCGCCTTCGCTGCTGACGGCTGCTGCTCCGCTGCCAGGGTCAGCGGGTCCGATGCCCGAGGCGCTGCGCCCACCCCGTGGGTCTTCGCCTTCGTCAGCTCGGAACTCGGCCTCGACGCCCGCGACTTCGGTACCCGTTCCCTACGGGCATGCTCACCCGACCCAGCCGAGGACTGCGCCGTTCCCGTCTGCGCCGTTCCCCTCTGCCCTGGCGCAATCGCCTCCCCCGGCGCAATCGCCTCCCCCGGCGCGCGGCCTGCCGCCCTTGTCCCCGTTCCCATGACACCTGCCCCCTGCCGTGTTCCCTGTTCCCCGCTCCGTACGGGTCGCACTGGACCCATAATCCATTACTGAGCGTGATAACGGCAGGTCGTGGGCAGGTTTCACGCAATGGAGTGGTTCAGGGCTTATTGGGGAACTCAGCGGCATCGCCAGGCTGTGGCGGGCCGACCGCGCCGTATGGCGCCGCGCCGCGCCCTCGCGGGGCCGCCTCCAATGCACCCAGCCCGACCCCGAATACACCACGGCCGCGACAGCTCCCCTCCAAGCTGTCGCGGCCGGGTCTTCGGAGGAGTGGTTCATTCGGCGAAGTGGTTCAGCGGACCGGCTCCGAGGTGACGTGGATGTTGTCCGCGCTGAAGTCGGTCTCGCCGCCCTGGTCGTCCTTCGCACCGTCCTTGCGGCGGCGCACCTTCGCCTCGGGGCTGACGCCGTCCTCGTCGGTGTTGTCCGTGACATGTATGTTGAGCGGCTTGATGGTCTGCTCTTCGGTGTTCTTCTGTGCGGACATGGCTCACTCCTGTGACTGGCAATTCTTGGGGTCGACTACGGCCCCGTCCGGACACTCCCCCGAGGACGTCCGGACAGGGCCGCCATGGGTCGCTCACCCTAAATGACAGGTGGGACAACCTCATCAGCGGTCCGTCTGCCCCCCGTTGCGACGGATCGACAGGAACAAGACTGCCGTCCAGTGATAAACGAACGATTAACGTTCTGCCCGCATTGCGCAGCAGAGGCCCCGGGCTCTGTAACGGGCGCCTCGGCCCTGTCGGGGCGTCAAGCCCGCTCTGTGCAGGGATTGCTGATGCCGCGGAACCTCAGGCGACGGCAACAGGTGCGAGCAGGGCCCGTACTTCTTCGGCCTCGTCCGAACCCAACTCCTCGTAGATGGCGAGGGCTTCGCGCCAGCAGACCTGGCTGCGTCCGGTCTGCCCGATCAGGTTGAGGGCGCGGCCGAGGACGGTGAGCACATTGCCGCGCCGCCACTCGCCGCCGATGCCGCGCAACACGGTCAGCGCCGCCTCGGCGTGAGCCGCCGCGGGGGCGGGGCGCTGGACGGCGAGGTCGAGTTCGGCGAGGCGGAGCATGGTCATGCCTTCCCAGAGGCGCTGACGGCTGCTGCGGAACACCTCGAGCGCCTCCGTGAACCGCTCCGCCGCCTCGGCGTGCCGACCGCTGGCGCTGAGGGCCATGCCCAGTGCGTAGCGGCCGTTGGCTCCCTTGAGGGCGTGGCCCATGGCCTCGTACATGTCCGTGCCCTGCTGGGCCAGTCGTACGGCGCTCTCCGCGCGCCCGGTGCCGAGGTGGGCCCGGGAGACGTTGCACAGGGCGCTTGCCGCGCCGGGGCCGTCGCCGTAGGCGTCGAAGCCCTCGTAGGCGCGCTGGAAGTACTCCTCGGCGACGTCGAAACGGTTCTGGTAGAAGGCGATGGCGCCGACCATGTTGGAGGCCCAGCACTCGGTGAGCTGGTCCCCGGCGGCCTGGGACAGGCGTACGGCCCGCAGGCCCTCCTCGTCGGCCTGGTCGAAACGGCCGGTCAGCAGGTGGGCGTTGCCGAGCACGATGGAGGCGCGGCCCTCGGCCCGGGTGTCCTCGCAGGCGCACGCGGCGTCGAACAGGCCCGTGGCGGCCGCCTCGTACTCGCGGGCGTTGGCCCCGGACTCGGCGAGGTCGACGGCGGCCCACAAAAGGTCGATGGCGCGTCTGAGGGTCATCACCTGCGAGGCGCCCTGGCGTACGCAGGCCAGCAGCGGGACGGCCTCCGCGTACAGCCAGTCCTGGGCTGCGCGCCGTTCGGTGAAGGTGAGTCCGGCCTGCTCGGTGGGTTCGAGGCCGTCGGCGAGGCGGTCGCCGGGGCGGTCGATCTCGTAGACCCTGCGGGCGGTGGCCAGGTAGAAGTCGAGCAGGCGCGAGGTGGCCGCGTCGCGTTCGCTCGGCGGGTGTTCGTCGCGTTCGGCGCAGGCACGCGCGTAGAGGCGTACGAGGTCGTGGAAGCGGTAGCGGCCGGGGGCCGCGGATTCGAGCAGTGAGGTGTCGACGAGGGCTTCGAGGAGGTCTTCGGCGTCGTCGATCGGCAGGTCGAGCAGAGCTGCCGCCGCGGCCAGCGAGATGTCGGGGCCGTCGGCGAGGCCGAGCAGGCGGAAGGCGCGGGCCTGGGCGGGTTCGAGCTGGCCGTAGCCGAGTTCGAAGGTGGCTTTGACGGCGAGGTCGCCTGCCTGGAGTTCGTCGAGGCGGCGGCGTTCGTCGGCGAGTTTCGCGGCGAGGACCGAGACGGTCCAGGTGCGGCGCGCGGCGAGCCGGGAGGCGGCGATACGGATGGCGAGCGGGAGGAAACCGCAGGCGGAGACGACGTCCAGGGCGGCCTCGCGTTCCGAGGAGACGCGCTCGGTGCCCACGATCCGCGTGAACAGCTCCAGGGCCTCCTCGGGTGACATCACGTCGAGGTCGACCAGGTGTGCGCCCGCCAGGTCGACCATCCGTACCCGCCCGGTGACCAGCGCGGCGCAGCCCTCCGCGCCCGGCAGCAACGGGCGTACCTGGGCGGCGTCCTTGGCGTTGTCGAGGAGGACGAGGACCCGGCGGCTGTCGAGTGTGGAGCGGTAGAGGGCGGCCCGCTCGTCCAGCGATTCGGGGATCGCGGACTCGGCGGTGCCGAGGGCTCGCAGGAAGGAGCCGAGTACCGCCTCCGGGTCGGCCGGTACGGCGCTGGTGCCCTGAAGGTCCACGTACAACTGGCCGTCGGGGAAGGAGCCCCGCGCCGCGTGGGCGACGTGCACGGCGAGCGTGGTCTTGCCGACGCCGCCGATGCCCGCGACCGCGGAGACGGCCATCACACGCCCGTCGGCCGTGGTGAGCACCTCGCCCAGTTCGTGGACCAGGGAGTCGCGGCCCGTGAAGTCGGGGACGCGGGCCGGGAGTTGGGCGGGGCGTACCGCTGTCGGGGCGTGTTCGGGTACCGGAGCCGACATCTGGGCCAGCGACGGGTCGGCCTGCAGGATGCGCTGCTGGAGTTCCTTGAGTTCCTGGCTCGGGTCGACTCCGAGCTCCTCGGCGAGCATCCGCCGGGTGTCCGCGTACACGGCGAGGGCCTCCGCCTGCCGGGCGCTGCGGTACAGGGCCAGCATCAGCAGCTCGCGCAGGCGCTCGCGCAGCGGATGCGCGGCCGTCAGGGCGGTCAGCTCGGCGACGGTCTCGGCGTGGGCTCCGTGTTCGAGGTCCATGTCGAGCCGGGATTCGAGGAGTTGGAGCCGCCACTCCTCCAGCCGGGTGCGCTGGGTCTCGGCGAAGGGGCCCGGGACGTTGGCCAGCGGCTCGCCGTCCCACATGCCGAGAGCCTTGCCCACCAGCGCCCGCGCGTGTCCGAGGTCTCCGGCGGCACGCGCCTTGTCGGCTTCGGTACGCAGACTTTCGGCGACCGACAGGTCCAACTGGTCGAGGGCGAACCGGATCGCGTAGCCGCCCGCCTCGCTGACCAGGACGTCCGAGCTGAGCACCTTGCGCAGCCGGGAAGCGTACGTACGTACCGCCGCGAGGGCCTGGGACGGGGGATCGTCGCCCCAGAGGGCGTCGATGAGTTCTGAGGCGGTGGCGGTGCGGCCCTCGCGCAGCAGGAGGGCGGCGAGCAGGGCGCGTTGCTGGGGGGAGCCGGTGGGCAGGGGCTCGTCGCCGCGCCAGGCGCGTACGGGGCCGAGCACGTTGAAGCGCGGAGCCGGTCCTGTGGTCTCGGCCCCCGGGACCGCGTGCCGCTGCTGAGGTACCCGCTCTGCGCGGTCCATTGCTTCCCTCCTGCCGGGCCCGTGAGTTCGCTCCCGTCAGTTTGCCTTGTCCTGTGGGCGTCCGTCAGCCACGGGTGTGAGCTCTCACAAGGTCCCCCTAGGTGGCCGGAAGCACGCGGGGCGCAGGCGGGGCGCGCGAGGGGGTGACGGGGCGTCGGGGGAGGAGTGCGGTTGGTGGGGTTAGGCGCGGTGAAGTGGCCGTGAGTCCGGGGTTGTTGGGGCGTGGTCGGCGGCCTGGGTGTCGGGCGGCGTGAGCGGGAGTGTCCTGTCGTGGACTCGCCAAGATTGGGGTTGCTGAAGCAGCAGGACACGGGCTGGTGGCCCGGGGTGGGTGAGGTGACGTGACTCGACGTCAGGAAGTGTCCGTGAAGTCATTTTTCGCGCGGGCAAGTTCGCTCGGCGGGGAGCGGGTGCCAAGAGCGGGTGAGGAGAAGGGGTGGAGGCGGGCCCAACTGTCCCGGAGAGAGGGGCGCCGCCTCGCAGCGCCTGGCTGCGGGGCGCACATGCGGCGGCGACGAACTGTGACAGTGCGGGAAAAGGGGCTGAAAATCGATAGCGAGGCGGGGCGTTGGGGCTCGGAGGGGCGGAGCCACCCGGCTCTGCGCGGCCACGGGACCGGGCGGGGCCGCGAGTTCGGCGGATCCGCGGCGTGCGGCTGACGGCCGCCGTCTGCCCGTATAGGAACGACCCCGCCCCGCATCGGAACGACCCCGCCTCGGCCCCGGAACCACCCCGCCCGCAGCCTCTCGCCCCTCCCGCGACCCGCCCCTAACTCACCACCTCACCAACGCACCGCCTCGCCAGCGCACCAACTCACCGCCTCACCCGCTCGGTTCACTCCCCCAAGAACACCGGATTCGTGAACCCCACGAACGCCCCCGGCAGCCCCGGAGTCGCCGACGGGCGGCGGACCTCGGCGCGTACGTAGGCGGCGTACTGCGGCGTGGTGCGCCACTCGACCGTGCCGGTGCCGGACGGCGGGAGGGCGGGGCCGGTGAAGAGGGTGCCCTGGTCGGTGACGATGCTCGGGACGGCGCCGGGGGCGCCCTTCGCCTCGAGGCGCACGGTGACCGGGCTGTCCAGCGGCACACGGAGTCGCTCGCCGATGCCCGCGTGCCGGCCGCGGCCGCCGGAGACGGTGAACGACAGTTCCACGTCCGAGGACTCGGCGATGTAGCTGCGGCCCGCGCGGATACCGGCGAGGATCGCCTCGCGGGTGAGGTCGTCGGCGAGGACGACCGTCTGCGGCATGCCGACGACGTTGGGGTCGCGGTGGGCGTCGCTGTTGCCCATGGCGGGAATCCAGCCGCTGCGTGAACGGGCGGCGGCCACCAGCATGTTGTCCCACTCGGCGAGGGAGACCTCGTCGTCGGGGGTGTGGGCGCCGTTCCACACCTCGACGGCGTCCACGTCGTTGAAGCCGAACTTCCAGTTGCAGCCGACACAGGTGGCGTGCGGGTGCGCCGGGACGACCAGGCCGCCCGCCTCCCGGATCTGCTTGGCGTACTTGCCGAAGCGGTTGTCGCGGGCCCGGTAGCGCCAGTCGACGAAGGTGCCGGGGTCGACGCCGAGGGCGAGGACGTGACCGTTGCGGGTGGTGATCTCCTCGCCGGTCAGGACCAGCAGGTCGTCCCCGGCCGCGGCGGCCCAGTCACGGTGCGCCGAGTGGGTGTTGTGCTCCGAGGAGTTGATGAAGTCCAGCCCCGCCGCACGGGCGAGGTCGGCGATCTCCTGCGTGGTGCGACGGCCGTCGGAGTGCCAGGAGTGCAGATGGCAATCGCCCCGGTACCAGGCGCGCCCGCGGCCCTTGGCGTGCTCGGGCGGGTACACCGCCCTGGGCGTCGGGTCCTGCGTCCCGTAGGTCAGCGTGAGGGTGACCTCGTACGGGAGTCCCTCGGGGGCGACGGTGTACGGGCCGAGGGCGATGTGCCAGGTGCCGGGGCGCAGGGGGCCGCGGATGTAGCCGGGCGTCGCGTCGTCGGCGCGTACGAAGAACTCGGTGCGGGCGCCGCCGGACCAGCCGCGGAAGCCCTCGCCGCCGAGGGCGGTGCCGCGCTCGTCGAAGAGGCCGATGTCCAGGGCGTTGCCCTGGGTACCGGCCGGGACGGTGGGCTTCTGGTACGTGTAGGCGACGTGCAGTTCACGTACCCCGCGCGGGATTTCCACGGGCAGGTACACGAAGTCGGGCGCGCCGGTCGGCAGGGTGCCCTTGACCGTACGGGTCTGCTTGGTCCCCGCGGCGGGGGTGCCGTCCTCGGCGGCGTCGGCGAAGCTCACGGTGCCCAAGGTAAGCGCGGCGGCGGCCGAGGACGCGAACAACGCGCGCCTCGAGAAGTGCCGGTCGGTGACGTGCTCCTCGCACATGCTGACTCCCGTGGATGTGGTCCCGTCAGGGTGGGGCCCTGCGGCTGGGTCCGGGCGGTCGCGCGGTCCCAGTGGTTCCCGTCAGAGTGGTATCGCGCCATGAACTTCCCCGTAAGGGAAGGGAATCGGCAGCTTTCCGTCGGGAAGCCTTCCCACCGCCGGAGGTGCCGGCACACCGCCGGACGGCTGCCTGCCGGGCGGCGTCGGTGGGTATGAACAGTTGCATGCGCATAGCCGTGACCATGCTCATGACCGACCGGACCATCGGCCCCGCGCCGCTCGCCACCGCGCTCGAGGAACGTGGTTACGCGGGCCTGTATCTGCCCGAGCACACCCACATCCCGCTGGAGCGCCGTTCGCCGTACCCGGGCGGTGAACTGCCCGCCGGGGCGGGGCGGATGCTGAACCCTTTCGTCGCGCTGGCCCAGGCCGCCGCCGCGACCAGGAGCGATCCGGGCGCCGGGCGTCGGCTCGAAATCGGCACGGCGGTCGCCCTCGTCGCACAGCACGACCCGGTCGACCTCGCCAAGCAGATCGCCACCTTGGACCACCTCAGCGGCGGAAACCGTCTCACGCTCGGCATCGGCTTCGGCTGGAACCGGGAGGAGGCGGCCGGGCACGGTGTGCAGTGGCGCACCCGCCGAGCGCTGGTACGGGACCGGATGGCGCTGATGCGGGCGCTGTGGGCGCGTGAACCGACCGGCTACGAGGGCCGGTTCGGCTCCGTCGAGGCCAGCGAGGCGCACCCCAAGCCGGTCACCGCGCCACGGCCGGGCGGCCACGGGAGCACCCTGACCGGACCGCGCACCCTCATCGGCGGCTCGGCGGGACCCGGCCTCTTCTCGCACATCTGCGAGTACGCGGACGGCTGGCTGCCGCCGTTCGGCGGCAGCGGACTGCCGGAGGCGCTGCCCGCCCTGCGTGCCGCCTGGGCCGAGGCGGGGCGCGAGCCCGCGGCGCTGCACGTGGTGCCGACCTCCGTACGTCCCACGCCGGGCAACCTGGCCCGGTTCGCCGACCTCGGCATCGGCGAGGTCATCGTGCGCCTGCCCTCCGCCCCCGAGCGCGAGGTGCTCGACTCGCTGGACGAGTGCGCCCGTTACCTGTCGGAGCCACCGGGGGCGTAACGGTGCACGGGGAGGCGGATACCCGAACGTGGGCGCCGGGCGCCGGGCCTGTGTGACGGACAGCGGCGGGCAGCGGCGACCAACGGCGGCGAACGGCGACCAACGGCGGCCAACGACGTTACGGCGCGATCACGAGCCGTTCGTGACTCGCTCGTATGCTCGAAGCCATGACTGACGACCAGCCCGCCGCGCGTTCCGGGGCCGCGGCCCCCGCTGTGACCGGCACGACGGAGGCGGCCGCCGGTGCGCCCCCCACCGCCAACGCCATGCGCAGGGCCCTCAAACGCGCGCGGGAGGGCGTCGCCCTGGACGTGACGGAGGCCGCGGTGCTGCTCCGGGCGCGGGGCGAGGACCTGCGGGACCTGTCCGCCTCGGCGGCCCGGGTGCGTGACGCGGGCTTGGACGCGGCCGGGCGGTCCGGCGTCCTCACGTACTCGAAGAAGGTGTTCATCCCGCTGACGCGGCTGTGCCGGGACAAGTGCCACTACTGCACCTTCGTGACCGTGCCGGGCAAGCTGCGGCGTGCGGGTCACGGCATGTACCTGTCGCCGGACGAGGTCCTCGACATCGCCCGGCAGGGGGCCGAACTGGGCTGCAAGGAGGCGCTGTTCACGCTCGGGGACCGGCCCGAGGACCGTTGGCCCGAGGCACGCGAGTGGCTGGACGCGCACGGTTACGACGACACCCTCGCCTACGTACGGGCGATGGCGATCCGGGTTCTGGAGGAGACGGGACTGCTGCCGCACCTCAACCCCGGAGTGCTCACCTGGACCGACTTCCAGCGGCTCAAGCCGGTGGCGCCCTCGATGGGGATGATGCTGGAGACCACGGCGCGACGGCTGTGGTCCGAGCCCGGCGGCCCGCACCACGGCTCGCCCGACAAGGAACCCGCCGTACGGCTGCGCGTACTGGAGGACGCGGGGCGCAGCAATGTGCCGTTCACGACCGGTGTGCTCATCGGAATCGGGGAGAGTTACGAGGAACGGGCCGAGGCGCTGTTCGAGCTGCGCCGCATCCAGCGCGCCTATCACGGCGTGCAGGAGGTGATCGTGCAGAACTTCCGTGCCAAGCCGGACACGGCGATGCGCGCGATGCCGGACGCCGAACTGGAGGAACTCGCGGCCTGCATCGCGGTCACCCGGCACGTCCTCGGGCCCTCGGCGCGTGTGCAGGCGCCGCCGAACCTGGTGGACGCGCAGTACGCACTGCTGATCGGCGCGGGTATCGACGACTGGGGCGGAGTCTCCCCGCTGACCCCGGACCATGTGAACCCCGAACGCCCCTGGCCGCACATCGACGAACTCGCCGCCCGCACCGCCGAGTCGGGCTTCGAACTCCGCGAACGCCTCACCATCTACCCGGAGTTCCTCACCCGCGGCGAGCCCTGGCTCGACCCGCGACTGCTGCCGCACGTACGCGCCCTCGCCGACCCGGACACCGGTCTCGCCCTGGCACAGGCACGGCCCGAGGGTAGGCCCTGGCAGGAGCCGGAGGAGGCCTTCACCGCCTTCGGCCGTACCGGACTGCACCGCGACATCGACACCGAGGGCCGTTCGGCCGACCGGCGCGAGGACTTCGACGAGGTGTACGGGGACTGGGGCGCACTGCGCGAACAGGCGGCGCCCGGCATGGTGCCCGAGCGGGTCGACGGGGACGTACGCGCCGCGCTCGCGGTGGCCGCCGACGACCCCGAGCGCCTCACCGACGCCCAGGCCCTGACGCTCCTGCACGCCGACGGCCCCGCCCTGGACGCCCTGTGCCGGATCGCCGACGACCTGCGCCGCGACGTGGTCGGCGACACCGTCACGTACATCGTCACCAGGAACATCAACTTCACCAACATCTGCTACACGGGCTGCCGTTTCTGCGCCTTCGCGCAGCGGCGCACCGACGCCGACGCCTACACCCTCTCCCTGGACCAGATCGCCGACCGGGCCCAGCAGGCGTGGGACGTGGGCGCGGTGGAGGTGTGCATGCAGGGCGGCATCCACCCGGACCTGCCCGGCACGGCGTACTTCGACATCGCACGGGCGGTCCGCGAGCGCGTGCCGGACATGCATGTGCACGCCTTCTCCCCGATGGAGGTGGTCAACGGCGCGACCCGTACCGGCATGTCGATACGGGACTGGCTGACCGCCGCCCGCGAGGCGGGCCTCGGCTCGCTGCCCGGCACGGCCGCGGAGATCCTCGACGACGAGGTGCGCTGGGTCCTGACCAAGGGCAAACTGCCCGCCGCCACCTGGGAGGAGGTCATCACCACCGCGCACGAACTCGGCATCCGCACCTCCTCGACGATGATGTACGGACATGTGGACCAGCCGCGGCACTGGCTCGGGCACCTGCGCACACTGGCCCGCATCCAGCGGACGGCGCTGGAGAAGAACGTCGCCGGGTTCACCGAGTTCGTCACGCTGCCCTTCATCCACACCAACGCCCCGGTCTACCTCGCGGGCATCGCACGCCCCGGCCCGAGCGACCGTGACAACCGCGCGGTCACCGCGATGGCCCGGCTGCTGCTGCACCCGCACATCCCCCATATCCAGACCAGCTGGGTCAAACTCGGCACCGAAGGCGCCGCCGAGATGCTCCGCTCGGGCGCCGACGACCTCGGCGGCACCCTCATGGAGGAGACCATCTCCCGCATGGCGGGCTCCGGTTACGGCTCCCACCGCTCGGTCCGCGACCTGGTCGCCATCGCGGACGCGGCAGGCCGTCCGGCCCGGCCGCGCACCACGCTCTACGAAGAGGTGCCCGCCGAACGCCGCGCGGTGGCCGAGGCCCGGGACGGACAGCTGCCGGAGTTGTTGCCGGTGCTGGAGTAGGCCCGAGTCCGAGGTGGGCCCGAGTCCGAGTTGGGTCCGTGTCCGAGTTGGGTCCGTGTCCGAGGTGGGCCCGTGTCCGAGGTGGGGCCCGAATTCGAGCCGGAGTCGGTCGAAAGTCGGCAAAAGCGGTGGGATGCATCGCCGAAGGCTGCTCAAAAGGGCGCGGAACGCTCACTTTCCGTATAACGCTCCGGCTCGGAAGGGCGGATTCGAGGTCCATTACAGTGCTGCCCGAGCGGCCTGTGGGGGGCCGCGGCACCGCGCCTTGATCGCTACGAGGCAGAAGGGCAGAAGGGTGGACCGGTGAACGCAAGCGCCACCGCCGTCTGGGGCCGCGCCGAGCAGCAGGACTTCCGTAGCCGGGTGCGCGGGGCACTGCTCGGCGCCGCCCTCGGTGACGCGCTCGGCGCACCGCTGGAGGGCCTGAGCCTGGAGCGGATCCGCGAGGAGCACGGCGCCGAGGGGCTCACCGCGCCCGCGTCCGCACACGGCAGACGAGGAGCCGTGACGGCGGCCACCCAGCTCTCCCTGTTCACGGTCGACGGACTGATCCGGGCCCAGGTCCGCCGGGACACCGGCGCCTGGCACCCGCCCACCGACCTGCACCGCGCCTACCGCCGCTGGGCGGCCACCCAGAGCGACTGGGGCCCCGACGAACGCCGGGTCGACGACGGCTGGCTGGCCCGCGAGGAGTGGCTCTACGCGCGACGCTCGCCCACCCGCGCCTGCCTGGTCGGGCTCGGCGACGAGACGATGGGCACCCTGGAGTCGCCGAAGAACCCCGAGGACACCTCAGCCGGTGCCGCGGTCCGCTCCGCACCCTTCGGGCTGCTCGTCGGCTGGGAGCCGCAACTCGTGCTCCAACTGGCCGTCGAATGCGCCGTACAGACCCATGGCCACCCGACCGCGTACCTGTCGGCGGGCGCGTACGCGGTGATCGTGCACGCCCTGGCGCGCGGCGAGAGCCTGGACGCCGCCGTGCAGCGGGCGCTGTCGCTGCTCACCGCTCGGCCCGGCCATCAGCCGGTCACCGATGCCCTGCAGCACGCGCTCGGCGCGGTGCGCCAGGGCATGCCGACCGCGGCCCGGGTCGCCGAACTCGTGGCGGACGGGGCGGCCGACGGTCTGCTGTCCGCCGCCGTGTACTGCTCCCTGGTGAGCGAGGACATCCGGCACGGACTGTGCCTGGCGGTGAACCAGGGCGGCGACTCCTCGGCGGCGGGTGCCCTGACCGGCGCCCTCCTGGGCGCGCTGCACGGGGAGACCGCGCTGCCGCCGGCCTGGGTAGCCGAGCTGGAGGGACGTGCCACCGTCCTCGAACTCGCCGACGACTACGCGATGGAGATGACCCAGGGGCCCGCCCTGCACGGCCCGGCCGTGTCCTCGCCGGGCTGGCTGGCGCGGTATCCGCGGGGGTGAGGCGGGGCGTACGCGGGTGCACGGGGCGGGAGTTGTGGCGTATGGCTGTCGGCGCCAGGCCTTGTGACGTGCGGTGGACAGCGCCGAGCCGTTGTGACGTGCGGCGGGCAGCGCCGAGCCCCCTCGGCCGGGACGGCGGACCAGTCGAGAGGGCTCTTGCCGTGGGGCTGCTGCCGTAGGGCCGTTCGTTGTACGGCTGTTCACCGTGCGGCGGCTTGTCCTGCGGCAGCTTCTCGTAGGGGCGGGGGACGTGCGGACGAGTCCGCCGGACCGCAGCCGCCGCGAGCGCGGCTACGGGCTTGCCGTGATCAGCCGTGGACGAAGACGCCGCGGCTCACCTCGGTCATGAATGCGCGCCAGGAATCGGGGGTGAAGGCGAGTGAAGGGCCTGCCGGGACCTTCGAGTCCCGTACGGCGATCGCGTCGAAGAGGGGGGATTTCACTTCGACGCAAGCGCCGTTTCCCGTGGAATACGAGGACTTGATCCAGGTATTCGTGGCGCCCTGCTGAATTGCCATGTCTGCTCCGGTTCGGCCAGTCGATTTGTGCCGTCACCGCGTGGGGGCGGTCACGTGCCAACTCACTTGCGTGAAGGCGTGATCGACGCTACTCGTCCGCTTCCGCGGCCGTCGGAGCCGTTCACTCGACCGGATGGCATATACCAGAGGGGACTTCCGCCCCACCCCGACAGCGGTGTACCGTGCGGCGCTTTTCGCCGCGACCGCCCCACTCGTCGCACAGCGCGAGCCGTCGGCCATGGGATACGGGCTGTTGGGGTGGGGCGGGGCGGGGCGGGGTGAGGCGGGAGCTGCGGGGCGGTTGCTGTGGGGCTCGGGCGGCAGGGCGGCGGGGCCTGGTCGGCAGAGGGGCTGGGTGGGCTGGCGCGACGGCTGGCGCGCTACGAGGGCGCCTCGCCGGTCGCGCTTTGCCACTGCCCCTGTCTCCTTGCCCCCTTGCTTCACGCCCTGTCTTCACGGCCGTTTCCCACGACCGCTTCTCCACGACCGCTTCTTCACGGCCTTTGGCTTCCGTATTGCCCGGCTCCGTGCCTAACGCGCGTATTCCTTGGCGATATCGGCGATGAACTGTCGTGACTGGTCCACGTTCAGGGCCTGCGCGCGCAAGTGTTCGTACATGACGCTGTACTTGTGGACGTCATTCGCCTTTTCGAGATACAGGTCGCTGGTCACGCCCTCGATGTAGACGACGCTGGAATCGGCGGCGTCGGGGAATTCCAGAATGGCGTACTGGCCGTTGAGTCCCGGATGCGCCCCCATGTCGAAGGGGATCACCTGCACGGTGACGTGCGGCAGTTGGGACTGCTCGACGAGATGCTCCAGTTGTTCGCGCATCAGGGAGCGGCCGCCGACCACGCGGCGGAGTGTGGCCTCGTCGAGTACGGTCCACAGTCGCAGCGGGCTGTCCGGCGAACTGATCCGGTCCTGGCGGCGCAGTCGTACCTGGACGCGCTTGTCGATGTCGGAGTGCGCCGTCTCGGGCAGCGCCCCGGCGATCAGGGCTTCCGCGTACGGGCGGGTCTGCAGGAGGCCGGGGACGACCTGCGGGTCGTAGACGCGCAGCGAGGCGGCGTCGGTCTCGAGTCCGATGTAGACGCTGTACGGGATGTCGCCGAAGGAGTGCCACCAGCCTTGCTGGCGCGAGTCCTTGGCCATTTGCATCAGCGACTCGACGATGCGGGTGTCCTCCACCTCGTAGACCCCGCACAGGTCGCGCACATCGCGCTGGCTGATGCTGCGGCGGCCGTTCTCGAGGCGGCTGATCTTCGACTGCGAGACCAGCAGGCGCTCGGCGACCTCCTCTGCGGTCAGACCCTTCAACTCGCGGAGCCTGCGCAGCTCCTGACCCAGCCGTCGGCGTCTTACGGTGGGATTGACATTGGATGCCACGGACGTGCACCTCCGGCTGCGGCTCACGGAACTTTGCGTATCTGCTGTTGAGCAGATTGCCACCAACCGGGCGTACAGCGCTGGAAAACGGGCCTGTTGACCCTCTACCGCGTGACATGGACAGCACTCTCCGGCGTCGCACCCGCGGGTGCGACGCCGGAGAACGCCATGGCGTACTCCTCGGTTCGGCCCGTGACCGACTGACCGACTGACCGAGCGACCGGACGACTGAACCGGCTGACCGGCCAACCGACCGGCCCACCGCGCGCCTTCGCCGCAGGCATCACCGACTGACCGGCTGACCGACTGACCGACTGACCGGCCGACCGGCCCGGCGGCGGCCGGGCTGTGGTCGGACGGTCCGCGTCGGCGGATCGGTTCAGCTCGCGGCTCGCGCCATCGGTCCGTGTCGGCCGCCCACCGGGACGCGGCCTGCGTCGGCCGTCGGACGGGCGCCTGCCGCCGGTGCGCGGCGCGGCTGTGCCGCCACACCGTTCTGGACGTCCATCACCGCGTGCGCGACGAGACCGCCCATCGGGTCGTGCCTGATCAGATCCCGCAGCCGGGAGCGCGAGGAGCGCCCCTCGTTCCCCGGGTAGAGGTGCTTGCCGAGGCCGACCGCGTGGGCCAGCGCGGCGAGCGCCGCGGTCCGTGGGTCCGGCGGTACACCGGTACGGATCGCTGAATCCAGCCGGGCCCTGATCTCCCGGCTGATTGCCGTGTCCGTCGCCTGGTAGCGAGTCGTCGGCAGTACCCCGCACATCTGGCCTGCCACGGCATGAACCATGCCGCACCTCTCCAGATGCGAGAGATACGTCTGGCGCAGCCCCAGTCGGGGCCCGCCGATCCAGTGGACGGCACGTACCGGAGCGCCGCGCCTTCGCAGCAGTTCCAGTGCACAGTCCAGCGTCGGATCTCCTGTCGGCCGTGGTACCACCACGGCGATACGATCCCCGTCAGGGGCTATTCGTCCGGCCAGTGCCAGCTCCACTAGCTGTGCTCCGGCCAGACCGAGGTCGAGCGACTGCGGCTGCGCTGTGGTACCCGTGGCCGGGTCCAGAGCGAGCAACAGAAGCTCCTCCGGAATCGTTCTGCGGCTCCTGCCCATCCATGCCTCCCCGCGTGGATGAATGACAGGGTGACCCCTCTCACATTGGTCTGTCGAGAGTGCCTGCCCGGTTGATCCTGGAACCGGAAGGTATGTCGTTCTCGTCTAGCGGAGGAGTCAACCCCCCACACGGGACACTGGTAGACGGTTTGGACACCCACAGCGCGGCCGCTGGGGCGCGGCGCACGAAGGAGGAATCGGTGGCGGGCGAGTCCCCCGACAGAGCGAAGACGCAGAACTCCGAGCCGCGGGACGGTTCGGAGCGGCGTGATGGTGCGGCGGGCGGCGACGGCTCCCAGCCGCCCGCCCAGCACGATCCCCGGCTCGCCATGGCCCGTAAGGCACCTTCGACGCGGAGCGCGTCCGCCGCGGGGAGGAGCACGGACGGCTCGGAGTCCTCGGGTGCCTCGGAGTCCTCTGAGGGCTCGGGTTCGGAGAGTTCTCCGGCTGCTGCTGAGGGTTCCTCGAAGGGTGAGACGCGGGACGGTGGGGGCTCGGTTGCCTCCGCCGATGCGCGGAGTGCCGGAGAGGGCGCGGACGGTGCCGCTGCGGCGGATGACGCGGCAGCGGGCGGCGAGGGCCGCGACGCGCGTCTGCGGGAGGCCGTGGCCGCTTGGGTGTCCGGTGGGGCCGCCGGTGAGTCCGGGACGGGTGAACCGGCCGCCGGGGCGGCTGGGGCCGCGGGCGCTGGTGGGTCTTCCGGTGCGGGCGGCGGCTCGGATACCGGAACGGGCGCGGGTGCGGGTACGGGTGCCGGCTCGGGTACGCGTACGGGGGCGGGTTCCGGTGTTGATGCCGGTGCCGGCGCCGAGGAGGCGTCCGGTGCCGAGGCGCGTTCCGGTGGGGCGGGGGTCGATCAGGCGACCGCGGTGTTCCAACTGCCCCGACGGCCCGTGGACCAGCCGACGACGACTCTGAAGCTCGCGGAACTCGCGGGCGTGGCCATACCTGGGGCCGAGTCGGACGGCGGGGAAGCACCCTCCGAGGAGGAGAGGGCTTCCGGCGCGGAGAAGGCTTCCCGCGCGAAAACGACGACGCCCGCCGCCGTTTCGATTGCGAACGGTGGGCTGGGCGCTGTGAACGGTGAGCCAGGCGCCTCGGAGGAGCGGGACTCGGCCTCGGACGCGTCGGACGCGAGTGCGTCGGAGGAGGCGGGTTCCGTCCCGCAGGCGCGGCGTACGGCGGACTCGGAGCAGGTTCCGTCGACCGCGGCGGCTTCGGACGAGTCCGAAGCCAAGGGCGCCATCGAGGCTGAGGCTGACACCGAGACCGAGAGCGCGACCGAAACCGAGGCTGACGGCAAGGCAGGGACCGAGGCCGAGGACGGCGCCGGGGCCAAGTCTGAGGCCCAGGCCCAGGCCAAGTCCGGGGCCAAGTCGGATGTTGAGGATGACGGCGAGGCGGCGGCAGGTGCCGCGAGCAAGGCCTCGGCGGAGTCCTCCGCAGCCTCCAGCGCATCAGCTCCGTCGACCTCCGCCGAGCCGGGCCGGGAGCAGGAGCAGGACCGGAAGCTGGACCAAAAGCAGGACCAGGAGCCGAGCCAGAACAAGTCCGACCGGAAGCAGGGCCAGGGCAACCAGAGCCAGGGCAACCAGGGTCAGGACAGCCAGGGCCAGGGCAACCAGGGTCAGGACAGCCAGGGCCAGGGCAACCAGGGCCAGGACAGCCAGGCCCAGGACAACTCCGAGGACAAGCCGGGCCCCTCCAGCGCCGCGTCCTCCTCCCACACCACCTCGCCCGCTCCCAGCACCTCTCCCGCCCTCACCGACCCGGAGCGCACCAGCAAGTTCGTCGCGCTCAAGGACGTCGAGGAGCGTCGTCCCGCCGCGCGTCCCACCGCGCGTCCCGCCGGGCCGAACGCGCCCGCAGCCGGTGCCCTGCCGCCCACCGCAAGCCCGCAGGCCCCCGGCTCGGGAACCACTCC
Organism: Streptomyces sp. NA04227; assembly: GCF_013364195.1. Lineage (NCBI taxonomy): Bacteria > Bacillati > Actinomycetota > Actinomycetes > Kitasatosporales > Streptomycetaceae > Streptomyces > Streptomyces sp. NA04227. The sequence goes on along the minus strand of NZ_CP054918.1, from coordinate 3,019,903 downwards.
CGCCGCTCACGGCACCACCACTCCCGGCCCCGACCCGGACGGTCTCGGCCGTACCCGCCAGCAGCCGTTGCCGCCTCTGCCGCCGCTGGATCTGCTGGCCGAGCTGACGAACACGCCGCCGCCCCCGCAGACTCCGCTGCGTACCGTGCTGCGCCGGGTCAAGATCTGGTCGCCGTTGGTGCTGCTGCTGGTGATCGTGTTTGCGGTCGCGCAGGCAGTGCGACCGCTTCCCGAGCCGACGTTGTCGCTGACCGCCGACGAGCGGTTCGTCTTCGACGGCGAGAAGCCGTCCATGCCGTGGCCCAGTGAGGGGCAGGCGGCGATGGAGGTCGAGGGTGTCGGGAGCTTCGGTATGTCCGGGGAGCAGAAGCCGGCGCCGATCGCGAGTGTCGCCAAGGTGATGACCGCGTACATCATCCTGCGGGACCACCCGATCAAGCAGGGTGACGGGCCCATGATCACCATGGACAAGCAGGCGGAGGAAGACGCCGCGAAGTCCGCGGAGGGCGAGTCGACCGTGGAGGTCCGCGAGGGGCAGAAGATAAGCGAGAAGGAGGCCATTCAGGCCGTCATGCTCGCTTCCGCGAACAACGTCGCCCGCCGCCTGGCCCGTTGGGACGCCGACACGGAGAAGGCCTTCGTCGAGAAGATGAACGCCACCGCCAAGCAGCTCGGCATGACCAACACCCACTACACCGACCCCTCCGGCCTGACCGCCAGCACCGTGAGCACCGCCGCGGACCAGGTGAAGCTCGGCAAGAAGGCCATGGAGAACCCGCTGTTCCGCGAGGTCGTCAGCCAGTCCTCGTACGTGGACGTGAACGGCACGGAACAGAAGAACTGGAACCGTCTGGTCCCGGTCGACGGCGTCATGGGCATCAAGACCGGTACGACCACCAAGGCGGGCGGCAACCTGCTCTTCGCCGCGACCAAGGAGGTCGGCGGCACCCGGCAGACCATTATCGGAGCGGTGCTCTCGCAACCGGCCGCCGCTCGCGACGACTCGATCCTGACCGGCGCCCTGGACGCGGGCAACGCACTGATGCAGGCGGCCCGCGGCGTACTGGAGGCGAAGACCGTGGTCCGCAAGGGTGACGTGGTCGGCACCGTGGACGACGGGCTCGGCGGTACGACTCCGGTCGTCGCGACCAAGGACGTCACCGCCGTCGGCTGGCCCGGCCTCACCGTCGAACTCAAGCTCGCCGACAACGGCAAGTCCCTGCCGCACCAGGCCGAGGCGGGCACCGAGGTCGGCGTACTGCGGGTCGGGGACGGAACGGCGAGCGCCGTCGAAGTCCCCGTAGCCCTGAAGGAGAACCTCTCCGAACCGGGCTTCGCCGACAAGCTGACCAGGGTGGGATAGAGGCCATCAGGCCGGGCTGGAGACTCCCAGCCCGGCCTGGAGACCACCAGGGCGGGATGGAAGCCATCAGACAGCATGAAGGCGATACATCCCACACCTGACTGAGGCGGCCGGCCCACCGGGTCGGCCGCCTCGGCCACGTCTTCGGCCGGGCCGCCCCGCCGAAGTCACAGGAGCGTCGGCCCAGTTCCCGCCGAGTTCCGGCCAAGGTCCCACCAGGGACCGACCGCCGCCGACCGCCCCGCGCGCCGCATACCGCGAAGCGGCGAACCCCGCGCGCGTGCTAGCGTCGCGAGACCGGGGGCGGGCAGCACACCGGGTCCCCGGGAGCGGTACAGCAGGGCGACTGTGCCGAGGCCGGGTCCCGCCGAGACTTGAGTACGGGGAGATCCTCCAGTGGCGACTGCGGAGCCGACGCGGGCCGACGGTGCCGATCCTGACAAGGAGCCGGACGCGGGCGAGCGAGCCGAGCGAATAGCGCTTCCTGCCCAGCGGCAGCGTGAGCCGGTCGGGGCGAGTGCCGTTTCGGGCAGACCGTGGTGGGTCACCTGGCTGTTCAGCCATCCGGTGCTCTACGTCACAGCGGTAGCCGGTGTCCTGCACATCGGCTGGTTCTTCGTGTTCGCGAACAGTGGCGGCGACCTCGCCGCACAGGACGCCTGGGCGGAGTTCGTCGGACGGCATCCCGACTCGGCGTACAACCTCGCCTGGTACGGCGGCATGCACCCGGTCTCGTACAGCGTGGTCTCGCCGTATCTGATGTCCGTACTCGGTGTGCGGACGACGATGATGATCGCCGGGACGCTGTCCGCGACGCTGCTCACCGTGATCCTGGTACGCAGCCGCTCCCCGTGGGTGCTGCCGCCGGCGTTCGCCGGGGTGTTCGGCCTGGTGTGCAACGCGATCTCGGGGCGGGTCACCTTCGCGCTCGGCACGATGCTCGCCCTCGCGGCCGTCGCCGTCGTCTTCTGCTGGCCGCACCGCTGGCGCCGCCGCCGCTGGGCCAAGGCGCTGCTGGCGGCCCCGCTGGCCGGTCTCGCGACGGCCGCCTCACCGGTCGCTGGCCTGTTCGTGGGCCTGGTCGCGGTCGCCCTGTTCCTGCAGAAGCGCAGACCGGGCGCCTGGGCGCTGGGTATCGCCCCGGCGGTGGTGGTCGGGCTCTGCGCCTGGCTGTTCCCCTTCTCGGGGACCCAGCCGATGGACTTCGTCGCCACCTTCCCGCCGTTCCTGTGCGCGGTGATCGTGGCCCGGACGGTGCCCAAGAGCTGGAAGACGGTACGGATCACCGCGTACGTCTACGCCCTCGCGGTACTGCTCACCTGGCTGATCAGCTCGCAGATCGGCTCGAACATCACCCGCCTGGGCATGCTCTTCGGCGGTGCGGTGCTGATGGCCGCACTGCCCTTCGCCGAGCCCCGTACGCGGCGCTGGTTCTGGCTCGCCTTCGGCATCCTCGGCTTCGTGGTGTGGATCGGCATCAAGACCATCATCGACATCATCCACACCACCCCGGAGGCGTCCTGGGCCCGCGAGCTGGCGCCGCTGGTGCACCACCTGGAGCAGGAGGGCGCCGACAAGGGCCGGGTCGAGGTGGTCCCCACCCGCAGCCATCGTGAGGCGTCCGCGCTCGCCCCGTACGTGAACCTGGCCCGCGGCTGGAACCGTCAGGCCGACATGGAGCGCAACCCGCTCTTCTACGACGAGACGCTGAACTCGGCGAACTACCACGAGTGGCTCCAGCGCTGGGCCGTGCACTTCATCGTGCTGCCCACCGACGACCTCGACGGCATCGGCGGCCCCCGCGAGCGCGAGCTGATCCAGCGCGGCCAGCCGTATCTGGAGCGTCTGTGGGGCGACAAGAACTGGACGCTGTACAAGGTCACCGACTCCGCGCCGCTCGCGGAGCCCCCGGGCCACGTCACCCGCGCCGACCAGGGCGAGCTGACGCTGCGCGTCGAACGCGCGGGCCGGGTACTGATCCGCATCCCGTACTCGCCGTGGCTCGGCCTCGTCAACGAGAACGGCAAGAGCCTCAAGGCGCCCCAGGAGACGAAGGCGTCCAAGCACCGCGAGGACGGCGAGCCCAAGGAGTACAAGAACCTCAACGGCTGCCTGATGGAGGCCGAGGAGAACGCCGCCGGCGACAAGTGGACCGAACTGATCGCCCCGGGCCCGGGCGTGTACCGCCTGGCCGCCCCGTACCAGCTGCCGCGCGGCACGCCCTGCCCGGAGGAGTGGCGCTGAGCGCCGCCCGGTACGGAGAGCGGCGGTAGCCGTTGTGGCTGTGGCTGTGGCTGTGGCTGTGGCTGTGGCTGTGGCTGTGCCGAGGGCCGGGGGAGTGGTGGGGAACCGCCGCTGCCCCGGCCCTCGGGCGAAGGGTCAGGCGGCGGGCAGCGACTTCTCCACGGCGGCGAGCAGTTCCGGGCCGTCGGGCTCGGTCTGCGGGGCGAACCGGGCCACGACGGTGCCGTCGGGGCCGATCAGGAACTTCTCGAAGTTCCACCGGATGTCCCCGGTGTGGCCCCCGCCGTCGGCGACTGTCACCAGGTCCTTGTAGAGCGCGTGCCGTCCGGAGCCGTTGACCTCGATCTTCTCGGTCAGCGGGAAGGTGACGCCGTACGTCGTCGAGCAGAACGTCGCGATCTCCTCCGCACTGCCCGGCTCCTGCCCACCGAACTGGTTGCAGGGAACGCCGAGCACGGCGAAGCCCTGCGCGGCGTAACGCGCGTGCAGCCGCTCCAGCCCCTCGTACTGCGGGGTGAGCCCGCACTGCGAGGCCACGTTCACGATCAGTACGGCCTTGCCCCGGTACTGCCCGAGTTCGGCGGAGCCCCCACCGAGGGCCCCGATCTCCACGTCGTACACATCGTTGACAGACATGGGCGGATGCTACTGCTTGAGGACGAACGGCCGGGGGTGAACGGCCGGGCGAACAGGCAGGCGCAGCGCGGGGCGGGGCGGCTCGCAAGCCGGGCGCGCCGAGCTGGGGCGATCCGCTACCCTGTTCGTGGTCGGCTGGCGGGTCCGCGGATCCCGGCCGTACGCCTTCGTAGCTCAGGGGATAGAGCACGGCTCTCCTAAAGCCGGTGTCGCAGGTTCGAATCCTGCCGGGGGCACAGTGTCGGGCGAAAGCGTCGGACGAAGTCGAGGCCCAGGTTTCCGCAGATCAGCGGAGACTTGGGCCTTTTCCGTGCTCGCTGGGGGGAGAGAGGACACATCGCCGAGTTGTCGAGTGCCCCTCCGCGCGGGGGAACTCAGCGTGAGGGGCAACTCGCTCACGCCCCCGGCCGGTTGACCCGTACCCCGTACTCGCCCTTGTCCTTGTCCTTGGTTCGGGTCACCGAGATGCGGATGCCGGTGGTCGGGTCGGTGAAGGTGTCGCCGGGGGTGTAGGTGGCGTCGGAGAGTTCGGCGTGGACGTTGGGGCTGCGGGTGCAGCCGCCGCTGTCCTCGGTGGCGTCCATGACGCGGATGGGGCCGTGGCCCGTGTCGACGTCCGCGTCGACGCGGTAGAGGAGGACTCCGGGGCGGCAGACGGCGGCGTCGTTGCCGCCGCGGACGCGGACCTCGGCGGCGTAGCCGACGTGCTCGCCGACCGGGACGAAGAGCAGCTTCTTGCCGCCCTTGCGGGACAGCGGGGTCAGGACGTGGTCGCTGATGCCCGGGGCGGCGGCGCAGTCGACCTGGTTGTCGACCAGCCAGCCGAGCTTCCACTTGTGCCAGCCGAGCAGGTCGTTGTTGGCGCCCCAGTCCTCGCTCATGATGTCCCAGTGCCCGACGGCGCCGCCGCCCTCCTGCGTGTAGAGGTCCGGCAGGCCGAAGGTGTGGCTGTTCTCGTGCGGCAGTACGCGAAAGCCGGTCTCCGCGTAGGAACCGGAGCCGTCGTCCTGGCGGCTGTAGACGAACGAGGTGTTGGACAGGCTGATGCCGTCGGCGACGGGGGCCTCGTGGTTGCCCGCGAAGGTCACCGACAGGACCGTGTCCAGGGCGGAGGGGCCCGCGTTCGGGGTCGCGATGATGTTGACGATGTCGTAGTCGCGGAAGTCGACATCGGGGTCCGCGACCCTCACGATGTCCTCGACCAGGCCCCGGTAACCGGGGTCGAAGGGCGCGCCGCGGTCTATCCCGTACGCCTTGAACGGCTTGGGCATCCGCAGCCAGCGGGCCACCGGGGCGGCGGGACGGTAGTCGAGCCGGCCGTACGAGCTGGTGCGGAACCATTCCTGGGTCTGCGGGAAGAACTCGGCCAGGCGGTCCAGGGCGCTGCCCTCGCCGCGGGCGTCGGGGAAGTCGACCATCAGGTTCAGGGCGCGCAGGGTGCCGGTGGCACGGGCGTAGCCGGAGACGGTCGGTATGCCCTCGGACATCTGGACGCCGGAGGAGCCCTTGATCAGGCAGGGGCCGAGGGCGGCGCCGCGGGCCTGCGCGACGGGACCGGGGGCGGTGGCCGAGTCGGGCAGCAGGCGGCCCGTGCTGGCGGTGGTGGTGGCCGCGAGGACGAGCGCGGCGAGGGCGGCGAGCGCGGAGCTGCGGTGGGGGCCGCGTATCCGACTGCTGCTCATGCATGCGCCTTCCGGTCCGCGGCAGCCTCCGGCCTCGGCTGCGCCCTGTACTCAGCCTGTTTCGGGGCGTGCGCGACCGCGCGCTGGGTGCGCCGATCGTGGGGTTTTCGGCTTGGGCACGGCTGAGGGCTGAGGGCTGAGGGTCGGGGGCCCGGGGTGAGGCAGCTTGGGCTGCGGCTCGGGTACGGCTTGGCGCGGCGGGCGAAGCGGCTCAGCGCAGCCAGGGGAGGTCGGCGTCCGCCTGGTTCGGCTGGAGGCCCTCGGCGATGATCTCCATGATCTCGCCGAGGGAGCGCTGCTGCTCGGGCGTGAGACGGTCGAAGAGTGCCTGGCGTACGGCGGTGACATGGCCCGGGGCGCTGACGCGCAGGACCTCCTGGCCCTTGTCCGTCAGGACGGCGAACTGGCCCCGCTTGTCCGAGGAGCAGTCCTCGCGCTGCGCCCAGCCGTGCTTCTCGAGGCGGGCCACCGCGTGTGAGAGCCGGGAGCGGGTGATCTTCAGGTTCTTCGCGAGCTCGGTCATCCGCAGGCGCCGCCGCGGGGCGCGGGAGAGCTGGACGAGCATCGCGTAGTAGAGGTGGGGCATCCCCGCGTCCCGCTGCAACTGCCGGTCGATGTGGTCCTCGAGAAGCATCGTGGCGTGCAGATACGAGAGCCAGACGCGGCGCTCGTCATCGTCGAGCCAGCGCGGCTCGGGGGCGGGTACGGGCTGCGGGTCCATGGTCACCACTGTACGGAACCATTTATTGAAACTTGTACGGAATGGGGGGCTCGCGGTCGCGGTCAGGGCTGGGATCGGGGTTGGGGTCGCGGCCGCGACCGGGGTAGAGGTTGGGATCGCGGTCGGGGTCGGGGTCGGGGTCGATGTCAGGGCCGGAGTCCGGGGCCGGCATCCGCCAAGTCCTTCTCGTACCAGTCGACGTCCCACCAGACCCCGAACTTGCGGCCCACCTCGCGATACGTGCCGATGTGCCGGAAGCCGAAACGCCGGTGCAGGCGCAGCGAGGGTTCGTTGGCCGCCGGGGCGGGGGCGGGAGGAACGGAGGCAGAAGGGCTGGACGCGGAAGTGCTGGAGGGCGCAGGCGCGGCGGCGTGCTGCGACCGGCGCGCGATCCCCGCGTACGCGCGGTGCAGGCCCTCGCCGCGCAGTGCCTCGAAGAGTGCGCCGTAGAGTGCGCTGCCCACGCCGCGGCCGCCGGAGCCCGGGGCGAGGTAGATGCTCACCTCCACCGAGGTCGCGTACGCCGGTTTGGGCCGGAACGGGCTCGACGTCGCGTAACCGAGAATGCCGCCCGCCGCTTCGGGGCAGGCGTCGCCGTACGGGGCGTTCGAGGCCGACGAGGGAGCGGCCCGAGCAACCAGGAGGCGGTGCGGGCCGTCTTCAGGGTGGGAGAGCAGCCACTCGCGTCGCTCACCGGGTGTGAAGGGCCGGGTGTCGAAAGTGATGCCGGTCTCACGCACATAGTGGTTGTAGATCTCCGTCAGGGCGGTCAGGTCACCCTCGGTGCCCGCTCTGACCTGCACTTCTGAGTGCACTGGCACATGCCCCTCCCCGTGTGGCGACGCAGGATACTGCAAGATCATAAAAAACGGGGGACGTCATGGGAATTCTGTCCTGATTCCAGTCGTTGTTTCCATCAGACAGAAGCTGGCCCCACCATCGCAAGGGAGCACGCATGGCAACCCGCGCCGTCGCCCGTCGTCAGCCCGCAACCGGGGGGACCTCTCGGGCCGCCCGGGCAGGGGCGGAGTCCGAGACGGCACAGAGCGTCCGTGGCACGGGCGGCGAGATCGCCGACCGCGACCTCGTCGGCATGTATCTCGACGAGATCGCGCGGACACCGCTGCTCGACGCCGCGAAGGAGGTCGAGCTGTCACAGATCATCGAGGCGGGCGTCTACGCACAACAGATACTCGACGGCGAAGTCGACTCGCAGCACGCGGGCAAGCGCAGGAGCAAGAAGGTCGCTTCACGTGCCGAACTCCAGGCGCTGGTCGACGAAGGAGAGCGCGCCAAGGACATCTTCATCCGGTCCAACCTGCGTCTGGTCGTCGCCGTCGCGCGGCGCTACCCCCGCAGCGGACTGCCTCTGCTGGACCTGATCCAGGAGGGCAACGCGGGTCTCGTCCGCGCGGTGGAGAAGTTCGACTACCGCAAGGGCTTCAAGTTCTCGACGTACGCGACCTGGTGGATCCGGCAGGCCATCACCCGTTCCATCGCCGACCAGTCCCGCACCATTCGGCTCCCCGTGCACCTCGTGGAGGAGCTGGGGCGGATCCGCAGGGTGCAGCGCGAGTTCAACCGCGAACAGGGGCGGGAGCCCGAGCCCGCCGAGATCGCCGCGGAACTCGGCTCCACCCCGGAGCGCGTGACCGACGTCCTCGACTGGGCCCGCGACCCGGTGTCGCTCAACATGCACGTCGACGACGAGGGCGAGACCCAGTTCGGCGACCTGCTGGAGGACACCTCCGCCGTCTCGCCCGAGACCTCCGTGATGACACTGCTGCGCAGCGAGGAACTCGACGACCTGATCGGCAGGCTCGACGAACGCACCGCCTCCATCATCAAGATGCGCTACGGAATCGACGACGGCCGCGAACGCACCCTCACCGAGGTCGGCAAGCAGCACGGACTCACCCGCGAACGCATCCGGCAGATCGAGAAGCACGCCCTGCTCGAACTGAAGAAGCTGGCCCGCGACACGGGCTTCGACGAGGCGGCCTGAGCCATGCCATGGCGCCGAACTGAATCGCGGTAGCGGGCGCCGTACCGACCACGGCATGCGGACCGCCAGGCGGCCGTCACCACAGACGAGCCCCGGCACCTACTCCCCCCCCAGGTGTCGGGGCTCCCGCCTGTGTGCGGGCGCTCGACTCGGCCCGTGCGGCTTGGCCTGTGCGGCTCGGCCCGTGCGACTTGGCTCGTCCGACGCTGCCCGCCCGGCTCGGCCCGTGCTCAACTCAGCTGCGAGGCACGGCGTTCCATCGCGGCGCGGGCCGCGCTCACCGTCATGTACACCTCGCACATATGACGGCCGTCCTCGGTGGCCGTGTGCTCGACCTCCCAGAGGCTGATCTCCCTGCCGTCGCACAGCAGGAACGCGTGCTCGTACAGGGAGAAGCAGCTTCCGCCCGTGGCGGAGAAGACCGGCACCGTCTGCCCGAAGCTCTGCGTGATGCGATGCGCGCACGCCGCCGTCAGCAACCGCGCCGTCTCACAACCCGGCCGGTCCTCGTTCTCCGCCCGGCGCAGTAAACGGCGCGCGTGGTCGGGGGAGTTGTCCAGCGCGTACGTCTGCCGGGGCTGAGGAATCGCCGGCAGCCCGCCGAGGGCCGCCTCGGGCAGCGCGAACTCGGGGGAGCGGCCCGGCAACGGCAGTCTGGCCGCCGCCGCGCGCAACTCGTCCTCGTCGGTGTAGATCTCGCAGTGCGTCGGCTCGGCGCGGCCGAGCGGGCCGGTGTTGTGCGCGAGTTCCCACAAGGTGAGGGTCTCCCCGTCGGCGAGCAGCCAGGTGTGCCGGTACGTACGGCGGTAGCGGCCGCTGCTGTGGTGCGCCGAGTGCAGCGCACTGTCGTAGGCCAGCGAGTCACGCGCGCTCTCGATCGTCGCGTCGGGCAACTCGAACGAGTTCAGGGCACGCGCCAGCAGGTGTGCCAACCGGCCCTGAGGGGATGGCGCGCAGGGCGCCCCGGGTGGTTCGTCCGCCGCCTCGTCGGGCTCGTACCGAACGCTCAATGTCTCTCCCGGCGTTGCTGCATGTCACTTGGTGGGTGCATACCGTAGTGCTTCCGGAGGCTCCGTGCCAGGCTTGCGGACAAAGAAGACGGCCGCGCACGGAATGAACCGTGCGCGGCCCAACTGAACTGCGGTTATGGGGTGTTGAGGTAGGGGTGCCCGGGCGCCGCCCGCTTCGGGAACGGCGCCCGGAGGGGCCGGTTGGTACGGCGAGTGCGGCGGGTGTGGCGAGTGCCGGTCGGCTTCGGAACCGGCCGGGCTTCGGGTCAGTCCCGGCTTCGGAACGGTCCGGGCTTCGGATCGGTGCGGTTCCCGGTCAGTCCGTCGCGCTGCCCGCCACCCACTCGCTCCAGCTCATGTTCCAGCCGTTGAGGCCGTTGTCCGGAGCTATGGTCTTGTCGGGGGAGCCCTGGACCTTCACCACGTCGCCGATCAGCGAGTGGTCGAAGAACCACTTGCCCTCGGTGTCCCCGCCGCCGCCCCGGGCGTCGCGCAGCCCCACGCAACCGTGGCTGGTGCCCTCGCGCCCGAAGGGCGGGTTCGCCTGGTTGTACCAGTAGTTGCCGTGGATGAACGTCCCCGACGTCGACAGGCGCATCGCGTGCGGCACGTCCGGGATGTCGTACTCACCGCCGAAGCCGACCGAGTTCCCGTCCATACGGGTCTGCTCGAACTTCTCCGATATCACCATCTGACCGTTGTACGTGGGGTTCTGCGCGCTGCCCGAGGAGATCGGCACCTTCCGCAGCACCTGACCGTCCCGTACGACCGTCATGGTCTGCGTCTTCACGTCCACCGTGGAGACCTGCGAGCGGCCGATGGTGAAGGTGACCGTCTTGTCCTGGACGCCGTAGAGGCCGTTGGCGCCCTTCACGCCGTCCAGGTCGATGCGCATCGTCACCTTCGAGCCCGACTTCCAGTACTGCTCGGGGCGGAAGTCGAGGCGCTGAGCGCCGAACCAGTGACCGACGATCTTCTGCCCGCTGCTGGAGGTGACCTTGATGTGCTTCTGGACGTCCACCTTCTCGGTGATCGCCTTGTCGAAGGTGAACGAGACCGGCATGCCGACGCCGACCGTGGTGCCGCCGTCGGGGGCGTAACTGCCGATGAAGCTGTTGGCGTCGGAGACCGTGGTGAAGATCGCGTTGGCCGCGGCGGCGCGGCCGTCGGTGCCCTTGGCGCGCGCCGAGATCCGGTACTTGGTGCCGCGCTCCAGTTGCTCGGCGGGCTTCCACGTGGCGCCGTCCGAGGAGATCTTGCCCGGCACCTTCGCCCCGTCGGCGACCTGGATCATCGTCACGTCCGTCAGACGGCCCGAGTTCACCTTCACCCCGGTCGAGTTGATGGACGCCCCGGTCGAACCGTCCTTCGCCGAGATCGTGATACGGGTCTGCTCGGGTCCCTCGTCGCCGCCCTTGCCGTCGTCCGCGTTCGCGTCGCCGTTGCAGCCCGTCAGTGTCAGCGCCCCCGCGGCGAGCAACGCCCCGGCGGTCAGCGCCCGTCGTACGGCGCGACGGCGGGCAAAGGCACCGTGCCACGGCCCGGACGGTCCCGCCGAAGTGCTGCGGGAGGTCGCGGTCGGTGTCTGCGCGGTGCTTTCCGGCGTGATCACGGTGCTCCTTGAGTGGTGAGGCGCGTGCTCCCGGTCGGGCACGCCTCGTGTGCGTTCCCTGTGAGTTGTACGCGTGTCTGGGGTCCGAGTCGCTGAGCTGCGGGGGCTTCGGCTGCGTGCTTCGCCCGTGTGGCTTCGCGGTTGTCCTTCTGTTCGATAGGAGGCGGCGGACGGTGGAGCGGTTCCGTCCGATATCGGGCTGTTGGTCACAGGTTTGTGACGGGTGTTGTGGGGGTGTCACGGGGGTGGGTGGGAGGAGCTGTGCCGGGGGCCCCTCCCCCTCCCCTCCCCCCGCGCCCTCCCTCCCCCCTCCACCTCACCCACCCCAACCCACGCCCTCCCCACCCAGCCCCCGCCCCCTTCCCGCCCCACGCCCCCGCCCTACACCCACCCCCGCCCTACACCCACCCCCGCCCTACACCCCACCCCCGTACAACTCCCCATAGGCGGGAAACACCCCACCCGCCCCCGCCACCGACTCCCCTGCCCTGACCGCCCGGACGATGGCTCGCGTCACCATGTCCGCGCCCGCCGCGAGGATTTCGTTCAGGGCCAACGGGTTGTCCTCGTCCAGTTCCCGGGCTCCGGTCGACACGGCGAACACGGTGTCCCCGTCGTTCAGCAGGTGCACGGGGCGTACCGCCCGGGCGATGCCGTCGTGCGAGCTGCCCGCCAGTTTCTGGGCCTGTGACCGGGTCAGCCGCGCGTCCGTGGCGACCAGGGCGAGGGTCGTGTTCAGCGGGGGAGTGGCGTTGGCGGCCGCCGCCTCGGCGAGTCTGCGCTGTGCCTGTGCGTGTACCTCCTTCGACGGCCGGTCGACCGGACCCGTGAGCAACTCTCCGTACAGCGCGCCCGATTGGGGGTCGATCGCCGAGCCCGCGGCGTTCGCCACCACCAGGGCGGCCACCGTGAACCCGGATTCGAGGACCTGGGCCGCCGTGCCGACGCCGCCCTTGATGCCGCCGACGACGGCGCCGGTGCCCGCACCCACCGAGCCCATCTCGACCGGTGTGCCCGGCGGGGACGCCGCGGCCGCGGTGACCGCCGCCCGCCCGGTGGCCGCGTCCGGGCGGGCCCGGAAGTCGCCGCCCCGGCCCAGGTCGAAGACGCAGGCCGCCGGGACCACGGGCACCACATGGGCGGGGTCGGGGCCGACCCGTACGCCCCGGTGCTGTTCCTCCAGCCAGGCCATCACGCCGCTCGCCGCGTCGAGGCCGTACGCGCTGCCGCCGGTCAGGACGATCGCGTCGATGCGGCGGACCACGTTGCGCGGGTCGAGGGCGTCGGTCTCCTTGGTGCCGGGGCCGCCGCCGCGTACGTCGACGGCCGCGGTCATTCCGCCCGGCGGGCCCAGGACCACCGTGGTGCCGGTGAGGGCGGTGCCCTCGCGCAGGGTGGCGTGTCCGACCCGTAGGCCCGCCACGGCCGTCAGTGCGTCAACTGCCGTGGAATCACCCGTTCTTGCCTCAGGTCCCGCGTCATGATGTCCCGCGTCATGTGTCATGCGGGCATGGCTATCACGGGGTGTCCGCGGCGGCGCCGGGGCCGTGTGGTGCGTCCCGGGGTGGTTCACCGGGCAGGGGGTGCCCTGCTCTGCCCAGCCACAGTCCGACGGCGATCGTCGCGGCGGCCACCAGACCCGCCCAGAGCACGGCCCGGCTTCCGGTGAAGGTGCAGCACAGCACGGCCACCGCGCTCACCGGCAGCAGGAGCTGCTGGGCGCGGCCCCGCTTGGCGTGCCGGGCGTGCAGGGCCCAGACGGTCAGCAGGTACAGCGCCATCGGGAGGGTCACCGAGAGGGCGGCGGTGCGGGCCGAGAGGTGTGCGTGGCCGGTGGCCTGTTCCGCCGCCACCTCCAGTCCGACGCCGATCGCCGCCGCCGAGCCGAACACCAGGTAGTGGCCGTATCCCCACAGGAACGCCTGACGGTTGCCGCGCAGCCGCAGGTGGATGGGTACCGAGAAGTAGATCCACCAGGCGGCGAAGACGAGCAGCAGGCCGCCGATGGCGATCGGCAGCAGTTCGCCCAGGGCCTCGTGCTCGTCGGCCGCCGACTTGACCGCCACCGTGGCGGCGGCCACCGATTCGCCGAGGACGATGATCGTGAACAGGCCGTAGCGTTCCGCGATGTGATGCGGGTGCCAGGCGGACTCGCGGGCGTGCTCCGCCCACGCGGGCACCGACAGCTCGGCGGCCACCATCACCAGGAAGACCCAGGGTCTGGCGTCCTCCGGGATGAGCAGCAAGGCCGCCCAGCCCGCCTGGCACAGCAGGACCCCCGTGGCGTAGCGCAGCGCCATCCGGCGTTCGGCGCCGCGGCACGAGGCGGCGGCCCGCAGCCACTGGGTGACCAGCGCCAGGCGCATGATCGCGTACCCGGTCCAGGCCAGTGCGAAGTCGTGGTCGGTGAAGGCCTCTGGGACCCCGGCGGCGAAGACCAGCACTCCGGCGATCTGGACGAGGGTGACCACGCGGTACAGGGCGTCGTCGTTGTCGTAGGCCGAGGCGAACCAGGTGAAGTTCATCCACGCCCACCACAGCGCGAAGAACACCATGGCGTAGCTGACGAGTCCGTCCGCGGTGTGGTGCTCCGCGATCGCGTGCACCAGTTCCCGGCCCGCCTGGGCCACCGCCACGACGAAGCACAGGTCGAAGAAGAGCTCGAGCGGTGAGGCCACACGGTGTGCTTCGTGGCGGCTGCGGGGCGTCATCGGGCGCACCGCACGGCTCCCCGCCGGGTCGGGGCCAGGGGCGCCTTCGTGGCTGGAGGGGGACGTCATGGACCCAGGAGAACAGAGGGGGCGTCGTCCGGCCGGGCGCGACGTACCCTGGTTTCATGAGTGCCGCCCCCGCCCCCGAATCGCGTGATCCGAAGGACGCGCTGGTCTTTGACGATCCGCTGAGCCAGGTGTCCTCGGACGATACGGACCGGGGATGGGGTGAGCGGCCCTCTGGTGGCGGCAGTGCCGCCGAGCTCGCGCGCTTCCTCGACGAGAAGCCGCCGCACCACCTGTGAGGCGACGCGCTCCGCGCCGAGGAAGCGTGGGACGCGAGCGTCAGGACGAACTCGACCCGGGGCTCTCGTTGCCCCCACCGCGCTGAGCGACCAGCGCGTCGCGGATCTCCTTGAGGACTTCGAGCTCGCTGACCTCGAGGGTCTCCTGCACGCCTTCCTTCTCCGCCGCGCGGGCGGCTTGGCGAGCCAGGTACTTCGACATCGGCAGGACCATCAGGAAGTACACGACGGCCGCGGTGATCACGAAGCTGAGCGTGGCGCTCAGGACCGAGCCCCACATGATCTGGATGCCGTCGACGGTCCCGTCCTTGCGGGTCTGGCAGGAGCCCTTCAGGCAGGAGCGGTACTTCTCCAGGTCCGAGGTACCGAAGGCGCCGACGAGAGGGTTGATCACGCCCTTCACGACCGCGTTCACGATGCTGGTGAAGGCAGCACCGATGACGACGGCAACGGCGAGATCGACAACATTCCCGCGCATCAGGAAGGCCTTGAAGCCCTCCCAGACACCCGGCCCCTTGTTCTGACTCACGTCTGGGCCTTTCTTCATATGTGTACGTTGTGGAGCGAGCGGTACCGCAACTTACGGCGGTGCTCCGCCAACTGGAGCAATGTGCACCATTGGATAACACGACAGAGTGGCTTTGCGGCAAACTTCTCCTCACATGGTTGACACGTGTCACCACAGTGTGACCGCCAACCGTGAACGACCCCCGGCCGCAGCCAACTTGGGGCCCGTTTGCCGTGGCACAGACAGGACGACGAGCGCGCCGTCCGAAGCGGAATCCCCGGTGAGATCGGTGGCGGCGGCCTGATCGGCAGAGGCCACGCGGTCGACGCGCGCGCCCGCCGCGACCACGCGCGGGGCGCCGTCCTCGTCCGTCGCGATCACGTCGACCCGGTCGCCGCGGCGCAGCAGACGCACGCTTTCGGCGTCCGCGATACGTACCAGTACGCGGACTTGTGCGGCTGTCCGGTCCGGCCGGGCTGTCCGCTGCGGGTGCCCCGGGAGTGGAGCACCGCTGCCGCGCACCGAGGGATCCGGGCGCACCTGTGCCTGCGCCTCGCCGCGCGGCGGGCCTCCGGTGGCCACCAACGCCGCCGCCGTCACGGCCAGTCCGGCGGCGGCCAGGCGTCGACGCCGGCGCAGCAGCGCACGCAGACGGTGCGTACCCCGGCCGCGTACCCGCACCGGTGCGAACTGCGGGACCTCGCAGTTGGGCGGTGGTTGGGAACCCCGTGGGGGAGCGGGAGGAAACGGCCGTGCGGGGTGGCCGACCGGCGGAGGCGCAGCCGCCTGCCGGGGAGCCGCCTGCAGAGGATCCCCCTGCCGAGGAGCCGTCACCCCGTGCGGCACCCTCGCCACCCCGGAAACCCGCGATCGGGAAACCCACGATCGGGAAACGTAAGACATCCGAACCACCGTCCTGCTGTGAGGAATTCGCTCTGTGCGTCCTCACCTTGCGGCAGTTCGGGAGATCTCGCCGGGGCCTGTGGACAACCGGATGCGCACCGGAGATCCGAACCACGGGTTGTGGAAAACCTGTTCACTCGGAAGTGGACCGGCCCCCGCGCGACCTCACAATGCCCCGCAGCGCACGCGCCGCCCACCGCGTGCCCAACCCCACGCCCACGCCCACGCCCAACCTCAGGCCCACGCCCAACCCCAGGCCCACCCCCACGCCCAACTCCTCACTCAGGCAACGAGATCCCCGTATCCCACCCACCGAGCCCCTCCGTGCACAGGCACCCGCGTTCGCCCGTCGCGGGCAATCCGGCGACCGCGTCGAAGAGAACCTCGCGGAGGCGGTCCACATTGGCGGCGAAGACGCGCATGACCTCGGCGTGGGAGACGCCCTCGCCGGTCTCGGCGCCCGCGTCCAGGTCGGTGACCAGGGTCAACGAGGTGTAGCAGAGCTCGAGTTCGCGGGCGAGCGCCGCCTCGGGGTGCCCGGTCATGCCGACCACGGACCAGCCCTGGGCGGCGTGCCAGCGGGACTCGGCGCGGGTGGAGAAGCGCGGGCCCTCGACCACGACCAGGGTGCCGCCGTCCACCGCCTCCCAGTCCCGTCCGCGTGCCGCCTTCAGCGCGACCTTGCGGCCCTCGGGGCAGTACGGGTCGGCCAGCGACACATGCACCACGTTGGGGGTGGTGCCGTCGGCGAGCGGGATCCCGTCGAAGTAGGACTGCGCGCGCGACTTCGTACGGTCCACGAACTGGTCGGGGACCAGCAGCGTGCCGACGCCGTACTCGGGGCGCAGACCGCCGACCGCGCACGGGCCGAGGACCTGGCGTACGCCGACGCTGCGCAGGGCCCACAGGTTGGCGCGGTAGTTGATGCGGTGCGGCGGCAGATGGTGGCCGCGGCCGTGACGGGGGAGGAAGGCGACCCGGCGGCCGGACACCTCGCCGAGGAAGAGGGAGTCGCTGGGCGGACCGTAGGGGGTCTCGACCTGGACCTCGGTCACGTCCTGAAGGAAGGAGTAGAAGCCGGAGCCGCCGATGACGCCGATCTCCGCCCGGTGCGAGGAGGTCCGGTCCGCCGCCGGGACGGCCGAGGGGGCGGGGGCCTGGGCAGCCGCCTTTGGGGTCGTTGTGTGCGCCGTGTTCTCCGAGTTCGCCATGTTCAGCACAGTAGCGGGGCCCGGAAACGGCGAGGACCCCGCCGCCGGGGAGGCGACGGGGCCCCGAGGAAGTGCGTGATCCGTCCCGGTGCGCGGGGCACCGGACGGTGGTGTCAGGCGGCGCCGGCCGTGGAGGCGCCCGCGGAGCTCGTCGACGAGGACGAACCGGAGGAGCTCGAGGAACCGGACGAGGAGGACGTCGAGCCGGAGGAGGACGACGCTCCCGATGCGCCCGAGGAGTCCGAGCCGCCGCTCGTGCCGGACGACGACTTCGACGTCGCCGGCGAGCTGCTCGACGAGGAGCCGCGGCTGTCGTTGCGGTAGAAGCCGGAGCCCTTGAAGACGATGCCGACGGCGGAGAACACCTTCTTGAGGCGTCCCTGGCAGCCCGGGCACTCGGTCAGGGCGTCGTCGGTGAACTTCTGCACCGCCTCGAGGCCCTCGCCGCACTCGGTGCACTGGTACTGGTACGTCGGCACTTGTCTTCCTCCTGGCACTCTCACTCGATGAGTGCTAACGACGGTCCATAGTGACGTATTCCGAGGGATCAGTCCACTGTGACGGAGCAGCGGTGACCGAAACCACGTGCGAGGCGGTGGCCTGCGCGGGCGCCGCGAGCCGGGTGCGCAGGGCGAGCAGCAGCGCGAGCGCGAGGGCCGTGCCGCCGAGCGGGACCAGGAAGCCCGCGCCCTGCCCGAGCCGGTCCTCGAACTGCCCGGCGAGGGTGACGGCGAGGGCCTGGCCCAGGGCGACGGCGCCGGTCAGCCAGGTGAACGCCTCGGTGCGCGAGGCGGCCGGGACGAGGCGCTCGACCAGGGTGTAGCCGGTGATGATCGCGGGTGCGACACAGCTGCCGACGAGCAGGCCGAGGGCGGCGAGCAGCAGCACCGAGTCGGCCGCCCACAGGGCCGAGGCCGCGAGCGTGAGGGCCGCGTAGCCGAGGACGAGCCGTTGCTCGGGGCCGCGGCGGAAGGCGACGGCGCCGTAGAGGAGGCCGGCGAGCATGTTGCCCGCGGCGAAGATCCCGTAGAGCACGCCGTTGAGGCCGGGGCGGTCGATCGACTCGGTGAAGGCGGCCAGCGAGACCTGCATGCCGCCGAAGACGGTGCCGATGCCGAGGAAGGCGACCGCGAGGAGGCGTACGCCGCCGCTGCGCAGGGCCGACGCCCCGTGGGCGGTGCGGCCCGGGCCACCACCGACGGCCTTGCGCCCCGCGGCGGCGGGCGTCGGTTCCGTCGCGCGCTGGGCGGCGAACAGCAGCCCGCCCGCGAGGGTCAGCGCCGCCTCGGCGATCAGGCCCGCTGCCGGGTCGACGGTGGTGCACAGGGCGGTGGCCAGCAGCGGGCCGAGGACGAAGGTCAGTTCGTCGGTGACCGATTCGAAGGCGGTCGCCGTGGACTGCAGCGGGGAGTTGCCGAGCAGGCGTGCCCAGCGGGCCCGCACCATGGGGCCTATCTGCGGTACGCAGGCGCCGGTCGCCGCGGCCGTCGCGAACAGGCTCGCGACGGGCGCGTGCGCCAGCGCGAGCGCGGTGAGCGCGAGCGCGGACAGCGCGTGCAGGACGGCGCCGGGCACCAGGACGCGGCGCTGGCCGAACCGGTCGGCGAGGCGTCCGCCGAGCGGGGCGCACAGCGCCATCGAGACGCCGGTGACCGCGGCGACGGCGCCCGCCGTGCCGTACGAGCCGGTGGTGTGCCGCACCAGCAGGACGATCGAGAGGGTCAGCATCGCGAACGGCTGACGGGCCGCGAAGCCGGGGACGAGAAAGGTCCAGGCACCCTTCGTACGCAGCAGTCGTGCGTATCCGGGGCGGGGTGCCGAGGGCGCGGGGGGCGTGGGGGAAGCCGGGGATTCGGCGGGGGTGACCGTGGACGGCACGGCCGGGCCTTTCTGCCGCCTGGTAGCGCGGGAGCACGCCGAGAGCTGTCCTCTTGCGCGGAGCTGCGGTAGATACCGGGCCGCGCGGTGGATCACCGGCTGCTTCGGCCGCCATACGGTCGCGCCAGCTCTGCGTCAGGCAGAGGTGGTGACGTACAAATGCGCGCCCATCGTACAGGCCATCGCGACCCCGGCGGAGGTCGCGGCCGGGGCGCCGGGCCTGCCCCGTTCCCGGCGATCGGCCCGGAACGAGGCCGGGCGGTGCACGGAATCGAGGCAGGCGGCGGCCCGCCGCAACGAAGCAGGAACCGGCCCGCCGCAACGAGGCAGGCACCGGCCCGCCGCGCTCGGTCGCCGCACGTCAGTTGCCACCCACTCGTCAGGTGCCGCCCGCTCGTCAGTTGCCGCCTGTGCCCAGCCAGCCCGCGAGCTTGCCGCCCCGGCCGACCGCGCGCAGGCGGCGTTCGGCGGCGTCGCGGACCGGGTCGGTGGCGACGACGAGGAGTTCGTCGCCGTGCCGCAGCACGGTCGTGGGCAGCGGGACGAAGGAGGTTGCGTCGCGGACGACGAGGGTGACCGCCGCGCCCTTGGGCAGCCGCAGTTCGGCGACCTCCACGCCGTGCATGCGCGAGCCCTCCGGAACCGCCACCGACAGCAGGTGCCCGCGCAGCCGCTCCAGCGGGGCCGACTCGATGCCGAGGTCGGCGGCGGTGTCCGCGCCGGTCAGGCGCAGGCGGCGGGCCAGCCAGGGCAGGGTCGGGCCCTGCACCAGGGTGTAGACGACGACCAGGACGAAGACGATGTTGAAGATGCGCCGGTTGTCGTCGACCCCGCTGACCATCGGAATGGTGGCCAGGATGATGGGCACGGCGCCGCGCAGCCCGGCCCAGGACAGCAGTACCCGGTCCTGCCAGGGCATGCGGAAGGGCAGCAGGCTCAGGGCCACCGAGACCGGCCGGGCGACCAGGGTCAGGACCAGTCCGATGAGGAGGGCGGGCAGGATGTCGTCCGCCATCTCGTGCGGTGTCACGAGCAGTCCGAGCAGGACGAACATGCCGATCTGCGCGATCCAGCCGAGGCCCTCGGCGAAGCCGCGGGTGGCCGGGAAGTGCGGCAGGCGGGCGTTGCCGAGGATGACCGAGGCGAGGTAGACGGCGAGGAATCCGCTGCCGTGCGCGAGGGCACCGGCCGCGTAGGCGGTCACCGCGATGGCCAGGACCGCGATCGGGTAGAGGCCGGAGGCGGGCAGGGCCACGTGCCGCAGCCCGAAGGCGCCGAGCCAGCCGACCGCGAGACCGATGGCCGCGCCGATGGCGAGCTCCGCGGTGATCTCGGTCAGCAGGTGGTACCAGTCCTCGATCGGGCCCTCGGCGGAGAAGGCGACGACGAGGATGACGACCGGGGCGTCGTTGAAGCCGGATTCGGCCTCCAGGGCGCCGGTCAGGCGGGAGGGCAGCGGCACCTTGCGCAGGACGGAGAAGACGGCGGCGGCGTCGGTCGAGGAGACCACCGCGCCGATGATCAGCGCCTCGCGCCATTCCAGGCCGACGAGGTAGTGCGCTCCTGCCGCCGTGACACCCACGCTCACGGCGACGCCGACGAGCGAGAGCATGACGGCGGCGGGCAACGCGGGCTTGATTTCTCGCCATTTGGTGCCGAGACCGCCCTCGGCGAGAATCACGACAAGTGCCGCATAGCCTATGACTTGGGTCAACTCGGCATTGTTGAAGGTGACGTTGCCGATGCCGTCCTGCCCCATGGCCATGCCGATGCCGAGGTAGACGAGCAGGCTGGGGAGCCCGCTGCGGGAGGAGATGCGCACCGCCGCGACGGCGACGAGCAGGACAAGGGAGCAGACGAGCAGCAGCTGGTTGAGGTCGTGGACAGTCAGGGGCTGGTCCTTTCCGCTTCTGTTTCCGTGCTGTTGACGTCCGTATGGGCCGGGGTGCGCCGGATCGCGTGCCGTTCACGGCGGTTGGTCCGGGTATGGCATCGGCATCTCGGGCGCCGTTACTTCGTTACCTTACCTAATCTTTGACGTTTTCTTGACGCTCTTCGGCTGTGAGCGAACACCGCCCTCAATTCCCAGCCAGACACCGCCTCCTGACCCCTTCAACTGTGCGCCTATGGTTGCTCCAGCGCTCTTCAGAACCGCGGACCGCGGCGGCCGACACCTGTGTCGCGCCCGGGTCTTCTCGATCAGCCTGCCGCTTTGCGAAGGACAGCAAGGACAGCGATGCCTGCACACACCAACGCCTCTTCCGGTCACAAGGCCGGCAAGAAGAAGGGGCGCCGAGCCCGGCTCCTCGTGATCGTCCTGGCTCTGGCCCTGGTCGCGGGCATCGGCTACGGCGCCTACTGGGGCGTGGACACCGTGCGCGCCTCACTGCCGCAGACCAAGGGCTCCATCCGCCTCGACGGCCTGTCGGGCCCGGTCGACGTACGCCGCGACGGCCAGGGCGTCCCGCACATCTACGCCAACTCCGACGAGGACCTGTTCATGGCACAGGGCTTCGTCCAGGCCCAGGACCGGTTCTGGGAGATGGACGTGCGCAGGCACACCACCTCCGGGCGCCTGTCGGAGATGTTCGGCAAGAGCCAGGTCGACACCGACGAGTTCCTGCGCACCCTCGGCTGGGACCGGGTGGCGAAGAAGGAGTACGACACCAAGCTGTCGCCCGCCACCAAGTCGTATCTGAAGGCGTACACCAAGGGCGTCAACGCCTACCTCGAGGACAAGTCGGGCAAGGAACTCTCCCTGGAGTACGCGGCGTTGGGCTTCGCCAACGACTACAGCCCCGGCAAGTGGAGCCCGGTCGACTCGGTGGCCTGGCTCAAGGCCATGGCCTGGGACCTGCGCGCCAACATGCAGGACGAGATCGACCGTTCACTGATGACCAGCCGCCTCGGCTCGCAGCAGATCAAGGACCTGTACCCGCCCTACCCGTACGACGAGCACAAGCCGATCGTCGAGGAGGGCGGCTACGACGAGGCGACCAAGACGTACGACCCCAAGGGCGGCGTCAAGAGCGCGGACGCCGCCGAAGGGGCGGAGTCCGGCACCGGCCTCGCGGGCGGCACCGAGGCCCCGGGCCTGGGCACTCAGCTGTCGAAGCTCTCCGAGGTGCTCGACGCGGTGCCCTCCTCGCTCGGCCCCAACGGCAACGGCATCGGCTCCAACTCCTGGGTGGTCGGCGGCAGCCACACCATCACCGGCAAGCCGCTGCTCGCCAACGACCCGCACCTGGCGCCCTCGCTGCCCTCGGTCTGGTACCAGATGGGCCTGCACTGCCGCAGCGTGAGCGAGAAGTGCCAGTACGACGTCTCCGGCTACACCTTCGCCGGGACGCCGGGCGTGATCATCGGCCACAACGACAAGATCTCCTGGGGCATGACCAACCTCGGTGCCGACGTCACCGACCTCTACCTGGAGAAGTTCAGCGACGAGGGCTACACCTACGACGGCAAGGTGCGCCCCTTCGCCCGCCGCGAGGAGATCATCAAGGTCGCCGACGGCACCGACAGGAAGATCACCGTCCGCGAGACCGAGCACGGCCCGCTGATCTCCGACCGCAACGACGAGTTGCGCGAGGTCGGCAGGAAGGCGGGCGTGGACGCGTCCGCCCCCGACCGCGGCGAGGGCTACGGCGTCGCCCTGAAGTGGACCGCCCTGACGCCCGGCCGCACCATGGACGCCGTCTTCTCGCTCAACAAGGCGGGCAACTGGCAGGAGTTCCGCAAGGCCGCCGAGTCCTTCGAAGTGCCCTCGCAGAACCTCATCTACGCGGACACCGAGGGCAACATCGGCTACCAGGCGCCGGGCCGCATCCCCGTACGCGGCAAGGGCGACGGCTCGCTGCCCGCCCCGGGCTGGGACCGCGAGTACGACTGGACCGACTACCTGGACCAGGACGAACTGCCCTACGAGTACAACCCGAAGCGCGGCTACATCGTCACCGCCAACCAGGCCGTCGTCGACCCCGACAAGTACCCGCACCTGCTCACCAAGGACTGGGGCTACGGCACCCGAAGCCAGCGGATCAACGACCTGATCGAGCAGAAGACCAAGAACGGCGGCAAGATCTCCACCGAGGACATGCGCCTCATGCAGACGGACAACAGCAGCGAGATCGCCAAGCTGCTCACGCCGATGCTGCTGAAGATCGACATCTCCGACCCGTACGTACGCGAGGCGCAGAAGCTCCTTGAGGGCTGGGACTACACCCAGGACCCGGACTCGGCGGCGGCCGCGTACTTCAACGGCGTCTGGCGGCACATCCTGCAACTGGCCTTCGGCGACAAGCTGCCCAAGGAACTGCGCGTCGAGGACGAGTGCCTGTCCGTCGAGCCGACCGACAACACCCAGCCCGCCGACGAGGGCCGCAAGGTCCGCGAGTGCGGCGAGCGCGAGCCGGACTCGGCGCAGCCCGACGGCGGCGACCGGTGGATGGAAGTGGTCCGCCGCATCGTCGAGGACGAGAAGAACGACTGGTGGCAGTCGCCCAAGACGCGTACCGAGAAGGCCACCGACACCCGTGACGAGCTCTTCCGCCGGGCCATGACCGACGCCCGCTGGGACCTGACCGCCAAGCTCGGCAAGGACGTCGACACCTGGAGCTGGGGACGCCTGCACCGGCTGACCCTGAAGAACCAGACGCTCGGCACCGAGGGCCCCGGCTTCGTGCAGTTCCTGCTCAACCGCGGCCCCTGGGACCTCGGCGGCGGCGAGGCGGCCGTCAACGCCACCGGCTGGAACGCGGCGGGCGGCTACGGAGTGGTCTGGGTGCCGTCCATGCGGATGGTGGTCAACCTCGACGACCTCGACAAGTCGAAGTGGGTCAACCTCACCGGCGCCTCGGGCCACGCCTACAGCGACCACTACACGGACCAGACCGACAAGTGGGCCAAGGGCGAGCTGTACACCTGGGCGTTCTCCGAAGAGGCCGTGAAGAAGGCGACCGAGGACACGCTGGTGCTGCGGCCCTGACGTCGCCGCACATCAACATGACCGAGGGGCTCCGGCGACGGGGCCCCTCGGGCGTTTTTCGGTTACGGGATCAGACACCGAAGCGGTGGACCTTTGACGGCGTCACCGCCGCGTGCACCGGCCGGTCGTGCGGCTCGTGCGGCAGGCGGGCCACCACCTCCGCGTCGTAGAGCAGGACCACCAGGGCCGGGTCCTTGCCCGCGCGCGCCAGTCGGGCGAGTACCCGGTCGTAGCTGCCGCCGCCGCGGCCGAGCCGCACACCCGCACGGTCCACCGCGACCCCCGGCAGCAGTACGGCATCCGCGTCGAGCACCGCGTCCGTGCCGAGCGGCGGACCGGACGGCTCGTGCAGCGCCATCTTTCCCCGGTGGTGGACCTCCACCAGCGAGTCGGGGCCCTGGTACGCGCCCCAGGACAGGTCGTTGTCCGCGAGCAGGACCGGCAGCAGCACCCGCACCCCGCGCGCGTCCAGCGCCTCGATCAGCGGCCCGGTCCCGGGTTCTGTGCTCATCGACACATAGGCGGCGACCGTGGACGCCCCGGCGAGCACGGGCAGTTCGAGGGCGCGCTCGGCAAGCAGCACCGCCTTTTCCCGTACGTCATCTTCCGTCAACCGGTTCCTCACCGAGAGGAACTCCCGGCGCAATGTCCGCTTGCCAGAATCCGCTTGGCGCTGGGTCTCGTTCATTTCACGTTCACGCTTCTTTCCGCAGGTGGGCACAGACCGGCCAAATTAACCGGACCATCACATTCCTCTTAAAGGCACCGGTTAGGGTGGCGGGCATGACTGAGCACCCCCACACCAGGATCACCAAGGCTGTCATTCCGGCGGCGGGACTCGGCACCCGTTTCCTGCCCGCCACGAAGGCAACCCCCAAGGAAATGCTGCCGGTTGTGGACAAGCCGGCCATCCAGTACGTGGTCGAGGAGGCCGTGGCCGCGGGCCTCGACGACGTCCTGATGATCACTGGTCGCAACAAGCGCCCGCTCGAGGACCACTTCGACCGCAACTACGAGCTCGAAGAGGCCCTCACCAAGAAGGGTGACCGCACCCGGCTCGCCAAGGTCCAGGAGTCCAGCGACCTCGCGACGATGCACTACGTCCGCCAGGGCGACCCCAAGGGGCTCGGTCACGCGGTGCTCTGCGCCGCCCCGCACGTGGGCAACGAGCCCTTCGCCGTCCTCCTGGGCGACGACCTCATCGACCCGCGCGACCCGCTGCTCGCCCGGATGACCGACATCCAGGAGCAGCACGGCGGCACCGTGATCGCGCTGATGGAGGTCGACCCGGCGCAGATCCACATGTACGGCTGCGCGGCCGTCGAGGCCACCGACGAGGCGGACGTCGTCAAGGTCACCGGCCTGGTCGAGAAGCCCGACGCGGCGGACGCGCCCAGCAACTTCGCCATCATCGGCCGCTACGTCCTCGACCCGCACATCTTCGACATACTGCGCAAGACCGAGCCCGGCCGCGGCGGCGAGATCCAGCTCACCGACGCCCTCCAGCAGCTCGCCGCCGACGAGAAGGTGGGCGGCCCGGTGCACGGCGTCGTCTTCAAGGGCCGCCGCTATGACACCGGCGACCGCGGCGACTACCTGCGTGCCATTGTCCGACTCGCGTGCGAACGTGAGGACCTCGGGCCCGACTTCCGGGCCTGGCTTCGCAGTTACGTCACCGAGGAGATGTAGCGATTTGAGCAGTACCACGACGCGGGTCGCGGGCCAGGGCGAGGGCCATGTGTGGTCGGTGGCGCAGCACCTGGAGGACATCCTCGCCACCGTCCGACCGTTGGAGCCCATCGAACTCCAGCTGCTCGACGCCCAGGGCTGCGTCCTGGTCGACGACGTCACCGTGCCCGTCTCCCTGCCCCCCTTCGACAACAGCTCGATGGACGGCTACGCGGTACGCGCCGCCGACGTCGCCGAGGCCTCGGCGACCTACCCGGCCGCGCTGGAGGTCGTCGGCGACGTCGCCGCGGGCGCGGGAGAGCCGCCCACCGTCGGCCCCGGGCGGGCGGCCCGCATCATGACCGGTGCGCCGCTGCCGCCCGGCGCCGACGCGGTCGTCCCCGTCGAGTGGACCGACGGCGGGCTCGGCGAGGGCCCGGTCGAGTCGATGACCGCGCACAGCCTGGCGCCCGGCGGCGCGGGCGGTGAGGTACGGGTGTTCAAGCCCGCGGCCGAGGGGGCGCACGTCCGCCGCGCGGGCAGCGACGTCCGCGCCGGGGAGCGCGCGCTGCGCGCGGGCGCCGTCCTGGGCGCCCCGCAACTCGCCCTGCTCGCCGCCATCGGCACCCCCGCCGTACGGGTACGGCCGCGCCCGCGCGTGGTGGTCCTGTCCACCGGCAGCGAACTGCGCCCGCCCGGCACCGAACTGGGCCCCGGCGAGATCTACGACTCCAACTCCTTCGCGCTGACCGCCGCCGCCCGCGAGGCCGGTGCGCTCGCCTTCCGGGTCGGCGCCGTCGCCGACGATGCCGAGACCCTGCGCGCCACCATCGAGGACCAACTCATCCGCGCCGACCTCCTGGTCACCTCCGGCGGCGTCAGCGTCGGCGCGTACGACGTGGTCAAGGAGGCCCTCGCGCACACCACCGACGCCGAGGAGGACGGCAGCGGCGTCGAGTTCCGCAGGCTCGCCATGCAGCCCGGCAAACCGCAGGGCTTCGGCTCGATCGGCCCCGACCACACCCCGCTGTTCGCCCTGCCCGGCAACCCGGTCTCCTCCTACGTCTCCTTCGAACTGTTCGTACGGCCCGCCATCCGCACCCTGATGGGCGTCGAGGACATCCACCGGCCGAGCGCCCGCGCCGTGCTGCGCACGAAGAAGCCGCTCGGCTCACCGGAGGGTAAACGCCAGTTCCTGCGCGGCCGTTACGACGCGGCGCGCGGCGAGGTCACCCCGGTCGGCGGCGCGGGCTCGCACCTGGTCGCCGCCCTCGCGAAGGCCGACGCGCTGATCGTCGTCCCGGAGTCGACGACCGAGTTGCGGCCCGGGGCCGAGGTCGAGGTACTGCTGCTGGGGTGAGGGCGCGGCGTTCGCCGTGGTGGCCGTAGCCCGCCGTGGTGCCCGTGGTGGCTGGGTGGCCGGGGTGGTCGTAGCAGCGGGGCGCGGGAGGCGGTGGTGCGCGCTCGGCTCGCGCGCCGCGTGCCCCGGCTGCCGGTGCTGCCCGGCTCCCGGCGTGCCCCGCGCGGTACGGTGTCGCGCACACATGGTCCGCGCGCGGCCGGTCGGCGGCCGGTCCGCGGCGCGACCCGGACCGGGAGCGCCACAGCACATGACAGCCAAGGACCCCAGCAGCGGGCTCACCCACCTCGACGCGGCGGGCGCGGCCCACATGGTCGACGTGTCCGGCAAGGACGTCACCGCGCGCACCGCGCACGCCAGCGGCCGGGTCCTGGTCTCGCCGCGGGTCGTCGCACTGCTGCGCGGCGAGGGCGTGCCCAAGGGCGACGCACTCGCCACCGCGCGCATCGCCGGGATCATGGGCGCCAAGCGCACCCCCGACCTCGTACCGCTGTGCCACCCGCTCGCCCTGTCCGGTGTGAAACTCGACCTCACCGTCACCGACGAGGCGGTGGAGATCCGGGCCCGGGTCAAGACCACCGACCGCACGGGTGTCGAGATGGAGGCGCTGACCGCGGTGTCCGTCGCGGCCCTCACGGTCGTCGACATGGTCAAGGCCGTCGACAAGGCCGCCGTCATCACCGACGTACGCGTCGAGGAGAAGACCGGCGGCAAGTCCGGCGACTGGCTCCGCGCGGAGGCCGGGCAGTGAGCGCACCCCACGACCACCCGGCCGCACCGGCCGCGCAACTCCCGTACCGCGCACTGGTGATCACTGCCTCCAACCGGGCCGCCGCCGGGGTCTACGAGGACCGCGGCGGACCGCTGATCGCCGAGGCCCTGAAGACGCTCGGCTTCGAGGTGGCGGGCCCGCGCGTGGTGCCCGACGGCGACCCCGTCGAACAGGCGCTGCGCACCGGCGTACGGGAGGGCCACGACGTGGTCCTCACCACCGGCGGCACCGGCATCTCGCCCACCGACCGCACCCCCGAGGCCACCCGCGCCGTCCTGGACCGCGAGGTCCCCGGCATCGCCGAGGCGATCCGCGCGCACGGCCGCCCCAAGGTGCCGACCGCCGCCCTCTCCCGGGGGCTGGCCGGAGTCGCCGGGCGCACCCTGATCGTCAACCTTCCGGGCTCCAGCGGCGGCGTACGCGACGGGCTCGCCGTGCTCGAACCGCTGCTCGCGCACGCCGTGGACCAGTTGCGCGGCGGGGACCATCCGGCCGGCGGGGCGGGTGGGTCGCACTGAACAGTCTGTCCTGGCCGGTCGAACTCGCGGACGGCGATGTCCTGTTGCGGCCGATAAAGCTGCGTGACCAGCGCGCCTGGCGCGAGGTCAACCGGCGCAACCGGGACTGGCTGCGCCCCTGGGAGGCCACCGTGCCCCCGCCCACCCCGACGGGCCCCGTCGCGCACCGTCCCACGTACCGGCAGATGGTCCGGCACCTGCGCGCGGAGGCGCACGCGGGGCGCATGCTGCCGTTCGTGGTGGAGTACCGGGGCGCGCTGGCCGGGCAGTTGACGGTGGCCGGTATCTCCTGGGGCTCCATGTGCTCGGGGCATGTCGGGTACTGGGTCGACCGCGCGGTCGCGGGCCGCGGTGTGATGCCCACCGCCGTCGCGCTGGCCGTGGACCACTGTTTCCGCACCGTGGGCCTGCACCGCATCGAGGTCTGCATCCGCCCCGAGAACGTCCCGAGCCGCCGCGTGGTGGAGAAACTCGGCTTCCGCGAGGAGGGCCTGCGCCCCCGCTTCCTGCACATCGACGGCGACTGGCGCGACCACCTCGTCTACGCCCTCACCGCCGACGAGGCCGCCGACGGGCTGCTCGAACGCTGGCACCGCACCCGCACCCCGCAGCCACCCACCCCGCCCCACCACACCGGCTCGCACCGCGATCCCCGCGCCCCCCAATAACCCCCGCACACCCGCCATCCGCCGCGCCTGTTCGCATGGCCGAAAGCAAGCGCTACGCATGCGCATGCCGACGGCAAATTCACCGCCGACTCGCGCACATCACGGAGAAGGGAATGCGTGTTCGAATATCGAGGGCGAATCGAGTCACTCGGGCGTTTTAATTCCCTTATGGGCGTGGGGTGTTGATCACAACGGTCGGAAGAAAACTTGAAAATATCAGCCAGATCGTGCGACACACCGGCCGAATTGGCAGATGGCCTCATGCGAACCCCTCTACCGTGTAACGCGTGAGCAGCAGCGGCCTCATCTACGCAGTCATTGTCGGGGCCTGGGCCGCCTACCTGGTGCCGATGTGGCTCCGTAGGCAGGACGAGCTGAACGAGGCCCGTCCAACAGAACGTTTCAGCACCGCCATAAGGCTTCTGTCCGGCCGGGCGGGAATGGAACGCCGGTACGCCAAGGACCTGAAGGCGCGCTCGGACGAAATCGCCGAGCCGCCCCTCTCCCCGGGCGAAGTCACCGACTCGGTCGACGTCCGGGCCTTCGCCGTGCCCCCGAGGCAGCACCCGGAACAACCGGCCCGCGCCGAAGCGCCGGACCGCGCCCGCCCCGCCCGCGCGGAAAACCGCCGCGGCGAAGTGCGTGCCGAACTGCGGCCCGAAGCGCGGGCCGAGGCCTCCGGTTTCGACGAGCACGCCGAGACCGACCAGGAGTTCCGCGATCCCCGCGATGCCCGGGAAACTCGGGAATCCCGAGAAGCCGTCGGATCTCGTGAGGTTCGCGAGTCCCGGGATCCTCGGGATTCCCGGGATTCCCGTGAAAGCAGCGAGGCGCGCGCCCGGCGTACGCAGGTACTCGCCCGCCGTCGCCGCACCACCCTGCTGCTCTTCGCCGCCTTCTCGGTCGGCGCGGTGGTCGCGGGGGTCGGCGGACTGGCCTTCCTGTGGGCGCCGGTGGCGCCCGCCGTACTGCTGAGCGTGTACATCGTCCACCTGCGCAGGCAGGAACGACGCCGGTACGCCTACGTCATGGACCGCCGCAAGGACGAGGAAGCGGCGCGACGGCTGCGCGAGCGCCAGGCCGCGCGGCGCGACGCCCAGGCGGAGCACGGTACGGGCGAACCGCGCCCCGGCCCGGGCACCTCCGCCGACCCGGCCCGCTCCTCCCTCGCCGCGGACCGCCGCGCGCTGGTCGAGCAGACGGACCACGCGGAGTGGGTCGACCAGCAGCGCGAGCGCCGAGGCCCCGCCCGTGGCGAGAGCTGGGACCCGGTCCCGGTGCCACTGCCCACGTACGTCACCGCCCCGGTCGCCCCTCGTGCCACCGGCAGCGTCGACCTCGGCGCCCCCGACACCTGGAGCGCCGCCCGCTCCAGCGCCGCCGAACCGGGCGGCCGCGGGCGACAGCCCGAGGACCGGACGCGCACCGAGTCGGGAGCCCAAGGCTCCGGCAAGGGCGACCGGCGCGGCAACGGCTCCGCGGACCGACGCGGCACCGGGGACCGGCGCTCGGCCGCCCCCGCCGCGGACGACGAGAGCGAGACACCGGACGAGCGCAGCGACGCCCGCCGCGCCGCCTCCGCCCGCCGCGCCCGCGAACGCGGCCGCACCCCGCTCTTCGACCAGTACGACGAGGGCGGGCGGCCGCGCGCGGCCAACGAGTAGGGGACGGCGCCCGGCCGACGGGGAATCTGCGGAGGGTGGCGCCCGGCTGGCGCGGAATCCGTGGAGGGTGGCGCCCGTCGGGGAATGGCCGGCGGGTGACCTCCGGTCGGCGAGCGGACGGCGGCGCCCGGCCGACGAGTGGTGTGAGGAGGCGGGGTCGGCGGGCCTCTGACCAGGCAGCCCGGCCCCGCTCAACGGATTTCCGAGCACTGTCGGCGGGATGCTAGAGTTTCACTCGTTGCAAGGGCCTGTGGCGCAGTCTGGTAGCGCACCTCGTTCGCATCGAGGGGGTCTGGGGTTCAAATCCCCACAGGTCCACATGCAGTCGACAGGCGGCGTGTGCTCACGGAAACGTGGGCCACGTCGCCTGCTTCGTTGTGTGCGGCTTCGCCACCGCACCTCCGTCCAGGGTGCCAGGGCGGCTGGAGGCGCGAAATGAGCGCGGGCCAGGCCCACTTGCATACTTCTCCGTATGGAGAGGCGCCCAAGGGATTCCTGGCGGAACACCACGCACGACTGGGCGGGAACCGTCGACCTCGATCACCTCCGGCGCATCGGCCGGGACCCGGTTCGCTACGCCCCGGCTGGCGTCCGGCACTTGATCCTCGAAGTCGTCGCGTATGCCGCCGACGAGGCGGAGGACAACGGGGGCGGGCGGTGTCGTGTCACCCTGCACGACGACGGCTTCGTCTCCGTTGCCGACGACGGGCGCGGCACCGACACCCGTCTTGACCATCGCGGCGAGGTCGTGAAGAAGCCGATCATGGCGACGCGGGATCTGCGCTTCTTCGATCATCCCGAGGCGCAGGCGCTGCCGGACGGGCACCCACGGCGGGGCATGTCCGTCGTCGCCGCGCTCAGCGAGCGGTTGATCCACACCAACCGGCGCGACAACGGGGCCTGGGAGCAGCGGTACGAGCGAGGTGTTCCCGTCACCGGCCTGGTCCCGGTCGACCTCGCGGGAGCGACCGGGACGACGGTGCGGTTTCTTCCCCTGCGATCGCTGTCCGCCGTGAGTGTTCCGGACGTCGGCGAACTGACGCGGCTCGGTGCGGCCTGGCCCCACCTCACCCTCGAAGTGCACGACAGGCGTTCCCTCTGAACCTGGGCATGTGCGTGTGGGTCCGCCCGCCCCGGACCCTCGGCGGGCACGTTTCGTGCGTCCCAGGTGTCCCGGACTCGTCTCCTCCCGTGTCACGTCTTCGCAGGTCGGCAGGGTTCCCGTCCCAAGGTGGTCGCTTTCTCTGGCCGTCCGTGGCCCGGCCCGGCGACCTTGGGAGCGGTTCGGCCGCGGACCGGAGGGGGCGAAGGCGCCCCGCCGCGGTCGGCGCGAGAGAACGGAGATTTCGGATGAGTGCGAAGCGCGTCAAGATCGCGGTGACCACCGGTGCCCTGCTGGCGGTCGGAGCCGTGGCCGCGCCGGTGGCGAGCGCCGCCGACGCCCCGGCTGCCGCGACGGGACGTACGAGCGTGGCGAGTGTTTCCGGCGTCGCGCTCGCGGGGGGTGGGACGGCGCCCGCGTGCATCGAGCGGCAGGTCCACAACAATGCGGACGGGGGCACCCAGGTGTGGCTCCGCAATGTCTGCGGCAAGACGATGCGGGTCAAGGTCATCGTCAAGAACTGGTCGGACAGCGGTTGCCGGACGCTGAACAACAACACCGGCACCTTCTTCCAGACGGTCGGGGGGCGTTACGACCGCACGGTCGTCTGCTGACAGCGGTCCGGCTCTGAAGCGACGCCTCCGGGCGAGCGGCACCGCGCACCACGGACCGCCGCTCGCCCCATCACCACCACCCTGGGGGACATTCATCATGCGAATTCGTCACGCCCTTGCCGTCGGTGCGGCCGCGCTCATCGTCTCGACCGGTGCCGGTACGGCCCTGGCCACGGCGCCGGACGGCCCGCCGGACACCGCCAAGTCGGCCCCGACCCTCGCATCCTGCGCTCCGCAGGACTACGAGAACCACTGCAAGGCGTACGTCCCGCACTGACCGGCGAGTCGTACGGGTCCAGGAGCGCGACCGGCGCGTACCCGTACAACTCGGGCCCCGCCTCGGAGTGTTGGCCGAGGCGGGGCCACCGGTCGTGCGGTGTGGGCGGTGCGGGCGGTAAGAGGGTGGGGCACCGTGGGCGGGGGCGGTGTTCAGGCGGTGAAGCACTGGGCGGGCTGGGAGTCACCCGGTAGCAGGCACAGTCGTACGCCCTTCGTCGTTCTTGCCGGGGTCATCGGGGTGGCGCGGTAATCGCGGGTGTCCGCCGGGGTTTTGGCACGGAAGAGTTTGGGCGTCGAACCGGGGACGGTCACCCGGACCTCGTCGCCAAGGCGCAGGCCCATCGCCCGCGCCCACACCGCGCCGCACGCCGTGCCGTGGCGTACTTCGATGCGGCGGCCGCCGGGGAGCGTGCGGCGCAGTGGGGTGGTGGTCATGCCGTAGCCTCCGCAGCCCATCTTCTTCGGGTCCTTTCCCTCGCACGAGCGTCCCGTGCAGCCGGGTGCGTACTGCGGGGAGGGAGCGGCGGTCCCGGCATCGCCGTCCCGGCGCACCACTGTGACCAGTGCGACCACCGAGGCCAGTACGGCCAGCGCGGCCACGCAGGCAGCGGCGGCGACCCAGGCCCTACGGGCGCGGGAGGCCGAGGCGGGGGCTTTGGCGGTGGGAGAGATCGGGGCGTAGGCCCTGCCGGTGGGAGAGGCCGAGGCCGAAGCCGAGGTTTTGCCGGTGGGAGGGACCGAGGGCTTGTTGGTGCTGGAGGGCGACGAGGGGTGGACCTCCGGCTCCGTTCTCGCGGAGGTTTCGCGGGAGGCCGCAGCGGCGGGGGTGCCGGGAGCCTCCCGGACCGTGCCCGCGCCGGTTCGGGCGCGGCCCCGCCAGGCCGCTTCGGCCAGTTCCCAGCGTGCGGTCATCGTGGCGGGCGGGTCCCCGGCGAGCTCGCACAGGGCGCGTACCGCGTCCAGGGGCGGGAGCGACTTGGCGTTGAGGAAGCGTTCCCAGGACGATCTGCTGTACGGCGTCCGCCCGGCGAGCGCGGTCAGGGACAGACCGGTGCGTTCGCGGACCTCGCGCAGCGCGGCCGCCAACACCCGGCAGGCGGCGGGGACTTCGGGGCCGACGCCTGCCCCGACCTTGCCCCCGTCTCCGGCTTCGGCTTCGGTTCCGGCTTCGGTTCCGTGTCCGTTTCCGCCGAGCGACGTCACCGCCGCAGCACCGCCCAGGTGTCCGGGCCGACGATGCCGTCGACCACGAGGGAGTGGTCCCGCTGGAAGGAGCGCACGGAGTGTTCGGTGCGGTCGCCGTAGGCACCGTCGACCGGGCCCGGAGGGTAGCCGTGATGGCCGAGCAGGCACTGGGCCTCCACGACTTCCCAGCCCATGCTGTGCT
Organism: Streptomyces sp. NA04227; assembly: GCF_013364195.1. Taxonomy (NCBI): domain Bacteria; kingdom Bacillati; phylum Actinomycetota; class Actinomycetes; order Kitasatosporales; family Streptomycetaceae; genus Streptomyces; species Streptomyces sp. NA04227. The sequence goes on along the minus strand of NZ_CP054918.1, from coordinate 2,986,095 downwards.
TGCCGAGCAGCATGCTGTCCGTCCCGCTGTGCCCGGCGCGCAGCTCGCGGCCGTCCTCGCCGACCTCGCAGCCGTACGTACGTCCTGGCGCGAAGCGGTACTCGGGGTCTCCGGAGGCACTCGCCTCCAAGGGGCCGACCAGTGCGCCGAGGAGACCGACGACGGCGAACGCCGAGCCGAGTCCCGCGGTCAGCAGAAGCTGTGACCGGCGACTGCGGGTGCGGCGCGGGGCGGGTCCGGGTTGGCCGGTGCCGGGTTCGGCAATCCAGGGTTCGCCGGTGCTGGGTTCGGCAACCCCAGGATCGCCGATGCTCGGTTCGGTAATCCGTGGCCCGGTAGTCCCCGGCTCCGCAACCCTTGCCTCGCCGGTCCTCGTACCGCCGGTCCTCGTACCGCCGGTCCTGGTACCGCCGGTCCTGGCCTCGCCAGTCCTGGCCTCGCCAGTCCTCGCTTCTCCGGTCATCCCGGCCCCGCCGCCCCAAGCCTGCGCCGCCACCTCGTGCAGCACGAGCAGGCGGGTGCTGTCGGCCGAGCAGAGCCTGGCCAGTTCCTCGACGGCCTCGCGGGGTGCCAGCTTCTTGCCGCTCAGGTAGCGGTCCCAGGAGGAGCGGCTGTAGGAGGTGCGCTCAGCGAGGGCGGCGAGGCTGAAACCGCCGCGGTCCTTGAGCCTTCTGAGCTGTACGACCAACTGCCGTACCGGTTCGTCCAGCGAGTCCGGTAGTTCGCCCCAACGTGCCATGCCGCCCCCCGACGTACCGGGAAGGCCCCGTGCCTCCCCGGGGGAAGGAGGCGGCCGGGCGGCGCCGTGGTTCCAGGGGCGGTTCATATCCGGCCAGAGGTGGGCGTGTTCGGCCCCTTCGGCGCGTCCGTGCCCGAACTCGCCACCGGTGTAAGGCAGTTCAGGATCCGCCCGCGCCCTCCGGCACATCGTCCAGGCCGACCCGGTACCAGTCCCCGTCCGTCACGAAGTGGAGGTCCGCGCCGTGGCCGAAGGTCTCGGTTCCCGGGGGGACGGGGGAGCCGTCGGGGAGTACGAGGCGGTAGCGGGCGGTGGGGTGGAACGCGCCGTCGGACAGGGTGCCGAGGGTCAGGCGGCCGGGGCGGGCGGCGCGATGGGAGCCGTAGGAACTGAGGAGGGCGGCGCGGGTGCCTGCGACGGCCAGGGCGCGGGCGGGGGTGTCGTTGTGCCAGTGGGTCACGGTGCCGTCGTGGACGCGGACCACGGGGTAGCCGGTGGGGGAGGTGGAGTACGTGGCCCAGGTGGTGTCGCCGTCGATGTTCAGGGTGGGGCAGGAGCTCACGGCGCCCCAGGGCTTCTTGTAGTGGGACGGGAAGCGCCAGTCCTGTTTGAGGTCCGGCGAGAAGCGGACCAGGCCGTCGCTGCCGATCGGGGTCGGGCCGTCGTGGCCTCCCCAGCCGTAGTTGCCGTAGATGCCCTCGTCGAAGTAGCCCGCCCAGATGTGGCCGGTGCGGGTGGTGAGGACGCGGCCGATGCCGTCGCCCAGGGTGGCCTCGGCGGCCGCGGTGCCGTCGGGCTCGTAGACGAGCGCGTTGCGGTCCGGGCCGGTGGGGCTCCAGCGGCAGCGGGCGCCCACCACCAGGACGCGTTCCTCGGGCAAGGGCTGGACATGGACGTGGGCGAGGGGGAGTTCGTGCAGTTTGGCGAAGGTCCGAGGCCGCGGCCGGTAGGTCGTGACCCGGGCGGCGACCGGGTGCGGGGCCCGCGGGTCGGGGAACTTGGCGCCCGCGGGGCTGAGCGTCGCCGAGGTGAGGGCCGAGCGGTCGCGGGCCGAGGTCCACAGGGCGACGAGGTTTCCGTCCGGGCCGATCGACACGTCCGCACGTGATTCGCCGGGCCGCCCGGTGATCGTGGCGTGATGGCGCAGCCCGAGCGTCGGGAGCGCCAACACGGCCTCGTATTCCGCCCGTTCCGCTTCCTGGCGCCGCCGCCGGTCTTCCTTCTCGCTGCTCATGTGCTCAGCTCAGCAGAAGGGGGCGGCGGCGGGCCAGGGGTTATCGGCGGGCGGGTTCAGGCCTTCATCTCGTACGCGCCGGAGAGGGAGACCACCTGGTCCCAGACGGCGTTCGAGGCCGCCTCGGCCTCAGGGCCGTCGGCGGGGCGGGTGAGCGCGGCGCGGGCCCACTCCTGCTGGGCGGGGGTGGTGGAGCGTTTGCCGTGCAGGTCGGTGGCGTGGGCGGAGAAGTCGCGGACCAGGGCGCCGAAGAGGACGTCGAGCACCGGCTCGTCCACGGCGGTGAGTTCGGCCTGTTCCAGGATGAGCTGGCCGTAGACGACGAGGGTGAACAGTTCGCTCAGTGCGAGACCGAAGTCGAGGTCCTGCTGCTGGGCGGCGTCCGGCGGTGCGGTGGCGAGCAACTGCGTGAAGGACTCGGCCTGTTGGGTGAAGAGGGCGACGTTGGGCAGGTGCGCGTACTTCGCGTACGCCGGGCGCCAGTCGTGGAAGCGGACCTTGGACAGGCCACGGGCCGGGCCCTGCCGGAACAGGAACTCGTCGTCCGCGGCGTCCCGGCGTATGGGCACCGCGGGGCGCTCCTCGGGCAGGAACAGGTACGCGGGCAGGAACTTGGCGATCAGGGCCAGGTTGACGGCGACCGTGCCCTCCAGCTTGGGCAGTCCGGTCACGTCGGTGCGGGCGATCGCGAGATAACTGTCCTTCTCGAAGCCCTTCGCGGCGACGACGTCCGCGAGCAGCGCCATGACCGTCTCGGCCTCGGTGGTCACCTTCATCTTGGTGACCGGGTTGTACAGCAGGTAGCGGCGGTCCTCGGGGCTCGCGGCGCGGAAGTAGTCGATGGCACGGTCGGAGAAGAGCCGCATACCGATCAACCGGACGTAGGCGTCGGTGAGTTCACGGCGTACGTGCGGGAAGGCGGTGACCGGGTTGCCGAACAGGATCCTGCGGTGGGCGTGCGTCACGGCCTCGTACAGGGCGTGCGTGCTCATGCCGATGCCGCCGAAGCAGAGGTTGAACTTGCCGATGTTCACCGTGTTCAGGGCGGCGCTGAAGGCCTCCTCGCCGGTGTGCAGGAGGTCCGAGGGCGCGACCGGATAGTCCTGGAGGCGGAACTCGGCGACGTACATCTGCGAGGGGACGACGTTCTTGACCACCTGGTACGCCGGGTGGGCGGAGTCGGCGCGGAAGAAGACGTACTGGTCGGGGCCCTCGCGGCCGTCGATGCGGCCGAAGACGGAGACGACGCGGGCGCTGTCGCCGTTGCCGATGTAGTACTTGGAGCCGCTCGCCGTCCAGCCGCCGGACCCGTCGGGGGTCAGGACCATGTCGGAGGAGTAGATGTCGGCGCCGTGCTCCTTCTCGGACAGGCCGAAGGCGCCGGTGCCGCCCGCCTCCAGGGCGGCCGCCGCCCAGGCCCGGGCCTCGGCGTTGCCGGACTGCCAGACGGGGCCGAGACCGAGGACGGTCACCTGCCACGGGTACCAGTAGTTCAGCCCGTAGAAGCCGAGGATCTCCGAGAGGGCGGCGATCCGGCTGGTGTCCCAGCGCTTGTCCGGGTTGCCCGCGGCGTCGGCGGACGGCGTGAGGAAGGTGGCGAACAGCCCTTCGCGGGCGGCGAATTCGAGGAAGTCGGCGTAGTACTCCTTGGCGTGGTACGCGGCCGTCAGACGCTGCTTGCCGCGCGTCTCGAACCAGTCGATGGTGGCGCGCAGCAGCCGCCGGGTCTCGGCGTCGAAGTGGGCCGGGTCGTAGCGGTGCGGGTGCAGCAGCTGGGCTGTGGCGTTGGCTTCTGAGGGCATACGGGGCTCCTGGGTGCGGGGCGACGCGGTGGGGCTCGGCGGCCGTTCGTTGCGGGGCGGCGTGGGGTGGCGCCGGGGGTGCTCACGACCGGCGCCGAGGGTGCCCACTACTTACGACACTGCTGTCGTAAATTAAGACACGACTGTCGTAAGGTGCAAGGGTGTCCAGCCAAGCCAGCCCGGCCAGCTCACCGGCCAAGCCGCGCAAGCGCCGCCCCTACGCGCCCCGGGTGCCGATCGAGGAGCGGCGGGAGCAGCTGCTCGACGCGGCGCTCGCGGTGATCGTGGACGCCGGGCACGACCGGGTCTCCGTCGACGCCGTGGCGAAGCGGGCCGGGGTCGCGCGGGCCGTCGTCTACAGCGCCTACGGTGATCTGGGCGCGCTGCTCGGCGCCCTGCTCGACCGCACGCAGGCGCACGCCTTCGACCGGCTGCTCGCGGCCGTTCCCGAGGGCGAGGGGCTGCGCGATCCGGCCGGATACGCGGCCGAGGCGGCGCGGCGGGCCGCGGCGATGCTCGCCGAGGATCCGGACACCTGGCGGCTGATCCTGCTCACCCCGGCCACCATGACCGCGGTGGTCCACGAGCGCATCGAGGGCGAACGGGAACGGCTCCGGCTGCGGGCCGCCGAATGGATCGCGCGCGTGCAGCGGACCCGCTCCGCCGCGCCCGGCCTCGACCCGCGGGTCCTCGACCCGCAGGTCCTCGCCCATGCGCTGGTCGCCGCGGGCGAGCACTTCGGCCGCGTCGCGCTCACCGACCCGGACCGGTTCGACCCGGAGCATCTGGCCGGTCAGTTCCGGGCACTGCTCGGCGCGCTCTGGCCTCCTGCCTGAGCAAGTGGCCATGTCCGTAAGGGTTTTGGGTCGTTCGGCGGTTGGGTCGCCGGACCGCCGGACGCTCGCGTCGTCGGGGTGACCGCGCGATGGCGGGACCGCGCCCCCTCGGCTGCCGGGGACCCCCAAATTCTGCTTATGCTCCGGGGATGCTGGACTCGCGGCACCTCGCCACCTTCGACCAAGTCGTCCGGACCGGTTCGTACTCGGCGGCCGCGCGGGCCCTGGGATACACCCAGCCCGCGGTCACCCAGCAGATGAAGGCGCTGGAGAGGGAGATCGGCATACCGCTGTTCGCCCGGGCCGGGCGCGGGCTGAAGCTGACCGAGGCGGGGGAGGCGCTGGCCCGGCACGCCGAGGTGATTCTCGGTGATCTCACCGCCGCACAGCAGCAGTTGGACGCGCTGGCCAAGCTGCGCTCCGGCCGGGTGCGGGTCTGCGCGTTCCCCAGCGCCAACGCCACCGTCGTCCCCGAAGCGGTCTCCCTGCTGCTCGCCGAGAACCCCGGCGTCCGGCTGGAGCTCCTGGAGGACGAGCCGCCCGCCTCGGTACAGCGGGTGGTGAGCGGAGAGTGCGACATCGCGCTGGCGTTCAGCTATCCGGGACTGCACGCCGAGATCCCCGCCCAGGTGGTCGAAGTACCGCTGATGGAGGACCTGTTGACGGTCGTCCTGCCGGTCGGGCATCCGCTGGCCAGGCGGCGCGCGGTGCGTCTTGCCGACCTGTCCGGCGAGCGGTGGATCGCGGGCTGCCCGCGCTGCCGGGCCAACTTCCTGCATGTGTGCGCGGAACAGGGCTTCACCCCCGACGTCGTCTTCACCACCGACGACAACCTCGCGGTGCAGAGCCTGGTCGCGGTGGGCGCGGGCGTTGCCCTGATGCCCGCGCTCGTGCTCTCCTTCCTCTGCCACGACAAGGTGACCGGCCGCGTGGTGGTGCCGCACACCCGCCGCAAGGTGTCCGCGTACGTACTCCGCGACCACCTGCGGATACCGGCCGTCAAGGTGGTCCTCGACGCGCTCGGCAAGGCGGCCGCCGCACGCACCTCCGGCTGCTGACCCTGCTGCTGGCCGACCGCTGACCGGCTGTTGGCCAGCTGCTGATCCGGTCGTCGCCGCGGCCGCCGATCCATAAGCTCCGCTTGGCGGGGGGCGAAGAAATCGTCGTTGGACGGCGCGGGCGGGCGGGGCCGATGTTGGCAGCATGTCCCGTCCCAGTGCGCCCGAGACCGTCGTACCCCGGACCACCCCACTGCTCGCCGAACTGGTCGCCGAGATTCGCGAGGTGGTCCAGCGGGGTCTGCCGCCCGAGCCGACCGCGCATCTGGCCGCCGAACGGCTGGCCCCGTCGCTCGGCAGGCCCGACCTGCTCACGACCGAACAGTGCGCGGGCGATGCGGACCGCTACCGGCAGCACCTGCTGCACGCCGAACCCGACGGCAGCTTCTCGCTCGTCGCCCTGGTGTGGCTGCCCGGCCAGCGGACCGAGATCCACGACCACGTCTCCTGGTGCGTCACCGGAGTCCACCAGGGCCAGGAACACGAACGCCGCTACCGCCTCATGACCGACGGCCGCACCGCCCGCCTGGTCCGCGCCGAGGACGTACGCAACCCGCCCGGTGCCCTGGCCGCCTTCGCCCCGCCCGGAGACATCCACCAGGTGAGCAACTCCGGTACGACGAAGGCCATTTCCCTGCACATCTACGGCGCCGACATATCCCGTCTCGGCAGCAGCGTCCGCCGGATCTACTTGCCGCCGGAGGGGGACGGGGACGTGGGCGGGGACGTGTGAGGCTCCGGCCGCCCAGTCGCCCTCAACTCCCTTGATTCCGCGCCTGCTTACCCACTGCTCCCGGCAGTTCCTGGTACTTCCGGCACTCCCCGCACTTCCCGCACTTCCCGCACTTCCTGTGCGCAACGCCCGCACCGCACCACACCACACCCCGCGCCCGCACTCGGACAAGGACGGCCTTCGTGAACCACACTGGTACTCCCCGGAACATCGCCGTGGTGGGTGCGGGAGCGGCGGGAACGTTGACGGCCATGCGCCTGCTGCATCATGCGGCGGCCGCCGCCGGTCCGTTCAACTCCCCTACGGGAAACGGTGATTCGGCCTCGGGGGATCGCGCCGGACTACGGGTGTATCTCATCGATCCGGGTACGCACACCGGACGCGGGCTGGCCTTCGGTACGGACGTGCCGGGCCATCTGCTCAACGTACGGGCCTCGGGCATGAGCGCCCACCGGGACGACCCGGAGCACTTCGTGCGCTGGCTCGACGGCCGGGCGAAGGGCGAGGACTTCGTCCCGCGGGCCCTGTTCGGGCAGTACCTCGCCGACTGTCTCGACGCCGCGTGCGAGCGCGCCGGGGCGGGGACAGGGGCGGCGACGGGGGCCGGTCGGCTGGAGCGCGTCCATGACCGCGTCGTCGGCGTGAGCCCGTATCCGGCCCCGGACCCGAAGCCGTATCCGGCCCCGGACCCGCAGTCGTATCCGGCCCCGGACCCGCAGCCGTATCCGGCCCCGGACCCGCACCCGGACACGTATGGCGCCCCGCTCACCCTCACGCTGCGGTCAGGGCGCCGCCTCGCCGTCGACGCCGTGGTGCTCGCCCTCGGCAACCTGCCGCCGGACCTGTCCTGGGCGCCGCCCGCCCTGCGCGAGTCCCCGCAGTTCGTCGCCGACCCGTGGGCGCCCGGCGCGCTCGACGCGGTGCCGGAGGAGGAGGACGTACTCCTGGTCGGTACCGGCCTGACCATGGTGGACGTGGCACTCACCCTGCGGCGGCCCGGCCGGGTGGTGCACGCCGTGTCCCGGCGCGGACTGGTGCCCCAGCCGCACGTGACCGCCCCGTACGCCGTGCCGGACACCCCACGCCTGGACGCCGGGGCCGGTCTGGCCGCCCTGCGCCGGGCGGTACTGCGGCACTTCGCCCACTGCCGCCGCCAGTACGGGGACTGGCGGGCGGCGATGGACAGCCTGCGCCCGGTCACCAGCACGCTGTGGCAGCAACTGTCGGCCGCCGACCGGGCCCGTTTCCTCGCCGGGGACCTCCGGCTGTGGGAGGCGCACCGCCACCGCATTCCGCCGGTCAGCGCGCAGGCGCTCGGCGACGCGCTGGAGCGGGGGCTTGTCCGGCTCCATCAAGGGTCGGTCGAGGAGGCGCGGGCCGTCGGGAACGCGCTGGAGGATGTGCTGGAACTGACGCTGGAGGGAGGGGTCGGTGCCGGTGTCGGTGCCGCCATCGGTTCTGGCTCGGGCTCGGGCTCTGGTGCCGGTGTCGGCTTGGGCTCCGGTTCCAGTGCCGGTGTCGGAAGCGGCGGGAGGCGGCCCGTCCGTACGACGGTGCGGGTCGGCGCGGTGGTCAACTGCACCGGTTGTCCCACCGATCTGACCCGCACCGACGACCCCCTCGTCGCGGGTCTGCTCGCGGATGGTCTCGCCGTGCCCGCGCCTGTCGGCGGCGGCTTCGACACGACGGCCACCGGTCGTCTCAGGCCCGCGCCCGGCCAGGCCCCGGCGCCGCTGTGGACGCTCGGCTCGCTGCGCCGGGGCAACCTCCTCGAAACGACCGCGATCCCCGAAATCCGTTGCCAGGCCGACGACTTGGCCCAGGCCCTTCTGAACCCCGCCGCTCTCGTACTGAGCCCGTCCGTGTAGGGCGCGCCGACGAGCGGCGCCCGGCTCACGCCGCGGCGTAGTCGGCGAGCGAAGGCTCCAGGAGGCCGAAGGCGCTGTCCGCCTCCGCGAGGACAGCGGCGGAGATCTCGGCGTTCTCCCGGCCGGCGAGGGTGAGTTCCTGGATGCGCTGGAACAGGGTGCGGTGCACGGCGCCGAGCAGAGCGGCGGCGGTGCGCGGGGTGATGTCGCCGCGGGGTGCGCCGGTGGCGTCCGCCAAGGCGTCCGCCAGGGCGGCTTCCCGCAGGTCGTGCAGGTCGCGCAGCCGGGCGGAGAGGGTGGGGCTGTCGGCGATCATGCGGGCGAAGTCGGGGCCGGAGAACCCGGCGACCGGGTCGGCGTCCGCGGCCGCGTCGGCGAAGGCGCGGCGCAGGGCCGACAGGGCCGACTCACCGGCCGGGCGACCGGTCACCGTACCGGCCAGGGAGGCGGCGAAGGCGTCCTGGTGGTCCAGGGCCAGATCCTCCTTGCGCGCGAAGTAGTTGGTCACCGTCTTCTTCGCCACCCGCGCGGCGGCGGCGATCTCGGCGATGGTGGTCCGCTCGAAACCCTGGGCGAGGAACAGGATGGTGGCGACGTCGGAGATGAGCTGCCGGGTCTCCTGCTTCTTGGATTCCCGCAGGCCGGTAGGGGGTGCGGACGAGATGCCGTCAGTAGTCATGGAGCAATCTTACCCTCGTAGCATTTTTATGTTGACACCCTCAGGGGGTCGAGTCTAAGTTTACGTCCGTCGCAAAATTCCCACGGAGCGAAGAACGGATGTTGCCCATGCTCGAACCCCGCCCCGTCGTCCTTCGGATCGCACCCATCAAGATCGGCCCGGCCCTGACCGAGGGCGACAACCGCGCCCCGGCTCCACTGCGCGGCAATCAGCGCCCCGCCCGCGCTCTGTCCGCACCCGCCCGACGGGTCCCGCCGAGCGCCCGCAACCTGCCGCGCCGCTCCGGCTACTGACCCGCGCTCGCCCGGCGCACCCGTACCTCCGCCTTACGGCGACCCCTGAGGAGAAGCACCTTGCAGATCACCCAGTCCACCGTCTCGCTCACCGTCGACGACGTCGCCGCGTCCCAGCGGTTCTTCACCGCCCACCTCGGCTACGTCGAGCAGGCCGCCGCCGAGGGATTCGCCTCCCTGTCGCGCGACGACGCGGCGATGGACATCGTCCTGCTCGCACGTGGCACGGAAGTGCTGCCCGCCGACCAGCGTGACCGGCACGCCTCCGGCCTGATCCTCGCCTTCACCGCCACCGGCATCGAGCACGAGGAGAAGCGGCTGCGCGCCGAGGGCGTCGAGATCACCATGCCGCTGCGCGAGGAGCCCTGGGGCGAGCGCCTCTTCCAGGTCACCGACCCCAACGGCGTGATCGTCCAGTTCGTCGAGTGGGTCACCCCGCCCGGCCCCGAGAATGCTTGACGGCGAGAACGCCTGAAGGTGAGAGCGCCTGAAGATGCGAACGCCTGAAGGTGAGAACGTCTGAGGGTGAGAACGCCTGACGGCGAGAACGTCCGACAGTCCACCGACGGTTTGGGGAAGCCCTCTTGACCCACGTATCCATCGAAGAGCACGAGGTGGCCGACAGCGCGGCCGGACCCTACGCCCTCACTACGGGGCCGGACGGCGCGCTGTGGTTCACCCTCGTCCACAGCGGCCGGATCGGTCGGCTCGTCCCCGGTGAGGAGCCGACGAGTCACCGGCTCGACCCCGCCTGCGGGCCGACCGTCATCACGCCAGGCCCCGACGGTGCGCTGTGGTTCACCGAGTACCGGGCGGACCAGATCGGGCGGATCACCACCGAGGGCGTGATCGACGAATTCGGCCTGCCCACGTCCGGCTGCGGACCGTTCGGCATCGCGACGGGGCCCGACGGTGCGCTGTGGTTCACCGAGACCGCCGCCGACCGCATCGGCCGCATCACCGTCGACGGTGACCTCACCGAGTTCCCGCTCCCCGTCACAGGAGCGTTCCCGTCGGCGATCACCGCCGGTGAGGACGGCGGGATGTGGTTCACCCTCAACCAGTTGAACGCCATCGGGCGGATCGGCATGGACGGTGCGGTCGCCCTCCACCCGCTGCCGACACAGGCGGCGGCGCCGGTCGGGATCGCCGCGGGCCGCGACGGAGCGCTGTGGTTCGTCGAGATCGCCGCCGGGCAGATCGGACGGATCACTCCCGACGGGCAGATCACCGAGTTCCCGCTGCCCGACCGCACCGCCCGACCGCACGCCGTCACCGTCGACGGTGACGGCACCGCATGGTTCACCGAATGGGGAGGCAACCGCGTCGGCTCGCTCACCCCCGACGGCTCCCTGACCGTCCACGACCTGCCCACCCCACACTCCGAGCCGCACGGCATCGCTCTCGGTCCCGACGGCGCCCTGTGGACGGCACTGGAGATCGGCGCGCTCGCCCGCATCGCCCCAGTGGGCGGCGCCCCGGCGGGCAGCGCCCCCTGACCGAGCTGCCCCTCGCAAGGAAGGAATGCGAAGGCTGGATCGGCAGCCTCGCCGCGGCCGGGAAGCCGGTCGGCGGCGGGGCCCTGGAGGTCGAGCCCCGGAAGCGGTAGGTCTCTGTTCACTGGACGTTCGCTCGCGGTACGACCGGCCGGGCCGCCGGTCGCGTATCAATAGGTCACGTATACGTAACTGGTCTGGACCCGGATGGGGAGGGTTTCGGACCGGAACCGGTCGTCGACCGCACTGCCCCGAGCGAGGAGCGTTCCCATGGCCCGCGACGTGTTGCCCGCCGTGCGTCCTGAACGGGCCGCCGGGGAAAGGGAGTTGGCCCCTTGCTTGCGGGAGGTACTGGCTGTCCCGGTACGGCCGGGGCGGCTGGAGGACGTCGCGCATGTGGTGATCCTGGTGCGGGAGGGGCGGCGGGGCGCGCGGGAGAGCGCGGGGGCGGCGTTCCGGCGTGCGCTGGCCTCGGTCTTCACGGTCTGCGAGGCGTACTACGAGCCGGTGGCGGGCGCCGACGAGGACCGCTCGGAGCGCCCGGGCCAAGGTGCCCTCGGTGGCTGGGCGGCGTACGCCGAGCGGCTGGCGAAGGCCGGGGTCGGCCTGCGGACGTACCGGTCGTCGTCCGTGCGGGACTTCGTGGCGGATGCGGCGGCCGGACGGCTGCCGCAGGTGTCCTGGGTCGTGGTGTCTGCCGAGCCGGGTGGAGCCGCCGCTCGCGACGAGGCTGCTGCCGTGCCCGTCTCGCCGGTCACGCTGGGCACGCCGGTCACCCAGGTCTCCCCGGTTACGCAGGACATGCCGGTTGAGGGCGTGGGGCGTGAAGTGGCCCTGGAGCAGGCCGTGTTGGCGGCGCTCGTCGCTCGCCCCGAGGTATGGGCCAGGTCGGTGCTCTTCCTTACCGGTGACGAGTACGGCGATGAGTACGGCCACGGGGGCGGGCGTGACGGGTACGACGCCTGCGACACCTTTGGTGAAGGAGGCCTCTTCGGCGACCGCGCGGCGCCGCCCGTGCCGGTGCCGCCGTTGGCCGACGGGCGCGGCAAGAGCACGGTCTCTACGGACGGTGAGACGCGGGAGTCGGGGCCGTTTCCGGTGGGGCTCGGAAGCCGGGTGCCGTTGATCGTCGCCTCGCCGTGGACGCGCGGCGGCGTCGTCGACTCGGCCGTCCTCGACCACACCTCGGTCATCCGCTTCCTGGAACGGCGCTTCGGCGTCCGCGAGCCCGGCATCAGCGCCTGGCGCCGTGAGGTCAGCGGCGACCTGCTGTCCGTATTCGACTTCGCGGGGGAGTTCGGGGAGTACGGGGAGTGCGGAGGGGTGGGAGGGGGCGGGGAGTTCGCGGGGCTGTCCGGCGGGGAGGCTGACCCGGCCCGGTCGGGTGTCCCGGCTCCCTTGGCTGCCCTGCTTCCTCGACAGACCGCCGCCGCGCGCCCGCTGCCCTACGCCCTGTCCCTGCAATCCCGTCTCCGTGAAGGGAAGTTGGAGCTGTCGCTGCGCAACGACGGCAGTCAGGGCGCGGTGGTCCAGGTCCGCCCCGAGCCCGGCGCCCGGCCCTACCACTACACCGTGGGTGCCCGCGCGACCCTGACCGACGCCTTGCCGCTCGGCCCTCAGGGATTCGACCTGTGGGCCCGCGGTCCGGCCGGTGCGCGGTGGCAACTCCGGGGCCGCGACAGCATGTTGGAGGCCTCGCTCCAGATGGTGGAGCGCGCGGACCCGGAGGGGCCGTTCACCCCGGGCGAGGCCGAGCGCGAGCTGCGGGTGCGGCTGGCGAACCGGGGGCGCCGGGCGCGTACGTTCGTCGTCGGCGATCCGGCGTACGGCGGTGGCGTACGGGAAGTCCGGGTGGCCGCCCACACGACGCGCGTGGTGCTGCTGCCGGTGCCGGAGCACGGCTGGTACGACGTGGCGGTGACGGTCGCCGACGAGCCGTACTTTCTGCGCCGGTCGGCGGGGCGGGTGCCCGGGGGCGGCCTGGGGGTCACGGATCCGGCGCGGGGGCTGCCGCAGGTGTTGAGGGTGACGGCGGGTCTCGGGTCTGTCCTCGGCGCCGATCTCGAAGGGGATGGCGGGGCCGAGCAGGGGCCGACCTCGGTGATGCCGGGGCGGCCCGTACGTCTGGAGGCGAGCCTGTCCGCCATCGACCCAATCGCCTTACTGGGGTGCGGAGTTGTGGCCCCGGACGGCTGGCGGGTGCGTGAGCTCGCCGGGCCGGGGGAGGCCCTGGGCGCGCGTACCACCACGACACTCGCGTGGGAGGTGACCGCGCCCGACGCGGCGGCCGGAGCGGGCCCGTACCGGCTGAGGGTGCTGTGCGTGGGCAGTGCCGGGGAGCGCCTGGTTCTCGGCGAGGCGGCGGTGACGGTGCGCGTCGGCGCGGGGTAGGTGCGACGTAGGCCGTCGGGCGGCGCCGTCTCGGCGCCCGATTGGCGGCGGAATTGGCCCGGGCATGTAATGGAGTTGGGGACACACGCGAGGGAGAGATACTCATGCCTCCGGTTGATGCCCCGGACGGGCCGCGGTTCGCTCTGCGTGGCCGGATCGTCACGATGGACGGTACCGACACGGTGCTCGACGACGGCGTTCTCTACGTGAACCGCGGGATCGTCGACGACGTACTGCCCGCCGACGCGCCGCCGCCGGAGGGCTACGCCGATGTGCCGCCCGTGCCGACGGACGGCACGCTCTATCCCGGCCTGATCGAGCTGCACAACCATCTGCCCTACGACGTACTGCAGTTGTGGCAGGTGCCCCGCCGCTTCGACAACCGGTCCCAGTGGGGCGGCAGTTCGAACCCCGAGTACCGCCGCCTGGTGACGGGGCCCATGCAAGTCCTGGGCGAGGACCCGGAGTCCATGCCCGCCATCGTGCGCTACGTCGAGGCCAAGGCCCTGATCAACGGCACCACGACAAGCCAGGGAGTCGCCCTCTTCAGCAACGCCGGATCCCGCCGTATGTACCGCGGCACCGTCCGCAACGTCGAAGCCACCGACGATCCTGCGCTGCCCGAGGCCAGGACCCGTATCGCCGACATCGAGGCGGCGGACGCCGCCAGGTTCCTGGCCCGGCTCCAGCAGCCGCACCGCCTTCTGCTGCACCTCGCGGAAGGTACCGACACCCGTGCGCGGGCCCACTTCCGGGCGCTGGAGTTCGAGCCCGGCCGCTGGGCGATCACGGAGAACCTCATCGGTATCCACTGCACGCCCCTGACCGCCGAGGACTTCGCGATCATGGCCGAGCACGGCGGCTCCATGGTGTGGTCGCCGCTGTCGAACCTGCTGCTCTACGGCAGGACGGCCGACGTCGCGGCGGCGAAGGCGGCGGGACTGCTCATCGGCCTGGGCTCCGACTGGTCGGTCTCGGGGAGCAAGGGACTGCTCGGCGAACTGAAAGCCGCCCGGCTCGCGTCGGCCGCGAGCGGCGCGGTCTTCTCCGACCGCGAACTGGTCGCCATGGCCACCCGGAACGCCGCACGGATGCTGCGCTGGCAGGACGCGCTGGGGACCCTTTCCCCCGGCAAGCTCGCCGATCTGGTGGTCATCCGGGGACGGGACGACGACCCGTACACGACCTTGATCGGTGCCCGCGATCCGGACATCTCCCTCGTCGTCGTCAACGGCGCTGCCCGGTACGGCACTTCGGCGCTCATGGAGCGGCTCACCGCCGACCCGGCGTTGCTGGAACGCCTGCCCGCCGACGCGCTGGGAGACCGGTCCCTCCAGCTGCACCACTCCGCCACGGATCCCGTCGTCGGAGACCTCACGCTCACCGAAGCCACCGACCAGCTCACCCGCGCGCTCGCGGACATACCCCTTCTCGCCACACGCATGGCCGAGTTGCGGCTCGGCCGACGGGTCGAGAAGGTGCCGACGTGGCGGCTCGCCCTCGACGAGATCACGCCCAGCGGAAGTGAACTGCGCCCCCGGCTGCCCCTCCCGGGCACCCACGGCCGCGTTCCCAGCGGTCCCGTGATCGACGGGTTGTTCGACGACGGGCCGTTCGGCGACGGGCCGTTCGTCAGGGGTCCCCTCGCCCGCGACCTCGTCGATGGCGCCCGCAACCTCGTCGGTGGAGAGGGCCCCGCCGATGGGGAGAGCCCCGAGGGCCCCGGTCTGCGTGCGCTCGTGCTCGACGCGCTGACGGCGAGCACCGACCGCCGCTTCCTGGACGCGCTCGAAGCCGAGGCCAACCTGCCCGCATCCTTCGGCGCCGATCTCCGCGCACTCCTCGCCACCGCGTGAACTCCCCGCCGCCCGACGGGCGTTGCCGGACGAGTGGGGCGGCGAGTGGGCGGCGGGTGGTTCAGGCGGGTGGTTCAGTGGGTGACGTCCGTAGACCCTTCGAGCGCCTTCGTGAGCAGGTGCCCCTCACCGTTCAGGGTCAGATGGGCATGCATCGGAACGTTGGGCCGACGCTTCACGCTCGTCCCGATTCTCCAGCGCCAGTGCACAAGGCCCTGGGAGTTGGCCTGCTGCGGGCCAAGGCCGTTGGCCGCGCTGACGCGCCCGCTCGGGTAGACGATCTTCAGGTGGCACTGGGCATTGGGGTTCGTGCGGGCGAGTACGTGGCAGTGTCCACCGATCCACGCCGTGCCGATGGCGGCCCTGTCCAGCACGAGGATCTTCAGCTTCTCGCAGATGGTGGGCACCGAGTTCGCCCAGATACGGGTCTCCGCGTCCGTCGCGACGCCCGCGAAGAGCACCCCGACGGCCGAGAAGGTCTCCCGGTCCAGCCAGATCGACCCCGAATCTCCCGGGCCGCCGAACACCGCGCTCGACGGCATGTGTTCGTTGTCGCGGACGAGCGAGAACTCCACCCCGTTGGTGCCGTCGATGATGCCGCTCGTGACGCCGGTCCTCAGTCCGGACTTGAGCACCTTGAGACCGACGACGGGCCGTTTGGTGCCGAACGCGGGCAGCGGCAGGTCGGCCAGCGCGGTCGAAACGTTCCGGCCCTGGGGGCCGTCCTCGTTGATCGTGCAGACCGCGGCGTCCAGACCGCTGTCATGGCGCAGGAGACGGCCGAGGGCACTGTTCGTCGAGTCCGGACCGGGCGGCCTCAGGTCGGGCTGAATGATCGAGTCTCCCGGGACGGGCGGCGAAATGGCCATGACGTGCAGAGCGGACAGTGCCAGCGGCCGCAGTGTGTCCTGGTCGAACACGACCGAGCCCAGGGTTCCGGGACCGGTCGTCCTGACATTCCCCATGTTGATGCCGCCGAGTACCGGGTCCCGCCGGCCGTTGCGGAAATCCGCGAAGAGTTCGGGGTCGCTCTCGATGACATCGACCGGAACTCCGTCGAGCTCCTCGGGCAGCCGTTCCGCGCGGGTGAGTTCGGAGTCCGCCAGCTTGCGGTAGACGTGCACCCGGATCGCGAGGTGGCCGGAAGGGCGCTTCTCCTTGAACGCGAAACCGACGTCGACATCGCGCACATTCGGGTACGCCATCAGGCGCTTTCTGTGCCGACGCATCTGTTTGAGCAGCTGGTCCTGTTCCTCAAGTGTGATCTCGCGCATGACGCGCTCACCCTCCTTCGCGCCGCGTCGGCAGGGTTCGGCGCCGTGACAGCGACGGCGCGGCCGCGTGCCGCGCGGCTGGTTCGGGTGCGACGGTTCGTGGTCGGACAAACCGCCCCTACCACCATTCTCTGCCAACCGCGACCGCTCGGCACCCGGGGGAGACGGCCTTCGGTACGCGTCGGCGGGACGTCCTTCCGGAGTCGTAACTGCGGCTGCCCCAAGGGGACTTGGTCCTGGCGAAGGGGAGCCGGAAGTGCGGCGGGCCGAGCTGCGAGGCAGCGGCCGTACATGGACGGGATCGATCCCTCTGCGTGGCGGTGCGACTACCCTCGCGTTCCTGACTTCTCTACCGTGGTCTCGTGGTCGTGAGTCCGTCGGGCAGGGCAAGGGGGAGACAGGTCATGGAAGCCGAACTGGCAGCGCTGGCGGCGTCCGCGGCGACGAGTGTCGTGTCCGTCATGGTGACGGAGACCTGGACACAGGTACGCGGGCGGCTGGTGCGCTTTCTGAACCGGGGCGGCGACGAGCGGGAGCAGGAGGCCCTGGAGGGCGAAGTCCAGCTCGACCAGGAGGAGTTGACCGCTGCTCACGCGTCGGGTGACGAGCAGGCGGCGGCCGACGTGGAGGCGGGCTGGCGGACCCGGATGCGGCGCGCGCTCCTGGCCGATCCCGCCGCTGCCGAGGAACTCCGGGCGATTTTGCGGGAGTTGGACCAGGCGCAGCCGCCTCGTCCGTCCGTCGTCGTGAACAACACCGTCAGCGGGGGCACTTACCACGCTCCGGTAGTGATGGCGCAGAACGTCTCGGGTGGGATCCACCAGCACGGTGGCGCGGCCCCCTCTGGCCCCACCGGCCCGGGCCGGGCCCCGGAGGACCTGGGGTGACGCACCGGAACGGAGTCCCGGAGCCCGAGTCCGCCGACGGAGGGCCCCGCCCCGAGGTCGTGCGGAACCACATGTCCGGGACTGTGTACGGGCCGAGTGTGCAGGCCCAGAACGTCCACGGCGGTGTCCACCACTACGTGCAGCACCTCCCGCAGGAGTCGTACGTCCCGCCGGACCAGGTGCCCCCGCTGACCGTGACCCCGATCGACCGCGAGGGCGAACTCGGCGCACTCACCGCGGTGTTGACCGGTGAGGGCGGCGCACACGACCGGCCCGTCCGGACCACCGTGCTCACCGGGCTGCCGGGACTGGGCAAGACCACCCTCGCGGTGCGCTGCGCGGAGAGCCTGCGCGAACGCTTCCCGGACGGGCAGATCTTCATCGACTACGCCGAGCAGCGCGACGAGGTGGGCGGGGACGTGTCGTCGGCGCTCGGCAGCGCGCTGCGTGCCTTGCAGGTCCAGGAGTCCTTCCTGCCCGCGAGTCTCGCCGAACGCGCCAAGCTGTTCCGCTCGCGCACCGCGGGCAAGCGCCTCCTTGTCGTACTCGACGACGTCGACGAGCCCGCCCAGGTCACCGGCCTGATTCCGAAGGGTCCGGGCAGCGCGGTCCTGGCGACCAGCACATCGAGGCTGGGCGAGCTGGAACTCGACGGCGCCCTGTTACTTCCCCTGGGCCCTCTCGACCCGGCCAGCGCGCTGGTGATGCTGGCGGACCGGTGCTCCCCGGAAGCTGTCGCGGCGGAGCCCGAGGCCGCCCGGCGGCTCGTCGCACTCTGCGACGGGCTGCCGAAAGCGCTCCAGGTCGTCGGGGCGCGGCTGCGTACGCGCCGAGGGCGTCTGACCATGAGCCGCCTCGCCGACGAACTCGCGGACGAGACACAGCGGTTGAGCGGGATGAATCTGCGCGGGAGGCATTCGGTGGACGCGGCACTGGAACTGGCGTATCGCGGCCTGCCGCCCGAGGTGGCCGAGCTGTACCGCACCCTGGGCCGGATTCCCGGCCTCTCCTTCGACAGTGCCACCGCCGCCGCTGCGGCAGGCACCGATCCGTCGACCGTCGAGCCGCTGCTCGACGACCTCGTGGAGGCCAGTCTCCTCGACGAACTCCCGGACGGGCGCCTCCGGTTCCACAGCCTGGTGCGGCTGCACGCCCGTACGCGTGCCAATGCCGACGAACCGGCCACCCACCGGCACACCGTGATCGCCCGAGTGGCCCGGCACTACCTGATCCTCACCGCGCTCGCCGACCGCGCGATGCGCCGCGACCGGTTGCGTATCGCCGAGTTGGACCCGCTCCTGGCTGAGGTCGTGGACCCCTTCGCCGCCGACGGCGGCCCGGAGCCGCTCGACTGGCTGGACGCCGAACGCCCCAACATCCTGGCCCTGTTGAGGGATGCCGCACGGGAGGGCCTGCACACGGAGGTCTGGCAGACGGCCGAGGCGTTCACCGTCCTCTTCCTCAACCGCCGCTATCTGGCGGACTGGAAGGAGTCCCTCGAACTGGGCATCGCGGCGGCCTCGGTCTGCGCGGCGAGCGCCGCCGAAGCCCGCCTGCGCAGCCTGCTGTCCCGGCCCCTGATGGACCTCGCCCAGTACGAAAGGGCGCGTACGGAACTCGACAGGGCCGAAGAACTGGCCGAGCAGGCCGGGCACTTGGTGCTCGCCGCCTCGGTACAGGAATTCTCCGGACGACACTGGGACCGCGTCGACCCCGCCCGCGCGAAGGAGGCGTACCGGCGCTCGGCCGAACTCAACGCCCGTGCGGGCGAGTTGCGTGGCGTAGCCCTCGCCACCTACTTCCTCGGCTGCGCCCAGGACGCGGCGGGCGAGCACACCGAGGCCCTCGCCACCCTCACCGAGGCCCATCGCGACCTGCTGGCCATGGACGACCGCCGCATGGCGGCCCGTGCACAGGCCGCGCTCGGCGCCGTGCACCAGCACCTCGGCGACACCGCCACGGCGACCAGCACGCTGACCGAGGCGGCCCGGGAACTCCGGGCGGTCGGCGCGGACCACTACGAGGCGGACATCCGCGTACGGCTTGCCGACCTCGCCGACCTCGCCGAACTTGCCGACCTCGCCGAACTTGCCGAACCCGGAGGGCCGCGGGGCGGGCCGGGCGAGCGCGCTCGCGCGCACCTGCTGCGGGCCCTGGAGATCTACCGGGCGGGCGGCAGTCCACAGGCGGAGGTCATCGAGGCACGCCTGGCGTCGGGTGGGGCGGTCTCGGGAGACCGCTGAGGGACACGCCGGCCAGGGCCCGTCTCCCTGAAGTGACAGGCCGGGTTTCAGGTGGGCCCGGAACGTACGACCGGCCTCCGGCTGGTGCCGGAGGCCGGTCCGCTGCGGGATCGTCCCGCGGGCGCGGTGGGCGTCAGCTCGAGGCGATGAGGTTCAGCATCGCCTCTTCGACCTGGTCGGCGGTGTTGCGGTGGCCGAGGGCGTTGGGGTGGACGAAGGACAGCTGGTCGGGGAGGGTGACGAAGCCTTCGACCCACTTGGCGTCGTCGCAGACGCTGTGGTTCCGGGAGGAGGTGCTGAGGTCGACGAAGCCGGCGGTCTCCTGCGTGCCGGCCGACTTCTCGATGGCCTTGTTGAGGGGCTCCAGGACGTCGGTGCGCAGCCAGGCCAGGTCGCCCTGGGCGATCGTGCCGAACTGCGTCAGGTCGCCGTAGGAACACTTGGCGGTGTCCTCGGGGACGATCGTGGGGTAGCCGACGGCCAGGATCTTCGCCTTCGGCGCGCGCTCGTGGAGCGCGGCGAGCATGCGGTCGTACTCCTTGCTCACCTTGTCCAGCCGGGTCTGGATATCGGAGCCCAGGGCGTCCTTGCACGGGGTTCCCTTGCCGCCGCTCTCGCCGCCCAGTTCCGTGCACTTGAGGAGGATGTCGGCGAAGCCGAGGGTGTTTCCGCCCGTGCCGACGGTGATGACGTCCGTGTCGGGCCCCACCGCCTCGGACTGTGAGGGAACCGCGGGGAAGGGGTAGTCCGGGTCCTCGGAGAGGGGCGGCAGGTTACGGCCGCTCGGGTTCTGGGGGGCGTCGGTGATGTTCTCGACGGTGGCGGCGCCGCAGCTGACGTTGGTCAGGTCGAAGAGGCCGCCGAGGTCGCGGTCGATGACCTGGGGATAGGACCGGTCGGTGCGCTCACAGCCGTCGCGCGGGATTTCGAAGATGTCGCCTGCGGCGCGGGTGACTCCGGCGGTGTAGGAGTCGCCCAGGGCGACCCATTGGTAATCCGCGGCAGCGGCGGGCTGGGCGCCGGAGAACTGGACGGCGGTGAGGGCTGCGGCCGAGCCGAGCAGGGCGAGACGGGTACGGAAGCGGGCCACGACATCTCCAGGGTGGGGGTGACGATTTCACCGAGACCGTATACGCAGAGTCACGAATTATGGTGATTCTTTCACTGAAAGTACCCATTTAGGGCACTGCCCCACGCTGCTCACAAGCTTCCCGTGCGTGATCTGGTACCCACGCTTCTCAGTCCCGGCTCCACATGGGGATGGCGGCGAGGTGGAGCCGTCCATCGCCCATCGTGATCACCAACAGGACAGGCATGTCCGATCAGCCGTTGGAAGGGTCGAGGAGGCACTCTTTAGCTCTCCTGACCTTCCGGAGGGCCGGACCAGGTGGCGCCCGGGAGCACTCTCAACCGCACGTCTTCCGCGCCGAGTTCGCCCACGCGGAGGGTGAAGACAGCGTCGTGCAGCGGGAGTTGAGCACGCAGGCAGGCGTAGACGACGGCAGCGGGCAGTCCCGGGTCCATGCCGTCGCCGGTCACCGTGGCCTCCACCACCCGCCCGCCGCGCAGCCCGAACAGAAACCGTCGCGCACTCTCCTCGGGACCTCGCATCCCTGAGGAACCCGGACCGTCGACCCAGTCCTGGGCGGCACCGTCGTACGGACCACACCGCCCACCCTCCACCCCGACACCGACAAGCAGGCGGCTCGGGTGGGCGGTCCGCTCTTCCCGTATCCAGCGCAGTGCAGTCGCCGTACGCGTGGCCGCACGGTGCGCCACCAGCACCGAGGCGCTGTCCCGGAATCGCGGGTCGTGCTCCTCCTCGTCGCAGGCCAAGTGGACGTACTCGCCGTCGTTCTCTTCCCGTGTCCCGGCCCCCGCTCCGGCCCCCGCTCCGGCCCCCGCCCCGGCCCCGGACCCGTCCAGGGCGGCGTACGGCCGACGGTCCACGGTCACCTGCTCGCCGTCGGGGTCGACGGTCGTGCGTACCTGCCAGGAGGTGACGGGGGCGGCGGGGGAGCTTGTCCGGGGTGGCCTCCTGGACGAGGGCGCGGGGCGGACCGGTTCCGGGAGGTTCAGCAGCCGGTACACGGCCGTACGGAGCCGGGCAAGCACAACTCCCCTTTCCGCGAAGGCCAGTTCGGCGACGGCGGACTCGGGTCCCGGGCCCGGCCGGTCGAACAGGGCGGTCAGCAGGGGCCGTGGGTCCTGTCCGGGCGGCAAACGCTGTGCGTGCTTGGCGAGTTCGGTCGCGGCTGTCCCGTCCACCGAGTCGTCGCCGAACGCCGCGAGCAGTACCGGCTTTCCCAGCGCCGCCGCGTACAGCGTCACCGACCCGTGGTCGCCCACCACCGCGTCGGCGCCGAGGAGTGCGGCACGCCACTCGTGGACGGGCGGTATCAGCATCAGGCCCGCGTCCAGGGCGGAGGCGAGCACCGTACTCAGGTGCAGTCCGCCGTGGGCCGACCAGACGTTGGGGTGGCTGATGAGGGCCAGTTGGTACGCGTCGTAGGGCAGGGCGGCGAGCAGGCGGCGTGGCAGTGCGGGGTCCCGGCCGAGCAGGGAGGTGCGGCCCCAGGTGGAGCTGAGGACGATCAGCCGCCGTCCCTCGCCCACCCCGAGCGCCCGCCGGTACGAGGCGGCGTACGGCAGGCCCGCCGAGAGCTCGTCGAAGCAGGGGTCGCCGATCATGAGGGTGTGCCCGGCCGCCCGAGGGTGCGCGGCCACGAGTTGGGCCTCCTGGTCCGGATGCGACACGGCGAGCCAGGCACGGCCGGAGGCCATGAGCGGCTCGGGCACGACGCCGGAGAGCCGGGTGCCCGGGGTCCGGGAGTCGGGCACCAGCTTCTGGAAGCCGATGCCGTGCGGCAGTATCAGGACTGGGCAGTCGCCCTCCGGCACGTCGATGTTCTCGCTGGCGGAGATGATCAAGTCGGGCTGGTCCTGGGCCAGTTGAGGCCACGGCATGACCCGGCAACCGGCGGTGTGGAGCAGCTCAAGGACGCCGTCGTTGAACGCGGAGCCCGGGTCGTAGGCGTACACGACCCCGATCCGGGGGTCGTCGCGCAGCAGAGGGGGCAGCGTTTCCAGGGCCCGTACGGTCGAGGTCACCGTCCGGGCGGCGACGACCAGCGTCCGTTCGACGGGGAAGGTGCTCCAGCGAGGGGCGTCGGCCCCCACCGGCACGCGGAGAAACGGACCGGGGCCACTACCGCTCACGGCCGCCCCGGACGTTTACCCAGCGACGGTCGCCTGGTACCTCACGGAGGTCATCGGCCGCACCCGCCGCAGCGCCGCCGCACACCGCCGACGCCGCGCCTCGCCAACCGCCAACACCCCACCCCGGGTTCGCGGTTCGCGGTTCGCGGTTCGCGGTTCGCGGTTCGCGGTTCGCGGTTCGCGGTTCGCGGTTCGCGGTTCGCGGTTCGCGGTTCGCGGTCATGGTCGCCTTAGCGGATCGAGGGGGTGGGGGCAAGGTTTCGGCTCAGGGCAGTGGCTCCCCGCGTGCGGTGATCCACAGTTCGTACCACTCCTCGTGGGTGAGCGGCGGGGTGCGCAGGGCGGCGTCGCGGCAGGCGTGGATGCGGGTGGGGTTGGCGGTGCCGATGACCGGGGCGATGTGGGCGGGGTGGCGTTGGAGCCACCACAGGAGGACGGTCTCGGGGGTGGTGTCGTACTGCTCGGCGAGGCGGAGCAGCAGTCGTGCCGTGGCCTGTTCCTCGGAGGTTTCCTGGCGGCCGGTGTAGCGGCCCTGGGCGAGCGGGCCCCAGGCCTGGAGGGCGATGTGGTGGGTGCGGCAGTACTCCAGGGTTCCGGCGGGGAAGCCGTTGCCGGTGGCAGCGGTGGTGTTGACGAGGACTCCGGACTCCACCCAGTCCCGGCGGGCCAGGCTCATCTCCAACTGGTTGGCCACCAGCGGGACTTCGGTGTGTTCCCGCAGGAGGGCGATCTGGGCGCCGTTCATGTTGGAGACGCCGAACCGCCGGACCAGGCCCTGCCGGTGCAGGGAGGTCAGCGCCGCGCCGAGGTCGGCGGGGTCGGCCAGGGGGTCGGGGCGGTGCAGGAGCAGGGCGTCGAGGTGGTCGGTGCGCAGCCGGGCCAGGCTCTCCTCGGTGCGGCGCAGCACGCTCGCGCCCCGCAGGTCGTAGTGGCCGGGCCGCTCGCCCTCGGCCAGACGGATCCCGCACTTGGTCTGCAGGAGGATGCGCTCCCGCAGTCCGGGCGTACGGGCGAGCACCTCGCCGAAGACCGCCTCGGACTTTCCGTGCCGGTAGATGTCGGCGAGGTCGAAGGCGGTGATGCCGCTGTCCAGGGCCGCCTGTACGGCGGCCTCGGCCTCGTCGATCTCGGCCGGGCCGTACGGGGTCCGGTCCCAGGCGCCGCCGAGCCCCATGCAGCCGTAGAGGATCCGGGGTGCGGCGGGGGTGACGGTGGCTGGGGTGCCGCGGCCGTCGTGGCCCTCGCGGCTGTCCGGGTTCGTCATGCCGTCACCCTATGGGCTGTGCCGCCTTCGCCTCGCGGGCCGCGCTCGGTACCCGGGCCCGCCGGGCTCATGTCCCGCTTGCGGTAAGGGACTTGGCGTAGCAGAGGCTGAGTTCGTGGAAGCGGTAGTGGCCGAACTTGGCGCAGGGCTCGTAGCCGCAGGAGACGTACAGGCCGATCGCCTCGGGCTGCAGGGTGCCGGTCTCCAGGACCATCCGGACGCGGCCCCGGGAGCGGGCGTCCTCCTCCAGGGCGGCGAGCAGCAGCCGGGACAGGCCGCGGCCGCGTGCCTCGGGCACCACGTACATGCGCTTGATCTCGGCGTCGCCGTCCGCGTAGCCGAGGTCGTTCTCGTCCTGGGAGCGCCAGCCGCCGGTGGCCAGCGGGGTGCCGTCCTCGTAGGCGACGAGGTAGAGCCCGAGCGGCGGCGCGAACATCCCGGGGTCCAGGGGCGTGACGTCGCCCTCGTCCTCGTAGCGCTCCTGGTACTCGAGCTGGACGCGGTCGTTGAGCTTGACGGCGTCGGGGTGGTCGAAGGCGACCTGACGTATGTCCAGACGTATATCCATGCGGAGTATCGTACTTCTATGCAGCGGCGAAGCCGGGGTGAGTGATCTACGGATCTACGGGGTGATATTTCGGGTGCCCGGGGGCGGGGACACAGTACGCCGGGGCGACGACAGGGGCGGGCGTTAGGGTTCCCGTCGTGCTGACAGTGACCTCTGTGAATGTGAACGGGCTGCGGGCCGCCGCCAAGAAGGGCTTCGTCGAGTGGCTCGCCGCGACCGAGTCGGACGTGGTGTGCCTCCAGGAGGTGCGCGCCGAGCCGGGGCAGCTGCCGCCGGAGGCAGGCGCTCCCGAGGGCTGGTTCGTGGTGCACGCCCCGGCCGCCGCGAAGGGGCGTGCGGGGGTCTCGCTGTACACCCGCCGGGAGCCGGACCGGGTGCGGATCGGGTTCGGGTCCGAGGAGTTCGACACCAGCGGGCGGTACGTGGAGGCGGACCTGCCGGGCGTGACGGTGGCCAGTCTCTACCTGCCCTCCGGGGAGGTGGACACCCCGCGCCAGGACGAGAAGGTCCGGTTCATGGCCGAGTTCCGCGCCCATCTCGACGCGCTGCGGGTACGTGCCGCCGCCGACGGCCGTGAGGTCCTGGTCTGCGGCGACTGGAACATCGCGCACCGCGAGGCGGACCTGAAGAACTGGCGGGCCAACCGCAAGAACTCCGGCTTCCTGCCCGAGGAGCGGGAGTGGCTCGACGGCGTCTTCGGCGAGGGGGGCTACGTGGACGTGATGCGGCGGCTGCACCCCGACGTCGACGGTCCCTACAGCTGGTGGTCCTACCGCGGCCAGGCCTTCGACCGGGACACCGGCTGGCGCATCGACTACCACGTGGCCACCGAGGGCCTCGCCGCCCGCGCCCTCAAGGGGCGGGTGGAGCGCGCCGCCACGCACGCCGAGCGGTGGTCCGACCACGCGCCGGTGACGGTTACGTACGGGAGCTGAGTGCCGGGGCCGGAGTGCCGGGGGCGAGGTGCCAGGGCCGGGGTGCCAGGGCCGGGGTGCCGGGCGCGGGCCCCGGGGCTCGGCCCGCTACTTGCTCCGTCGTGTCCGCTTCACCGGCTTCTCCAGGCTGGCCGCCTTCTCCCGCCCGCCCGGCTTTTCCCGCCTGCCGCCCGCCTTCACGGGCCTCTCCGGCTCCACCCGCTGCTCGGGTTCCGCCCGCCCGCCGTCGGCCTCCCGCCGCTTGAGCTGTTCCTCGGCGAAGCGGCGGTCCATCGCCATGGAGAGTTCCGCCTCGACGACGGACTTCGCCACCGGGCGCAGGCGCTGGACCTCCTCCAGGGAGGTGTGGGCCAGGCCGAGGTCGGCGAAGAGGGCGACCAGGGCGTCGGCGTGGACGCGTACGGCGCGGGCGGTGGCCAGGATGTCGGCCAGCGGGATGCCGGTACGGACGAGCTCCGAGGAGAGGTCGAGCAGGCGGCGGCTCACGTGGACGAACTCGGTGCCCGAGGTGGCCACGTAGCCGAGGTCCATGGCGGCGGTGAGGTTCTCCGGGCTGATCTCGCCCTCGAAGTACGTGGCGAGTTCCTCGGGGGTGAGGCGGACCGGTGTCTCCTCGGTGGGGGCGCCGAGGCCGAGCAGGTCGCCCACGTCGCGGCCGGCGTCGAAGGCGGCGGCGAGGTCGGCGATGCCGCTGAGCGTGTGGCCGCGTTCGAGCAGGGCCGCGATGGTGCGCAGGCGCAGCAGGTGCCGCTCGTCGTACCAGGCGATGCGGCCCTCGCGGCGCGGGGGCGGAATCAGCCTGCGCTCGCGGTAGAAGCGCAGGGTGCGGACGGTGATCCCCGCCTCCTCGGCCAGCTCTTCCATCCGGTACTGCCGCTCTTCCATCGCCATCCCCGCAGCCTAAGTGAGCCCTTGTGAAGCCCGCGCCCGTGCCGGACGACCCCGGATTCCGGTGGGAACCGCAGTCGTCGTACCGGCGGTAACTTTTATCAGCCGGACCCCTACCCATCAGTTAACTTCTGCCTTACGCTCCGATTGTGCCAGCGGTTACTGGCAGCTTTGTGGGGCGGCGAGGAGGAGCCGATGAGCGAGCATCAGCGTGAGCACGTACGGGTGGCAGTGATCGGTTCCGGCTTCGGCGGGCTCGGTGCCGCGGTGCGGCTGCGGCGCGAGGGCATCACGGACTTCGTGGTCCTGGAGCGCGCGGGCGCGGTCGGCGGCACCTGGCGCGACAACAGCTACCCGGGCTGCGCCTGCGACGTGCCCTCGCACCTGTACTCCTTCTCCTTCGCGCCGAACCCGGACTGGCCGCGCACCTTCTCCGGCCAGGAGCACATCTGGGAGTACCTGGAGTACGTGGCCGACGTCTTCCGGCTGCGCCCCCACATCCGTCTCAACACCGAGCTGAAGCTGGCCCGTTGGGACAACGAGAACCTGTGGTGGGAGCTGGAGACCTCCAGCGGCACGCTCACCGCGGACGTGGTCGTCTCGGCCACCGGACCGCTCTCCGACCCCAAGATCCCGGATGTCCCCGGCCTGGACACCTTCCCCGGCAAGGTCTTCCACTCCGCGCAGTGGGACCACGACTTCGAGCTGCGCAACAAGCGCGTGGCCATGATCGGCACCGGAGCCTCGGCGATCCAGATCGTGCCCGCGATCCAGCCGGACGTCGCCCAGCTGACCCTCTTCCAGCGCACCCCGGCCTGGGTGATGCCGCGGATGGACCGCAGGATCACCGGCGTCGAGCGCTGGCTGCACCGCCAGTTGCCCGCGAGCACCAAGCTGCGCCGCGGCGTCCTGTGGGGCATCCGCGAGCTCCAGGTGCAGGCGTTCACCAAGCGCCCGAACGAACTCGGCCTGATCGAGAACCTCGCCAAGGCGAACATCGGCCGCGCCGTGAAGGACCCGGTACTGCGCCGCAAGCTCACCCCGGACTACCGCATCGGCTGCAAGCGCATCCTGCTGTCCAACACCTACTATCCGGCCCTGGCCAGCCCGAACGTCGACGTGGTCGACTCCGGTCTGAGCGAGGTGCGCGGCTCCACGCTGGTCGGCGCGGACGGCAGCGAGGCCGAGGTCGACGCGATCATCTTCGGTACCGGCTTCCACGTCACCGACATGCCGATCGCCGACCGGGTGGTGGGCGCCGACGGCCGCACCCTGACGGAGAACTGGGCCGAGCACGGCCAGGCCTCGCTGCGCGGCGCGACCGCCACCGGGTTCCCCAACTGGATGACGATCATCGGCCCGAACACCGGCCTCGGGAACTCCTCGATGATCCTCATGATCGAGTCCCAGCTGAACTACATGGCCGACTATCTGCGCCAGCTCGACGTCCTCGGCGGCCGGGCCGCCTTCGACGCCCGCCCGCAGGCCGTCGAGGCGTGGAACGCGTCCGTGCAGCGGCGCATGGAGCGCACCGTCTGGAACACCGGCGGCTGCGTCAGCTGGTACCTGGACGCCTCCGGCCGCAACACCACCATCTGGCCGGGCACCACCACCGAGTTCCGCAACGCCACCCGGCGGGTGGACCTCGCCGAGTACGCCGTGATCCGCCCGTCCGCGAAGCCCGCAGCGGTCGAGGGCGGCAAGGGCGGGTCGGCGCGAGGCAAGCGTTCCCGTACGACGAAGAAGCAGGAGGCCGCCGCATGAGCCGCGACGCGCAGCGCACCGTTGGACCGCGGGTGCCCGAGCCGGTGCGCCGGGTGACGGCCCTGTCGGCCGACGGCGCGACGCTCCACGCCGAGGTCTTCGGCCCCGAGGGCGCGCCCACCGTGGTCCTCGTCCACGGCTGGACCTGTTCCATCGCCTTCTGGAACGAGCAGATCCGCGACCTCGCCCGCGACCACCGGGTGATCGCCTACGACCAGCGCGGTCACGGCGGCAGCCCGCACGTGCCCGGCGGCTACACCCCCGACACCCTCGCCGACGACCTGGAAGCCGTCCTGCGGACGACCCTCGCGCCGGGCGAGCGGGCCGTGCTCGTCGGACACTCCATGGGCGGCATGACGATCATGGCGGCCAGCCGGCGGCCCGCCGTGCGCGAGCACGCCGCGGCGGTGGTGCTCGCCAGCACCGGCTTCACCGATCTGCCGCGGAACTCGACCGTGATCGTCATGCCCAAGGGCCGCGTACACACCTTCCTGACCAGGCAGATTCTCACCTCGCGGCTGCCGCTCGGCCCGGTCACACCGGTGACCAAGGCCGCCCTGCGGTACGCCACCATGGGCCCGGGAACGTCCCGCGAGCGGATCGACACCTGCGCCCGGATCGTGCACGCCTGCCCGACCAAGGCCCGCCACGCCTGGGGCGCCATGATGAGTACCCTGGATCTCACCGCGAACGTACGGGCCATGAACGTGCCCACCGCCGTGATCGCCGGTCACGCGGACCGGCTCACCCCGATGGTCAACGCCCGGGGCCTGGTGGCCACCCTGCCCAACTGCGTCGGTCTCCTCGAACTCACCGGCGTCGGCCACATGTCGCCCGTGGAGGCGCCCGAGGCCGTCAACGACCGTATCCGTGACATCACCACCGAGTACCTGCCTTCCAAGGAGGCCGCCGCATGAGCCGCAGAAGTCTGGACGGACAGGTCGCCGTCGTCACCGGAGCCGCCCGCGGTGTCGGCGAGCTGCTCGCCCGCAAGCTCTCCGCCCGCGGCGCCAAGATCGCGCTGGTCGGCCTGGAGGAGGAGGAGCTGAAGCGGGTCGCCGGACGGCTCCACACCGACGCCGACCACTGGTACGCGGACGTCACCGACCACGTACAGATGGCGCGGGTGGCCGAGCAGGTCAAGGAGCGCTTCGGCCGGGTCGACATCGTGGTGGCCAACGCCGGTGTGGCCAGCGGCGGCACCTTCGTCAGCTCGGACCCCGAGTCCTGGCGCCGGGTGATCGAGGTCAACCTGATCGGCTCCGCCGTCACCGGCCGCGCCTTCCTGCCCGCGCTCACCGAGAGCCGCGGCTACCTGCTGCAGATCGCCTCGCTCGCCGCGATCACGCCCGCCCCGCTGATGTCCGCGT